>CP065161.1:600000-1200000 GCA_015693905.1 Rhodobacterales bacterium HKCCA1288 | reverse complement strand
TCCCGTAAGATTGCCTGCGATATGGGTCACATGAAAATAAATATCGACCTGATGAAATGTGCCGTGAGGGTCGTGGAACTCGTTGACCAAGCAGGGTGCCCCTACCTCAACTGTCAGCCCCGTTTCTTCGTGAAACTCGCGCTGCAGGTTTTCGGGCAGGGATTGGCCTGCCTCAACCCCACCGCCTGGGGCGCAATACAGCGCCCCTTCACGCCCCTTATAGGCATTCACAAGCAACAGCTTATCTGCCACCACCAACAGGCCGCGCACGGCCAAACGGGGTTTGGCGCGGATCATCGGCTGTTGCGCTCATCGGTGATGGCGGGCGTAAGACCCATAGACAAGGCTAAAGCCCCGAAACGTGCTTGGGCGACTTCGCCAAACAGGTCATCCGCCGCATCGCTGAGCAAATGTAGGATCAATTTTTTGCGCCGCCTGTTCACTTCGAGATAGCAATGATCCAGCGGTTTTTCCAAGGTCAGCATCGCTCCAAAGCGCATGGCGCGCCCCAAAATCTCGGCCTCTTGCACCTCGGTCTCGGGCAAGAGGGTCAAGAGATTGGTGTCAAAATGTGTCGCCTCGCGGTTCGATTTATACCGATGCAACAGGGCAAGACCCAAATAGACGCGTTCCCAATGGGCGAGCCCGCCCAAATTGGCGCGCGTTGCATTGTCAAAACATGTCTCGGCCCGATAGTCGGGATGCGCGCGCCATGAGACATCATGCAGCAAGCACGCCGCACGGATCAGTCGCTTTTTTGCGGGCTTTGCCCGTGGAAAAAGCGGCTCAACAAAATGATAGAGTTTGCGCCCAAACCCTGGAATGCGGGCTGACATGGCCTCGGCGTGGCGGGCGGCCTCGATCAGCGGGTCGCGTTGGCGCAGCTCTTCGGACATTTGTTCATAGAGCAGACCTTCGCGGATACCATAGCTTGAGATGGCCACATCGCGTGGTTTCAACTGCCGCAGCAATTCCTTCAGCACGATCGCCGCAAGGGGCACAAGGCGCAGACGTTCAAGACTGGTGCCTGTCTGTGCGCGCAGCGTCTCGATATCGGTCTTGGCAATATATTTAATCGTTTCAAGAATGGCCTTTGGCGTCATGCGATATTCATGCAAAACCTTAAGCGGGTAGCCGCGCCGCTCCATATCGATCCGCGCGATAGCGCGCCATGATCCGCCGACTAAGAACAGCCTTTGGTGATCTTCGGGAAATTCAGCCTTGAGCTCCGCAATGCGTGCTTTGATATGCGCCTTGATTGCGCGTTTGCCGCCTGTGATCCCCATCAGCTTCAGCGGCCCAAGATCCACCGATCTGCGCCGCCCGATGCTGCCGCCGCCTTCAAGGGCGGCCAATTCCATTGATGAGCCACCAATATCGCAGATCAACCCATAGGCTCCGGGCCACCCCAAGAGAACGCCCTGCGCAGAAAGACGGGCCTCCTCTTCGCCTGTTACGATGCGGATCGCGAGGCCTGTTTGATCAAGCACATCTTTGCGGAAGTCCGCGCCATCTTGAGCATCGCGCACCGCCGCAGTGGCCACAGTCAAAAGAGGTGCCACCCCCATGCCCTTGCACAGCGTGGCAAAGCGGCGCAGCGCGACAAGGGCGCGCTGGCGGCCTTCTGGGTTTAAGCGCCCCGTTTCTGCAAAGCCTTCCCCTAAACCACAGAGAATTTTTTCATTGTAGAAATAGGCAGGGCTGCGGGCGGCCCCATCAAACACTACCATCCGCACAGAGTTTGAGCCGATGTCGATAACCCCCACCCGAGAGAGCGAACGGGCATGATCGGCATCAAAAAGGGGCGCGCCGAAAGGCCCCCATTCAGGATGATCCTCAACCACCAATTCGGATTTCTCAGCGGGCGCCACGATACTCATGGAATTGGTTGTTTCACAAAGCGTGGTCTTGCGTCAATCTTCTGTATGGGTCAATTCGGGCACATCATTTGCCCCCGCAGACCCCCGCCCTGAAAGGGATGGGTTTTCCATAAAAAAGCGGTGACAGTTGAAGGGTTGGTCAATCACGCTGAGGTCAGGGCGCAGGAAACTTCCATCAGGCTGCAACATCCAAGATTGCGCGACATCTGCCATATTCGCCGCCATAATTTGGCTGACAATCTGCGCCTTTACAGTCGGGTTTTTACATTCGACCAAAGTCTCTACGCGGCGACCGAGATTGCGGCCCATCCAGTCAGCTGAAGAAATATAGACCCGCGCCTTTTTCGAAGGCAGCCCCGCCCCATTTCCAAAGCAAACGATACGGGAATGTTCGAGAAAGCGGCCCACGATAGATTTGACGCGGATATTTTCAGACAGCCCTTTGATATTGGGACGCAAGCCGCAAATGCCGCGCAGCACCAGATCAATTCGCACCCCAGCCTGAGATGCGCGATAGAGCGCGTCAATCACATCGGGATCGATGAGACTGTTCATCTTGGCCCACATCATCGCAGGGCGACCCGCTTTTGCATGGGCAATCTCGGCATCGATTTCCTCTAAGATGCGCGATTTTAGGTTGATGGGCGAGATGGACAGGTTTTCCAGCCCCTCAGGTTCGGCATAGCCGCCTACATAATTAAACACTTTGACCGCATCGCGCCCCAAAGAATCGTCACAGGTAAAGAGGCTAAGGTCAGTGTAAATTCGCGCCGTGATCGGGTGATAATTGCCTGTCCCATAATGGGTATAGGTCACCAATCGGTCACCCTCACGGCGCACAACCGAGCTGATCTTGGCATGGGTTTTATAGTTGATGAAGCCATAGATCACATGGGCGCCTGCGCGCTCGAGTTTGCGTGACTGCCGAATATTGGCGGCCTCGTCAAAACGGGCTTTCAACTCCACAAGGGCCGTAACTGACTTGCCGTTTTCCGCCGCTTCACACAGGGCCGCCACAATCGGGCTTTCATTTGAGGTGCGATACAGCGTCTGTTTGATCGCCACAACATTCGGGTCGCGCGCGGCCTGTGCGAGGAAGCGGATCACCATGTCAAAGGTTTCATAGGGGTGATGCAAAAGCATATCTTTTTGGCGGATTGCGGCGAACATATCGCCTTCAAAATCCTGCACCCGTTCTGGCACGCGCGGGGCAAAGGCGGGCCACAGCAAATCGGGCCGCTCGTCAATCACCAACTCCTTGAGATGCACAAGGCCAATCATGCCGCGCACTTCGACAATCTCAGTGTCATCCACGCCCAATTGGTCGATGATCTCATCGCGCAGATCTTCGGGCGCGCCCGCGCTGATTTGAAGGCGCACCACTTCGCCACGGCGGCGGCGTTTGAGGGCGGTTTCAAATTCACGCACCAAATCTTCGGCTTCTTCCTCAACCTCCAAATCGCTGTCGCGCAGGACGCGGAAGGTGCAGGAACCTGTCAACTCATAGCCAGGAAATAATTTGCCAAGATGCAGCAGCAGCAGCTCTTCAAGGGGCAAGAACCGCGCTTGGCCTTCTGCGGCGGGCAGTCGAATGAAGCGATCAATTTGCGCAGGGATTGGCAGCAGCGCCGATAACATCCGCCCATCTTTGCTACGCTTCATCTGGAGGGCGAGGGCAAACCCCTCGTTTGGGATGAAGGGAAACGGATGCGCGGGGTCAATCGCCAAGGGCGACAAGATTGGAAAGACGCGGCGGATGAAAATCTCTTCAAGATCTGCCTTGTCGCGCGCCTTGAGATTGGCGCGGGTGCAGACCGTGATCTTTTCGGCCTCTAATTCGGATTTCAGCTTGCGCCACACCTGTTGTTGATAGGTCATCAATTTGCGCGCATCTGCGTTGATGAGCTTGAGCTGTTCAATCGCAGTGCGCCCATCGTCAGATGGGGTTGTGTTGCCACTATGGGCCAATTCGCGCAAACCTGCCACGCGCACAGTGTAGAACTCGTCCAGATTGCTTGCCGAGATTGACACAAAGCGCACCCGCTCAAGCAGGGGAACACGCGGATTTTCCGCCTCATCCAAAACGCGCCAATTAAAGGCCAACCAACTCAATTCGCGGTTGAAATAACGGCTAGGCCCCGTGATCTCCCGCTCAGGAAGGGTCACGGGATCAGGCATGGGGGCATTCAGGAAATCTGTAAAATGTGTCATGCCTGCGTCTTTACTGGCTCTCTATCACAATTCAATGACAGTCAACATTGGCTCACCCCTCCATCCCAAGGATTGCACGGGCATGCGAAAGGCTTGGGGATTTTCCTTCAGAAAGGGCTTGTTGATCAAGTTCTATCACAAAATCGATCACGGCTTTGAAACTGCGCTCAATGCGGGGCAGCGCGTAATGTAGGACTGATGCAGGCAGGCTGATGCCGCGGTCATGGGCCAGTTTCATCGTGACCGCCATTAAGGCCGCATCATCTGGGGCCTCAAGGCGCAGCAGATCGGCCTGACGCAAGCGGCTCTCAAGATCGGGCAGGGCGATGCCCCAGGCCTCTGGCTTGTCGCGAGCGGTCAGCAAGAGTGGCGCTTGACGGGTGGCTGCATCGTTGTGCAGGTGAAACAGCATTTCCTCACGCGCAGCATCGCCTGCGATTTGGTCGCAATCTTCAATCACCAAAGCACAGGCTTGCATGAGTTTTGGGATGTCTGCCTCTTGCAGCCCCGTTGCGTTGTGGATCAGCGCCCCTGATTGTGCCGCAAACACATGGGCGAGGTGGGTTTTTCCCGCGCCTTCAGGCCCGATCAAGATCATTTTTGACAAGGGCCAATGGTGCCACGCGTCAATGCCCGCGACCGCAACCGCGTTGCAGGGGGAAAGAAAGAAATCTTGCCGCCCCATAGCTGCGCGATAGGGCAGATCAAATTGCATCTGTTTGGCCATGTCAGTCGTCCTGAGGGGGTTCAAGCCCGCGATAGAGCAGGCTTGCCTGATAGCGGGTTATGGCAAAGCGCACCAAAACGCCGATCACTGCGGCCACAGGCACAGCAACCAGAAGCCCGACAAAGCCAAACACCGCCCCAAAGGCCGAGAGCGCGAAGATCAGCCAAACGGGATGCAACCCAACGGAGGAGCCGACCAGTTTCGGGGTCAATACATTGCCCTCAAGCATCTGTCCGACCTGAAAGATGATTGCGATGGCTGCGATGCTCCACCAATCTCCCCAGAATTGGAAAAGGGCAAGCCCTATGGATAAAAGCCCCCCCACCAAAGCGCCAACATAGGGGATAAAGGTCAAAAGCCCTGCAATCAAACCCACCACAAGCCCAAATTGCAAGCCAACGACCATGAGCGCGATGGCATAAAATGTGCCCAAGATGAGACACACTGTGCCTTGCCCCCGCACAAACCCTGCCAAAGTGCGATCCACATCAGCGGCGATTTGACGGATCACGGGGCGATGGTCGCGGGGCAGCAATTCATCGATACGGGCCACCATATGATCCCAATCGAGCAACATGTAAAAGGCGACAACAGGCACAACGACCATAAACACGATCGCGTTTACTACGTTGATTGCTGAACTGAGAGCCGTATTGAGCAATTCGCCCCCGCGCGCCTGAATGGTCTGGCCGACCGAGACCAAGGATTGGCGCAAAGGCGATCCATCATCCATCAATGACGGAAACTGTTGGGTCAAAAAGGCCTGCAATTCGCTGAATATTTGCGGTGCGGATTGGATTAACGCCGTGGCTTGCGCCACCAAAAGTGGAACGATCACAAAAATACCTGCCACGACCACCAAAAGCGCAACCAAGGAGATCACGGTTGTAGCCGCCGCACGACCAAGCCCCCATTTCTCAAGCCGATCTGCGAGAGGATCAAGAAAATAGGCAATCGCCCCCCCTGTCAAAAAGGGCAGAATGACATCACCCAAGAACCATAACAGCGCCAAAAAGACGGCAATAATGCCACCCCAAATCGCTGCTTGTTGTTTGATTGGCAATGCCATTGATTGCGCGCGCCTTTGAACCAGACTTCCCTTTCCTCACATCTGCGGCATTGCTGCCTGTGGTTCAAGGGGTTTCGCCAAAGGCGCGCTGCAAAACTATCCCCGTGCCTCGCGAATAAGGCGCAGAATATCGGCGGCTGCGGCGGGGATGTTCGTGCCAGGCCCAAAGATTGCCTTGACCCCTGCAGCCTTGAGGAAGTCGTAATCTTGCTGCGGGATCACGCCGCCGCAAATGACGATGATTTCCTCGGCACCTTGCGCCTTAAGTGCGGCGATCAATTTGGGTGCTAGGGTCTTGTGACCTGCCGCCTGACTGGAAATGCCCACCACATGGACGTCATTGTCGATGGCATCTTGGGCCGCCTCATCGGGCGTTTGGAACAAGGGGCCGACATCCACATCAAAGCCTATATCAGCAAAGGCCGTGGCGATCACCTTGGCGCCACGATCATGGCCGTCTTGGCCCATTTTGACCACCAACATGCGGGGGCGGCGGCCTTCTTCCTCTGCGAAAGTTTCGACATCTTTTTGAATTTGTGCAAAGCCCGCATCGCCTTCATAGGCCGCGCCATAGACCCCTGCGAGAGTTTTGACCTCGGCGCGGTGACGCCCGAATGTTTTCTCCATCGCCATGCTGATCTCTCCTACGCTGGCCCTTGCGCGTGCCGCATCAACGGCCGCTTCGAGAAGGTTGCCGCCCTCTGCTGCGCGGCGGGTCAATTCGGCCAAAGCCGCCTCAACCGCCGCCCCATCTCGGGTGGCGCGGATATGCTCAAGCCGCGCGATTTGTGACGCGCGCACCTTGTCATTATCGACTTCGAGAATGTCGATCTGGTCTTCTTTTTCTTTGCGATATTTGTTGACGCCAACGATCACCTCTTGGCCACGATCAATCATGGCTTGGCGTTTGGCGGCGGATTCCTCGATCCGCAATTTCGGCAGACCCGAAGCCACAGCTTTGGTCATGCCGCCCATATCTTCAACTTCCTCAATCAGTTTCCAAGCAGCTTCGGCGAGGTCATGGGTGAGCTTTTCGACATAGTAAGACCCAGCAAGCGGGTCGACCACATCGGTCACGCGTGTTTCTTCTTGCAGCACCAATTGCGTGTTGCGCGCGATACGCGCCGAGAATTCGGTGGGCAGCGCAATCGCTTCATCAAGCGCATTGGTATGAAGGCTTTGCGTCCCGCCCAAGACCGCTGACATGGCCTCATAGGCCGTGCGGATCACGTTGTTATAGGGGTCTTGCTCTTGCAGGCTTACGCCTGAAGTCTGGCAATGGGTGCGCAGCATTTTCGAGCGGGGATCTTTGGGGTCAAACTCGTCCATGATCCGCGACCAGAGCAGGCGCGCGGCACGTAGCTTGGCGATTTCCATGAAGAAATCCATGCCAATGGCAAAGAAAAAGCTGAGACGGCCCGCGAATTTGTCGACATTCATGCCGCGCGCAATCGCAGCGCGCACATATTCGCGGCCATCGGCCAAAGTATAGGCCAATTCCTGCACCAAATTGGCGCCTGCCTCTTGCATGTGATAGCCTGAGATTGAGATCGAATTGAATTTTGGCATCTCATTGGAGGTATATTCGATGATATCCGCCACTATCCGCATCGAGGGCTCTGGTGGATATACATAGGTGTTACGCACCATGAATTCTTTGAGGATGTCATTCTGGATCGTGCCAGACAGGGCGGCTCGGGACACGCCTTGCTCCTCGCCTGCTACGATGAAATTGGCCAAGATGGGGATAACGGCCCCGTTCATCGTCATCGACACCGACACTTGATCGAGCGGGATGCCATCAAAGAGGATTTTCATATCTTCAACGCTGTCGATGGCCACGCCTGCTTTGCCGACATCCCCCTCGACACGGGGGTGGTCGCTGTCATAGCCGCGATGGGTGGCGAGGTCGAAGGCGACCGAGACGCCCTGCTGCCCCGCTGCAAGGTTCTTGCGATAGAAGGCGTTTGACTCTTCGGCAGTTGAGAAACCCGCATATTGGCGGATCGTCCAAGGGCGGCCCGCATACATCGTGGCCTTTACCCCCCGCGTGAAGGGCGCAAATCCGGGTAAATTCCCCATATGGGGCAAGTCTTGGATGTCCTCTTGGGTGTAAAGCGGTTGGACAGTGATCCCCTCAAGCGTTTCCTTGTTCAAACTCTCAAGCGGCTTGTCGCGCAATTCTTTCGAGGCGAGCTCTTGCCAGTCTTTTTTGGTCACAGTCATATCCGTCTTCCTCTGTCCTTCATCTGCGGCGCAAATCCTTGTGGCGGAAATGCTTGTTTGGCGCAGTTTCTCGTAGCTTCGGCCTTTGGTTTCGTGGCTTAGGCCCTATATGTCTTTCATCAGCAGGAGGCGTGATGAAACGGGTTCTTTCCTTTGTGATTACAGTCTGGATGGCACTCGCCCCCAATGGCGCATGGGCCGATGAGGGGGGGGAGTTGCCGATTTTGCGGGCCGAAGATGTCAGTCTGGATGACTATCTGTGGACGGCGCGACCGCTGATTGTTTTCGCCGACACCGAGGCCGATCCGCGGTTTGCGGAACAAATGGCGCGGCTTGCGGCGCGCCCCGCCCCGTTGTTGGAGCGCGATGTTGTCGTGATCATCGACACTGACCCCGATGGCCAAAGTGACATTCGCAGCACCTTGCGCCCGCGTGGTTTTGCAGTCGTGATTTTGCAGAAAGATGGCCGTGTCGGCCTGCGCCGCCCCAGCCCGCGCGATGTGCGCGAACTGACCCGCGCGATTGACAATTTCGCCCTGCGTCAGGACGAGTTGCGCAACCGCTAGGCTTTGGGCGGCAAGGGTCATTTATACGAACTCCATTATCACATCATCGACCGCAAGGCTGTCGCCTGCTGCGGCGTTGATCTTGGCCACAACACCCTTGCGCTCAGCGCGGAGGATGTTTTCCATCTTCATGGCCTCAACTGTGCAAAGGGCCTGACCCTCTTGCACTTCTTGGCCTTCCTCAACGCTGAGTTTCACCATCAATCCTGGCATTGGGCAAAGCAGAAGGCGCGAAGTATCTGGGGGCAGCTTTTCAGGCATCAGGCGCGCAAGCTCGGCTTGGCGCGGGCTGCGAATGAACAGTTTGAAATCCGCGCCGCGCGTGCGCACGCGGAAGCCCTGCGGAATTTTTGACACTTTCACAGTCAATGGGCTGCCATCAACAGTCAGTTTTGCCAACATCGTTCCAGGCCGCCAATCCGATGTCACTCGTATGTCTTGACCATCATCAAAGCGAATTGTGGCCCCGTCATGATCTGCCGTAATGGTCACAGACCATTCTGTTTCACCCATGCGCGCAACCCAGTGATTGCCAACCACACGCTCGTGATTGTCCATCCGACCCGACACGCGGGTGCGGCGGATTTCGCTGACGCGATACATTGCGGTTGCGGCGGCCACGACACGGCGCATTTGATCCTCAGGCAAGGTCACGCCTTCGAAGCCTTCGGGATATTCCTCGGCGATAAAGGCCGTGGTCATATCACCTGACACGAATTTCGGATGATCCATTACGGCAGAGAGGAAGGGCAGGTTGTGGCCAATCCCCTCCAACTCGAATCCGTCTAGGGCGTGGCGCATGGCCTCGATGGACTCTGCCCGCGTTGGGGCCCAAGTGCACAGCTTGGCGATCATCGGGTCGTAATACATGCTGATTTCGCCGCCTTCGTAGACGCCCGTATCGTTGCGTGTCGCCGTATCGCCCTTGGGGGCATCGCCCTGCCATTTGCCACTTTCCAACAGCGGCCCCGCAGCCACTTCGACAGGGGGGCGATAGCGGGACAGGCGGCCGATTGAAGGCAAGAAGTTCCGATACGGGTCTTCTGCATAGAGGCGGCTTTCCATGGCCCAACCTGTCAGCGTCACATCCTTTTGCGAGAAAGGCAGTTTCTCGCCATAGGCGACACGGATCATCTGCTCGACCAGATCAACGCCCGTGATCAACTCGGTCACAGGATGCTCCACCTGCAAACGGGTGTTCATTTCAAGGAAGTAGAAATTGCGATTGCCATCGACAATAAATTCAACTGTGCCTGCGCTGGTGTAATTCACTGCTTGGGCCAAGGCCACGGCCTGCTCGCCCATGGATTTGCGGGTGGCCTCATCCAAGAAGGGCGAGGGGGCTTCTTCGATCACTTTTTGGTTGCGGCGTTGGATTGAACATTCGCGCTCGCCTAAATAGACGCAATTGCCGTGACCATCGGCGAGAACCTGAATTTCGATATGGCGCGGCTGGGTTACGAATTTCTCGATAAAGATGCGGTCATCCCCAAAGGAATTGGCCGCTTCATTCTTGGAGGATTGGAACCCTTCGCGTGCCTCGTCATCATTCCATGCAATGCGCATCCCCTTGCCGCCGCCGCCTGCGGAGGCCTTGATCATCACGGGATAGCCGATCTCATTGCTGATTTTCACAGCTTCTTCAGCATCTTCAATCAGCCCCATATAGCCCGGAACAGTTGAGACTCCTGCCTCTTTGGCGAGTTTCTTTGAGGTGATCTTATCCCCCATGGCCTCAATCGCGCCTGCAGGTGGCCCGATAAAGGCCACGCCTGCAGCCTCAAGGGCTTCGGCGAATTTCTTATTTTCGGACAAGAACCCATAGCCGGGATGCACGGCCTCGGCACCCGTTGCCTTGATGGCTGCCATCACCTTATCGATGACGATATAACTTTCATTGGCGGGGGCGGGGCCGATATGCACCGCCTCATCTGCCATTTGCACATGCAGCGCGTTGCGATCCGCATCGGAATAGATCGCCACAGTGGCGATGCCCATTTTGCGCGCGGTTTTGATGACGCGACAGGCGATTTCGCCACGGTTGGCAATCAGAATTTTTTTGAACATGGGTTCACGTTCCTTCCTTTTGGGCCAAGCTGGCCGTCTGTCTCAAACAAAAAGCCGCGTGCGGGGCGCTTCCCCACACGCGGCGATTTGAATTTTTACGTATTGCGCTGGGTTAGCGGCGGCACAGCCCCACATCGTCACAAAGCGCACCGCCTGCTGCGCCGACAATGGCGCCTGTGGCAATGTCGCCATCCAAGATAACAGCTGCACCAGCCCCCGCAGCGGCGCCAACGCCCGCGCGCTCAATATCTGAGGAGACGCAAGCCGAAAGCATTGCGCCCACAAGAACGATGCCGAAGAGTTTGAGTGTTTTTTGCATATTGGATCTCCTGTCCGATGACTGCCTCTATGCGAAAATAATACATGTTTTATCCATGCAATCCTAGAGGGTCGATGCGCGGGGCGCACCGACCCTTTCGAAGGGGAATAGATGGAACATCTTGGGGCCGTATGGGCCCCGCTGCAGCGGCTAGAATAGGAGGTAAAATCCGTTGCGTGATCAATCATATGGGCAGGCGGCTGCCGTGCTTCAAGCGGGGAAGCGGGCGCAGATTTGGCATCGGCGGCAATTCGCTGAAATCTGTCGAAGATGGGCAGATTCATGCCGATCCCCCCTCCCAAACGCCTGATCCATCAAAGGCTTCAGGGAAGGCGGCCTGCGCGCGGGCCACATCAATCCGCAAAAGCGCATCATAGCTTTCTGGATCAAACGGGTCTTCGGCGGCGATAATTTCGCGCCCAAAGAGCCATGACAGGCGACCTGCATCGAGATTTCCCCGCTCGAAAGGGGCCTCGCCGAAATAGAGCCACAACGCCTCCATGAAAGCTGCATCTGCGCGGCGATCTGCGGCTTTGCGATCCGCAAAACGCTCGCGGCGCTTAAGGGGGGTGGCCCCTTCACGGCTTTCACGGCGGATGGTGAAGTGATAATCGGTGCCTGGAAGGCGCGAGGGGAAACCGCGATGCTTGATCATGGCCGCACCTCGTAAGGAGCGGCCATCGTGAACCCAAACCGATTATAACGCGGTTCAGCGGTATTTGTTGTAAACAGGCTCTGGCATGATTGGTGCAGGCTCGACATAGATGACTTCGTCTTGCACAGGCGCGCGTTGCGCACAGCCTGCAAGGCTGGCCAAACCTGCCGCAACCAGAATAATTTTGATGCTCGCTGACATCTTGCTCTCCTCAACTTTGTTATAGGCGCAAATTCGCTTCCGAATTCGCGCAACGCTTTGGCCATGAACTCATGGCTTGCGCGCATCATATACGCAGTCAAAGGAAATTCCCAATATAAATTAAACATGATTTTCATGCCCATGATGGGTCGTTCTGTCCTAGAGCGGGATATTGTCGTGCTTCTTCCATGGCATGCTGCGCTTTTTGCTGCGAAGCATGGCAAAAGCTTTGCAAACGCGCTTGCGGGTGGATTGCGGTTGGATCACCTCGTCAATGAAGCCACGCTCTGCGGCCACGAAAGGATTGGCGAACCGATCCTCATAATCTTTGGTGCGCTGCGCGATTTTTGCGGCATCGCCCAATTCGGAACGATAGAGGATCTCGGTGGCACCTTTCGCGCCCATAACGGCCACCTCTGAGGTGGGCCACGCGTAATTGACATCGGCGCGCAGATGTTTGGAGGCCATAACCACATAGGCCCCGCCATAGGCTTTGCGGGTGATGACAGTGACTTTTGGCACGGTCGCCTCGCCATAAGCAAAGAGCAGCTTTGCGCCGTGCTTGATCACCCCGTCATATTCCTGCTTCGTGCCTGGCAGGAAGCCTGGAACATCCACGAAGGTCAGGATCGGGATCTCGAAGCAGTCGCAAAAACGTACGAAGCGGGCGGCTTTGCGGCTCGAGTCGATATCAAGAACACCCGCCAGAACCATCGGCTGATTGGCAACGACACCCACGGTCTGCCCCTCAAGGCGGATAAAGCCCGTGATAATGTTTTTCGCGAAATTTTCTTGGATCTCGTAAAAATCGCCCTCATCCGCGACCTTTTCGATCAGCTCTTTCATATCGTAGGGCGTGTTGGGGTTGTCGGGGACGAGCGTATCAAGGCTCTCCTCAATCCGATTGGGCGTATCGTAGAAAGGGCGGACTGGGGGTTTTTCGCGGTTGGATAGCGGAAGGAAATCAATCAATCGGCGCACTTCTGAGATAGCCTGAACGTCATCTTCAAAGGCGGCATCCGCGACTGAGCTTTTCTTGGTATGTGTCGAGGCGCCACCCAATTCTTCGGCTGTGACGACCTCGTTGGTCACGGTTTTCACAACATCTGGCCCTGTGACGAACATGTAAGAGCTGTCTTTGACCATGAAGATAAAATCAGTCATCGCGGGGCTATAGACCGCACCGCCCGCACAGGGCCCCATGATCAAGCTGATCTGCGGAACAACGCCTGAGGCCTCAATATTGCGCTGAAAAATCTCGCCATAGGCGGCCAAGGAGGCAACGCCTTCTTGGATGCGCGCACCGCCCGAGTCGTTCATGCCAATCACAGGCGCGCCATTTTGCATGGCCATATCCATAATTTTGCAGATTTTCTGCGCGTGGGTTTCTGATACGGAACCACCAAGCACGGTGAAGTCTTGGCTAAACACATAGACCAAGCGGCCATTGATGGTGCCCCATCCTGTGATCACCCCATCGCCGCGTGGCTTGCTTTCGGCCATGCCAAAATCGGTGCAGCGATGGGTGATGAACATATCATATTCTTCGAAGGAGCCTTCATCGAGCAACAGTTCGATCCGTTCGCGTGCGGTCAGCTTGCCTTTGCTGTGCTGGGCATCAATGCGCTTTTGCCCGCCCCCCAAACGCGCCTCCGCGCGGCGGTCCTCAAGCTGTTGCAAAATATCCTTCATCAGGCGATCCTCCTTCGTGCCGCGTCATGGAGCGGTCTCACAATTCCATTGACCTTACGCAATCTGATGGGGTCGGGCGAGTCTTCTCTGGCATATTTGCAAATTACTTCGCTTTGCTTTTAATAATTTTGCAAATCTGCAAATATCAGAGGCATTGCCGCCATGTGTAGATTTTGAACTAGACAGTTTAGTCAAACAGGCTTAGCGATGGGCTATGTCTCACATCCCTCCGCAGCGGTTCTTAGACCGCAGCACGGCCCCATCCATTTTCACATTGATCGTGCTCACGGGCTTGGGCGCGTTGTCGATGAATGTATTTCTGCCGTCTTTGCCGCAGATGGCCGAGTATTTCGGGGCAGAATACGGTGTGGTTCAGCTTTCTGTGGCGCTTTATTTGGGGGTGAACGCGGCCTTGCAGCTGTTGGTTGGCCCGCTCTCTGATCGCTATGGCCGCAGACCTGTGATGCTTGTTGGGGTGGCGATCTATTGCTTGGCCAGTTTGGGCTGCCTTTGGGCGCCAGATGTCATCACCTTTCTGGTGTTTCGTATGATACAAGCCAGCGTTGTTGTGGGTTTGGTGTTGGGACGTGCTGTAGTGCGTGACCTTTACCCTCGGGATCAAGCGGCCTCGATGATTGGGTATGTCACCATGGGTATGGCGATTGTTCCAATGGTTGGCCCTGTCATCGGCGGCGCTTTGGGGCAAGCCTTCGGATGGAAGGCCAATTTCTGGCTCTTATTCGGCGCAGGCCTCGTGATCTTGCTCTTGGCATGGGCTGATTTGGGCGAGACCGCGCGCAAGGGGGAGGGGCGCTTGCGGGATCAATTCGCGCAATATCCCACTTTGCTGCTTTCGCGCCGCTTTTGGGGCTACAGCCTATCAAGCACTTTGGCCTCGGGCGCCTTTTTTGCCTATTTGGGCGGTGCTCCTTTGGTGGGCGCGCGCATCTTCGGTCTAGAGCCTGCATTGCTTGGCCTGTTTTTTGGCGCGCCCGCTTTGGGTTATTTCTTTGGTAATTTTATATCGGGGCGCTTCTCAGTGCGCGTGGGCGTTGACCGCATGATCCTATGGGGCGCACTGATCACCGTTGCAGGTCTCAGCACGGGCTTGGGTATGTTTTTCTTAGGCTATAAGACCGCACTGGTCTTTTTTGGCTCAATGACCTTTGTGGGCCTTGGAAATGGGATGGTGCTGCCGAATGCAACATCTGGGATGATGTCCATCCGACCTGATCTGGCGGGCACGGCTTCGGGGCTTGGTGGCTCGATTATGTTGGCGGGTGGGGCCAGTCTTTCCGCGCTTTCGGGCGTCATTCTGTCTCAATCGGATCAGGCCTATCCGCTGATTTATTTGATGCTCGCTTGCGCTATTGGCGCCGCCGCTTCGGCGATCTACACGGCGCGGCGCAATCATGCGCTTCGGATCAGTTAGACGATCCCCACAGCGCAGCTCTGCCCTTGTCGTGCGCCGCCCCCTTCGCTAACAACACTCACAGAACGATAGCCGTGAAGGAGTGCGATTGATGCGAATTCTGATTACCAATGACGATGGCATCAATGCGCCGGGCCTGGCCAGCCTTTACAAAATCGCAACTGATCTCGCAGGCCCTGATGGCGAAGTTTGGACGGTTGCCCCTGCCTTTGAACAGTCAGGTGTGGCGCATTGTATCTCCTATGTGCATCCTACGATGATCGCTGAACTTGGCCCGAAAAAATTTGCCGCTGAAGGCACGCCTGCGGATTGCGTTTTGGCAGGGCTTTACGATGTGCTGCAAGACAGCCCGCCAGATTTGGTTTTGTCTGGCATCAATCGCGGCAATAATTCTGCTGAGAACGTGCTCTACTCTGGCACGATTGGCGGTGCGATGGAGGCGGCCTTGCAGGGCTTGCCTGCCATCGCATTGTCGCAATATTTCGGGCCGCAAAATGCCCATCTTGAAAACCCGTTTGAGGCTGCCGAGGCGCATGGCGCAGATCTTTTGCGCGCGTTGTGGCAGCAGGCGCATTGGGATCAAAATGATTATCGGCTGTTTTATAACGTGAATTTCCCACCCGTTGCCGCAGCAGATGTGAAAGGGCGCCGCGTTGTTGCGCAGGGCTTCCGCCGCGAAACAAGCTTTAAAGTCGAGGCTATGATCGCCCCCAACCAGCGCCGCTTTTTGTGGATCAAGGGCGGCGCGCAAGATGTGCCGACCCAGCCCGATACGGATGCCCATGCCAATTTGGCAGGTTATATCTCAATCACGCCAATGCGCGCAGATTTGACCGCCCATGATGCGCTGTCAGATCTGAAATCCCGCCTTGAGTGATCCAATATGAGCGATCTGGCCGAACGCAAAATGCAGTTTCTGTTCACCTTGCGCTCCAAGGGGATCAGCAATGCGCGTGTTTTGGCGGCTATGGAAAAAGTCGACCGCGGCATGTTTGTGCGCGGCCATTTCGCGGATCGGGCCTATGAAGATATGCCCTTGCCGATTGCCTCGGGTCAGACCATCTCGCAACCCTCCGTGGTGGGGTTGATGACCCAAGCCCTTGAGGTGAGCGAACGCGATAAGGTTTTGGAAATTGGCACAGGGTCTGGATATCAGGCTGCGGTGCTGTCGCATCTGGCGCGCCGTGTCTATACGATTGACCGACATCGCAACCTGACCCGTGCCGCGCAAGAGGTGATCACGGCGCTCGGTATTCCCAATGTCACTGTTGTGACCGGGGACGGGTGTTTCGGGATGGAGGAACAAGCCCCGTTTGATCGTATCCTCGTCACAGCCGCGGCCGAGGACCCGCCGACACCCTTATTGGCGCAGTTGAAGGTGGGCGGCATCATGGTGCTCCCTGTGGGGCAGTCCGATCAGGTGCAAAGCCTGATCAAGGTTGTGCGCCATGAGGACGGGTTTGACTACGAAGAATTGATGCCTGTGCGCTTTGTTCCGCTTGTCGAAGGATTGGCCGAGGCATAAAGCGCGCAATAACGCGGGACAAAGGGTAGAAACGACCCACATCTTTGATATATAGTTGAGCGTAAAGAACGTGCAGCGGTGAAACCGATGCCCTCCCTCTGGCTGAGCGGCCAGAAGCTGAAAGAGCAGATGATGAAACGCAAATTTTCGGTGGCGCGCCACTTGCCTGTGACCAATATTCTCGCCTTCGGGCTGAGCGCTGCGCTGTTGTCGGGCTGCGTTGGTGCGGTCAGCGATTTAGATTTTGATTTCCGTGGAAATGCAATTTCCAACACGGATGTCAGCGCCACAGCCCCACGGCCTGAGCCTGATGCGCAAGGGCTAATCACCTATCCCAATTATCAGCTTGCTGTCGCGCGGTCGGGTGACACAGTGCGCAGCGTGGCATCGCGCATCGGTATTGATGCGGACAGCTTGGCGCGGTTCAATGGCCGCACTGCGGATGATCCGCTGCGCCCGAACGAGATTTTGGCCTTGCCGCGCGATGCGCGTGTGGGCAGTGGCGGTGCGGGGCGTGACATCACACAGATTGCAAGCTCGGCCATTGATGCGGCTGAGACACGCAGCCCGCAATCGCCCGCCGTGCAATCTGGTCAAGAGCCTGTGCGCCACCGCGTGACACGCGGGGAAACGGCCTATTCCATTGCGCGCCTTTACAACGTGTCTGTGCGCGCCTTGTCGGATTGGAATGGGCTTGGCCCCGATCTGGAGGTGCGCGAGGGGCAATATCTCATCATCCCATTGGCCCTTGAAACCGCCACAGGCAATATTGCCGATGGGGCGGTGCCAGGTGCCTCGACCCCACCCCCGCCGCCTTCTGCAAGCCAAGCTTTGCCAGCCCCCATCACTAGCGAAACGCTGCCCGCACAACAAAGCGCGGCGGCACCTGCAAGCAGCACTGCGCCTGCGCCGCGCCCCGCGACCCCAAGCAGCGCACCCGCACCTGCACCTGCTGCACAGCCGCAGGCAGCCGCGCCCGCAGTGGCAGATGCAGGGGGGGCTTTGTTGCGCCCCGTATCGGGCAATATCATCCGTGCCTTCTCGGCCAGCAATGAGGGGGTTGATATCGCCTCGGCGGTTGGCACGCCCGTGCGCGCAGCTGAGGCTGGCGAAGTGGCGGCGATTACCCAAGATACAGATCAAGTGCCGATCTTGGTTTTGCGCCATGCCGATGGGTTGCTGACCGTTTACGCCAATATCCGCGACATCACCGTCTCGCGCGGGGATCGTGTCAGCCGCGGTCAAACCATTGCCGAGGTTGGGCCAGGTTCGCCGTCCTTCTTGCATTTTGAGGTGCGGCGCGGGTTCGAAGCCATCGATCCGATGCCCTTCTTTGATTAACCCGCTCTGGGGTAGAAGGCAGCTTAACCCATGCATTGGATCTATCTTACTATCGCGATATGCGCAGAAGTAGCGGGAACGAGCGCGCTCAAGGCTTCTGATGGGTTCACACGGGTTTTGCCATCTGTGGTGGTTGTGATCAGTTACGGCTTGGCCTTTGTCATGCTTTCACAGGCCTTGCGGGTTTTTGATTTGGCCGTGGCCTATGCGATTTGGTCAGGGGCAGGGATTGCCGCAATCGCACTGGTGGGCCTGTGGGTTTATGGGCAAAAACTTGACCTTGCGGGCATCATTGGGATTGGCATGATCGTGGGCGGCATTGTGGTGGTGCAGCTTTTTTCCAACAGCACAGATTAGCATCTTGGCCACAGGCCCCTTGCCGCATCGCGGATGATGGCCTAAGCGGTTTTGTCAAACGTATTGCGCCTGATTGAGAGGGCGCATCACCATAATCCATGAGGATCGCTATGCGCCTGACCCGCTATTTCCTGCCCGTCCTGAAAGAAACGCCCTCCGAAGCGCAGATTGCAAGCCACCGCTTGATGCTGCGTGCAGGCATGATCAAACAGGCCAGCGCGGGGATCTATAGCTGGCTTCCTTTAGGATATAAGGTTCTCAAGCGGATCGAGACGATCGTGCATGAAGAGCAGGTGCGCGCAGGCCATATTCCAATGCTGATGCCCACCTTGCAATCTGCCGATCTTTGGCGCGAGAGCGGACGCTATGATGATTACGGCCAAGAAATGCTGCGCATCACAGACCGCCATGGTCGCGATATGCTCTATGGCCCGACCAATGAGGAATTGATCACTGATATCTTCCGCGCCCATGTCGGCAGTTACAAGGATTTGCCGCTGACGCTCTATCATATCCAGTGGAAATTCCGCGATGAAATCCGCCCGCGTTTCGGTGTCATGCGGGGCCGCGAATTCTTGATGAAGGACGGGTATAATTTCGACCTGACCAAAGAGGATGCGCTGCACGCCTATAACCGCCATCTGGTCAGTTACCTGCGCAGCTATGAGCGTATGGGTCTGCAAGCCATTCCGATGCGCGCAGATGGTGGCCCTATTGGCGGCGATTACACCCATGAATTCCTTGTTCTGGCCGAGACGGGCGAGTCTGAGGTATTCTATGACAGCGAAATCACGGATCTGCGTTTTGGTGATCGGGATATTGATTACGACAATGTCGACCAGTGCCAAAGCGTGCTGGAGGAATTCACAAGCCGCTATGCGCGCACAGATGAAACACATGATGCCGAGATTTTCGCGCAAGTGCCCGAAGCGCGTCAGCGCGTGGCGCGCGGGATTGAGGTGGGCCAGATTTTCTATTTTGGCACAAAATATTCAGAGGCAATGGGGGCTGTTGTCTCAGATCGTGATGGCAATCGTGTGCCCGTCCATATGGGCAGCCATGGCATCGGGGTGAGCCGTCTTTTGGGTGCGATCATTGAAGCCAACCACGATGATAATGGCATCATCTGGCCCGAAGGCGTGACCCCGTTCCATTGCGGGATTGTCAATCTCAAGCAGGGTGATGCTGCCGCAGATGCAGCCTGTGACGAGATTTACAAGGCGCTCAGTGCCAAGGGTCTTGAGCCGCTTTATGATGATCGCGCCGAGCGGGCAGGGGGCAAATTCGCCACGATGGACTTGATCGGCCTGCCATGGCGTATCACTGTTGGCCCGCGTGGCCTTGCCAATGGCGTGGTTGAATTGACCTCGCGGCGCACGGGCGAAAGCGTTGAGATGAAGCCAGAAGATGCGATTGCACGCTTGGTCGAGATTTACGCCCCGCATTTCGGGCATATCCAGAACTGAGGAGCGCAGCCATGTCTGCATCTGCCAAGCACGGGCTTGAGATTGATTGGTCAACCATCCCTGCGCCTGTTGATGATGGTGCGGCAGATCACTTGCGCGGTATGACCTTGCCTGATGTATCTTTGCCTGCCACCGATGGGGCGGTTGTCTCTCTGGCGGCGCTTCGGGGGCGGAGCGTGGTCTTTGCCTATCCGCGCACGGGACGACCTGATGTCGCGCTGCCAGACGGGTGGAATGACATACCCGGTGCGCGGGGCTGCACCCCCCAATCTTGCGCGTTTCGTGATCTTTACGCAGATTTGCGCGCGCTTGGGGTCGATCATCTTTTTGGCCTTTCAACCCAAGACAGCGCCTATCAGGCTGAGGCGGTTCTGCGTCTGCATCTGCCCTATGCGATGCTATCGGATCAGGGGCTTGCTCTGCGCGATGCGCTGCGGTTGCCCAGTTTTGAGGTTGCGGGGGAGGTGTTGTTGAAACGCCTGACCCTGATCTGTCGCGATGGGGTGATCGAAGATGTGATCTATCCCGTGTTTCCGCCTGACGAAAACGCGAGCCAAGTTGTAGAGCGCCTTAAGAAGCCCTAAATCAGGGCAAGGAAGCTCTGCGAAGGAGTGGTCATGACCACCGCTGCCACCGCCAACCCTGCACCGCGTTCCCCGCGCCCGTTTGCGCGGTTTGAATTTATGATCGCCTTGCGCTACCTGCGCGCCCGCCGTGCTGAGGGGGGCGTGTCCGCGATGACATGGATCAGCTTTCTTGGCATCGCTTTGGCCGTGGCGGCGTTGATTGCGACCCTCTCGGTGCGGGCGGGGTTTCGACATGAATTTGTTGGCACGATTTTGGGCGCGAACCCACATATTTCAGTCTATGGTGCGCCCAATTACAGTGCAACAGGCGCGATGAGCCGTGAGATTTCAGATTACACGGATATTGCTTCGGCAATTGCAACGCTAGATGGCGTGGCCCATGTGGCCCCGGTGGTCACGGGGCAGGTCATGGCCGCCGCTTTTGGCCGAAATGCAGGCGTTGAGGTTGTGGGGATCACAGGCGCAGATTTGCGTAGTCTGCCCCTTGTCGCGGACCCTGAACGCGCATGGGGCAATCTGGATCAATTTGATCAAGGTGTCGCTATCGGCTCGGGCGTGGCGCGGGAATTGGGGGTGGTGGTTGGAGATAAAATCCGCCTGATTTCGCCCGATGGCGCGCGCACCGCTTTTGGCACAAGCCCGCGAATTGTGAATGCTGAAGTGGTCTATATTTTCCAAGTGGGCCGTTTCGATATCGACCGCGTGCGGGTCTATATGCCACTTGACCAAGCGCAGCCCTATTTTAACCGCGAAGGTCTGGTTGATCGCATCGATGTGATGCTGGACGACCCCGAACAAGCAAATGCGGCCGTGACCCGTGTGCTCGGCGCAGCGGGGCCCATGGCCACAGCGTGGACTTGGGAAGACAGTTCTGGCGCCTTTTTGCAAGCGTTGCAAATGGAGGACAATGTGATGTTCATCATCTTGTCGATCCTTGTGATGATTGCCACGCTCAATATTGTTTCGGGCCTTATCATGTTGGTTAAAAACAAGGGGCGCGATATTGGGATTTTGCGAACAGTTGGCCTCACGCAAGGGGCGATTTTGCGCGTCTTCTTCATTTGCGGGGCCTCTGTAGGGGTGGCGGGAACGCTGTGTGGCGTGGCCCTTGGCTCGGCCTTCGCGATTTATATTGACCCCATTTTTGCTGCCGTGAATTGGATGGCAGGGGGCGGGGTCTGGGATCCTTCGGTTCGATATCTGTCGCAATTGCCTGCCCGATTGGAGATGGGCGATATTCTTTCCGCCATGTCCCTGTCGCTTGGGTTGTCATTTTTGGTGACGATTTTCCCTGCGCGCCGTGCGGCGCGAATGAACCCTGTGGAGGCACTGCGTTATGAATGATCAGCCTGTGCTGCGCCTTGAGGGGGTGGAAAAGTCCTATAACCTTGGTCGCCCCAATGAGACGCGTGTTTTGTCGGGTGCGGATCTGCGCATTCATGCAGGCGAGATTGTTGGGCTCATTGCGCCGTCAGGCGCTGGTAAATCCACGCTTTTGCATATCGCGGGCCTGCTTGATACGCCTGACGCGGGGCAGGTTGATCTCTGCGGTCAGGCCATGGCGCGCGCGACTGATGCGGCGCGCAGTGCTGCACGGTGCCGTGATCTGGGGTTTGTGTATCAGTTTCACCATCTCTTGCCTGAATTCAGCGCGCTAGAGAATATCGTGCTGCCACAATTGGCCCTTGGCCATGGTGAGGGGGCCGCACGGGCACGGGCCGCCGCCTTGCTTGATCGTGTTGACCTCTCGCAAAGGGCGCAGCATCGCCCCGCCCAAATGTCTGGAGGTGAGCAGCAGCGCGTGGCAATTTGCCGTGCTTTGGCCAATGCGCCACGGATGCTTTTGGCGGATGAGCCAACGGGCAATCTTGATCCTGATACGGCGGATATGGTGTTTGATATGCTGCTTGATCTCGTGCGCGCCTCTAACATGGCCGCGCTTGTGGCCACCCATAACCACGCCTTGGCTGCGCGCATGGATCGGGTGGTGGTGCTATCCCAAGGGCAGATTGCCCCGCATCGCCCCTAAGGGGCAACGCGCCCCAAAATCTGGGCTATGGCGCGCAAGGCTTGATCGCGCAGGGGATCTGTTTCCATCAACACCTCATGCGCGGCGCCTTCAATTTCAAGAAACTGACCATCAGGCCATGTCGCCATGATCTCTGCAATTCTCTCGCGCGAGACCACGCGCTCATCCGTGCCGACAAAGCCAAGGGTCGGAACACCTTTTGGCGCAGGCAGTGCGGCAAGGGCCTGACACTCGGTCAAGGCATGATAGACCCATGAAATGGATGGCCCCCCAAGGGTCAGCAGCGGGTCTGCCTTAGCTTGTTCCTTCATCCAATCGAGACGCGCCTGATCATGGGTTAGGGGATTGCCTTCAAACACCATCGGCTCATGCGGGCCTTGCGTAGGCGCATAGCGCGCGGCAAGGCCAATCGGCTTAGCGATGACATAGGCAAGCTTTGCCAAGATCCGCAAGACGGGGCTCAGTTGAATGTCCCACATTGGCGCTGAGAACACCGCAGCCGCGGGGCGGAACCCGTTGTGAAGGGCGCGCAGGCCGATAGCGCCCCCCATCGAATGGGCGAACATGACCCATGGCTTGGGCAAATCGCAACGCGCGCAATAGTCAAGAAACGCATCCACATCGCGTTGATATTCAGAAAAATCACCCACATGACCGATTTGTGGATCTTCTAGCAGCCGCGCCGAGAGGCCTTGCCCCCGCCAGTCAAGCGAGGCCATCCCCCATCCTAGCGCGGCAAAAGTTTGGGCCGCATCCGTGTATTTCTCAAGGAATTCGGTGCGCCCCGTGAACAAAAGAATTGTTCCCTTTTGCCCCTTCGGCCAATGGCCCGCCCGTAGGCGTTTGCCGTCTGCGGCGGTGATCCAACGTATATCCTCGGGCCGATCTGCGCCGTAAAACGGGGGAGGTGTCACGCCAGAACCCCACCAAGGCGCATGGCGGCACTCATATCGCCCTCAAGTTTAAGTTTGCCTGACATAAATGCCATGGCGGGGTTTAATCGCCCTGCGAGGATGTCTTGGAACACCTCTGATGATGCACGCATGGTCACATCGGCAGGCTCTGCCTCGTCACTGGGGCGCACGTCTGCGCCTTGGATAATCACGCAGCCCGCCCCCTCGATCACGAATTTTGCCGCGCCATCGTAAGGTTTGACCAGTTTTTTGGCGATTGCATCCACGGCTGCGGCAATCAAATCGGACATTGGAATTTCTCTTTCATAACGCGGCCTCACCGCAAGGATTTTGAAAATCAGGACTGGATGTCGCGTGATTGGCTGCTAACTTCTCACCTATGATGTGGCTATTTCGGATCAGCTTCAACATCCTGATCGCGGTATTTTCAATAAATACGGCCCTCTGCGGTGCTGCCCTCGCACAATCTGCCCCTGCTGCACCCAGTGAGGAAGCTGCATCCGATGCAAGGCTCGCCTCGCTGTTGAGCGAGTTGCAAAGCCCCATTTTGCCCGATTGGGAACGGGTCGAAGCCGAAATCCTAAACCTTTGGTCGCGCTCGGGCTCTCCCGCGATGGATTTATTGCTGCGCCGTGGCAGGCAGGCCATGGCACGGGGGGATTATTCCGCTGCATTGACCCATTTGACGGCCTTGACCGATCATGCGCCTGAATTTGCGGAAGGCTGGAACGCGCGCGCGACCTTATTTTATGAAATGGGCGATTATGGCCCAAGCCTTGATGATATCGCGCGCACTTTGGCCTTGAACCCCAATCATTTTGGGGCGCTCACGGGATTGGGCATGATCATGGAGCAGGTGGAGGCCTATTCCCATGCTTTGGACGCTTTTCGTGCCGCGCGCGCTATACATCCGCATCGCCCCGACCTAGAACAGGCAGTGGAGCGGCTGGAGCGCCAGCTTGAAGGAATCAGCCTCTAGGCAGGAGGCGGGCAGGGCTCTGCCTAAAACGGGCAAGATGGGCGGCATGACGGGCACATTGATGGGCCAAGGGCGGATCGCTGCCGTATTAGGCCCCACCAATACGGGCAAGACCCATTACGCCATCGAGAGGATGTTGGCGCATCGCACTGGCGTGATTGGCCTGCCTTTGCGCCTCTTGGCGCGCGAAGTCTATGATCGCATTGTGGCCATACGCGGCCCTTCCGTGGTCGCGCTGATCACGGGCGAGGAACGCATCATTCCTGATCGCGTGCAATATTGGGTCTGCACAGTCGAGGCGATGCCCACAAATCACGCATGCGATTTTTTGGCTGTGGATGAAATCCAACTTTGTGCTGATCCAGAGCGGGGCCATGTCTTTACCGATCGCTTGCTTCATGCGCGGGGCCTGCATGAGACGTTGTTTCTGGGCGCAGATACGATGCGGGGCGCAATCGCGGCGCTTGTGCCGAAGGCGCAATTCCTGAGCCGAGAACGCTTTTCGGAACTGACTTATACTGGTTCAAAGAAACTGTCGCGCATGTCGCCGCGCTCGGCCATTGTCGGGTTTTCGGTTGAAAACGTCTATGCCATTGCCGAGCTTTTGCGCCGCCAAAAGGGCGGTGCTGCGGTTGTGATGGGTGCGCTTAGCCCGCGCACGCGCAATGCACAGGTCGATTTGTATCAAAACGGCGATGTTGAATTTCTGGTGGCTACGGATGCCATTGGCATGGGGCTTAATCTGGATATCAAGCACGTGGCCTTTTCGGGTCTGCGCAAATTTGATGGCCGCAAGATGCGCGATTTGGCGCCGAATGAATTGGGTCAGATCGCGGGCCGCGCGGGCCGTCATACTTTGCCAGGCACATTTGGCGTCACGGGCGAGGCAAGCCCATTAGATGATGAAGTGGCTAAAGCCATCACCGAGCATCGTTTTGCCCCCATCCGCAAATTGCAATGGCGCAACAGTCGCCTGTCATTTGGATCAATTTCGCGTCTTTTGATGTCTTTAGAGGCGCAAACCGACAATGAATGGCTGACGCGGGCGCGTGCAGCAGATGATGTCATCGCGCTGCGGACGCTTTCGGAACGGGCCGATGTGACCCATCGGATCAGAGATGCCCAAGATGTGCGGCTTTTGTGGGATGTATGCTGTATCCCTGATTTTCGGGGGATTAGCCCCGCTGAGCATAGCAGCCTCTTGGCGGGTATCTTTCAATATTTGCATGAATTGGGCCGCGTGCCTGATGATTGGCTTGCGCGGCAGGTAAAGCGGATTGATCGGCAAGATGGCGACATTGACACATTATCGAAACGCTTGGCTTATATCCGCACATGGACATTTGTCGCACAACGTGCTGCTTGGGTGGATGATGTCGCGTATTGGCGCGAGGAAACCCGTGCGGTAGAAGACCGCTTGTCAGATGCGCTCCATGAGCGACTGACCCAAAGATTTGTCGATCGGCGCACATCGGTTTTGATGCGGCGATTGAAACAGAAGGAGAGCCTTGTGGCCGAAGTGAATGAAAACGGGGAAGTCACCGTAGAGGGCCAATTCATTGGTCGTTTGGACGGGTTCCGCTTCCGCCAAGATAGTGCCGCCACCCCTGATGAGGCGAAAACTTTGCGCCAAGCCGCCGTGGCTGCCCTCAAGCCCGAGCTGCATCTGCGCGCAGATCGTCTATATAATGCGCCCGACACAGAATTTGACTTCACCGAGCAAGGTGGGCTGATGTGGGGCCAATCAGCAGTTGGCAAACTCACCCTTGGCAGTGACGCAACACGCCCCGTGGCTGAGGCCTTTGTGGACGAGGATGCTGGCCCTGAGGTTATCCAGAAAGTGCAGCGGCGCTTGCAGCATTTTATTGATCGCAAAATTGCGGCCCTGTTTGAGCCTATGTTGGCGATGCAAAAAGATGAGGGCATCACGGGGCTTGCGCGCGGTTTTGCCTTCCGCCTGTCTGAGGCCATGGGCATCTTGCCACGCAGCGATGTCGCAGAAGATGTCAAAGCCCTTGATCAAGAGGCACGCGCGCTCTTGCGCAAACATGGGGTGCGCTTTGGTCAGTTCACCGTGTTCATGCCTGCCTTGCTAAAACCCGCGCCGACACGGTTGCGCTTGGTTCTATGGGCGTTGGCGGGCAAGTTGGATCAATTCCC
Organism: Rhodobacterales bacterium HKCCA1288; assembly: GCA_015693905.1. NCBI lineage: Bacteria > Pseudomonadati > Pseudomonadota > Alphaproteobacteria > Rhodobacterales > Rhodobacterales bacterium HKCCA1288. The sequence continues at coordinate 1,173,597 of CP065161.1, read as the reverse complement.
CGAAAGCCCCCCTCCGGGGCTCGTGACAATTCCCAATGACGCAGAAGCGCCAGAGGGGTATTTCACAATGTCAGGTTACCGTCCCGCTGGTACGCGTGCGATCCGTATTGATATGCTTGAACGTCTCGCTGACATGCTGCGCAAGGAAGACAGCCGCGCAGGGTTCGAGGGCAATGCAGATATGCTGTCCATCACAGGCCTCACGCTGGAGCAATTCGCGGATTTGATGACAGGTCTTGGCTATCGCGCTGAGAGGGGCGAACGGGTGAAGGTTAAGGCGGTGGTTGATGCCCCCGCAGAGATCGCAGCGCCTGATGCCGCCACGGATGCGGAACCCGCCGAAACTACGCCTGAGCCAACCGCCGAAGTGCCACAGGTGGCAGATGCTGCCGCACCCGATGCCCCAGAGGATGCGCCAGAGATGGAAGTTTTCTATAACTTCAAATGGGCGCCACCACGGCGGGATCGTAAACCAAACCCGCGCCGCGAAGGTGCGGGTGAGACGGATGGATCAGGACGGCCTCCGCGCAAAGGTGGCAAGCCGCAGCGCGGGCCCAAAGGAAAGGGTCAGGGCGGCAAGCCTGAGGCCGCGCGCAGTTTCAGCGCCAAGCCTGAGAAAAAAGATCGCATTGATCCCGATAACCCATTTGCGCAGGCCTTGATGGGTCTGAAGGAGAAAGGTTGACCCAACCCCGCCCGACCTTGCGGATTGATAAATGGCTGTGGCATGCGCGGTTCTTCAAAACCCGCAGCCTCGCCACCCGTATTGTTGAGGAGGGGGCGGTGCGGGTGAACAGCGCGCGGGTTACCAAACCCGCAACTGCCATCGGCGCGGGGGATGTTCTGACCTTCGCGCAAGGCCAGACGGTGCGCGTGGTGCGGGTTATATCCTTGCCCGTCCGCCGCGGCCCCGCTTCGGAGGCGCAGGCCTGTTATGCCGATTTGAGCGAGATCAAAGAAACTGTTCCAGAAAAGCCCCAGATGGAGGGACATGGACGCCCCTCAAAACGCGAAAGGCGACAGGCTATTTCTTTGCGCCAAGGGGTGCTTGAATGATGGGCGGCAGGGCAGTAAACCCATGCCGCATGATCTTTTGAAAAGAGTGATGACCCTATGACCTATGTCGTGACCGACAATTGCATTGCCTGCAAATATACAGACTGCGTTGAGGTATGCCCCGTGGATTGCTTCTACGAGGGCGAGAATATGTTGGTCATCCATCCAGACGAATGTATCGATTGCGGCGTCTGCGAGCCTGAATGCCCTGCCGATGCGATCCGGCCCGATACTGAGCCAGATATGGAGCAGTGGGTTGAGTTTAACCGCAAATGGTCAGAAGCATGGCCTGTGATCATCACCAAGAAAGACCCACTGCCCGAGGCAGAGGAGATGGATGGCAAGCCTGGCAAAATGGATCTCTTTTCCGAAAAGCCCGGTGAAGGTGGCTAAATAGCAAACAAGGGCGCGGCGATTCTGGCACCGATTCGCCTGTGTTCTATTTGTGCTGGCCTTTATTTGTGCGCAAATTTATCTGAAAAAATAGGGATATGGGCGCAGGTCTGCTGCGCCAACTTTGAATCAGCGTAATTTTGTGTTACATTGCTGTTGCAAACTTTTTTGGAATCACTGCCCAAACCAACATATTCACGGGCTTAGGCCATCGCCTCACATTCCGTAACAATCGCCAATGTAGAAAAGCAGCTCTTTTCTGCATGCGGTTTTTTCGGCTGATTGCCGTGGGTGGCCCGTGCAAAGGAAACACTGCTTATGAGCAAGGCGCGTAAATCGCAAGAATTCAGCCCCAATGATTATGTGGTCTATCCCGCCCATGGTGTGGGTCAGATCATCTCGATTGAAGAGCAAGAGATTGCTGGCATCAATCTGGAGCTGTTCGTGATCTCGTTTGAAAAAGACAAAATGACCCTGCGGGTGCCAACCGCAAAGGCCACTGAGGTCGGGATGCGCTCGCTGTCGAGCCCCGATGTCGTGTCCAAGGCGCTAGATACGCTGAAGGGTAAGGCGCGGGTGAAGCGGGCCATGTGGTCGCGCCGTGCGCAAGAATATGAGCAAAAGATCAATTCTGGCGATTTGATCGCAATTGCCGAAGTGGTGCGCGATTTGCATCGTGCGGATGACCAGCGCGAGCAAAGCTATTCTGAGCGTCAGCTGTATGAAGCAGCGCTCGAGCGTTTGACCCGCGAGTTGGCCGCCGTGCAAGGCATGGATGAGCGCGGCGCGCAGCAGCGCGTGGATGAGGTTTTGACCGCCCGCGCGGCCTAAGCCATTTCTTGAAACATTCGATGCGCCGCGTGAAGGGATCTTCGCGCGGCGTTTTCGTTATAAGACAGATGCAATTGCCGCTAAGGCAACAATTTCGGTGATCTGTTGGCTTGCCCCCAACACATCCCCCGTTTGCCCGCCGATTTTGGCCTTAGCCAACAAACCAAGGCTTAATGCCGCCAAGGCCGCAACGCCAATCACCAAGAGGCCCGAAAGCGGCCCGATCAGGCCCAATGTTATCAGACAGGCAAGAATAGCTGCGCCGCCCGTGGTGACGTTAGACGGGGTTCCCACGCTGCGCGACAGTCCCGCGGCGCGGGGGTTGGGCAAAAAACGCATCAGCACGACCATGGGCGCGCGGCTCAATGCGGCGATGGCAATCAGGGCAAGGGGGGCTTGCGGTAAAACCGTGATGATTAGGCTTGCGCGAAGCAGCAGCGATAAGGTCAGGGCAATGACGCCGTATACGCCCACATGACTGTCTTTCATGATGGTCAGGCGATCTTCCACACTCCATCCGCCCCAAAACCCATCAGCCACATCCGAGAGACCGTCCTCATGCATCGCGCCTGTGCTGAGGATAAGGGCGGCAAGCGCGATTATACCCGCAACGCTAAGCGGCAGGCCCAGCCCCAAAGCCGCACCGCCAAGCCCCATCCCAATCGCGCCGATAGCCGCGCCCACAAGCGGATAGGCCCATGCGGCCTCTGCGCCGCGCGTGTAATCGGGTTTGAAGGGCAGGGAAAGGCGGCTCAAAAGCGCAAAGGCAACGGCGATATCGCCTAGTTTTGGTCGGTTTCCATGCAGAAAGTTATGGGTCATTCTTGCGATGTTCCTGTTGTCCCCGCCATTGTCTATCGGATAGGGGGGGCAGCACGCAATCCTTTGATCTAGTGGACAAAGCTCGTCATGCAATTTGAGACCCTTTCCGACATTCACGCGGCCCTTGCCGCAGCCCCCAAACCTGACGCAACCGCGTTGGAGGCTGCCGAGCTGCGCAACGGCCAATTGACCAAGCCGCCTGCTGCTTTGGGGCGGCTTGAGGAGGTGGCAATCTGGTATTGCGGGTGGCGCGGCAATGCGCGCGCGCAAATTGACGCCCCACAGGTCATTGTCTTTGCAGGGAACCACGGGATCACAGCTCAGGGTGTCAGTGCCTTTCCCCCTGAGGTCACAGTGCAAATGGTTGCTAATTTCGAGGCAGGCGGGGCAGCGATCAATCAACTGTCCAAACTTGCTGGTGCGAAGATGGATGTTCATGCGCTTGATCTGGAACAGCCAACCGCAGATTTCACGGAAGGCCCTGCAATGGATGAGGCCGCGTTTTTGGCTGCGTTCTCAACAGGCTGGGGGGCTGTTGATCCAACTTCTGATCTTTTGGTGGTAGGAGAAATGGGGATCGGCAACACCACCGCGGCTGCGGCGATGGCCTGTGCGCTGTTTGGTGGCACGGGGGGCGATTGGGTTGGTCGCGGCACGGGTGTGGATGATGCGGGCCTTGCGCGCAAGGCGGATGTGGTGGCGCGGGGGATTGCCGCGAACCCTGGGGCGCGGAGCGATCCATTGACGGCTTTGCGATGCTTGGGCGGGCGCGAGATTGTTGCCATGGCGGGCGCGATTGCTGCGGCGCGCGCAAACTGCATCCCTGTTATCCTTGATGGATTTATCTGCACTGCGGCGGCCGCCTGTTTGGAGCAGGCCCAAAAGGGTGCATTGGATCATTGTGTGGCAGGCCATCTTTCGGCTGAGGGGGGGCATCGCAAATTGCTGGACGCGATTGGCAAACAGCCTTTACTGAACCTTGGATTGCGTCTTGGTGAAGGCAGCGGGGCCGCCTTGGCCATTCAAATTCTTAAAGGGGCGCTTGCCTGCCACTCAGGCATGGCAAGCTTTGCTGAAGCTGGCGTCAGCGCGGGTTAAGAGGCATCCCGCGCACCGCCACGTGACAGCTTGCCCGAAAGTGCGCTGGCATCACCGCGCGCGCGGCGGCGATCTGTCGGGCCTTCCCCCATGGCGTTCTCACGCGTGGCTTCGTCTAATGCGCTGAGCAGCGCCGCCTCAAGGTTCGCGTTCAATTCGCGCGCGCGTTCCATATAGGCGGGGTTCTCGGCAATCGGCACGCCTGGTTTCCACAGTTCCGCCAAATCGCGCAGATTTTGGCGGTCATGGCGGTAAAAGGCCACCTCCATTTCATGGGCCTCGTAATCAGACAGGCCCATATCCTCAAGCACATAGCGCGCGGCCCGCAGTGAGCTGTCGAACATCTCGCGCACGATATGATCTGCACCTGCCTTATAAAGCTCGTAGACGTGCAGCCGATCATGCGCCCGTGCGGTGATATGGAGATCTGGCCTGATGCGGCGCGCATAGGTGACAAGACGCACCGCGCTTTCCTTGTTGTCGACCGCAACGACAAGAACCTTGGCCTCTTCTAACCCTGCCGCGGTCAAAAGTTCGGGGCGGGTCGGGTCACCGAAAAACGCCTTAAAGCCAAAGCCGCGCATCAGCTGGATGACCGATAAATCGGCATCGAGCACCACCGTCTTAAACCCTGCACCTTGGACAACACGATTGACCACCTGCCCAAACCGCCCCACGCCTGCGATGATGATGGGCGCGGTTTCCCCGATTTCATCGGCCTCTGGGGCGGTGCCTGTATCGGCCAAACGATGGGCAAGCCGATCATAGAGGATGAAGGCCAAAGGTGTCAGGAGCATGGACAGCGCCACAACCAACAATAGCATTTGGCCGGTCGCATCGGTCATCACCGATTGCTGCACTGAGAATGAGATCAAAACAAAGCCAAACTCGCCCGCTTGTGCAAGGCCCAGCGTAAAGAGAGACAGGTCTTTTTTCCGCATTCCAAAGGCAAAGCCGATAGCCAGAAGGATCACGCCTTTGAGGGCCATCATTCCCAAGGTCAGACCCAAGATTGTCAGGGGCGCTGAAAATAGCGTTCCGAAATTTATACCTGCGCCCACTGTGATAAAGAATAGCCCCAAGAGCAGGCCTTTGAATGGGGCGATATCGGCCTCTAATTCATGGCGAAATTCGGAATTGGCGAGGACAACGCCCGCAATAAACGCCCCAAGCGCGGGCGAAAGACCCACCAAGATCATCAGGGCTGCGATTCCAACAACGATCACGAGGGCCACCGCGGTATAGACCTCGCGCAAACGCGCCATGTGGATAAAGCGGAACAGGGGGCGGGATAGGAAATGCCCCGCAAGGATCACAAGCGCGATGGCGGCAATTGTGACCAGCGTCACCCCCCATCCCGGCAGTCCTTCGACCAGTGAGAAGGAATGGGCCCCATGATCCGCCGTATCGGTGGCGCGTTGGATCGAGCCGTCTTGCGCAAAACTTAAACTGCCCGACACGGCCAAAAGGGGAAGGAACGCCAACATCGGAATGACGGCAATATCTTGGGTCATAAGCACAGAAAACGCGCCGCGGCCGCCGTTGGTTTTCATCAATCCCTTTTCGCTGAGCGTCTGTAGCACAATCGCGGTCGAAGACAGGGCCAAGATCATCCCTGTTGCCAAGGCCAATTGCCATTGCAAGCCAAAGAGCAGCGCGACCCCTGCAAGCGCGAAGGTTGTCAAAACAACCTGCGCCCCGCCCAAACCAATCAAGCGTTGCCGCATATCCCAAAGATTGCGCGGCTCTAGCTCTAAACCGATCAGAAACAGCATCAGCACCACGCCAAATTCGGCGTAATGTTGAAGGTCATCTGTGTCCGAGCCGATATACCCAATCAATGGGCCAATCGCGATGCCAGCAAGCAAATACCCCAAGACCGATCCCAGACCAAACCGCACGGTCAGGGGCACAGCGATCACCATCGCAGAAAGATAGATTGTCGCCTGTAAAAGCAGGCTTTCCATCGGCCTGTCCTTTGCGTGGGGGAGGTTGCGTTCGTCTTGAGTGCAACTTTGACACGAGTGGATCAGAGCGGCAAGGCACTGTCTGGCTTGATTTGCGCCATCACGATCTCGGTGTGCAATTTCTCGACCATCGGATGGGGTAAGATGATGGTATCAATAAGCTCGCGTAGCGCGTCTAGATCGCTGCACCAAACGCGCAGGATTGTGTTTGCAGAGCCTGTGACATCAAAGGCTGAAACGATTTCAGGGGTGCTGTGCAGCAATCGCTTGAAATCATCCATCAAGGCAGGATCATGGGCGCTGCGGGTGAGTGTCAAAAACGCCTGCACGGAGAGGCCGCAGGCCTCTGGTGCAATATCTATGCTGACCGCGCGCAGCACGCCTGTTTGTTCTAGCTTTTGTCGCCGCCGCCCTGCTTGAGAGGTCGAAAGACCAAGATGGCGCCCCATCTCCTGCGCCGTCATTGCGCCATTTTGTTGCAAGGCACGCAATAAGCGGCGGTCAGTTCGATCAAGCATGCGCAAATCACCCAAAATATACTCAAAACTTGCATATAATTTGCATGTTTTTTGGGGCTTTCCAAGTCTTTTGCGCGCGGATTAAAGGCCGCCCAACATCATGGGGCGCAATTCGCGTTCGAGTTTGCGCAACATGGCGGCTTCAAAATCTTGGTAATCGCGCGCCTGTTCGATAAAGGCACCCGGCCCGCGCAGGATTTCGCGTTGGTAATATTCGACAATATCAACCGCCGCGCCCCCAATCGCCAACCCGTTCACAGTAACACCGTCAAAGGGGAAATGGGCAAAAGCATGGCTTGGTTGAAATCCCTCGTTATTTTCACCATCCCCAGAGATGTCGAGCGTATAAAAATCACAGGCAGGTGCGGCGGCTAATTGCGTGGCTCCAAAGCCAAGCGCGTATCCAAGTGCGGTTGGAAATTCATCATCCCCGCGCGGCGCGGCCACAATTTCGGCAGCAACAGCGGTGAGGGTTGTCGGGGTGTCGAGGATCGTCCAGTCAACCAAAACCTGCTGTTGCCTCCTCCCTGACCACTCATACACGAAGATGGCCACAGGTGCCGCGCTGTCAAAGAGTGCGGTCATGACAACTGGGCTTGTCAACGCATTGGCAAGGCCCGCGCGCATCAGGCTGTGTTCATCACTGTCAACCGATGCCGATGCATCCAACCCAAGGGCCAAGGCCAAGCGGCAAGCTGTTGCCGATTGGGGCAGCAGCAAAGCCACCCCAATTATGAGGGCGGCCCTTACCAATGACCGATATTTGGCATCGAAGCCCATGGTTCAGCGGGCTCTTGTGCCGCCCCTTTTTGAAGCAATTCCACCGAGATATTATCGGGTGAGCGCACAAAGGCCATACGACCATCGCGCGGGGGACGATTGATTGTCACGCCATGATCCATCAAGTGCTGACACATCGCGTAGATATCATCCACCTCATAGGCGAGATGCCCGAAATGGCGGCTATCTGATGGCAGCCCATCATCGCCATCCCAGTTATAGGTCAGTTCAACGGGACATTCTTCTTGGCCTTCAGGGGCCATGAAGATCAGGCTGAAGCGCCCGCTTTCATAATCAGAGCGCCGCGTCTCCTTTAGGCCTAAAAGCGCAAAGAATTTTTGGGTTGCTTCAAGGTCTTTGACGCGCACCATTGTATGAAGATATCGGATTGCCACGGCTGTCTCCCTCGTGAAAATTCGCGTTGCTTCAAGCTTAGCGTGAAATTTGCAGAATTACAGGGGGCTGGGGCAAGAAATGCCCTACCCGATATTGCGGTTTGCGCTAAAATCGTTTCAATATATAGCGTAACGATGGCCCAACCTGTGGATGTGTGGCGATGCAGCAATATCATGACCAATTGGCGCTGATCCTTGAAAAGGGCGTGGATACAACCGACCGCACAGGCACGGGCACGCGCAGCTATTTCGGCCTGCAAGCGCGCTATGATTTGAGCGAGACTTTCCCGCTCATCACAACCAAAAAGCTGCATCTGAAATCCATCATCCACGAGTTGTTATGGTTCCTCGCGGGCGACACGAATATCGGCTATCTCAAAGAAAATGGTGTGTCTATTTGGGATGAATGGGCCGATGAGAAGGGCGATCTTGGCCCTGTATACGGCCACCAATGGCGACATTTCCCAAAGGTTGCGCGTGGCGCAGATGGCGCCGTGTCGATTGGATCGGTTGATCAGATTTCGAATTTGGTTGAGATGATCAAACGCACGCCTGACAGCCGCCGCCTGATTGTGTCTGCTTGGAACCCTGGCGAGGTGGATCAAATGGCCCTGCCGCCCTGCCATACGCTGTGGCAGGTGAAAATCTTGAACGGGCGGCTGAGCCTGCAGCTTTATCAGCGTTCGGCAGATATGTTTTTAGGGGTTCCGTTTAACATTGCCTCTTATGCCTTGCTTGCGGTGATGCTGGCCCATGTCACGGGCTATAAGCCTGGTGAATTTGTGCATTCCATTGGGGATGGTCACATCTATTCGAACCATATGGATCAGGTGAAAGAACAGCTGTCGCGCGACAGCCGCCCTGCGCCGACCTTGCGGCTTGCACGCGATGTCGGGTCGATTTTCGATTTCCGCTACGATGATTTCATCATCGAAGGGTATGATCCCCATCCCGCCATCAAAGCGCCTGTGGCGGTTTAGGGAGGCGGTCATGATTTCACTTGTGGTAGCGCGGGCGCAGAACGGCGCGATTGGTAAAGGCAACACAATCCCGTGGCATGCGCCCGAAGATTTGGCCTTTTTCCAACGTGAAACACTGGGCGGGGCGGTGATTATGGGCCGCAACACATGGGAGAGCCTACCGTTTAAGCCGCTGAAAAATCGCCTCAATATCGTGGTCAGCCGTGATAAAACGCTGCACGATACGGTTGTCGCTTCTGTGGATGCAGCGATTGAGTTGGCCCGAAGCGCAGGGTATCCGCGGATTTACGGGATTGGCGGCGCACAGATTTATGCGCAAATGCTGCCGATGGCAGACAGGCTTTTGGTCACCGAGGTTGATTTGGTGATTGAGGCGGCAGATGCCTACTTCCCTGAGATCAACGAAGGTGATTGGCGCGAGGCGTGGCGGCATTCCTTGCGCGAGGATGGCCCCGCGTGCGTGGTGCGGGAATTGGTGCGGGCCTAAGGTTTTGCCTTATGCAAAAGCACCGCTAACTAATGCCATGCGGGACGTAGCGCGAAAAGGCGGCACTTGATGACCCTCTTAATCCTCTTTGTGGCGACATCTTTGATCTTCCTCATCGCCGATGCGGTGATGTTGAACACAGTGTTACAGCCTGTCTTTGCGCGGCATATTGGCGATTTGCTTTATGAAGGTGGGTTTCGCCTGTTGCCTGCAATCTTGTTTTATCTGACCTATATGGGGGGCATTCTTTACTTTGCCTCCACCCCCGCGATGCGCGCAGATACGCCAAGCCTGGCCCTGATCAATGGCGCAATTTTGGGGTTTGTGGCCTATGGCACCTATGAGTTCACGTCATGGGCGGTAATGCGTGACTGGCACCCGCAAATGGTGGTGATGGATGTGATTTGGGGCGCCACGCTGACAGGGGTTGCCGCATGGGGTGGGGTCATGATCGCGCGCGCCATCACGGCCTAGGGGCCATGCGCGCAAAGCGGTGTGGCTGCCTTGCGCGCGGGGTTTTGACGTCAGAGAATTTTCAGATCGACCGCAGAGGCCCGACCATCGCGGCCTTCACGAAGCTCAAAGCTGATTTTCGTGTTATCGGCTAATTCTTTCATCCCCGCTTGTTCAACTGCAGAGATATGCACGAACACATCTTTGCCGCCGCCATCAGGCGCGATAAACCCGTAACCTTTGGTGGTGTTGAACCATTTCACAGTGCCAGTGGGCATTTTCGTATCTTTCCTGTCTCAAGTCTCGATCCCACAAGCGTGTCTGCGCGTGGGGTGCAGCCAGGGCCGATGACCATACCTTTGCTGCCGTCTCAAAAGCAGTTCAACAGGTGACCTAGAGGCACGCCAAGAGAGTGCCTTGGTTTTGCTAAAAATCAAGAAAAACTCTCTGGAACCCAGCGCCTGCGGCCCTATGCTGTGGTTTATGGAATAAAAAAGAGGCACAGATGCAGATTATTGGGCTGAAAAATTGTGACACATGCCGCAAGGCGGTGAAGGAATTGACCGCTGCAGGTCATAGCGCCGTGTTGCGTGATCTGCGCGAAACCCCGTTGAGCGATGCTGAGATTTCGCAGTTTTTGGCAGAATTTGGGGCGGATGCCCTCATTAATCGCAAATCCACCACGTGGCGTGGTTTGGATGAGAACACGCGCGCTACTGACCCAAAGGCGCTATTGGCGACCCATGCCGCGCTGATGAAACGCCCCGTCATCCTTGCGGATAACGGGGCGCTCTATCTGGGATGGGGCGCGGATGTAAAAGCCGCGCTTTTATAAATTAGCTGCGCAGATCAGGCGCAATCGCCTCGGCGACCAAGGCATCGATCACAGCATCTAAGGGCTGAACGGAAGTTTGGTGTTCACCCAAACGGCGCAAGGTCACGCTGCGATCTTCCATCTCTTTGCGTCCAACGGCCAAAATCACAGGCACCTTTCCTGTGGAATGCTCGCGGATTTTATAATTGATCTTTTCGTTGCGCTTATCAGCCTCGGCGCGCACGCCCCGTTTTTTGAGCAGCGCTACAATCTCATCCACAAACCCATCCGCTTCGGAGACGATAGAGGCAACCACAACTTGACGCGGGGCCAACCAGAAGGGCAGGCGGCCTGCGAAGTTCTCGATCAAGATGCCAATGAAACGCTCAAAGCTGCCCAAAATAGCGCGGTGCAGCATGACGGGGCGGTGTTTCGCGCCATCCTCACCGATATAGGTGGCGTCCAGACGTTCGGGCAGAACGAAATCCACCTGCAACGTGCCGCATTGCCAATCGCGCCCAATGGCATCGGTCAGCACGAATTCCAGTTTCGGGCCGTAAAATGCCCCTTCGCCGGGATTCAGTTCATAGGCATATCCCGCCGCTTCGGTGGCAGATTTCAGCGCCGCTTCGGCCTTGTCCCAAACCTCATCGCTGCCCGCGCGGGTGTCGGGGCGGTCAGAGAATTTCACGCGGAATTTCTCGAACCCAAGATCCTTGTAAACCGCCGAAAGCAATTCGATGAATTGCTTTGTTTCATCCTCAATCTGCGTTTCGCGGCAGAAGATATGCGCGTCATCTTGGGTAAAGCCGCGCACCCGCATAATACCGTGCAAGGCACCTGATGGTTCGTATCGGTTACATGATCCAAATTCCGCCATCCGCAAGGGCAGGTCGCGATAGGACTTCATGCCTTGATTGAAAATCTGCACATGGCAGGGGCAGTTCATCGGCTTCAGGGCGTTGATGGCCTTTTCGCGGGCATGGTCTTCGTCCACTTCCACGATGAACATATTCTCTTGGTATTTTTCCCAGTGGCCCGAGGCCTCCCAAAGACGGCGGTCAACCACTTGCGGGGTGTTAACTTCTACATAGCCGCCATCTTGCTGACGGCGGCGCATGTAATCTTGCAGCGCCGTGTATATGCGCCACCCATTGGGGTGCCAAAACACCTGACCTGGGGCCTCTTCCTGCATATGGAACAGGTTCATCTCGCGGCCCAAGCGGCGGTGGTCGCGCTTTTCGGCTTCTTCCAAGAAAGTCAGATGTGCCTTGAGGTCATCGCGGTTTTTGAACGCGACCCCATAGATGCGCTGCAGCATAGGGCGATTGCTGTCGCCGCGCCAATATGCGCCTGCGAGCTTCATCAATTTAAACGCATCAGCGGGCAATTGCCCCGTGTGCTGCAAATGCGGGCCACGGCAGAGGTCTTGCCAATCCCCGTGCCAATACATCCGCACGGGTTGATCTTCGGGGATCATCCCAACCAGTTCAACCTTATATGGTTCGCCTGCCGCTTCGTAATGGGCGATTGCGCGTGCACGATCCCAGATTTCTGTGCGCACGGTATCGCGGGCGTTGATGCTCTCTTTCATCTTCGCTTCAATCCGACCCAGATCATCTGGGGTGAAGGGCTCTTTGCGGTCGAAATCGTAATACCAGCCATTTTCTATGACAGGGCCGATTGTCACTTTTACATCTGGCCAGATTTCTTGAACGGCGCGCGCCATCACATGGGCAAAGTCGTGACGGATCAGCTCTAAGGCTTCGGCGTCATTGTCCTTCATAGTGTTGATCGCGATGGTGGCATCGGTATCAATTGGCCAAGCCAAATCGTAATGCGCGCCGTTCACTGTGGCGCTGATCGCCTTTTTGGCAAGCGAGCTTGCGATGCTTTCGGCCACCTCGGCGGCTGTCACGCCAGCCTCGTAGCTGCGGGAATTGCCATCGGGAAATGTTAGGGAAATCTGTGGCATCGCCATAGCTCCTCGTCAGTTTGGCGCCTACGAAACGCCCGGTTGCGGGTTAAGTGTTGCTTGGTCTTTTGGCGCGGCTTTGATGTGGTGTCAACTCTTGCGCGGGGGGGCAGGTTTTTGGCATGGAGGGGGCATATGCCCGCACATGAAAGCGAAACCATGCCCGACCATCTGATCACCGCGAAATCTCGCCGCATTGCCTATCATCTGACAGAAGGCACCCATCCGATGGTTGTGTTTTTGGGCGGCTTGCGCTCAGACATGGCGGGAACCAAGGCCGTATTCCTTGAGGAATATGCTAAATCCCGTGGCCGCGCTTTTCTGCGGTTTGATTACTCTGGCCATGGCGAAAGCAGCGGCGCATTCACTGAGGGCTGTATTGGCGATTGGGCCGAAGACGCTGCGGAGGTTTTAGATCGCCTTGCCCCGAAGCGGGTGGTTTTGGTGGGGTCGTCCATGGGGGGATGGATTTCACTGTTGATGGCGCGCCGAAACCCCGAACGGATTGCAGGGCTGATTGGCATCGCGGCTGCCCCTGACTTTACTGAAGATGGGTTTTGGGCCAGTTTTTCCGAAGATCAACGCGCTGAAGTCATGGGGCAGGGGCAAACCGCGCTGCCCTCAGAATACGGGGAGCCGATGATCGTCACCAAGCGTATGATTGAAGATGGGCGCAAGAATTTGGTTCTGCGCAGCCCTTTGGTGATTGATGCCCCTGTGCGCCTTTTCCAAGGCACCGAGGATGAGGCGGTAGATCAAGCGGTGGCTTTGCGCCTTCTTGCGCACTTGCAGTGCGATGATTTGCATTTGGAATTGGTCAAAGGCGAAGATCACCGCTTTTCCAGCCCGCATTGCCTTGATCTTTTGGCGCGCAGGCTGGATGAAATGCTGGAAAGCGCGGTTTAACTGACGGCTTTGATCTTCGCGGACTTATTGTTGGCGTCAATAAAATCCAGAACAAGCGGGCGGATATTGTTGCGCCAGCTTTTGCCTGCAAAAATCCCGTAATGGCCTGCATCAGGCTCGAGGTGGCTCGCCTTTTTGCTGTCTGGCAGGCCCGTGCATAGATCTAGGGCTGCAATACATTGGCCCGGGGCGGAAATATCATCTTTGCCGCCCTCAACGGTTTTCACCGCAACCGATGTGATTTTGCCGATATCGACAGGCTTACCCGCAACGGTGAAGGTATTTTTCGCAATTTCGCGTTTCTTGAAAATACGATCCACGGTTGAGAGGTAGAATTCCGCAGGCATATCCATCACCGCAAGATATTCATCATAAAAGCGGTTATGCTTGTCATTGTCAGATGCCTCGCCCTTGGCCACACGAAGGATCTGCTCGGTGAAGGCGCGGCTGTGTTTTTCGGCATTCATCGCCATAAACGAGCTAAGCTGCTGCAAGCCTGGATAGACCATGCGGCCCGCGCCGGCATATTTGAACCCCACCCGCTGCAACATGGACTGTTCCAACTGGCCCATGGTGACGCGATTGCCAAAATCGGTGACATCCGTTGGCGCGGCTTCCGGGTCGATTGGCCCCCCAATCAGGGTCAATGAGCGGGGCTGTGCCTTGGGGTCTTCCTCGGCCAGATAGGCGGTTGCCGCTAAGGTCAGTGGGGCGGGTTGGCAGACCGCGATAACATGGGTGTCTGGCCCCATGTGGCGCATGAAATCCACCAGATAGAGAGTGTAATCCTCGACATCGAACTTGCCCGCGCTGACAGGAATGTCGCGGGCATTGTGCCAATCGGTGACATAGACATCACAATCGGGCAGCAAACTGATGACGGTCGAGCGCAGAAGCGTGGCGTAATGGCCCGACATTGGGGCAACCAACAACACTTTGCGGGCCATAGCCTCGCGCCCGGCAACAGCGAAATGCACCAAATCGCCAAAAGGTTTTGGAAGAACCACATTTGGACTGACAGCGTGGTCACGGCCATCGCCGAGTGTGATGGAGCGAATTCCCCAATCAGGTTTTACGGCCATACGCGCAAAACTGCGCTCCATCACCTCGCCCCAAGCGGCGGTCATTTGGATGGCAGGATTGGCTACAAGCCCGAATTGCGGATAGGAGCACATCGCCCGCGCGGTTGATCCAAGCCATTGATTGGTCACGCGCATGGTTTCCATGAAATCATAGGTGAGAAGCTGTCGCATCGGATGCATATCTCCAAAATTGAGCTTGGGCGCCGTCAATGCACCCTGCGGTAAATCAGCCCTACCCCCTCACCTTGGTAAAGCCTCTCTATGCAAATGCAGCATTTATCGGATAAAATCAAGCAAAGTGACGATCCGCGCGCGAGGAGGCAAGGGTCATGGGTGACCATTTAGAAAAGTTAAACACCAATCTCAAACGCGTGGAAGAGTTAAGCCAACGTTTGGTTGAAGCCCTCGCAAATAAAGGCCAAAACGACCCTGGCCTGAATGGGCCAGGCCCCGATCTCTATATGAAAGCCAGCATGGCGTATTGGTCGGAACTGGTGAATAACCCCGCAAAATTAATGGAGCGGCAGGTCAAATTTTGGGCTGACTCCGTCACGCATTACGCCGAAGCTCAACAGAATCTTGCGCAAGGCAAGCTAGAGCCGCCCGAGGATAACACCCCAGATGATCGCCGTTTTTCCAATCCGCTGTGGAAAACGCACCCCTATTTTAACTACGTCAAACAGCAATATATGATCTCGGCCAATGCCATAGAGGCTTCGTTGAAGGATCTTGAGGGGCTAGAGCATAAAGATCGGCAGAGAATCGAATTCTTTGCAAAACAGATGGTTGATCTTTTTGCACCAACAAATTTTCTGGCCACGAACCCAGATGCGTTAGAGCGTGCGGTTGAAACCGAGGGCGAAAGCCTTGTGAAAGGCTTAGAGAACCTCGTGCGTGATATTGAGGCCCATAAGGGTGAGATCTTGCCAACCTTGGCCGATGGTTCGGCCTTTGAATTGGGCAAGAATATTGCAACCGCAAAAGGCGCCGTGATCTATCGCAATGAAATGATGGAGTTGCTGCAATTCGCGCCGACCACAGAAACCGTCTACAAAAAACCTGTGATCATCTTCCCGCCGTGGATCAACAAATATTACGTAATGGATTTGCGCCCCGAAAATAGTTTGATCCGATGGATTGTGGATCAAGGCTATACCTTGTTCGTAGTGTCGTGGAAGAACCCTGATAAATCCTATTCAGATAAGGGCCTCGAAGATTACATCGAGAAAGGCTATCTCAAGGCTATTGACGTGGTTAAAGAGGTCACGGGGAGTAAGGCGGTCAATGCGGTGGGCTATTGCATTGCAGGCACCACCCTCAGCCTCACGCTCTCGCTGCTGAAAAAACGCCGCCAAAAGCCGATCTCATCTGCTACCTTCTTCACCACGCTGACGGATTTTTCCGATCAGGGTGAATTTACGGTCTTTCTGCAAGATGATTTTGTCGATGCCATCGAACGGCAGGTTGCCGAAGATGGTGTGTTAGATAACAAATATATGGCCAAGACCTTTAGCTTTTTGCGCGCCAAGGATTTGATCTACGGCCCTGCGGTGCGCAGCTATATGATGGGCGAGGCCCCGCCTGCCTTTGATCTGCTTTACTGGAATGGTGACGGGACGCATTTGCCTGGCAAGATGACTGTGCAATATTTGCGAGGTCTTTGCCAAAGCAATGATTTTGCGGAGCGCACGTTTGAATTGATGGGAAAGAAGCTCAAGGTCAGTGATGTCGACCTGCCGCTTTGCGCCATTGCCTGCGAGGCGGATCACATTGCGGCGTGGAAGGACAGTTATCGCGGTGTGCAAAAAATGGGGTCAGAGGATAAAACCTTTATCTTGTCCCAATCGGGCCATATCGCGGGGATCATCAATCCGCCCAACAAAAAGAAATATGGTCACTATACAAATGATGACCTTAGCCTTTCCGTGAAAGACTGGCGCGAGCAGGCTGAATTCCACGAAGGGTCATGGTGGCCTCGGTGGGAAGCATGGTTGCGCACCCATTCGGGAAAGCGCGTTGCTGCGCGCAGCTTGGGTGAGTCGGGCTATAAAATATTGGCGCAAGCCCCTGGCACCTATGTCAAGGAAACGCCAGAACTCTGATAATCCATAAAATTTTTGGCTTTTGCTGCGGTGCAGAAAAATGCTTGACTTGCTGCAGTGCAGCATGGCATATACTGCGCATGCAGCAAACGCAGCCCGCGAAACACGCGATATTTTTTGGAGTAGAGACCATGGCAAAAACCGCCGCAAACGAATTCACAAAAGTTCTTCAGGACATGATGAAGGCTTACCCAATGGACATGTCGGCAATGACCGATGCGTTCAAAAACTCTGCCGCGATGGGCGAGAAGTTCTCGAAAGTTGCTCTTGAAGCCGCTGAGAAATCCGCTGAGATCCAAGCAGGTTGGACAAAAGACACCATCGCGAAACTCGGCGATGTTGCCAAAGTTAAAGAAGAGCCTGCTGACTACAGCAAAGCCCTGACCGATTTCGCTTCTGCACAAGCAGAAATCGCAGCTGAAAACATGGCTGCTTTCGCTGAAGTTGCGAAAAAAGTTCAGATGGACACTGTTGAGTTGATGATGGCTGCAGGCAAATCTGCAACTGAAGAAGCTTCTGCAGCTGTTAAAAAAGCAACTGCTGAAGTTACTGCAGCAGCCAAGAAAGCAGCAACTGCAGCTGCATAAGCTACAGATTTCTGTGCCGCGTTGGTATCCTCCCTTCCAACGCGCTCCCAAGAAGGGCAGGCCTCACCGCCTGCCCTTTTTGCATCTGCAAAACAATTATTGTTTTTTTTCTGCGACTGCTTAGGCTGATCCCTAGGGTGAACGCGTGACAGTAAGTCAGGGAGGATGAAATGGCACAGGCACAAGAGCCTTTATTGATCAAACGCTATGCCAGCCGCAGGCTCTATAATACTGAGACCTCCGATTATGTGACGCTTGATGATATTGCGGGGTTCATCCGCGCAGGGCGCGAGGTGAAGATTGTTGACCTGAAATCAGGGGATGATCTGACCCGCCAATTTCTGTTGCAGATTATCGCAGAACATGAATCACGCGGCGAAAGTGTTTTGCCAATCGCCGTGCTGAATGACTTGGTGCGCAGTTACACAAGCCAAGCACAAAGCGTGGTTCCCGATTTTCTCGCGATGTCCTTTGATATGCTCAAACAGGGCCAATCCGCGATGATGGAAAACATGAGCGCGATTAACCCGATGGCCTCCATGCCCGGGTTCGAGGCCATGCGCGCGCAGCAAGAAGCCTTCATGAAGGCCATGACTGGTGGTTTGGGAAAAGGGTGGTCAGGCCCGAGCGCAGAGGAGGAAGACGCGCCCACCCCTGCGCGCGAAGAGGACGAACTGAGCCAGATCAAACGCCAGCTTGCGGAATTGCAAAACAAGCTCTCCAAGCTGTGACGGCATCGGAGGTGCGCTGTGCTACAGCGCCCTCCATCCTATGTCTGAGCGGCAAAACCCGTCAGGCCAATCAATTTTATTGACCATGTCATAGGCGCGGCTGCGGGCCTCGGCCAAAGTTTCGCCACGGGCGGTGACGTTTAAAACGCGCCCCCCTGCGGCTGTGATTGCGCCATTCACTTCCTTGGTGCCTGCGTGAAATACCATGTGGTTGCTATCTTGCGCCAACGCCTCAAGCCCGTTGATCACGCTGCCTTTTTCATATGATCCTGGATAGCCAATTGCCGCCATCACAACGCTCAGCGCGTGATCGTCGGCCCAGTTGACCGACATTTGGTCAAGCCTCTGTTCCGCGCAAGCCACCATCAGATCTAAGGCCTGCGCGCCGAGGCGCATCATCAACACCTGACATTCAGGATCACCAAAGCGCACATTATATTCAACCAAGCGTGCTTGGCCGTCTTTGATCATCAACCCTGCATAAAGCACACCGCGATAGGGCGTGCCGCGCTTGGCCATTTCGTCAATCGTGGGCTGAACAATCTCGCGCAAGGCGCGCGCGGCGATCTCATCGCTTAGGACGGGGGCAGGGCTATAGGCACCCATGCCACCCGTATTCGGCCCCGCATCATTGTCAAAGGCGCGTTTGTGATCTTGGGCCGTGCCAATAGGCAGGATGGATGCGCCATCAGAGAGAATGAAGAAACTGGCTTCTTCACCTTCCATGAACTCTTCGATCACCACCTCGGCACCTGCATCGCCGAACTCGCCGCCGAACATATCGTCAATCGCGTCTAACGCTTCGGTCAAGGTCATGGCCACGATCACGCCTTTGCCCGCCGCCAAACCATCGGCCTTGACCACGATGGGCGCGCCTTGTGCTGTGACGTAGTCCCGCGCGGATGCTGCATCGGTGAACCGCGCGTAGGCTGCAGTCGGTGCCTTGGCCGCATCACAGATTTCCTTGGTAAAGGCCTTAGAGGCCTCAAGCCGCGCCGCCTCTCGGCTTGGGCCGAAAGCCAAGATGCCCGATTGTGACAAGGCATCTACCACGCCCTCGGCCAACGGGGCTTCGGGGCCAACAATCACAAAATCAATCGCGTTTTCGGCAGCGAAATCCACAACCGCCTGAGGGTTGAGAATATTGATATCCGCGCAAGCGGCGATTTGCGCGATCCCCGCATTGCCAGGGGCAACGATCAACGTATCACATTTGGGGTTTTGCAGAACCGCCCAAGCCAACGCGTGTTCACGGCCACCACTGCCCAAAATCAAGATATTCATCGCATCCGCTCCACTTGGCCTTTTCGTTGCCGCGTTCTAAGCTGCGAGGGAAATCAACGCAAGCCAACCCAAGGGACGAGGGGCAGATGTCGGATTTGATCGAAGAAGCCGAGGGCGGAAACGCACCAGAGTTCTCTGTCACCGAGCTTTCTGGCGCGGTCAAGCGCATGATTGAGGGGGAATTCTCGCATATCCGCGTGCGCGGCGAATTGGGCCGTATTTCGCGCCCTGCTTCTGGTCATATCTATTTGACCTTGAAAGATGATCGCTCAAATTTGGATGCCGTGATCTGGAAGGGCACAGCCGCGCGCCTCACCCACAGACCCGAAGAGGGGATGGAGGTTGTCGCCACGGGGCGCATGACGACCTTTGCAGGCCAATCGAAATATCAATTGGTGATCGAAGACATGCGCCCTGCAGGGGCGGGTGCCTTGATGGCGATGTTGGAACAACGCCGTCTGAAACTGGCTGCTGAGGGTTTATTTGATGCCGCGCGCAAACAAGAGCTGCCCTTTTTGCCTGAGGTGATCGGTGTGGTTACCTCGCCCTCTGGGGCGGTGATCCGCGATATTTTGCACCGCCTACGAGATCGTTTTCCACGGCAGGTCTTGATCTGGCCTGTCGCGGTTCAGGGAGAGAAATGTGCGCCAGAAGTGGCGGCAGGCATTCGGGGGTTTAACGCCCTCGCCGCGGGGGGGCACATCCCCCGTCCTGATTTGATCATCGTGGCGAGGGGCGGGGGCAGCCTTGAAGACCTGTGGGGGTTCAACGAGGAAATCGTGGTGCGCGCCGCCGCCGAAAGCAGGATCCCGCTGATCTCAGCTGTGGGGCATGAAACCGATACCACCTTGATCGATTTTGCGGCCGATTATCGCGCGCCCACACCGACCGCTGCGGCCGAGCGTGCGGTGCCTGTGCGGATGGATATCCTCACTTGGGTTCAAGATTGCGGCGCGCGCCTCTCGCGGGGGGCGCAGGCGGGTGTTACGCAGCGCCGCGTGCGGCTGGCGGATCTCTCGCGCGCCTTGCCGCGCCCTGCGTCACTGCTTGAGACTGCGCAGCAGCGCCTTGATCGCGTGGCAGACAGGCTTGAGCCTGCATTGGTGCAATCCGTGCAAACCCGCAGCCATCATGTGCAAACTGTGGGCGCGCGACTGGTGCCTGCCTTGGATCGTGCTTTAGCGCAAAAGCGCCTGCCTTATGAGCGCGCTTGCGCCAATTTGCGCCCCTCGGTTCTGAGCCGCGCGATTGCCGATGCACAGCAGAAACTGAATGCCCTTGAACGGATGCGGCAAAGCCTCGGTTACACGGCAACGCTCAAGCGCGGCTATGCGGTGTTGCGCAATGAGACGGGGTTGATCACCACAACCGCGGCTTTGCGAACGGCGTCTGAGGTTGAGGTTGAACTGGCCGATGGTAAGGCGCAGGTTAAGCCGCTCCGGTAACGGGGCGGTGGGAATCCGCTTGCTGCCCTATCTCGGCGGGCTATAGTTTTCGTGAGACAGCCTATGCACAAGAAAGGGGCCTCTTATGCCGATCAAAAACCGCTTTGCCGAATTGCTGCCCGAAGTCACCGCGTGGCGGCGCGATCTGCACGAGAACCCAGAAATCCTGTTTGAAACCCATCGCACCTCGGCCGTGGTGGCCGAGCGGTTGCGCGAATTTGGCTGTGACGAGGTGGTTACGGGCTTAGGGCGCACAGGGGTTGTGGGCATCATCAAAGGCAAATCCACTGCATCGGGCCGCTGCATCGGATTGCGCGCGGATATGGATGCCCTGCCGATCCATGAGGAAACGGGGCTTGATTATGCCTCGAAAACACCCGGTGCGATGCATGCCTGCGGCCATGACGGGCACACAGCCATGTTGCTTGGTGCCGCGAAATATCTGGCTGAGACGCGCAATTTTGATGGCACAGTCGCCATCATCTTCCAACCCGCCGAAGAGGGCGGCGGCGGTGGCCGCGAAATGGTCGATGACGGGATGATGGAGCGCTTCGGCATCCAAGAGGTCTACGGGATGCATAATTGGCCGGGGATGCCTACGGGCGCATTCGCGATCCGCTCCGGCCCATTTTTCGCCGCGACCGATCAATTCGATATTTACCTGACGGGCAAAGGGGGCCATGCCGCCAAACCGCAAGACACGGTTGACCCTGTGGTGATGGGCAGCCATCTGGTGCTTGCCCTGCAAACCATTGCCAGTCGCAACGCCGACCCTGTGAAACAGGTGGTGGTGTCGGTGACGGCGATGCACAGCGCGGGCGAGGCCTATAATGTGATCCCTGAGAAAATCCATCTGCGCGGCACGGTGCGCACGCTTGACCCTGATCTGCGCGAATTGGCCGAAGCGCGGATTACCGCGATTGCCACAGCCACCGCCGAGGGCTTTGGCGGGCAGGCCGAGGTGCAGTATCACCACGGCTATCCTGTGATGATCAATTCGGAGGAGCAAACCGAATTCGCCGCCGAAGTCGCCCGCGCCGTTTCAGGCGATTGTGTCGAAGCGCCCCTGATTATGGGTGGCGAAGATTTCGCCTTCATGCTCAATTCCCGCCCGGGGGCCTATATTCTGGTCGGCAATGGTGACAGCGCAGGCGTGCATCACCCAAAATACAATTTCAACGATGAAGCCATCCCCGCAGGCTGCAGCTGGTGGGCCGAGATCGTAGAGCGGCGGATGGCGGCGGGCTGAAGGGGTAAACCTACCCCCCCGTATGGCTCATATGCCGTGACATCTGCCCCGCCACTTTTTGGCGGGAATAGTCGAAATCATGGCCCTTGGGTTTGCGGGCGATGGCGGCGCGGATGGCGGCCTCTAGGGCGGCGTCATCATCGCTGTTGCGCAAGGGCGCGCGCAGGTCGGCCATGTCCTCTTGGCCCAAGCACATATAAAGCTTCCCCGTGCAGGTCAGGCGCACGCGATTGCAGCTTTCGCAGAAATTATGCGTGAGTGGCGTGATGAACCCGATTTTCTGCCCTGTCTCCTCAAGGCGGACATAGCGGGCAGGGCCGCCTGTGCGTTCGGCCAGATCGGTCAGGGTGAAGCGCGTGGCCAGACGTGCGCGCAAATCCGACAGGGGCCAATATTGGTCTAAGCGGTCTTCATTTCCCAGATCGCCCATTGGCATCACCTCGATAAAGGTCAGATCCATATCGTGCTGCGCGCACCAGGATTGGATGTCGAATAACTCATCCTCATTGAACCCTTTAAGGGCCACCACATTGATTTTGACACGCAGACCCGCGGCGCGCGCGGCCTCGATCCCGGCGAGGACTTGGGGCAGGCGGCCCCATCGGGTGATGGCGGCGAATTTGTCATCCTTCAGCGTATCAAGCGAGACATTGATCCGCCGCATCCCCAAATCATAAAGCGGCTGCGCAAAGCGGCTCAGTTGGCTGCCATTGGTGGTGAGGGTCAATTCCTCGAGCGCGCCTGTTTCCAGATGCCGTCCCATCGCCTCGAAAAAGGTCATGATGCCACGGCGCACCAAGGGTTCCCCGCCTGTGACCCGCAGTTTCTTGACCCCAAGATTGACGAAACTGGAACAAAGCCGATCCAACTCTTCCAAGCTCAACAATTCGGCCTTGGGCAGGAATGTCATGTTCTCCGCCATACAGTAAACGCAGCGAAAATCGCAGCGATCCGTGACGGAGACGCGCAGATAGGAAATCGCGCGGGCAAATGGGTCGATTAAAGGCGCGGTGGTGTTCATGCGCACAAGCCTAAATCAGCGCATAAACCCTGCGCAAGCCCTCATTCGATATGGCGGCGCAGGCGGTTGATCACAAACCAGACAAGCCCGATCACAGGGATCACCGCAGCGGCTGTGAGTGTGGTTTTGGAAATCCCCAAAGGTTCGGACAAAGGGGCCAAAAGATAGGCCACCAGATTGATGGCGTAATAGCTGATGGCCACGACCGAAAGACCCTCAACCGTTTTTTGCAGCCGCAACTGCAGATCCGCGCGTTTGTTCATGCTTTCCAGCAGCAATTGGTTCTGCGCTGACCGTCCCACATCGACTCGTGTCCGCAACAAATCGCCCGCGCGAATGGCGCGATCTGTGATCTGTTGCAGGCGGTTTTCATTCGCCTTGACTGTTCGCATAGCGGGGTCAAAGCGGCGCATCATAAATTCCGCAAAGGTTTGCCGCCCCGCGAACCGCTCTTCGCGCAGCACATTGATGCGTTGATTGACGAGCGCGTTATAGGCGGTGGTGGCCCCAAAGCGAAACGCGCTTTCGGATTGTAATTTCTCCAATTCCGCGGCGATGGAGAGAAGTTGATCAAGCGTGTCTTCGGGCTGTGCCAAGTCACCATTCATATCAGCGACAAGTTGCGACAGGGTTTCGTCCAACTCTCCCATCCTTGCGCCAATATCGCGCGCGCGCGGAAGGCCGAGCATGGACATGGTTTTATAGGTTTCGATTTCGCAAATACGCTGCACCACGCGGCCGATACGCCGTTGACCTGTCTCGCTATCCACAAACACGGCAAAGCGCATATGCCCGCCGCTATCAATACGAAAATCGCCTGCAATCACGGCACTTCCATCGAGAACCGAACTTACGGCTAGGCTTTCTGGAACGAACCACTCGTCAATCTCTTGCGCGATTTGGGCATCGCTTGGGGCATTGGCCACGCGAATATGCAGGGATGTGATCCGCGCACCGGGTGCGGATTTTAGCCACGCCTCGGGAAAGACCTGCCACAGCTCAGGATCAAAGGCGCGTGTTTCTGGCCCGTCCACAAAGACGGTATAGGTCACAAATTCCGTATGCATCTCCCATTTGATACGGAACTTGCCCATATCACCGAAATAATGGGTGGCATCAGGCTGCGGATGCGCGGCGCCAAATCGATCAAGCAGCGCGATAAGATGTGCGCGATCAAGAGCGCGGTCGCGCTTGGCGGCATTTTGCGGCTGTTTGATCGCGAGGAACAAAGCCTGCGAAGGCGCGTTCAGCGAAGGAAAGGGCCGCGCGTGCAACTCATTGGCAAGCGCATAGCGCAGCGGATGATCTTGTAGCATATGCCGTCACGCCTTTCAGGCGGGGGGAAGATGCTTCAACCTGACGAAAATTTCTGGATATGTAAACCAAAAATTTATTTGTATTTTAAAGGTTTATCTGCACACCGCGGTATGCAATCAGGCAACCTTAGGTCACCGCGTTGCGTGTCTTCCATTCGGGGCGATCCCAAAGGCGGCCTTTGATGATTTCCGAAATTGCGGCAATGGCTGTGTCAATGTCAGCCGTGCCGATATAAAGCGGCGCGATCCCAAATCGCAGAATGTCGGGCGCGCGGAAGTCTCCGATGATACCGCGCGCGATCAGGGCTTGGCATAGGGCATAAGCGTCTTGAAAATGAAATGAAACCTGACTGCCGCGTTGCTCGGGGTCGCGGGGGCTTGCGAGGCGCAAATCAGGGCAACTGGCCTCAATGCCCGCAATCAAACGCTCGGATAGCGCGACCGAGGCCGCACGCAGATCATTCAGATCAACCCCCTGCCACGCATCAAGGGCGGCATCTAGGATTTGCATCTGCACCACCGCAGGGGTGCCAATCCGCATTCGATCCACCCCTGTGGCGGGTGTATAGTCTAGCGGAAATGCAAAGGGTGTTGCGTGCCCAAGCCACCCGTTGAGCACGGTATGCGCATGGTCACGATACTGCGGGGCGATATAGATAAAGGCGGGCGCCCCTGGCCCGCCATTGAGGTATTTATAGCTGCATCCAACGGCAAAATCCGCGCCTGTTTGCGCCAGATGCACGGGGAACGCCCCCGCCGAATGGGCCAAATCCCAGATTGTGATAATCCCCAATTCATGTGCCCGAGCCGTCAGGCGCGCCATGTCATGCCTGCGGCCTGTGCGATAATCAACTTGGGTCAGCATCAGCACGGCGATCTCGTCACTGAGCGCTTCCTCCACGGCTTCGGGTGCAACCAAGCGCAGTTCGTGGCCTTGGCCCATGGTTTGGATCAACCCTTCGGCCATATAGAGATCGGACGGAAAATTGCCCTGATCGCTAAGAATGATCTTGCGATCTGTCATCGCCAAAGCGGCCCCAAGCGCCTGATAAAGTTTCAGGGATAATGTATCGCCCACTTGAACTGTTTCAGGCTCAGCCCCAATCAGTGGTGCGATGCGATCCCCCAATTTGCGCGGCAGATCAATCCAGCCTGCGCGGTTCCATGCAGTGATCAACATCTCACCCCATTGGTCGGTCAAGGTTTGGCTGGCTGCTGCTTGTGCCGCCAAGGGCAGGGGGCCGAGGGAATTGCCATCAAGATAGATCACCCCATCGGGAATATGGAACGCCGCACGGGTTTTGGTGAAATCTGTCATCTTGGCCTCTCCTCTTTTCGAATTGCTGCCGCATCTGCCTGTTGAGGTCAATTGATCTGGCGCGGCTGCGTTCTGCCTCTGGACATTGCCGCAACTTGAGCCAATTCTTGTTTTGAACAGATATTGCGCGGTATGCGGTTGTATACGAAATATTATGTCGCGGAATGGGCCGTTGTATCCATCTGCGGCAGTTGTTATGGGGGCGGGAGCCACCAAAAACTGGAGGGAATGTAGCGTGAAAATTGGCGCTTTAAAAGAAATCGAACAGGGCGAAGCGCGGGTTGCGATGACACCCGACAGCGCGGCGCAATTGCAGAAGCTTGGCCATGAATGCGTGATCGAAACAGGTGCGGGTGCAGCAGCTGGCTTTTCAGACGCAGTCTACAAGGCGGCTGGCGTCAGCGTTGTGAAAACAGCGGCGGCCTTGTGCAAAGCCTCGGATGTTGTGATCAAAGTGCGCCCGCCCCAAGAGGCTGAGGTCAAGCGCTTGCGCGAGGGGCAGACCCTGATTTCATTCTTCTGGCCCGGCCAGAATGAGGCGTTGATGGAATTGGCCCGCAGTAAAGGTGCCAATGTGATCGCTATGGATATGGTGCCCCGCATCAGCCGCGCGCAGAAAATGGATGCGCTCTCCTCAATGGCGAATATCGCAGGCTATCGCGCGGTGATTGAGGCAGGCAATAACTTTGGCCGCTTCTTCACAGGTCAGGTGACTGCGGCAGGCAAGGTTCCCCCTGCAAAGGTTTTGGTGGTTGGTGCAGGCGTTGCGGGCCTAGCCGCCATCGGCACGGCCACATCTCTGGGCGCAATCACTTATGCGTTTGACGTGCGTCCCGAAGTTGCAGAACAGATTGAATCCATGGGCGCGGAATTCGTGTTCCTTGAATTCTCAGATGACGAATTGCCCGATGGGGCAGCGACTGGTGGGTATGCCCCGCCCCAAAGCCCTGAGTTCCAAGCCAAGCAATTGGCCAAATTCCGCGAGATCGCGCCAGATATGGATATCGTGATCACCACGGCCTTGATCCCAGGCCGCCCTGCGCCATTGCTGTGGACGAAGGATATGGTCGAGGCGATGAAGCCTGGCTCGGTGATCATCGATCTGGCCGCAGAACGGGGCGGCAATTGTGAATTGACCAAGGCAGATGAGCGGATTGTCAGCGACAATGGCGTGGTGATTATCGGCTATACCGATTTCCCTAGCCGTATGGCGGCGCAATCCTCAACCCTCTATGCCACGAATATCCGCCATATGTTGGCCGATCTTACCCCCGCAAAGGATGGGCAGGTCGTGCACAACATGGAGGATGACGTGATCCGCGGGGCAACTGCGGTGTTTAGCGGTGAGATCACTTACCCACCGCCCCCACCCAAAGTGGCGGCAATTGCCGCGCAGAAGCGTGAAAAGCCCAAAGAACTGACGCCCGAAGAAAAGCGGGAGCAAGAGATTGCCGCCTTCAAGGCGCAGACGAAGAACCAAATCACCCTTGTGGCGATTGGTGCCGCGTTGGTCTTGGGCGTGGGCTTGATTGCGCCTGCGAGCTTTATGCAGCACTTCATCGTCTTTGTGCTGTCGGTGTTCATCGGGTTCCAAGTTATTTGGAACGTGGCGCACAGCCTTCACACGCCTTTGATGGCGGTGACCAATGCGATTTCCTCGATTGTGATCTTGGGCGCGCTGATGCAAATCGGCTCTAGCTCTGCGCTGATCACGATCTTGGCGGCCCTTGGTATCTTTATGGCTGCAGTTAATATTTTCGGCGGCTTCCTCGTGACACGGCGGATGCTCGCCATGTTCCAGAAATCGTAAGCAGCAGGGGTATCAGATATGGATTTCGGTTTCACCATTGCGGCTTATGCAGTCGCGGGCGTCCTCTTCATCCTCTCGCTGGGCGGTTTGTCGGGACAAGAAAGTGCCAAGCGCGCGGTTTGGTATGGCATCGCAGGCATGGCCATTGCGATTTCGGCCACCTTAATCGGCCCAGGTTCGGGGCTGTGGCTGATGTCATTGGTCTTGATCGCGGCAGGCGCAGGGGTTGGGTATCAACTCGCCACCAAGGTGCAAATGACGCAAATGCCTGAACTTGTGGCAATCATGCACTCCTTGGTGGGGCTTGCTGCCGTTTTCGTGGGCTTTAACGCGCATCTTGAATTGGTCAGCGTGGGCGAGGTTTTGCGCGAGGCAGGTATGGCCTTCCCGCAACCCAAAGGCCCGATTGAGGCGCCTGTTTATGACATGCTTGGCACCCTGTCCAATTTCGCGGCACTGTTGGGCAAGAAAACCGCCGTTGAAGTTGGCATTTTGCGCGTTGAATTGGTCTTGGGGATTTGGATCGGTGCCGTGACCTTTACGGGTTCCGTCATCGCCTATGGCAAACTTGCAGGGCGTGTGAACAGTGCGGCGAAGCAATTGCCTGGTGGGCATATCTTGAACGCTGCTGCCGCTGCCGCATCCTTGGCGTTGGCCGCGATGTATTTGGGCGGCGCAGGCGGCTGGACATTGATTGCCTTGACAGTTCTGGCTCTCTTTATCGGCTATCACCTGATCATGGGGATCGGCGGCGCGGATATGCCCGTGGTTGTGTCCATGCTGAACAGCTATTCAGGTTGGGCGGCGGCGGCGATTGGCTTTAGCCTTGGCAATGATCTGTTGATTGTTGTGGGGGCTTTGGTGGGCTCTTCGGGTGCCATCCTCAGCTACATCATGTGTAAAGCCATGAACCGCAGTTTCATCAGCGTGATTTTGGGTGGTTTTGGCGGTGCCAAAGGCGAGCAGCAGGCCATTGAGGGCGAGCAAATCGCAATCGACAGCGATGGTGTGGCCAATGCGCTGAACGAGGCCGACAGCATCATCATCATCCCCGGCTATGGCATGGCGGTGGCACAGGCACAGCAAGGTGTGGCCGAGCTTACACGCAAGCTGCGCGCGGCGGGCAAAATTGTGCGTTTCGCCATTCACCCCGTTGCAGGCCGCTTGCCTGGTCACATGAACGTTCTGCTTGCAGAGGCCAAAGTGCCCTATGACATCGTTCTGGAAATGGATGAAATCAACGAGGATTTCCCATCCACCGATGTGGCCATTGTGATCGGTTCAAACGACATCGTGAACCCAGCCGCGCAAGAAGACCCCAACTCGCCAATCGCAGGGATGCCTGTGTTGGAATGCTGGAAAGCCAAGCAGGTTTTCGTCTCCAAACGGGGGCAGGGCACAGGCTATTCGGGCATTGAGAACCCGCTTTTCTACAAAGAGAACACGCGGATGTTCTACGGCGATGCAAAGGCCTCAATCGACAGCTTGCTGCCGAAAATCGCCTAAGCCCTTGTGGTGCGCGAATGACAATCAGGCGGCCCTTATTCGGGGCCGCCTTTTTTATGGCAAAACGCCCTGCGCCGCAGGGCGCGCAGAGAGCAGGGCAATGCGATCTCGGATTGTGTCGCGAATTGGTGTTTCGTCTTGGCTGTCATGCAACTGCGTGAACCATGTCGCGGGTGGCGATTTCCCTTTCGAATGCCCCGCCCAAGATAGGCCCCGCAAGACCGCTTCGCCCTCTTGTGGGAGGCGGTCAGGAATATCTTGCCCGCTGAGTGTGGCCCAAATCCCGCTCCAGACGCGGGCGACTGTCCACGGGTTATAGCCCCCACCCCCTGTCACCAATAGGCGGGGACAGCGTAACGATTGAACGGCAGCGACCATGTCCCAATAGCTTTGCGCAGAGAGACAGAGCCTTGAGAGCGGATCATCGGTCACCGCATCAGCACCGCATTGCAATACGATAGCCTCAGGCGAAAACGCCGCAAGTGCGGGTAAGATCAGCATATCGCGAATGAGTGCCATTTCCGCATCATGAAACCCGCGCGGGACGGGCAGGTTTAGGCAATTTCCCCCGCCATCATCGTCCAGCGCCCCTGTAAATGGCCAACGCCGCTCTTCATGCACAGAGATCATCAAGACATCGGACGCGCCCTTGAACCCATGCTCCACCCCGTCTGGATGGTGGGCGTCCATATCGACATAGGCGATGCGCGTCAGCCCCTGCTGTCGCAACGCCGTGATCGCAAGCGCAGGGTCATTGAGATAGCAAAACCCGTTCGCGCGGTCGGGCAGCCCGTGATGCGTGCCACCGCCTGGATGAAACACAACACCGCCCGCGCGCAGCAATTCAACCGCCAAAAGCGCGCCACCTGCCCCCGTGGCGGGGCGGCGATACATTTCGGGAAAGACGGGGTTTGCCACAGTCCCAAGGCCATGGCGCGCGCGGGTTGCGTCATCCACATCTTGGGTTTCTTCAGCGCGCATGAGCGCCTCGATATAGAGGGGGTCATGCCATGCCGTTAGGGCTTTTGGCTTGGCGCGCGGGCTTTGGCGATATTGCGCGGCGCTGAGCCACCCCATGGCGCGGCATAAATCCATCACAGTTGAGACACGCGGAATGCGTAAGGGGTGCCACGAACCATAGGTTGATCCGCGATATATCTCGGAGCCAAGAAAAACGGGCGTGGTCACAGGGACTAGCGCGCCAATTCGCGCTCAACCGCCCGAATGATCGCGCCACTGGTCGGGCCTGTCAGGCTTGACCAATCTTCGACAAATTCACCATTTCCACCAATGAGGAACTTTGAAAAATTCCATGACGGCCGCGCATTATGTTCGCGTGCGAGCCATTCGAAAAATGGATGTGCATCGGGGGCTTTAATCCGCGTGATCTCGGTCATCGGAAGGGTCAAATTGTAATTCAATTCACAAAACTCGGCCACTTCGGCCTCGTTGGCCAGTTCCTGCCCAAAATCATCGGAAGGCACGGCCAATACAATCAATCCCTGATCGGCATAACGATCATGCAAGGCCTGCAACCCCTCATATTGTGGTGTGAAGCCGCATTGCGATGCCGTGTTTACCACCAAAATTGGCTGCCCGTGCCAGTCTGAAAACCGATATTCACCGCCATCAATCGAAGGAAATGTGAAATCCTCGACAGCCATGGCCATTGATGCGGCCACTGCCCAAACCAAAACGGATTTGGCCAAAATCCCTGAGACTGTCATCAATGCTGCTCCTTCGATTGGCATTTGTGCAAAAGTTAGTCGAAATGCCAAAGCGATCAAGGGCGCGGGTGCTACATGCGCCCATCCTCCCTTGAAAAATTCATGGTTTGTTTTGCTTTTCTTGGGAAAGTTCGGCAGACTGGGGCATAACGAACATAACAAAGAGCGGTGATAAAACGCGATGAGCAATCTTCGCACAGTGCAAGGGCCATTACGGGTTGAGGGGGCATCCAAACGGGATCCGCGCTCGCAATTCGCAGCGCTGTGTTTTCGCCGCAAGAAAAAAGGCGTTGAGATTTTGTTGATCTCCTCGCGTGATAGTGAACGGTGGATCATCCCCAAAGGATGGCCCATGGATGGCAAAACCCCCGCCGAAGCCGCAGGGATAGAGGCATGGGAAGAGGCAGGTGTGCGCGGCACGACCCTAGACCTTTGTGTCGGGCTTTATTCCTATTCCAAAGAGATTGATAGCGCCGATCCAGTGCCCTGTATCGTCTCCGTCTTTCCTGTCGAGGTGAAATCTTTGGCCGATAAATATCCCGAAGCGGGGGAACGGCGGCGCAAATGGTTTTCCCCGAAAAAGGCCGCGTCAAAGGTGCGGGAACCTGACCTTAAGGCGATCCTGAAAGGGTTTCTGCCACCACCACCCGCAGCGTAATTTTGGCCCTTGCAGGGGGCAATGTGCAGGATGTAACACTTAGCGCCACTTGCAATCTGACGTTTTCGCCACAATTAGGGCTTCTATGATCCGATATGCGTTGAAATGTGCCGAAGGGCACGGGTTTGACAGTTGGTTCCAATCTGCTGCCGCCTTTGACGATCTGGCGGAGCGGGGATTGCTGTCTTGTGGTGTTTGCGGATCTTCTGATGTCACAAAGGCGATCATGGCGCCTCGTGTCGCCCCAAGCGATGGCGATAGCCCTCAAATTGCAGATAACCTGCCCGTGCCAAGCACCCCGCCCACAGGGGCGTTAAGCGCCCCCGATGGTAAACTTCAGGAAATGATCCAAGCGATGCGCAAACATGTCGAAGAAAATTCGACCTATGTTGGCAAGAATTTTGTAAAAGAAGCGCGCGCAATCCATGATGGCACCGCGCCCGAACGCATGATCCACGGCGAAGCAGCCCCTGAGGAGGCAAAAGCCCTGGTTGAGGACGGGGTGCAAATTGCGCCCTTGCCCTTCTTGCCAAAGTCAAAGGCAAATTAACGCCGCTATTCTGGTGACGTTCGGATCGGCGTAAGCCCCAACTCGCGATAAAAGGCGGCATCAGCCGCGTCAATCTCGGCCTCTTTTGCCGCGATGAGGGGGGACTGAGCAATCATTTGCGCGATTTCTCGATCGCTATGACCGCCTGCGCGCAGTTGCGCGACCATATCCTTTGCTACGGGGGGCAGGGGTTGGGTGAATAATACGCTGCTCAGAGCGCTGTATGGTGTTTCATGCGCCGCGCGCAGGCTTGCGATGATTTGCTTATAGCCGGGGTTCGATTTTAGCGTGGCCAATCGGGCTTCGTGAAAAGCAAGGCTGTCATGGTAGAGCTGCGCCAAAATTGGATCACTCAGGAATTCCGCCAATTTAGCCCGAAGCGCAGGCCCATGCTTAACAAGCCCTTCATCGGCCTGTTCGTTGCGGTCAAATATTGTGAAATAGGCCAGATCATATTTGGCTTTTTTGTTGTTCACATTGCCCCGCATCCCCCGCAGGAGATAGTTTTCAAAACTGCGGGTTGCGTAATGTTTTACCTCGCCAAAGGTGCGCCCGACTGTCAGGGGGGAACTGCGCCATGCCCCCAATTTGAACCTTGGGGGCAAAGGCAGACCAGACCCATTGACCCAATGTTGCGCAGTGATTTGCGCCCGCGCCTTTGCGTCCGAATTAAGCCCTGCGATTGAGGGGCGGTGAATGCCCAATCGCATCTGTGCAAAAGGGCGAAACAGGGTTTTCACCCCCCATCCGCGTTGAAACCCATCGCGTGCGCCATGCTGATAGGTTTGTGTGACAAGACCGGGGTTCCAATTCTCAATCCCGCCCGATCCCATGAATCGCCATGTCAGCGCCACAGCGTCAACATGGGTCTGCCCTTCGATGAGGGTGGTGAATTCTGATAAACTGCGCGACTTCAGGTCGAGAAATTCATCACAGTCAAGCACCATCACCCATGCGCTGTTTTGCACCAGTGCTTCGGATTGTGCGCGTTTGAGGGCGGAGGCTTGCGGCTTTTGGCCTGCCTCCACCACATTTTCGCGGTGTATCACAGGCGCCATCGTGCCGAGCCTGTCTAAGATTGCATCAGTGCGATCACGACAATCATTGGTGTAGACCAAGATATGGTCAAATCCCAAAGCCAGATGATGGGCGACCCATTCCAAAAGATAGGGGCCTTCATCCTTCATCATCGTAATCAGCGTGGCCCCCCTCATGGCGCGGCGTCACTGAACCGTTCCATGTCGCCCCGCCCACTTTGCGAGATTGCTAGGGCGAGATCGCCAGCGCTTAGGTTTTCCACTTTCGGCATTTTTTTAAGAAACCAGATTTCCGCAGGGCCGCGGCCAAGGCAGGAAAATCCAACTCGCCAATCGCGCTATAATCGACCCGAGTTTGGCCCTTATTCACCCAAACATCGCGCAGCACATTGATGGAATGAATTTCAGCGCCAGTGAACTGCTGCAGATGATCTGTCAGATAATCTTGCAAGGCGGTCGTGCGGCGGGCGATGAGGCCGATTTTCGTCTCAGGCGCCAAAGCGAAGGCCGCCAAATGAAAGGCCGAGCCATCTAGGCCCACAACATGACGCGCCGCGCGATAGCGCGCCAATTGATCAAGCTGTGAATGGAGTTGCGGATGATAAATCTCGTATCCTTCCGCGGCCAACATGGCCTCGATCCGACTTTCGGCAAAGACACGGCCCTTTGTCTGTCCTAGAGAAGCGCGAGAAATATCTCTTTGCCTTTCAGGCGCGCCAGAAATTACTGCCCTATCTTGAGGCTGAGACACGGCGATAAAGCAAGGAGCCCGCATTGGCCCGCACCTCATCCTCGGTGAAGCCTTGATGGATCAGGGCAGCCCCGAACCCTTGGCGCAATTGACCTGCACGGGTGTCACTTTCGAAGGGAAATATCACGCGGGTGACGGGCCCTAAATCAGCGCCGCGCAGCGCCTCAGGCGTAAGATCGGCATAGGGGTTGATGCGCAATGTATCGGGTCGAAAGTCACGCAGATAGGCAGCAAGCCCTGTGGCCTGCGCAGCGCCATCTGTCTCAAACACTAAATTGCCCGAGACCAATTTGAACTTGGCGCTATTGATCAGTGCATTTTTCTCGGCAACACGCGCGGCCATCTGCGCCAATTCGGGTCGGGTTTCTTGGGCCATGACAATCGTATTGGGCAAATCCCGCGCAAGCTTTAGGGCAATAAACCCGACACCTGCACCCAGCTCTAGCAGGCGAGTGGCGTCTTCGGCATAGGCGGTGGCGTTGCGGGCATGACGGCGTTCAAAGCGGCCCGTGATAATGGCGCTCAAGGCCTCGGGCGCAAAAATACGGGGATCAGCAGGCAAAAGAATATCGTGATTGGAAACCCAATCGACCGCAATCTCAGCAGAAAGGTCAATCGCGCTTTGCAGATAGGGATAGCCATCCGCCGCTGCCCATCCTGCAACATTTTCGTTGCGGCGCTGCTCTTTGGGTTGGTCGGCGACTGACTTTTCCACGCGGCTCATCAAGGCTGCAATTTTTGCAGGATCTCGGGCTTGGGGCGGTTTTGCCTCAACTTGGGTAATCGGCACGGCCGAAGCCGCAATCAGGCTGTCGCGTAAGGTGATATAGGCTTCGGTTTGTTTGTAATCCGCCAATCGCGCCTCAAGCCGCGCAAGGGCTGTCTCGTGCAAATCGCGCAAGGTTGGGTCATCTAAGAGCGCCGCCATCACCCTCTCGCGCTCTTTGGCGTGGCGCAGGATGGCGCGGTCTTCAACCTCGTTTCGATCCTGAAGCGACCAGTAATCAGCGTTATATTTGTCTTTCTTGTTGTTCACATTGCCACGAAATTTGCGGATTGCGTATGCATCGACAGATTTCACCGCGTAATGGTTCATTTGCGCCCAATCATAGCCCAAAGTGCGGCGAATGGAGCGCCAGCCCCGAAATTTGAAATAATCCTCCATGGGCAGGCCTGAGCCGTTCAGCCATTTCACCGTGTCGGGAAAATCGGTTTCTAGCCATTTGTTCTTAATCGAGGGGCGATGAATGCCCAGTTTCCAATAGTCTGGATCAAATTTGAACAGGGTCTTCACCCCCCAACCCTTGTTCCAAAGGGGCGGAGCTGCGCGCAGATATTGTTCAGTCACAGGGGCGCGTGACCAATCGACCACGCCCCCCGACCCGAAAATGCGCCATGTGATGACAATGCCATTTGCGCCGCGGTTTACGGCATCGGTGATCATCCCATCCAAAGTGCCAGAGGGGTGCGAAATTGCGAGAAACTCGTCCGCGTCAAACACCAACACCCAATCGGCGGATTGAACCAAGGGCTCGGCCTGTGCATGGTTCAGCGCCGAGGGCTGCGGTTTGTGACCTTCTGGGATCACGTTTTCGCGGTGATAGCACAGGCCCAATTCCTCAAGGCGCTGTAACATTTCGACTGTCCCGTCCGAGCAATCGTTGGTGTAGACGAGAATATCCGTGAACCCAACGGCCAGATGATGCGCCACCCATTCCAGCAGATAGGCCGCCTCATCCTTCATCATGGAAACCGCCATCACCCGCCCGTGAGGTGATTTGCGCTTGGCCAATTCTGTCAGTATCGTTGCGCTGCCCGCCATTTTCAGTCGACACCCGCCAGTGATTTATATTTTTATAGATAAATATAAATCACCATTCTGCCTTGATGCGCAAGACAGGGCGCGGCAGGGCGCGGGCTGCGTGACCTAGTCTAACGCTTAGCGTCCGCCTGAGACATCCACGATGGTGCCCGTGACATAGCTTGCCGCGTCAGAGATCAGCCATGCGACAACTTCCGCGACCTCATCAGCCCGTCCGATACGGCGCATCGGAACATCGTTTTTCTTTGTAACCAAACGATCTCCCACGCCTGCGGCAGCATGGATTTCGGTGTCGATCAAACCTGGCGCCACCGCATTGACCCTGATGCCAACGGGCCCCAATTCGCGGGCAAGGCCGAGGGTCATTGTGTCAATCGCCCCCTTTGAAGCGGCGTAATGCACCCATTCGCTTGCACCGCCCAGTTTTGCTGCGCGGCTCGACATCAAAACCACAGAGCCGCCTTCGGGCATCGCGGCAGTGGCGGCCTTGGTGATTGCAAAGACCCCAAGAAGATTGGTGTCAATAACACGCTTTAGGTCTGCCATGTTCAGATCACGCAATGGCAGGGCAGGGCCCGTGATGCCCGCATTGGCAAAGAGCGCAATTGGCGCCCCAAAGCGCGCAATGCATTCGGTCACCACCGCCTCCGCTGCGGCGGGGTCAGCCGCATCGGATTGCAGGGCCATCACTTGCGCGCCCTTGGCGTGAAGCTCTGCGCATAGGCTGTCTGCAGCGGCGGCATTGCTGTGATAGGTGAACAGAACCTGATAGCCCGCGTGGGCCAAGCGGCGCACTGTTGCAGCCCCGATCCCGCGTGAGCCACCCGTGACGATGACCGCGCCTTTCAAATCAGAAGGCGACATCACCCGCCCCCTTCAAATCCAACATCTCGCGTGCTTCGTCAGGCGTTGCCACCTCAAGGCTTAGGCCTTCAAGAAGGGCGCGGGCTTTTTTGACTTGGTCGGCATTGCTTTGTGCCAATTGTCCTGGGGCGGCCCAAAGACTGTCCTCAAGCCCGACACGGATATTCCCCCCTTGTGCAGCGGCTTGGGCCGCCACAGGCAATTGGTTGCGGCCAGCACCCAAAACCGACCACACATAAGCATCCCCAAACAAGCGATCTGCCGTGCGCTTCATATGCGCGACATCTTCGGGATGCGCGCCAATGCCGCCCAAGAGGCCAAAGACGGTTTGAACCAAGAACGGGGCCTTGACCAAGCCGCGATCCACGAAATGCGCCAAAGTGTAGAGATGGCTTGT
This sequence comes from Rhodobacterales bacterium HKCCA1288, assembly GCA_015693905.1. Taxonomy (NCBI): domain Bacteria; kingdom Pseudomonadati; phylum Pseudomonadota; class Alphaproteobacteria; order Rhodobacterales; species Rhodobacterales bacterium HKCCA1288. Next base: position 1,136,865 of record CP065161.1, on the reverse strand, counting down.
GTCATAGCATTCAAACTCGAACCGCGTGCCGTTCGCGTTGCCCGTGCGCAAGATATGTTCGATATCGGCAAAGGTGTTTTTGAAGACAAGGTCGCGGCTGTTTTCGAGATGCTCGCGCTCCCAGTCATGTTTGAATTCTTTGAAGCGGTTGAGCATGGGGTAAAGTCCGAAATTCATGCTGCCCATATTGAGAGAGGCCACTTCGGGCTTCAGCTCTGCGGCGGGGCGCATCCGCTCCGCCACGGTCATATGCGGCGAGCCGCCCGTGGTGAGATTCAACACCGCTGAGGTCGCCTGTTTGAGTTGTGGCAGAAATTTGCGGAACATCTCAGGGTCTTGTGTGGGGCGCCCGTTTTCAGGATCGCGCGCGTGCAGGTGCAGGATAGACGCGCCTGCCTCGAAGGCCTTGATCCCGTCATCAATGATCTCTTGCGGGGTGACAGGCAGATAGGGCGACATGGACGGGGTATGGATCGCGCCTGTGACAGCACAGGTGATGATGACTTTACGCGGCTTAGCCATTTGAGGATGCTCTCGTTTTTTGTAGTGGGTCAGTGTTGTGGTTAGTGCTAGGGCCAGAAGGCCAATGGTCAAGCAAGGTTATAAGGTTTCGACACCCCCGCAGACGCTAAGGGCTTGGCCTGAGATATTCGCGCCCCCTGCGGAAGACAGGAACAGGCACATTGCGGCGATATCCTTGGGGCTGACCATACGGCGCAGCGAAACCTTGCCCAAATATGTCTCGCGCATCTCCTCGAAACTGACGCCTGTCTGCTTGGCGCGGGCGGAAATAACGCCGTCAATACGCGGGCCTTCCACAATGCCAGGAAGGATTGCATTGGCGCGCACCCCATCTGGCCCAAGTTCAGCGGCAAGGGATTTTGCCAATCCCACTACGCCCCATTTCGAGGCGGCATAGGGTGTGCGAAACGCATAGGGCAATCGCCCTGCAACCGATGAGATCGCAATGAATTGTCCCTTAGATTTCACCAATTCCAAGCGCGCATGATGGGCCGCGAGATAGGCCCCTTTTAGGTTGATCTCTAATGTCTCATCCCATTCATCGGGGGTGATCGCATCAACAGTGGCGGTCGGGCCTGCGATACCTGCATTGGCAATGACAACATCCAATCCGCCCAAGTGATCCAAAGCCTCAGAAAAGAGGCGTTCTGTATCTTTGGGATCGGCGGAATTGGCGCGCGTGCCCGTGATGGCCCCGCCTATCGCGGCGTCTAATGCGGCGGCGTTGATATCTGAAATATGCACCCGCGCGCCTGTCTCGACAAACCCGTCTGCAATGCATTTGCCAATGCCGCCCGCCCCTGCAGTGATCAAGACCCGCAGACCCTTTGGTGGCGTTAGTGACGCAAGAATGGACATGGAACATACCCCTCCCTTGGTTGATCCCATGGGATTACTTTGGGCAAATTCCAACGCCTTGAAAAGGGCCAAGTTTTGCCCTGCCTTGACAGGCGGGCCTGCGCGCGGCCCTATAGGCACGGCAAAAAGAGAGCAAGGCAGGAGGCAGCAATGAAACAGCGCAAACTGGGGGCCAATGGCCCAAGGGTTGGGGCGATTGGGTTGGGCTGCATGAGCTTTGCGGGCGTCTTTGGCGAAACCGATGAGGCCACAAGCCACGCCTGCCTTGATCAGGCCTATGAGATGGGGATCACCTTTCTGGATACGGCCAATGTCTATGGCATGGGCCGCTCGGAACAGGTGTTGGGCGCTTGGCTGAAAAAGGCCCCGCGGGATGTGGTTCTCGCGACCAAAGTCGGCATTCAACGCGACCCCGCCGCGCCTGTGAATAACCGCCCCGAGCATATCCGCACCGAGATTGAAGGGTCGCTTGCGCGGCTTGGTGTGGATCATGTGGCGCTTTACTACCTTCACCGCCGTGATCCTGATGTGCCACTGGCAGAGGCTGTGGGGGTGATGGGGGATTTGATCACAGAAGGAAAGATTGGCGGCTATGGCCTGTCAGAGGTGGCCCCTTCTACGATCCGTGCGGCACATGCGATTTTGCCGCCTCTCGCGGTGCAAAGCGAATATTCGCTGTGGTCGCGATTGCCTGAATTGGGGGTGATCCAGACCTGCGCGGAATTGGAGATCACTTTCGTGCCGTTTTCACCTCTGGCCCGCGGTGTCTTTGGTGAAAGCTATCCTGACACGGGGCAGATGGCCGAAGGTGATTTGCGCCGTGATATTCCGCGTTTTTCCGCCGAGAATTACCCCAAGAACAAGGCGCTGATTGACCGCTTCAAGGCATTGGCGCATTCGAAATCTGTGCCAGTTTCCGCGCTGGCTATGGCATGGGTGCTGCAGCGTGGGGCGGGGTTTGTGCCTATTCCAGGAACACGCACAGCGGCGCATCTGATGGAATGGGCCCGCGCCGATGAGATCAGTCTATCCGATGCAGATATGGCAGAGATCGAGGCGTTGCTGCCCGTTGGGTTTGCCCATGGGGATCGCTATTCCTATCATCATATGCGCACGATTGAGCGTTATTGCTAAGCCAACCATGCCAGCGAAATCAGCGACAGGGTTGATGTCCAGATAATCACAGGCGCAATCACATCGGTGCGCACCCCGTGCAGCATGGCAAGCGCAAAGGACATCGCCCCCGCAGGGCCTGCGGCGCATAGCACAATCAGTGTGTTCCATTGCATGGGGCGGTCGCCCAAATGGAGGGCCGCGTAAACCAAAGCGGGAAACGCCAGCAATTTGAGGCCCGACACCACCATCACTGTGGCGTTGGGGGTCAAGGGGTGGCCTGACAAGATCACGCCAAGCGCGAAGAGGGTCAGCGGGGCTGCCGCCGCGCCCGCAAAATCAAGCCCCGTCAGGATGGGCGCAGGTGCTGCTAAACCCGCCAGATTGGTCACGACCCCAAACGCGATGGCAATTAGCACAGGGTTGCGTGTAATACGGCGCAGGGATTGGCGAATGCCCGCATCGGGGTTTGCCATCAAATCGGTTGTAATGATGAAAAACGCAAAAGTTACAGTTGCGTCCCATGCCACGATAGCCGTGATGGGCAGGGCTGCGACCTCGCCATAAATCAGATAGGAGATTGGCCAAATATAGAGCAGCGTGTTGACGAAAATCGTGGCCATTGCCAGCAGCCACGCCTCCAACCTCTCGCGCCGCAGGGCATAGCGGCAAACCACATAGGTCAGACTAAATACAATCACCTGACAGGCGGCATAGAGCCCAATCGCGTCAAATTGAAAGGCGTGCCAATCAAGCTTGTTGATCAGCGGGAACAAAAGCGCGGGTTGCAACGTCAGAAAGGCCACGCGGTTCAACACGCTTGCATCTGCGCCACTGATCACCTTGGCCCGCCCCAAGAGAAAGCCAAGCGCCATCATGGCGAAGACTGGCAAAATGTCATGTGTCAGAACATGCAGCATCGCAAGCATGGGGAGGGCTTTCTGTGTCTAGGGGGCCTTAGGCGTAGATGCCTTTTTGCGCTTTGGCGCCTGCCATCATGGCCTTGGCGCGCGCCTGCCTGATTTCATCGTAGAGATCAACTGCGCGCGGCTCGAATAGGGTTTGGGGGGCGGTATAATGGATGAATTTGCCCACCCGATCAATGCCACGCGCAAGCATTGCGTAATCCCGATCCGCCATATTCTGCGCCACTTGCGGCGTCACATATCGCACAACCACCGCGATGCGCCGATCATCCGATATATTCGGGCCAGAGCCATGAATGGTCAGCCCATGGTGAAGCGACATTTGCCCCGGCATAAGCTCAATCGCGGTTTTGTCTTCTTCGGCCACATCGACCGCAATCTCTTGGCCGCGCGACAATAGGTTTTTTTCATTGAACGTATCGGTATGCGGTAGAATTTCGGATTTATGGCTGCCTTTGACGAAATCCATACAGCCACTTGCCCGTGTTGCGGGCGAAAGGGCGATCCAAGCTGTGACCATCTCCGAGGTGGTGCCCATGCCCCAATAGGTCAGGTCTTGATGCATCGAGACATATTGATCGCTTTGCGCGTTCTTGATGAAAAATTCTGCGCTGTAGATCAAAATATCAGGGCCGAGGATGCCCTCAATCACATCTAAAACCTGTGGTTTGGTGGCGATCTCATGCACAAAGGGCATCACCAGTTGCGCATTGACGCGCTTATAGGTGTTCAGGGGCAGGGGCAAATCACCCTCTAACCAATCGCGCTCGACCCATTCTAGTTGGGTACGATAGGTTTGCGCCTCATCGCGTGACAGAACATCTATTGGAAAAAGAAACCCATCCTCCCAGTAGCGCGCGATCATATCAGGGGCGAGATGGGTTCCGTTGCGTGCGGCAGGTTCTTGCATCAGGGCATCCTCTTTTCCCGTAATCCAAGGGGCAGGGATGCCTCGCTTGGGTCGTCATCTTCGAAATAGGCTTCATGCTCGGCCCGAATACGGATCAGTTGTTCATGAATGCGGGAGAGATGCGCGCGCATGATCTCTGCCGCGCCATCAGGATCACGATCAGCTAAGGCGCGGGTCAGCGCGATATGATCATCCCATGCCGTTTGCGATGAAAACGCCAAAGACAGCATTCTGACCCGATCCATATGGCCTTTGTTTTCGGTAATCAGATCCCATGTAAATTCTAGCCCCGCCCGCAAACAGATTTCGCGGTGGAAGGCGTCATCGGCGGCATGGAACCGCAGCTTGTCGCCCGCGTCTTTGGCGGCGGCCTGTTCTGCGATCAGCCCCTCCAATGCTTGAATATCTGCCGCAGTAAGCCGCGTGGCCGCATGGCGCACGGCCTCAGCCTCAAGCGCGATGCGAATGAACTGGGCCTGCATCACCGCCCGGGTGGAGATCAACGACACCAATGTGGCGCGTTGCGGGCGGATCAGCAGGAAGCCCATTTTCGAAAGCCTGTAGAACGCATCGCGCACGGGTTGACGGGAGACTTCAAACCGTTTTGCGATCTCAGCTTCTGACAGCTTCTCACCGGGTTTCAGGTCAAGGTTGAGCACCTGTTTGTGCAATTCCCCATAGACCAAATCCGCGATCGCAGGGCGGGCGGTTCGGTCAAGCGATATGAGTGGCATATCTTGGGTCATTTCAGGATCAATCCCTGTCTGATTGACCTAGGTTATATACTAGCATATCAGTTTGCAAGAAGATTAACCAAAAGGGGCCGCCTATGGGCTTTTTAAGCGAAGACCGCCTGTTTCCTTCAGAGCCTACAGCGCGGTCGCTGGCCCGTGCGCTTTATGCGCAGGTCAAAGATGCGCCGATCATCTCACCCCATGGTCATACCGACCCCCAGTGGTTCGCGCAGAATGAACCCTTTGAAGACGCCGCCAAACTGTTCATCACGCCCGATCACTATGTGTTTCGGATGCTTCATTCCCAAGGTGTCGCGCTAGACGATTTAGGCGTGCCGCGTGCCGATGGTGGTGCGGTCGAAACGGACTCGCGCAAAATCTGGCGGTTGTTTGCGCGGCACTATCGCCTTTTTGCAGCGACCCCTTCGCGGATGTGGATTGACCACGCGCTGCAAGATTTGTTTGGCCTAGATCAAAGACTATCGCCAGAGACGGCAGACGCGGATTTTGATGCCATCAACGAGAAATTAGCAAGCCCCGCCTTTCGGCCCCGCGCCCTATTTGAGCGGTTCAACTTAGAGGTTCTCGCAACCACGGAAAGCGCGCTTGATGACTTGGCCCATCACCGCAGGATCCGCGACAGCGGATGGCAGGGTCGTGTAATCACCACCTATCGGCCTGACGCGGTTATTGATCCCGATTTTGATGGGTTCACAGGCAATGTCGAAGCTTTCTGTGCGCATGGTGGCGGTGCTGTAACATGGGAGAGTTATCTCGCGGCCCATCATGCGCGCCGTGCGTATTTTGCATCTTTGGGTGCAACTGCGACTGATCATGGCCACCCAACGGCCAACACCGCCAATCTCTCGCAGGCCGATGCCGCGGCCCTGTTTGACGATGTCATGACAGGCAAGGCTGATCCCGCCACGCGCGAGTTGTTTCGCGCGCAAATGCTGACAGAGATGGCGCGCATGTCGGTTGCAGATGGTTTGGTGATGCAAATACATGCAGGATCACAGCGCAATCATTCCGATTGGGTCTTGGCGCGCTTTGGTCGGGATAAGGGTTACGACATCCCACAACGCACCGATTACGTCACCGCGCTGCGCCCTTTGTTGCAGGAATTTGGCCGCGCGGACGGATTTCACCTGATCCTATTCACCTTGGACGAAAGCAGCTACGCCCGCGAACTGGCACCTTTAGCGGGGGTCTATCCTTGTCTGTTTCTCGGCCCGCCTTGGTGGTTCCATGACAGCTATGAAGGGATGATGCGCTTTCGCCGTTCGGTTACGGAAACCGCAGGCTTCTATAACCTTGCAGGGTTCAATGATGACACGCGTGCCTTTTGCTCGATCCCCGCGCGCCACGATGTCGCCCGGCGGGTCGATGCGGCCTATTTGGCGGAATTGATTGTCACGGGACGCTTGGACGAAAGCGAAGCGGGTGATCTGATGCAGGAATTAACCACGGGGCTAACGCGCCGTGCTTATAAACTTTGAAAGGACTGCCCTGATGATCGAGGTTGAAACCCGCCATGCCATTCACCCTGATCACGCAAAGGGTATGGACACGGCAATGTTGCGCGCGTCCTTTTTGGTCGAAGGTTTGTTTGAGAGCGGCAAGATCAAGCTGTGTTACACGCATTATGACCGCTTCACCCTTGGCGGCGCTGTGCCTAACGGTGGCAGTCTGCGCCTCGATAAAATTGCACAGACGCGCACGGCCAGTTTCATGGAGCGCCGTGAAATGGGCATCGTCAATATTGGGGACACAGGCCAAGTCAGCGCGGATGGTCAGCTGTGGGAGATGGCGCAGGGCGATGTGCTTTATCTGGGCATGGGTGCGGGTGATGTGACCTTCTCAGGGGCAGGGCGGTTTTACATTACCTCCGCCCCCGCGCATCACCGCTATCCACATCGTCATCTCACACCGAAAGACAGCAACCGCGTGGCCTTGGGCGCGGCTGAGACGGCCAATGAGCGCGTGATCAACCAATTCATCCATCCTTTGGTGATGGAAAGCTGCCAATTGGTCATGGGTTATACCACTTTGGGTCAAGGATCAGTCTGGAACACGATGCCGCCACACACGCATGATCGGCGCATGGAAGCCTATCTTTATTGGGATATGGCGCCCGAGGCGCGGGTGCTGCATCTGATGGGGGAACCGCAAGAAACCCGTCATCTGGTTGTGGGAAATGAGGCGGCTGTGCTGTCGCCGCCGTGGTCAATTCACGCCGGCGCGGGGCATGGGCATTACAGATTCATCTGGGCCATGGCGGGGGATAATGTCGATTTCACGGATATGGATTTTGTCGATCTGGAGGATCTGCGATGAGCGTGTTTTCCCTCGCAGGCAGACGGGCCTTGGTGACGGGGGCGAATACGGGCATTGGTCAGGCCATTGCGCTTGCTTTGGCCGATCAAGGGGCATCTGTCACCTGTGCGGGGCGGCGCGACTGCGCTGAAACTTGCGCGGCGATTGCGGCGAAGGGCGGTATTGCCGATGAGATGATCCTTGATTTTGCGGATCCCATGGCCGCGCGCGAAATTTTTGCGGGCGCGGGCTATTCCATCTTGGTCAATAACGCGGGCATCATCCGCCGCGAGGACAGTCTCGAATATACCGAGGCGGATTGGGACGCGGTGATGGATGTGAATCTCAAGGCGTTGTTTTTTACCGCGCAGGCCTTCGCCAAGGCGCATCTCGAGCACGCGCCGCGCGGCCCCGCAGCGGTGGTGAATATTGCCTCATTGTTGGCGTTTCAGGGTGGCATTCGCGTGCCTGCTTACACGGCCTCAAAACATGGGGTTGCGGGTTTAACCAAAATTTTGGCCAATGAATGGGCGGCAGCCGGCATCAACGTTAACGCGATTGCGCCGGGCTACGTTGTGTCCAACAACACGGAAAACCTGCGCAAAGATGCCGATCGCAATGCGGCAATTCTGGCGCGCATTCCCGCAGGCCGATGGGGCGAGCCGTCAGATATTGGTCACACGGCGGCCTTTCTCGCCTCTCCTGCGGCGGCTTATATTCATGGTGCTGTGATCAATGTAGATGGAGGATGGCTTGCCCGATAACCCTTTGACCCGCACGGCACCTGCCCCAAGCCCGGGCATTGTTCACTTGGGCCTTGGCGCGTTTTTTCGCGCGCATGGGGCAATTTACACGCAACAGGCCATGGCAAAGGCAGGCGGGGATTGGGGGATCATCGGGGTTTCTCTCAAATCGCCCACAACCCGTGATGCGCTGCAACCGCAAGGGGCTGTTTATCACGCTTTGGAACTTGCCCCAGATGGTGCGGAGCTTCTCCTGGTTACAAGCCTAAGCGCGGTTTTGGTTGCCCCAGAAGACCCTTCTGCGGTTTTGGCCGCAATGGCAGACCCTTCGGTCAAAATTGTTTCGCTGACCGTCACGGAGAAAGGCTATTGCCACCATCCCGCAAGCGGCGCGTTGGATCGAGATCACCCTGATATCATCCATGATTTGACCCATGACAGCCCGCAAAGCAGCATTGGCTATCTCACCCGCGCGCTTGCCTTGCGCAAGGCGGCGGGCATCCCGCCCTTTACCGTTTTGTGCTGTGATAACCTACCTCATAACGGGAAACTTTTGCGCGGGCTGGTTTTGGAATTTGCACAAATCCTTGACCCAGATCTTGCGCAATGGATCGCGGATCATGGGGCCTTTCCGTCAACCATGGTCGATCGGATCGTGCCCGCCACGACCGATGAGACACGGGCAGAAGTGGCGCGCCTGTCGGGCTTTGCCGATGCCGCACCCGTGGTGCATGAACCTTATCGCCAATGGGTGATGGAGGATGATTTTGTCGGCGGTGTGCGCCCTGCATGGGATCAGGTCGGGGCAGAGTTGGTGCAAGATGTTGCCCCCTATGAGGATATGAAGCTTCGGATGCTTAACGCCTCCCATTCGGCTCTGTCTTATTTGGGTTATGTTGCGGGGCATCATACGATCACGGATGTTATGGCTGATCCCGTGTTTGACGCTTATGCGCAACGTCTTTGGGCGCGCGAGATCATTCCGCATTTGACCCCGCCTGAGGGTGTGTCGCTTGAAGATTATGCCGCAGCTTTGCGTGCGCGGTTCAAGAACCCCGCGATCCAGCACCGCACATGGCAGATCGCGATGGATGGCAGCCAGAAATTACCGCAACGCCTGCTGGGGACATTGCGCGCGGCGCGCAAAAAGGGGGCTGAGGATCGGGGTCTGATCCTCGCTGTTGCAGGGTGGATGCGCTACACCGCTGGCTTTGACGAGGCGGGGGAGGCGATTGAGTTGCGCGATCCTATGGCCGATGTCCTGCGCGCCGCTCATTCAGGCGTGGAGGGGGCCGAGGCGGTTACACGAATTTTGGGCCTTGAGGCGATCTTCGACCCAAGCCTTGCCGCTGATATTCATGCGCCCGTGACGGATGCCTATCTAGCCCTGTCCCGTGGGGGGGGGCGCAAAACGCTAGAGACTTATCTTGCGACTTAACGCGCAAGCCGTGCTTTGGCGGCGGCAACAATGGCCTCGGTTGTGATGCCGAAATGGGCGAAGAGTTCGGGCGCTTTTGCAGAGGCGCCAAAGCCCGTCATGCCGATAAACGGATCTTCTGGGGCAAGGATTTGATCCCAGCCAAACCGCACAGCGGCCTCAATACCGATTTTGGGCCCCGTGCCCAAGATTGCGGCACGCTGCGCGGGGCTTTGGGTTTCGAAAATTTCCCAACAGGGCAGCGAGACAACCGTGGCGCGGATATCTGCCTCTTGCAACTGTGCGGCCGCGTCAAGCGCAAGTGCAACTTCACTGCCTGTTGCAATCAGAGTAATATCGCGAGGGTCTTCGCCTGCTAGGATATAGCCCCCATTGGCACAACCCATGACGGAGGGCAGCTGCACCAAGTCCTGACGGCTGAGCGCCAAAAGGGTGGGGCCTGATTTTCGGCGCAGGGCTTGATCCCACCCCATGACTGTTTCGCGCGCATCGGCGGGGCGCATCACCCAGAAATTCGGCATAGCGCGAAAACTGGCGAGGATTTCAACGGGCTGATGGGTTGGCCCATTCGACCCGACCCCGATGGAGTCATGGCTAAAGACAAACAGCACGGGCAGCCCCATCAAGGCGGCCATCCGCATTGCAGGACGCTCGTAATCTGCGAAGGCCAGATAGGTCACATTGACCGCAATCAGCCCACCATGGGCGGCGATCCCACAGGCCATTGCCCCCATTAAATGCTCGCGCACCCCGCAATGCACATAGCTGCCTTGGCGGTTCTCAGGGCCGAATGCCGTGCGACCGCGCTTGTGATTGGTGGGGGCCTCCAAATCTGCGCAGAGAATGCACAGCTCGGGCAAAGCGGCCTCTAATCCTTCGCAAACATCACCCGATGAGGCGATTGTCGCGCGGGCTGCGTCCGTTGCTGTTAAACGCGCCTCAATATCGGCCATAATTTGCGGCCAGTTTTGGGGCAATATGCCCTCCATTCGGCGGGTGAATTCTGTGGCCTTTGGGTCGGATTTTAGACGCACGGCCCAATCCCGCGCAGCATCTCTTCCGCGGGACATTGCGGCTGTCCAATCGGCATAAATGTCTTGCGGGATCACAAAGGCCTCGTGCGTCCATCTGCGCGCAGCGCGCGCCTCAGCCGCGTCCTTCGGGGAGAGTGGCGCACTGTGCCCGCCGCGTTGCCCCTGAAGGCGGGGGATGCCGCGCGCGATTGTGGTGCGGCAGGCAATCAAAGACGGGCGGGGGTCAGACTTTGCAGATAGAATGGCGGCATCAATCGCGGCGATATCATGGCCATCCACCTCGACCACATGCCACCCCGCCGCGGTGAAACGGGCGGGAATGTCCTCGCTGATCGACAAAGCGGTGTCGCCGTCATCGGTGATATGATTGTCATCCCAAAGAAATGTCAGACGCCCCAAGCGCAAGTGACCCGCCAGTGAAATCGCCTCTTGGCCAATGCCCTCCTGCAAGCAGCCATCGCCGACAAAGGCCCATGTGCGATGATCGCAGAGATCAGCGCCAAATTCCGCGCGCATCCGTTCTTCGGCCACGGCCATGCCAACCGCACAGGCGATGCCTTGGCCAAGCAGCCCCGTGGTGATCTCAATCCCTGCATCTTGCTCAATCTCGGGGTGGCCTGCGCAGACCGAGTGCAATTTTCGAAAAGATTTCACCGCCGCAAGATCAACCTTCTCATAGCCTGAGAGGTGCAACAGCGCATAAAGCAACATAGAGCCATGACCATTGGACAGAACCACGCGATCGCGGTCGGGCCAGAGCGGGTTTTGGGGGTCAACCTTGAGGTGATTGGCGTAAAGCGTTGCGGCAATCTCGGCCATACCAAGCGGCACGCCTTGATGACCTTCACCCGCTGCCACAATCGTATCAAGTGCCAAAAAGCGGATTGAATCCGCCATGGATTGGATGTTCATGCTGCCCTCCCTAGCCATTGGCCATTTCGCGCAAGGCACGGCGCATCTCAAATATATCGAGATCGTCTTTGATTTCGACATCGTCTAGGGTCACGATCTGGTCGCGGGCGATGTCGCGCTTGAGTTTGATGTGATGTGCAAGCCCGATTGGCAACGCATTGACCTTGGCCGCGCGCGTGGCAGGGATTGCCTTGGCCCACACTTTGAACCCGCCTTCGCCGTCCAAATAGTCGCCTGCTTTGAAATCCCCTTTGGCGGTTGCGACTGCATCGGCGCGGTAAAGCGTTGAACTGCCTGTGGCCTCGCCTCGCAAAACCGCATTCAACACGGAAACCGATGTTTCAAGGCCGATCAAATGGAACGGCCGCCACATCGACCCATACCACCCGCTGTCATCGGTCAAGAGCCCATATTGTTGAAAGCAGGCGCGCGTATATTCATCGGGCGCCCGAAAGGTGACAAACATTCCGTATTGAATATTGTTCATCACCACCCGCCCATCGGGCTCGCGGCTTGCTGCGATATCGACCAAACCTGCACGGGCCAATTGTCCGCCTTCGGATTGGGGTTTGAATACGCGTGCCAGATCATGCAGGCCCGCAGGGTGGAAGGCCAAGCCATCCTCTGGACAGTCAAGCCCTGTGGCATTGGCGACCGCGGCCATTTCAATCGCGGCCTTCGTGCCATCGGTGAAACTGTTATACATTTTTGGATTGAAATCACCTGCAGCGACTTCTTCATCGCTCCACCCGAAAAAGCCCCAGACTGTGTCTGGGGTCGAATAGCGGTAATGCGGGCAGAAATTCATGCCCTTTCCTGCGGCGACCAATTCAAAGCCGCTCGCCTGCACCCAATCGACAAGTTCGCAAATGGCGGCGGGCTGATCGCCATAGGCCATGGAATAGACCACACCTTTTTCACGGGCGCGCGCGGCCAGATAGGCCCCGCATAAAACATCGGCCTCAACATTAACCATGATCACATGTTTGCCCGCCTCAATGGCGGCAAGCGCATGGCGGATGCCTGCAATCGGATGCCCTGTGGCCTCAATCACGCAGTCGATGCCATCAAATTCCATCAGCGCCTGCGCATCATCGGTAATGCAAGTTTTGCCGGTCTTATACGCGTCAGAGAGGGTCGGGGCGTCATAGGCCTCGGCAGCCCAATGAACGCGCGCAAAGGAGGCTTTGGCCTTGCTGATATCAAGATCCGCGACACCCACAATGTGATAGCCCTTGATGTGCTTTGCCTGCGCGAGGATCATTGAGCCAAATTTTCCCGCCCCAATCAAACCAACACGCACAGGCCCCTTGGCGGCGTTATATTCGGCAAGCAGTCGTGACAGGTTCATGATCTTTTTCCCTATTGGTTGCGGCACAAGCCCTATCTTTGATAACGGGACGGCTGCGACAATAACCATCATTTTTTTGAGCATTATCTTAAAGCAGGGCTTAAAGATAATTCATTTATCTGGTCTTGTTTTTCGCTCTGTCGCTGCCGCATCTTCTGCGCGGATATCACGGAGAAATCGCAGAGCATGCAGGGAGGGGTGTTGTGAGCCAGAGCGGAGCAAATATGTCGCTGGCGCAACGGGCTTGGGCCATTCGGCGCAACGCGCTGTTGATGGGTGAGGTGCAGGGACAAGGCTATATCGGGCAGGCGCTTGGTGTCGCTGATGTTTTGGCCGTGTCCTATTTTCATGCGATGCGTTTGCGCGCCGATGATCCAGAATGGGAGGGGCGCGATAGGTTTTATCTCTCCATAGGTCACTATGCGATCGCGCTCTATGCGGCGCTGATTGAAGCTGGGATTTTGCCCGAGGATGAAATCGCCACCTATGGCATGGATGATAGCCGCCTGCCGATGTCGGGCATGGCCGCCTATACGCCTGGAATGGAGATCACAGGCGGATCGCTTGGTCATGGGTTGGGCATTGCGGTGGGCGCAGCCTTGGGTCTGAAACGCAAGAACAACCCTGCCTTTGTCTATAATCTGTTGTCAGATGGCGAACTTGGCGAAGGCTCGACTTGGGAGGCTGTGATGTCTGCCACCCAATGGAAATTGGACAACCTGATTGCGATTGTTGACTTCAACAATCAACAGGCCGATGGGCCAAGTCGTGCGGCCTTGGCCCAAGGGGCCGAAGCGCCGAAATGGGAGGCCTTTGGCTGGTTCGCCCAAGAGGTGGATGGCAATGATTTGGCAGCGGTGGTTGCGGCCTTTGATGCGGCCAAGACCCATCCCAATCCATGCCCTCGTGTTATTATTTGCAATACCAAAATGTGTCATGGGATCAGCTTCCTTGAGACCCGTGAGAAAACGCATTTTATCCGTGTTGAAGCCGATGAATGGGCCAAGGCCTTGGCTGAGCATGAGGAGAAAAAGCCGCTATGAGCATCCCTCCCCATTCCCGCAGAAAGTCGAAATATACCCCCCGCAGCCGCGCAAGTGGCGCAGATGCAGTGCGCACATCTGCTATGATCGCCTCTCTCGATGCCGAAGGTCGCGAAACAATTGCGGCGCCATTTGGTCATGCATTGGTGGACTTGGCCAAGACCCGTGCGGATATTGTGGGGTTGTCTGCCGATTTGTCGAAATACACCGATCTGCATATTTTTGCGCAGGCCTATCCTGAGCGGTTTTATCAGATGGGTATGGCCGAAGGGCTTTTGATGTCGGCCGCAGCAGGGCTTGCCCGCGAAGGGTTTACGCCCTTTGCAACCACCTACGCGGTTTTTGCCGCGCGGCGCGCCTATGACTTTATAGCCATGGCGATTGCAGAGGAAAACCTGCCCGTCAAAACCGTCTGCGCGCTGCCGGGTCTGACCACGGGCTATGGCCCAAGCCATCAAGCGACCGAAGACATGGCGATCATGCGGGCGATGCCCAATATGGTGGTGATTGACCCTTGCGATGCTGTGGATGTGGCACAGGCCACGCGCGCCATCACAGACTATAACGGCCCTGCCTATATGCGTCTTTTGCGCGGACAAGTGGCCAATGTGTTAGGCGCCTATGATTATAGTTTTGAGCTTGGTCGCGCGAAGTTGCTGCGCGAGGGTGCGGATGTTTTGATCATTTCTTCAGGGATCATGACCATGCGCGCTCTGGATGCGGCGCAGGTTCTCGCGCAAGATGGCATCGGCGTTGCGGTGTTGCACAGCCCAACCATCAAACCCTTGGATCAAGACACAATTCTTGCCGAGGCACAAAAAAACGGGCGCCTTGTGGTGGTTGCAGAAAATCATTCCATCACAGGCGGGCTTGGTGATGCGGTCGCCAAGACGCTGATGACGCATGATGTCTTCGTGCCATTGCGCCAAATTGGCTTGCCAGATGAATTTCTGGACGCAGGCGCATTGCCAAGCCTGCATGACCAATACGGGATCACAGTTGAACGGATTGCAGAGCAACTGCGCCGTTGGGTCGACCAATAACCACGCGCCGCGCGGCGCGGTCAAAGGAGAAGCGAGAATGGGTTTACTGGACGGACAGATTGCCATCATCACAGGGGCTGCAAGCCCGCGCGGATTGGGCAAGGCCACGGCAAAGCTTTTCGTGGAGCATGGCGCAAAAGTGGCAATCTTGGATTTGGACGAGGGCCAAGCCGAAGAAGCCGCCGCTGATTTGGGTGCGGGCCATATCGGGCTCGCCTGCGATGTGACGCGCAAAGAGGATTGCGACCGCGCGGTCGCTGTGATCCTCGAGGCCTATGGCCAGATTGATATATTGGTCAATAATGCGGGCATTACACAGCCATTGAAGATCATGGAAATTCGCCATGAAAACTATGATGCCGTGTTGGATGTGAACCTGCTTGGCACGCTGAATATGAGCCAAGCTGTCATCCCGCATATGCGGGAGCGCCAAAGTGGCAAGCTTGTGAATATGTCATCGGTATCGGCGCAGCGGGGCGGCGGTATTTTTGGCGGGCCGCATTATTCGGCGGCTAAGGCGGGTGTTTTGGGCCTGACCAAGGCAATGGCACGGGAATTGGCGCCTGATGGCATCCGTGCCAATGCGATTTGCCCAGGATTTATCGCCACCGACATTACGGCGGGCAAGCTGACCCCTGAGATGAAGGTGCAGATCCTTGCGGGCATCCCGATGGGGCGGGCGGGCGAAGCCTCGGATGTGGCAGGTTGCGCGTTGTTCTTGGCATCTGATCTTTCGGCCTATGTCACGGGCTCTGAGGTCGATGTGAACGGCGGATCGTTGATCCACTAAACCTAATGCTGCTCTGCCGCCCGCTCGAGGTCGAATTCTATACGGGTTTGACGCAAACCGTGGCGGGCGCAGGCAGCGGTGATTTCAGTTTCGAAATCCTTGGTCTGCGATTTTAACCATGCAAGAAATTCTTGCACGGCGCGCCGCTTGATATAGCGGCTCGGGCAGATCGCCCAATAGGATGTAAAGCGCAAAACGGGAATTTGCGGCAGAACTGGCACAAGCCGCCCCTCGGCGATTTCGGGCATAGCTAAGGACATGCTATCGAGCACCACGCCCACCCCATCAACGGCCAGTTGCAGAGCCATAGAGGAGCGATCCATCAAAATCGGCATATGCCGTTCGGGCAGGGTGATGGCATTGTGGTTCAGCCAATAGTCCCACTGGCACAGGGCCCGTGGCGTGCCAATGAGACGTGCTGCGGCAAGGGTGGCGGCGGCATCGCCGCTTTGTGGGAGCTCTTTTAGGTAGTCGGGGCTGCACAGGGGAACCACGCAATCGTCAAACACCGCTTCGCTGTGATAGCCTGGCCAATTCCCCGTGCCATAGCGTAGATCCAGTTCCATCATCTCGCGGTCAAAATCGGTGGGGTCGGGGGCCGCATCAATGTGAAGATCCCAATCAGGATGGCGCGCGATGAAATCAGAGAGGCGGGGCCCCAACCACCGCACCCCAAAACTAGGGGTTACGCGCATATTCAACTGATAGGTTTCGCGCCCGCGTTTGAAATGACGGCTTGTGTCGCGCAGCATGCGAAGCGCCACGGAGGCCGATTGAAACAGTTGCTCGCCTTCCAGCGTCAGGCTCAACATACGCCCCTGACGGCGGAACAGCTTTACGCCCAGATTTTGTTCAAGAAGTTTGATTTGTTGGCTGACCGCCGAGGGCGACACTGACATCTCTTCGGCGGCGCGGCTGATTGTGCCCCGCCGTGCCACGGTTTCGAAATACAGAAAGCCGTTAAGGTTGGGCGTGCGCGACATGGGGTCAAACTCTGGCCAAACATAAAAAACCAAGGCGGGCGAACCCCGCCTTGGGAAACTTAGATGGCCTTAGCTTGCAGCTTCGGCTGTTTGTTTTTGTGCGCCGAGACCCTTCACTTCGATCTCCATCACATCACCTGGCTTGAGGAATCGCTGCGGCTTCATCCCCATACCTACGCCCGAAGGTGTGCCTGTCGCGATGATATCGCCCGGAACCAGTTTCATGAATTGGCTCATGTAGGAGATGATTTTTGCGACACCAAAAATCATATCATCGGTGTTTGAATCCTGCACAACTTCGCCATTCAGCGACAAGGTGAGCCCCAGTTTTTGCGGATCGCCAACCTCATCTGCGGTGACCAGATAGGGGCCTGTAGGGCCAAAGGTTGGGGCAGATTTGCCTTTGATCCACTGACCGCCCTTTTCGATTTGGAACTCGCGCTCTGAGACATCGTTGATTGTGCAATAGCCCGCCACATAGGAGAGCGCGTCTGCCTCGCTGACATAAAGCGCCTCGCGGCCGATCACCACGCCAAGCTCGACCTCCCAATCGGCCTTGACCGAATTACGCGGAATGACCACAGGGTCAAACGGGCCAGACAAGGATGAGGTCGCTTTGGAGAAAATGATGGGCTCTTTTGGGGGCTCTGCGCCCGTCTCGGCGGCGTGTTTGGCGTAGTTTAAGCCAATGCAATAGAAATTCGGCACAGAGGCAAGGCAGGCCCCAATCCGACCAGGATTGGCAACAACGGGTAGCGTTGAGATGTCGATTTTGCGGATTGCGTCCAAAGCCTCAAGTGACACGGCTGCGCCTGCGAAATCGGCGACATGGCCCGACAGGTCGCGCACTTGGCCATCAGCATCCAAAATAGCGGGCTTTTCCTGACCAGCGGGGCCGTAGCGCAATAACTTCATCTCTTATTCTCCTACTTTTTGAGACAGTGTTGGCTCCTCGCCCATTTGGGCGGATTGCATTGTAATTTGCTGACGAATGTCTTCGGCCAACTGCCAAAGATGCGCGTCAATTGCATCACGGGCCGCTTGCACATTGCGTGCGCGCATCGCGGCGAGGATTGCGGTATGTTGGGTCACCACACGTTCGCGATTGCGGCGCTGGCGCGCGGCCAAATAACGGGCATGCCACAGACGCTGCAGATAGGCGCGATGGGTTTCTTCCAAGGCTTGGTTGTGCGAGGCGCGTGCGATCGAGGTATGAAAAGACATATCAATCTCGAACATGTCAAGCGGATCACTTTCATAGAAATGCGCGGCCATGTAATCCACGATTTCTTGCAGATGGGCGAGATCCTCTTCGGTGGCATTTTTGCACGCCAATTCTGCGGATAGTTTCTCTAGCGCGATGAGCACTTCGGCCTGATCGGAGACGGATTTGAAATCCAGTTCCGCAACAATCGGGCTGCGAGACGGGCGCAGCACAAGCAAGCCTTCTTTTGACAAGATTCGGATCGCTTCGCGCATCGGGGTGCGACTCACGCCCATAGCGGCAGCCGTATCGCGTTCTTTGACCGCTTCACCCGGTAGCAAATCGCCGCGCAAGATACTGCGCCGCAATTGTTGGGCGACTTGTTCCGCTAATGTCGCATCATCATGCACTGGTCTTGTCCCTCATTTTATGCAGTGAAATCATGATTAAAGAAGGCACGCGTGAACGAATATACTCAGAAAAACCGACTTCTTGGATTTTGGTATACCAAAACCTGTTGATTGTCGATACGGGTTTGGCTAGCGTTGATTCTCAGATGGTATACCATCGTAGTTGTGCACCTGAATTTGGCGCAACTGGTGAAAAATGGTGGTCGAAATGGCCCCATCAAGGGAGGAAGAGATGAAACTCAACACTTTGTTCACGACAGCGGCGGCAACCGCTTTGCTCGCAGGTGCTGCAATCGCAGAACCTGTCACTTTGCGCATTCAAACGCATTACGCGACTGAGCACCCAACAGGCCAGCGTCTGGCCCAGTGGGTGGATGATGTTCAGACCATGTCTGGCGGCGACATCACCATCGAAATGTTCTATTCGTCTTCGGTTGTTGGCTCGGTTGAAACCTTTGACGCTGCAATCAACGGCATCCTAGATTGTGACGCGACAGGCGGTGCTTACCAGACAGGTAAGAACCCAGCGTTCCAGTTCGTTGGCGACATCATGGGCGGCTATGAAACCGCATGGCAGCAGTATTCATGGCTCTACTACGGTGGCGGCTATGAGGCGGCGCAGGAGCTTTACAACGAATATAACATGCAGCTGATTGGTTGGTCGATCTACGGCCAAGAATCCATGTCTTCATCGCGCCCATTGGCAGGGTTTGAAGATCTGGTTGGCTGGAAGTTCCGTTCCCCTCCAGGCATGGAAACCGAGATTTTCGAAAAGCTCGGCGCAACCCCAATCGTGATGGATTTCACCGAAATCTTTACCGCGCTTGAGACAGGCATCATTGATGGTGCGGACGCATCTGGTCTGGCCAACAACGTGGGTCTTGGTCTTTACGACATCGTAAGCCATGCAACCTATCCTGGCTTCCACTCGATGCCATCTGACCACTTGGCCTGTAACCTTGATGTCTGGAACGGTCTGACAGAACAGCAGCGCCGTATCATCGAGACTGCATGGCAGAAGCTGTCCTTCCAGATCGCTCTCTACAACGACCGCGCTAACGCGGCCGCTGCAGCCGAGCTGACTGCGCAAGGCGTGACGCTTTATAACTGGTCGGCCGAAGATCGCGCGACCTTCCGTGCGGCCGCTCAGGAAGCATGGGCTGACTGGGCGACACGTTCCCCAGAAGCTGCAGCACTGGTTGAAAGCCATGTTGCCTACATGACTGAGCTTGGTCTGATCGACTAATCTGACCCAAAAGGTTTCAGGCTCGTAAGTGCGTCTGAAACCAACCAGTTATGTAAGCCCCCGAATGGCGGGGGCTTACCCTTCTTTTCAAATTTTTTACCTCAAGGGGGAGGAAGGCAATGGCTCAAGACAGCCTTTGGTTGGGATCGCTGAGAAAACCGATACGCAGTGCTGCGATTGGTTTTGGGGTGATTACGGCCTTGATTTACGCCTATATGGTTTTCGGTCAGCTTGCCTTCGAAGATCCCATTGGGATGCATGAGATGATCCGCCCTGCGGGGCGTCCGCTTGTAGCGGTTATGCTGTTGGCCATCTTAGGCACATTTGTTTGTGCATCACTCTACCTGTCTGACACCAAAGGCGCGATTGAATCCCAGCCGAATGGTTTTTTTGATGTGTTGTCGCTTGTGACATCGCGTATGGCGATGATGATGACCGCGTTGATCGTTCTTGTGATGTTTTACGAGGTTGTCGCACGTTACGTATTTGGCCAGCCTACGCTTTGGGCCAATGAGCTGTCTCTCTGGCTTGCGGCCTTCGTGTTCCTGTTTGCGGGCCAATACGCCATGCAGCAGCGCAGCCACATTCGTATCTATGTGATTTATGATATGATGCCCCGTTGGGCACAGAAATCTGCGGATGTTTTTTCAACCGTTCTGATCGTTTTGTTCGCCGTTGCAATGATCTGGGGCGGATACACGGACGCGGTGACGCGCATGATGCGGATGGAGACATTCGGCACGGCGTGGGATCCACCCATTCCGGGTGTTGTTAAACCTGCCATTCTCTTCATCATTGCTTTGGTGGCCGTGCAGGCTGTCTCAAACCTGATTTCTGATTGGCACAAAGCCCCTGAACATCTGGCGCATGACGATATCGATGAGATCGAAATCGAAAACATCCGCAAGACCTTGGAGCAATAAAGATGGAATTTTTGGAACTCTTTGCTTGGCTCAAGGTCGATAGCCTCGCTACGATCAGCCTTGTCTTGCTGCTTGGCATCTTCGCCCTTTTGGCGATTGGTATGCCATTGGGCTTTGCCTCGGCCTTCTTGGCAATCGTGGTCTTGGTCATGAAGTTTGGGCCTGAACTGTTGTTCAAAGATTTTGGACGCGGGCCTTTGTCGGTTGTTGCCCAAGCGGTCTACCGACAAATGACCAATTACGTTCTCATATCTGTGCCGCTCTTTATCTTTATGGCGGCGCTGCTTGAGCGCTGCGGCATTGCGCGCGACATGTATTCTTCGCTCAATGTCTGGCTCAGCCGCACCCGCGGCGGCATTGCTGTGGTGACAGCCATTATGGCGGTGATCATGGCGGCCATGTCGGGGATCATCGGTGGTGAGGTTGTTCTCTTGGGCCTGATCGCCCTGCCTCAGATGCTGCGCTTGGGGTATAACCAGAACCTCGCCATCGGCACGATTTGCGCGTCTGGTTCGCTTGGCACCATGATCCCCCCGTCCATCGTTTTGATCTTCTACGGCCTTGTCACCGAAACCTCGATCAAAGCGCTGTTCACGGCGTCCTTCTTGCCGGGCTTTATGTTGGCGACCTTCTTTATCGTCTACATTTTGGTGCGCACCAACCTAAACCCAAGCCTTGCGCCTTTGCCTGAGGCCGAACCAGGTATGCCAGAAGGCAGCGAGAAGCTGCTGCGGTTCCTTGGCTTCTTAGGTAAGTTCACCATGTGGATCACAGGTGTTTTGTTGCTGCGCGCCTTGTTCTTCACTGTAACGGGCGAAAACGTGGTCACCGAAGGTGTCGATCCGATCCCATTGGGGATGGTGTCTGATATTCCTTATATCATCGGGGCTTTCGCCATCGCGGCTGTGACTGTCTATTTCATCGTTGGCAAAGAGCGCACCGCCGAAGGGTGGGAAATGGGCAAAGGTCTGATTGCACCGACTGTTGTGATCGGGGTTGTTCTTGGCTCGATTTACATGGGGATTACAGGGATCACCGAAGCGGCTGGCATGGGCGTTGTTGCGGTGTTTGTCATCGGCCTGATCCGCCGTGAGATGACCTTTGACATCGTCTGGGACAGCCTCATGCGCACGCTGAAATCCACGGGCACCATTATCTGGGTGACGATTGGTGCAGCCTCGCTTGCGGCGGCCTACACATTGGCGGGTGGCCCCACCTATGTGGCGAACCTGATTGTGGCCTCTGATCTGCCCACGATGGGCGTGATCCTGATGATGATGTTGATCTTCCTCATCATGGGCATGTTCATGGATTGGATTGGTATCGTGCTTTTGGTGATGCCTGTCTTCTTGCCGATTGTGTTGCGTCTGCCTGTTGAGGAGATTGGCATCTTCGGTGAACTTGATCCGCGTCAGGTCGCCATTTGGTTCGGCGTGGTGTTCTGTATGAACATGCAGGTCAGTTTCCTGTCGCCACCCTTTGGCCCTGCGGCCTTCTACCTCAAGTCGGTGGCGCCACCCCATATCACGCTGACAGCGATTTTCCGTGGTTTCTTGCCCTTTATCGCGCTTCAGCTTCTGGCCCTCAGCGTTCTGCTGATTTGGCCACCCATTGTGACATTGTTCCTCTGATCTCAGGGGACAGGTCAAACATCATTGGGGCGCGCGCGAGGGTCACACACCTTGCGCGCGCTCTGTCGTCAAACGGCCATTTGGTAGGTTAGGTCATTCATCCATGAAAACGGTGCGTCTCTCTCAAGCGGATAATGTAGTTACGGCCTTGCAGGCCTTGGAGGTTGGCGAGGAGGGCGCGCGCGAACTGATCCCGCGCGGCCATAAGATCGCGACCGCTGACATTGCCAAAGGGGCACCCGTGCGCAAATATGCGCAGATCATTGGCTATGCCGCCGAAGATATTGCGCAGGGTGCGCATGTGCATACCCATAATCTGGAATTCCGAAATGTGGATACCGATTATGAGTTTGCCACCAACCTGCACCCCGTGCCTCCTGCCACAGAAACCGATTACTTCATGGGTTATCGCCGCGCGACAGGGCGGGTTGGAACGCGCAATTACATCGCGGTTCTGACCAGTGTGAATTGCTCGGCCACAGCGGCAAGGTTGATTGCCGAACATTTCACGCCCGAGCGTCTGGCCGATTATCCAAATGTGGATGGCGTTGTGGCCTTTGTGCATGGCACAGGTTGCGCCATGGGGGGCGATGGCACGGGGTTTGAACTGATCCAGCGCACGCTATGGGGCTATGCGCGCAACCCCAATGTGGGCGGCGTTCTGATGGCGGGCTTGGGCTGCGAGATGATGCAGATCGACTGGTTGACCGAGGCCTATGGATTAAAGCCCGGCCCGTTGTTCCAGACGATGAATATCCAAGACATTGGCGGTTTGCGCCGCACGGTGGACTGGGGAATTGAAAAGATCAACGCCATGCTGCCCGTGGTCAATGATGTGAAGCGCGAGAAATGCCCCGCATCCGAATTGATGGTGGCGCTGCAATGTGGGGGGTCTGACGCGTGGTCGGGGATTACGGCGAACCCTGCGGTTGGCTATGCCTGTGATCTTTTGGTTGCACAGGGCGGCACGGGTGTCTTGGCCGAAACGCCCGAGATTTACGGGGCAGAGCATCTTTTGACGGCCCGCGCGGCGGATCGCGCGGTGGGCGATAAGCTGATTGAGCTGATCAAATGGTGGGAAGGCTATACATCGCGCAATGGTGGCTCGATGGATAACAACCCTTCCCCTGGCAATAAGAAGGGCGGTTTGACCACTATTCTTGAGAAATCCTTGGGTGCTGCGGCCAAGGGGGGCACCACACCGCTGACAGGGGTTTATAAATATGCTGAGCCTGTCACCGCCAAAGGCTTCACCTTCATGGACAGCCCCGGCTATGACCCTGCAAGCGTCACAGGTCAAATCGCCAGTGGCTGTAATTTGGTCGTCTTTACGACTGGGCGTGGCTCTGCCTTTGGATCTAAACCATCGCCCACGCTCAAAGTGGCGACCAATACCGAAATGTATAATCGCTTGATCGAAGATATGGATGTGAATGCAGGCCGCATCTTGACCGAAGGTGCTTCGGTTGAGGAGGTTGGCCGCGAGATTTACGAAGCATGGTTGCGCATGGCTTCGGGCGAAAAATCGAAATCCGAAGCGCAGGGCTTGGGCGATTTTGAATTCGTGCCATGGCAAGTTGGCGCGGTGATGTAAGGGGGCAGTTTTGGGTCAGCCACTTCCGCTTTGTGTAATTGGCGCAGGCTCAATCGGCATGCGCCATGTCGAGGTGGCACAGGCCTCGCCGCTGATTGCTTTGACCGCAATTGTCGAGGCCGATGAGACACGCCGCGCAGATTTGGCTGCGCAGGGCTTGCCGATGGTGGCAAGTCTTGAGGATGTGCCAAAGGCCACCGCTGCCGCAGTCATTGCCACACCGACACCCGCCCATCACCAAAACGCGCTTGATCTGATTGGTCAGGGCTTGGGGGTGATTGTAGAAAAACCTCTGACCGCGACCATGGCCGAAGGCCGTGCCGTAATCCATGCGGCGGATGCAGCAGGCGTGCCTTTGGTGACAGGTCATCACCGCCGCTGCCACCCATTCACCATTGCCGCCCGCGCACGGCTTGCTGACATTGGCGATTTGGTTGGGGTTCAAGGCCTTTGGTCGTTGCGCAAACATGACCGCTATTACGACCCGCTATGGCGCCGCAGTGCAGGTGCGGGGCCATTGATGACCAATCTCAGCCATGAGATAGACCTGCTTCGGTTCTTGATCGGTAATCTGTCACAGGTGACTGCTCTCACATCCTCGGCGCGGCGGGGCTTTGAGATTGAGGACACAGCCGCCCTTGCGCTCCGCTTTGAAAACGGGGCGTTGGGGTCATTTCTGATCTCAGATGCAGGGGCCTCACCTTGGAGCTTTGAGGCAGGCACATATGAAAACCCCGCCATTGCAGGAACGGGGCAGGATTACCTCCGTATCACGGGCACCAAAGGTGCTTTGGAATTCCCTTCGCTGAAACTCTGGCACGCCGATTATGAGGGCGAGGTGGAATGGTCAAAGGGCCTGTCGGCGGATGCAGGGCAAAGTTTCGCGCGCATTGACCCAATCCGCGCACAGATGGAGCGGTTTGCAGCCCTGATGGCGGGCAAGGCGGATGATGTCTTGTGCAGCGGTGCCGATGGTCTGGCGGCGATGGAGGCCACTTTGGCCACCGCCCTATCGGCCAAACAGGGGCAACCTGTGGCACGCGGTGAAGTGCCGCCAGATTTCCGTGGTATTTAAAGAGCATAAAAGGAGAGCGCATGACGGCACATATTGGATTTATCGGGCTCGGCCTTATGGGGCGCGCGATGGTGTCTTGCCTCTTGGATGCAGGCCACCCTGTCACGGTTTTGGGTCATAAAGACCGCAGCGGCCTTGAGGCGGCGATTGCAAAAGGCGCGGTTGAGGCGACAGATGCGGCAAGCCTAACGGCGGCGGTCGATATTGTGATGCTTTGCATGGGAACATCGGCACAGGTTGAGGCGCGCATGTTTGGCGATACAGGTGTCTTGGCGGCAGCAAAGCCTGACCAAATTGTGATTGATTTTGGCACATCATTGCCCGCCTCCACGCTGAAGATCGGGGCGGCTCTGGCCGAGAAAGGCGCAATTTACCTCGATGCGCCTTTGGGGCGCACCCCTGCCCATGCCTATGAGGGCAAGTTGAATATCATGTGTGCGGGGGATGAAGATGCTTATGCGCGCGTGAAGCCCATCTTGGATATCTTGGGCGAAAACGTCTTTCACCTCGGAAAACTTGGCAACGGCCATACGATCAAGCTGATCAATAATTACTTTGCGATGACCACGGCGATTTCAATGGCCGAGGCCTTTGCACTGGCCGATGAGGCGGGGATCGCGCGCCAATCGCTTTATGAGGTGATGGCAGCTGGGCCAAACCATTCGGGCATGATGCAATTTATACGCAATTACGCCACGGACGGGCAGATTGATCTGGCGTTTTCGGCACAAAATGCGGCCAAAGATGTCGGATATTACAGGCAAATGGCCGAAGATTTGGGCCTCAATAGCCGTATGTCGGGCGCGGCGAATGCGACACTGGCTGAAATTGTCGCAGGCGGTGCGGGGGATTTGATGGTGCCACAGATTGTGGACTGGATGGCAGAAAATTTGGGAAGGAAATCATCATGAGACTGCAAGGGAAGCGTGTATTTGTAACAGCCGCAGGGCAGGGGATTGGGCGGGCCAGTGCAATCGCCCTTGCGCGTGAAGGGGCGCATGTCATTGCTACAGATTTGCATGATAAATTCCTCACCGATCTCGATGTCGCTGAAAGCTTTGCGTTGAACGTTCTCGATAAGGCAGCTTTGGTTGAAGCCGTGACCAAGGCACAGCCCGATGTCTTGGTGAACTGCTCAGGCGTTGTGCATTCTGGCACGATTGAACAAGCCACTGATGACGAGTTTGATCTGGCGATGAACCTAAACGTGCGGGCACATTTCCATGCCATCCAAGCCGCCGTGCCCGGGATGCTTGAGCGGGGCCATGGGGCGATTGTGAATATCGCTTCGGTCTGCTCATCCCTTCGGGGTTTGCCGAACCGTTTTATCTACGGGACATCAAAGGGGGCGACCATTGCGCTGACCAAACAGGTGGCCGCTGATTACATCACCCGCGGGATCCGCGCCAATTGTATCGCGCCAGGCACAGTGGATACGCCAAGCCTTCAGGGGCGGTTGCATGCCACGGGCAATTATGAGCAAGCGATGAAAGATTTCGTGGCACGGCAGCCCATGGGGCGGCTTGGCACCGCTGATGAGATTGCCGAACTGGTCGTGTATCTGTCTTGCGATGAAAGCAAATATATGACGGGTCAATGCGTGGCCATTGACGGTGGCATGACGATGTAACCCAATCATGAGCGCCCCCGCCCCCAGAGAAAACCGCGTGCTTGCAGGTGTATTGACCATGGCCTTGGCTGTGATCTTTTTCACATGTATCGACACTTCGGCCAAATGGCTGAGCATTGCGGGCATCCCTGTTTTGCAGATTGTCTTTGCCCGTTATGCGGGTCATTTCATTTATGCATTGGCGATTTATCTGCCGCAGGAAGGGCGGGGCGTGTTTCACTCGAATGCGCCAACAAAACAAATTCTGCGCTCTTGTGCGCTATTTATCGGCACAATCATGAATTTTCAGGCGCTGAAATTCCTGCCGATTACCGTGACCACAACCATCTCTTTTGCAGGGCCGATTGTGATCACGCTTATGGCGATCCCCATCTTGGGTGAAAAGGTCGGCCTGCGCCGTATCATTGCGGTTTGTGTGGGGTTTTTGGGGGTGTTGATTGTGATCCAGCCGTGGGGGGCAGAATTCCACCCCGCGATGATCCTCAGCCTTGGAACGCTATTGATGGCCTCCACCTATTTCATCATGACGCGACTTTTGGCGGGGATCGAAACCAATGCCACCCAACAGGTCTGGTCAAGCGGCATTGCCACTGTTGCCTTGGCCCCATTCGCACTGAATGTCTGGGTATGGCCCCAGACACCGTTGGCATGGGTGATCCTGTGCATTATCGGCGGCTTTGGCGCGTTGGGGCATATTGCAGCCACCACCGCGCATCGGTGGGCGGATGCCTCGATCCTTGCGCCGATTATTTACACGCAGGTCTTTTGGGCGGCTTTGGTGGGGATTGTGATATTCAGCACTTACCCCACAATTTGGACCCTGGCAGGGGCGGCGATCATCATCGCTTCGGGCCTTTATATTTGGCAGCGCGAGCGGCAAAAGGGAAAGCGCCCCGTTCTGCCCGAATGAAAAGGGGCGCACCCTCATGGTGCGCCCCCTTTGCACTGCTTGTGCTGAACGGATCAGCCGCGCCCGATATAGGGCATATTCGTGGCCATGACAGTCATGAATTGCACATTCGCCTCAAGCGGAAATTCCGCCATATGCAGAACGGACGCGGCCACATGGGCCACATCCATCACGGGCTCAATCGCGATGCTGCCATCGGCCTGTGGCACGCCCTTGGTCATCTTTTCGGCCATATCCGTTAGGGCATTCCCAATATCAATCTGACCGCAGGCGATGTTGAAGGGACGTCCATCAAGGCTGATGGAACGGGTGAGCCCAGTGATCGCATGCTTAGATGCGGTGTAGGGGGCAGACCCCCACCGTGGCACATAGGCGGAAACCGAGCCATTATTGATGATGCGCCCCCCTTGTGGGGATTGCTTGCGCATGATGCCAAAGGCCGCGCGCGCGGCGATAAAGCTGCCTGTGACATTGATATCAATCAGGTTGCGCCAATCGCTGACGGAGAGTTCATCAATCGGTGCGCCGCCGAGACTGACACCTGCATTGTTGAACAGGGCATCCAAATGCCCCCATGCCTCATATGCGGAGTGAAAGGCACGCTCAACCTGCGCCTCATCGGTCACATCACAGGGCAGGATCAGCGCGTGATCATGGGCCTGTGCCGTTTCCTCCAAGGCTTCGGCGCGCCGTCCAATCAGACCCACGCGCCAACCCTGTTCAAGGAAATGGCGCGCTGTAGCACGGCCAACACCGCCCCCGCCCCCAGTGATGATAATCGTCTTGCCCATAATAGGCCTCCTTCGTATTGCGCTGCCACGCGTGCCTTAGTGGTTATCACGCGGCAGATCGCGTCCGATTTTCTGATAGGCTGTCGCCAATTCCAAACAGCCACCATCAGCCAATTGCCCCACATGGGTGCGGTAAATTTCCTGCCATGGGGTTTGATGGCGCAGTTCTGGTGGGCTCCAAGCATCAATGCGGGCCTGCCATTCCGCATCGTCCACCAAAGCGTTCAAGGTCGAGCTGTTGAAATCCAACCGCACCATGTCGCCCGTTTGAAGATAGGCAAGACCACCGCCAACAACGCTTTCAGGTGAGGCGTTGAGGATCGAGGGGCTTTCGGATGTGCCAGATTGGCGGCCATCGCCCACTGTTGGCAAGTGGCTGATGCCTTGGCGGATGATGTGATCTGGTGGCTGCATATTCACCACCTCCGCCGAACCGGGATAGCCAACCGCACCAACCCCGCGAATGAACAAGATCGTGCGTTCATCAATACCAAGTGCGGGGTCATTCACGCGGTCATGGTAATCTTCAGGGCCTTCAAACACGACCGCCTTTGCCTCGAACACCCCTTCATTTCCAGGTTCCGAGAGAAAGCGCTCGCGGAAATCTGCGGAGATCACGGATGTTTTCATCAAGGCGCTGTCAAAGAGATTGCCTGACAAAACCTTAAACCCAGCATTCTTCCGCAGGGGTTTGTCGTAGGTGGTGATTACACTGTGATCGCGCGAGCTGTGACCATTTAGGTTTTCCCCCATGCTCTGGCCTGTCGCGGTCATTGCATCTTCGTGGATGCGGCCCGCTTTGCGCAGCTCTGCCATGATCGCAGGCACGCCGCCCGCACGGAAGAAGCTTTCCCCCAAATACTCGCCCGCGGGCTGCATGTTCAGCATCAAGGGAACATCATAGCCGATCTTTTCCCAGTCGCGCACATTCAGCTCAACGCCGATATGACGGGCAACGGCCTGCAAATGTGGTGGGGCGTTGGTCGACCCGCCAATCGCAGCGTTGACGACTATGGCATTCTCAAAGGCCTTGCGTGTCATGATGTCTGAGGGTTTGAGGTCTTCATAAACCATCTGCACGATCCGCTTGCCCGTTTCATAGGCCATCGCCATCCGCTCGCGGAACGGGGCGGGAATTGCGGAATTGCCCGTGAGAGACATCCCCAACGCCTCCGCCATCGCGTTCATGGTCGAGGCTGTGCCCATCGTATTGCAATGTCCCAGAGAGGGCGCAGAGGAGCAGACGCGCGACATGAATTCTTCGTAATCAATCTCGCCTGCGGCCAAAAGGCGGCGGCTTTCCCAGACAATCATGCCTGATCCTGCGCGCTTGCCATTCCACCAGCCATCCAACATCGGGCCGCCATTGAGCGCGATTGCTGGCAGGTCGACAGTTGCGGCCCCCATCAGCATGGCGGGCGTGGTCTTGTCACAGCCCGTGGTCAGCACAACCCCGTCAATCGGATAGCCGTGCAGCACCTCGACCAAAGACAAGTATTGCAGGTTTCGATCCAGCGCGGCGGTCGGGCGTTTTCCAGTCTCTTGGATTGGATGCACGGGGAATTCCATCGGCACACCGCCTGCCTCACGGATGCCTTGCTTGATCCGTTCCATCAAAAACACATGGATTTTATTACAAGGCGCCAAGTCCGAGCCCGTTTGCGCGATCCCGATGATGGGGCGTTCACTTTGCAATTCTTCGCGGGTGAAGGTCGAGTTTTGGTAACGCTCGACATATAGCGCGGTCATGCCTGGGTTGTTAGGATTGTCGAACCACTCTTGCGAGCGGAATCGTTTATTTGCACGGGTGTTGGACATTTTTTTCTCCCAATCCTCTCCCTGTCGATTTGGCGCTAAGCGGTGTGTCTACTTACACGCCCTCAGAGCAATCGTAATTTTGGTACACCATTTTCCATGGTTCTCTTGTTATAGAAAATTCAAATGGTATACCAAATGCAAGAGCAAAGCGATTTGAAGGTGGAAATCATTATGAAACCGATTGCTGTTTCTACGATTGCTGTTGGAATTTGGCTGATTGGCCCCGTGCCTGTGGCCGCG
Source organism: Rhodobacterales bacterium HKCCA1288 (assembly GCA_015693905.1). Lineage (NCBI taxonomy): Bacteria > Pseudomonadati > Pseudomonadota > Alphaproteobacteria > Rhodobacterales > Rhodobacterales bacterium HKCCA1288. Next base: position 1,106,677 of record CP065161.1, on the reverse strand, counting down.
CAAGATGCCCGCGAAACCCTTAACGCCTGCCTTTCCGAGCGAATCGAAACCGAAGCGCAGCTGTTGGATTGTGTCAGCGCGGCAATCGAACCATGCCTGTCCGAGCCTGATGATATGAACGCGGTTGCGGCCCTGTGTTTTCGCGAGGCGCGTAGCCAGTTGGATGCAGGGATCAGCGCGGGCATGAGCGATCTGCGCGCCAGTGCCTCCGATGAGATTTCAACTTTGGTCAGTATCGAATTGAAATACGATATTCTCAGCGGCCTTTTGCAATGTGATCGCATGGAGGAATTGGCCGTGGCCCTGTCTGAGTATGACGCCGAAGCCATACAGCGCCAAAAAGCGCAATGTCAGGCCACAACTTCGGGGCTTGCCTATGCACGGCTGACCCTGCGCGGCAGGGAGAATTAATGCGCGAGATCACCACAACGCGCGCAGCCTTCTTCAAGGGGTATGTCGACTGCGCGCCCTTTATTCTGATTGTCGTGCCGTATTCCATGCTCTTTGGCGTGGTGGCCCGTGATGCGGGGCTTGATCTGCTGCAAACGATGACAATGACCGTTTTGGTGATTGCGGGGGCATCACAGTTCACCGCGGTCGCCCTGTTAAGCGACCAAGCGCCCGTGTTCATCGCACTTTTGGCGGCGCTTGTGGTGAACTTGCGGATGGCGATGTATTCGGCAGCCCTTGTGCCTTATGTGGGGCACGCCCGATTTTCGACCCGCGCGCTGATGGCCTATTTGATGGTGGATCAGGCCTTTGCGGTGGCTGTGCGCACCTATGAAGACCGCCCTGATATGCCACCCGCCCATCGGGTTGCCTATTACTTTGGCTGCATGGCGCTGATTTGTCCGTTTTGGTATGGCTGCACGTTTTTGGGTGCGGTCATCGGTGAGGCCATTCCTGCCTCTTTGTCTTTGGATTTTGCCGTGCCTGTATGCTTTATCGCCCTGACCGCGCCTTTGTTGCGGTCGGCCCCTCATGTATTTGCGGCCTTTGTCGCCGCCCTGATGGCCTTAGCCTTTGCATGGCTGCCATGGTCGCTGGGGTTGATCGTTGCGGCACTGTCGGGCCTGATTGCTGGCGCGCAGGCCGAGTTGTTCTTGCGCCGCCGCAAGGCCAAGGGGGCAGCATGATCGATACGGGCGATTTTTGGCTTTTGACGCTTTTGTTGGGGATTGGCACGTTCCTGATCCGCTTTTCCTTTCTGGGGATATTCGGGGGCCGCAGCCTGCCAGATTGGGCGCAGTTGCACCTGAAATATGTCGGTGTATCGGTCTTTCCTGCTTTGGTTGCGCCCTTGGTCATGTGGCCCGAGGCCACGGGGGGGCACATTGATCCTATCCGCATCGTGGCCGCTTTGGCGGCTTTCCTGATCGGTCTGCGCTTTGGCGTTATCTGGTCGATATGTGCGGGCATGGGCACGCTTTATGCGTTGCAATTCCTGTTGCCTAATTTGTGAGAAAGAGAGGCCACCATGATCCACGAGCCGCCGATTTTGACCATCCGAGAAAACTTCCCCCGTCCCACAGCGGCGCAGGTCGCGGCCTTTGAAGGTATCCCAACGGGCTATGTTTGTGATGCGATGGAGGGGCAGGGCGCGATGGAAAGCCTTATCCGCCCACTTTTTGCAGCCACAGGGGATCGCAGTCTTTACACCACGGTTGGTGTGGCCTTGGTGGCTGAAAATGGCCCCGCGGAAATCCTCGCCACGATGGGCGCGCTTCATATTCTGCAAAAGGGCGACATCGTGGTGGCCGCAATGAATGGGGGTAAGAATTGCTCGGCCTCTGGGGATCGGTTCTGTGGCATGCTGAAGAACAAAGGTGCCGCAGGCTTTGTCACAGATGGTGAGATGCGCGATTATGAGGGAATTTTAGAAACGCGCCTGCCTGTATTTTGCACGGGGCTCAGCCCCAATTCGCCTTATTCCAATGGCCCCGCTCGCGTGGGCTTCGGGGCGGTTGTCGGGGGGCGGCAGGTTCAAAGCGGCGACATTATCGTGGCGGATATCAACGGCGTTGTGGTTGTGCCTTTCTCGCGGATTGACGAGGTGATCGCCACCATAGGCGAGATCAGCGCAGCAGAAGATGCGCTTGATGAAAAAGTGCGCAATGGGTTTTGCGAAATGCCTGCCATTGCCGCGATGATCGCGGATGGTCGTGCGAAGATAGTGGATTAAGGGAAGGGACAGGACATGACAAAAGCAGAAAGCAAAATCGACCTCAGCGGTTTGTGCGCGGTGGTGACAGGCGGGGCCCAAGGGATTGGCTATGCGGTGGCCGCGCGCCTTTTACGCTCAGGCGCATCTGTGGCGCTTTGGGACATCAATGGTGATTTGAACGACAAGGCGGTGGCACAGCTTTCCAGCCTTGGGTCGGTGCAGGCCTTTGGCTGTAACGTCAGCGATTATGCATCGGTTGAGGCAGCCGCACAGGCAACCGAGGCCGCATTGGGCCGTATCGACATTCTGGTCAACAGCGCGGGCATTGCTGGGGCAAACGCGGTGGTTGAGGATTACAGCAATGACGAGTTCCGCCGCGTGGTCGAAATCAATTTGCTCGGCACCTATTTCACCAACAAGGCGGTTATCGCGGGGATGAAGGCGCGTAATTTTGGCCGCATCGTCAATATCGCCTCTATCGCAGGCAAAGAGGGCAACCCCAATGCCAGCGCCTATAGCGCCTCAAAGGCGGGGGTGATTGGCTTTACCAAATCCTTGGGCAAGGAATGTGCAGGCCACGATATTGCGGTGAATTGCGTCACACCTGCGGCCGCGCGCACGGCGATTTTTGACCAGATGACGGAAGAGCATATCAATTACATGCTCTCAAAAATCCCGCGCAATCGCTTCCTCGAGGTGGATGAGGCCGCCGCCATGATTGCATGGCTTGTCAGCCCCGAAAATTCCTTCACCACCGCATCGGTGTTCGATCTGTCAGGGGGACGCGCGACCTATTAAAGGGCGCGCGCCTTAAGGTTAGCGAAAGGCGCTTTTGGCGCCTGCGCTTTCTTGCGTTTTGAAAATTGAGCTATTGTCAGGCGCAGGCGGTAAAGGCATGCGCACAGGCACTGTTTCGAGGCGCGGTGTGAGGCAGGCCTTGCCCGTGATGATGCGCTCCTGCAAATCCTCCCAAAAGCGCCGCTGCCCCAATTCGTGGATATAAGACGCAGCGCCAAGGATCGGCCATGCATCTGCTTTGGCGATTTCATAGAATAGAATATAGCGCGGTCTATCGCTGACATTCGGGGCCGATCCGTGCAGAATGCGGGCGTGATGCACCGTCATTGATCCCGCTTTCCCTGTCAAAGTCACGATCTTGTCGCGCTCAAACAGCGGATCATCGGGATTGATCGCCCCTGCAAAAACCCCGTTCATGCTGTGATCCAAAATTGGCCCGCGATGGGTTTCAGGGATCACCATCAACGGGCCATTGGCCGCGTCCACATCCTCAAGCATCAGACCAAAGGCCAGAAGGTCATCATTCGTATGTGGATAGAAAGCCCAATCTTGGTGCCATTCCACCGCCGCGCCACCGCCTGGTGCCTTTGTGTTGAGCTTAGAGGTGATGATGGCCGTATCAGGGCCAAGCAGGCTCGCCAATACCTCGGTCATGCGCGAATTGCGCAGCACCTCCCAGAAATAGGGGTGCTGCTTATGCGGGATCTTGATCCGCGTCAGACGCGGGGTGTCTGGCCCGTGGCCCTTATCGAGATCATAGACCGCGTTGCTTTCGCGCACATCGCGTGACGCTTCGATAAACTGCGCGGTCAAGCGGCGCAGTTCATCCAATTGGGAGGGGCTGACCGCATCCTCCACCATCAGATAGCCATTTTTGTGGTAGGATGCGATCTCGTCTTTGGACAGCATGATAAGCCCCCCTTTTGATACAGGCGTTACTTTTTGCCTTTGGCCACTTCTGCGGCCAAATCCATTCCGTTTAAGTTGCCAATGTGATCCGACAGCATCGGGACAAAATCCCCGCCTTTTCCGATGGCTTCGGCATGGGTGAAATAATGCCGCGCGGCAGAGGCCATGACATTCATCACGCCTGCATCCGTTGCCATCGCATTCACATAGCGGATGTCCTTCGACAGGTTCGCAATCGAGAATTTATGTGCATTCTCGTCTCTGTCGCAGACATATTGCATGAACGTGCCAAAAAATCCCGACCCAAGGCGACTGGGCGCAATCACTTCGCGAAACGCATGGGGCGAGATGCCAACGGCCGCGCCCAAAACAGTCGCCTCAGAATAGAGCGCCGAATAGGCCGCGCCCAAGAAATTCATCAAGAGCTTCATCTTATGGCCCGTGCCCACCTCGCCGATGCGCGTGATGGTGCCAGCCCAGCAATCAATGACGGGATGCACTTGATCAAACAGCGCCGCATCGCAGCCCACCATCGCGTCAAGCATCCCTTCCTCTGCCTCTTTGGGCGTTCGGCCCAACGGGGCATCGACCATATGCGCGCCAACCTCTGCCAGCTTTTCTGCCATGGCCAATGTTGAGGTTGGATCAGCGGTGGTCGTGTCGATCACAATTAAACCTTTGCGCGCGCCTGCGATGATGCCACTTTCGCCCGTGATCACCGCTTCGACTTGGGGCGAGTTGGACAGGCACAGATGGATGATATCGCATTTTGCGGCCATGTCTTGGGGCGATGCGGCCTCTTTCGCACCCATGCTGAGCAAGCTTTCGACAGGCGCGCGGTTGCGGTTGCCCAAGATCCACAGCTCATACCCGCCCTTTAGGATGTTTTTCGCCATCCCATGGCCCATGAAACCTACGCCGATAAAACCGATAACGGGTTTTTGTGTCATAATATGGATCTCCCTTTCCTATAGGCTTGCGGTGATGCCGCCATCGACAAAGAGCGTATGGCCGTTCACGAAACTGGACGCCTCCGCAGATAAAAATACGCAAGCGCCCACCAATTCATCGACCTCCCCCCAACGGCCTGCAGGGGTGCGCTTTTCAAGCCATGCGGAGAATTCAGGGTCAGCGACAAGCGCCGCGTTGAGGGGGGTGTTAAAATAGCCAGGCGCAATGGCATTGCAGTTCAGCCCGTATTTTGCCCAATCGGTCGCCATACCTTTGGTGAGGTTCGCAACCGCACCCTTAGACGCCGTGTAGGGGGCGATAGAGGGGCGGGCGAGGGCGGTTTGCACGCTTGCAATATTGATGATGCGGCCTTTGCCGCGTGCGATCATGTGGCGGGCCACGGCTTGGGCAACATAAAAAACTGAATTCACATTTGTGCGCATCAAACGGTCGAAGGCATCGGCGGGAAAATCCTCAAGCGGTGCACGATGCTGCATGCCTGCGTTATTCACCAAAATATCAATCGCGCCTGTGTCGGCCTCGAATGTATCAATCGCTTGGCGCGCTGCGGTGGCATCGGTGACATCAAAGGCCAATGTCAAAACATTTGCGCCAGTCGCGCGCAGCTTTTCGGCTGCTTCTTCAAGGCGCTCTGCATTGCGGGCATTGAGCACCACCTGCGCCCCTGCCGCGCTGAGGCCCTTGGCCAAGGCAAATCCAATCCCCATTGAGGAACCTGTAATCAAGGCGCGCCGCCCGCTTAGGTCAAACAGCTTCATCATTTCTCCTTCGGGTTTTGGCGTCATGGTTTTGGTGGAATTGGCCGTCCCAAACGCCACCCCCGCCCTTGACATTTCCCGCTGATCCCGCGTTCTATGCGCAAATGGTATACCATTTTTAAGTCGGTGCAAGAGAAAGCCTGACGGCCACAAACGGGGAGGGTGTTTTGGCACAAGCGCTATTCGTGCATGGCTCTGGCGATCTGCGCCTTGGCCCCTGTGAAACGGCCAATCCCGCGGCGGGCGAGGTGCAAGTTGCGCTGCGCCGAGGCGGGATTTGCGGGTCTGATTTGCACTATTTCAACCATGGCGGCTTTGGCACAGTGCGCCTGCGCGAGCCGATGATTTTGGGTCATGAGGTGGCGGGCGAGATCACTGAAATTGGGCCAGATGTAACGGGCTTGGCGGTTGGGGATTTGGTTGCAATCTCACCCTCGCGCCCCTGTTTCGCTTGTGTTGAATGCAAGCGCGGATTGCCCAATCAATGCCTGAACATGCGGTTTTACGGATCGGCTATGCCGTTCCCCCATATCCAAGGTGCGTTTCGCGAGGTGATCACGGCGCGCGCAGAAAACTGTATCAAGGCCGATGGTTTGAGTGCTGCCGAGGCTGCAATGGCCGAACCTTTGGCCGTTGCGCTGCACGCAACCCGCCGCGCAGGGAACCTTGTGGGGCAGCGCGTGTTGGTGACGGGCTGCGGCCCGATTGGCGTTTTGGCCATTATGGCTGCGCGCCGCGCGGGTGCAGGCGAAATCATTGCCACCGATATAAGCGACACGATGCTGGACTATGCGCGCAAAGCGGGGGCAGATACCTGCCTGAACACGGCGCGCGACCCAGAGGCGCTGAGCCCCTATGCCGAAGGCAAAGGCACGGTTGATGTGCTGTTCGAATGTTCGGGCGCACAAGTGGCCCTTGTTTCTGCGCTGCCCGCAATCCGCCCCCAAGGCCGTCTTGTGCAATTGGGAATGTCTGGGGATATGCAGCTTCCTATGATGCAGATCACTGCGCGTGAATTGCAGTTGATGGGCTCGTTCCGCTTCCATGAAGAATTCGCAATGGCCGTGCGGATGATGCAAAACGGGCTGATCGACACGCGGCCCCTGATTACCCACAGCTTTGCATGGGCGGAATTTGCGGCGGCTTTTGCGATGGCCAATGACCGCACGCAGGCCATGAAAGTGCAATTGGAGTTTGGCCCGTGCTGACCTTTGCGCTTGCTGTCATCTTGCTCATCATCACGCCTGGGCCCGGTGTTCTTAGCACCGCGGGCTTTGGCGCGGCTTATGGGTTCAAGCCCTCGCTGCGCTATGTTTTGGGCCTGTTCATCGGCACGAATTTGGTGATGTTGGCGGTCGTGTCTGGATTGGCGGCGGTGGTTTTGTCGGTGCCATGGTTGCGCGTGGTGCTGATGGGGGCCTCGGTGGCCTATCTGCTCTATCTTGCGGCGAAGATTGGTTTTGCGGGCGCAAAAATCGCGTTCATCGAGGCGGCTGCCCCGCCGGGCATCTTGGGGGGTATTTTGCTGCAAGCGATCAACCCAAAGGCCTATGCCGTCAACACATCGCTGATGACGGGTTTTGGGTTTGCGCCCGATAATTTGGTCTTTGAGATCACCATGAAAATCCTGATTGCCAACGCAATTTGGATCCCGATCCATCTGGCGTGGCTTTGGGCAGGGGTGACGCTGCATCGCCTTGATCTGCCGTCTCGCACCCAGCGGATCATCAATATTTTCATGGCATTGGCCATGCTTGGCGTGGTCGGTTTGGCGCTATGGTCAAGTTTCGGAGGTCAGGGATGAAAATCACCAAATTAGAAACCATCCGCGTTGCAGAGCGGCCCAACTTGTTGTGGCTGCATGTGCATACGGATGAAGGTGTGACGGGCCTTGGCGAGACATTTTTTGGGGCAGGCGCGGTAGAAGCCTATATTCATGACACACTTGCCCCTTTGGTCATTGGCGAAGATCCGTTGCGCATTGAATATCTTGCGCGCAAATTGGAAGGGTATCTGGGCTGGCGCTCGACTGGGGCAGAGGCGCGGGCCAATTCTGCCTTTGATATTGCGCTTTGGGATTTGTGGGGGAAGGCCACAGGCCAACCCGTGGCGCAGCTTTTGGGCGGGTTCACCCGTGACAGTATCCGCACCTATAATACCTGCGCGGGCAATGACTATATCAAGAAAGACGAAGGGCAGAACACGCGCAATTTTGGCTTGGGCGCGGGCGATCAATATGATGATCTGAATGCTTTTTTGCATCGCGCTGATGAATTGGCCCACTCCCTTTTGGAGGAGGGGATAACGGCGATGAAAATATGGCCCTTTGATGCGGCAGCCGAAGCCAATGAAGGGGCGCATATTTCTGCGGCGGAATTAAAATCCGCGCTGTTGCCTTTTGAGAAAATCCGCAATGCCGTGGGCGATCAGATGGATATCATGGTTGAATTCCACTCGTTGTGGCAATTGACACCTGCGATCCGTATCGCGCGTGCGCTTCAACCTTATCAAACCTATTGGCATGAAGACCCAATCCGCATGGATAATTTTGCGGCCCTTACCCGCTATGCCAAGGAAAGCCCCGCACCCGTTTGTGCCTCTGAGACATTAAACGGGATTGGCGCCTTTCGTGACCTCTTGGCCGCGCAAGCGGCGGGGATTGTGATGCTGGATTTGTCATGGTGTGGGGGGTTGACCGCTGCGCGCAAAATCGCCGCGATGGCAGAGGCGGAGAAACTGCCCGTGGCCCCGCATGATTGCACGGGGCCTGTGGTCTTGGCAGCCTCAACGCATTTGTCGCTTTCGGCCCCCAATGCCCTGATCCAAGAGAGCGTGCGCGCCTTTTATAAAGGATGGTATGCAGATATCGTCACGGGTTTGCCTGAGGTGAAAGACGGTCATATTTCCGTCAGCCGTGCCGCGGGCTTGGGCATGGAATTGATCCCTGATCTTGACCGCGCTTTCACCACTGCGCGCCGTGTGTCGCAATGAGGGATGAGATGGCGGATCATTCACAGACCATTGTTGCATTGCGCGATTTGTTGGGCGATCGCTTGGTCACGACCGCGGCTGATTTGACCTTGCATGGCCAAAACGAGACTTATTATCCCAATACGCCGCCCGATGCGGTCGCCTATCCTGAGACGACCGAGGAAGTATCGCAAATCCTCAAAATTTGTCATGCGCAGGGATGCCCTGTGGTGGCTTATGGCGCGGCCTCGTCCCTTGAGGGTCAGCATCTTGCCGTTGCAGGGGGGATCAGCTTGGATATGTCGCGCATGACGCGCGTGCTTTCCTTGGATGCCGAAGATCTGAAGGTGACTGTGCAGCCTGGCATTACGCGCAAAGCCCTGAACGAGGAATTGCGCGCAACGGGGTTGTTTTTCTCGGTCGATCCCGGCGCAGATGCGTCAGTCGGGGGGATGGCCGCCACCCGCGCCTCTGGCACAACCGCGGTGCGCTACGGAACGATGCGCGAGAACGTCCTTGCCCTTGAGGGCGTGATGGCCGATGGCACGATTATCCGCGCAGGATCGGGGGCGCGCAAATCTGCGACTGGCTATGACCTTGCCCATCTGTTGATTGGCTCAGAAGGCACGCTGGGTATTATCACGGAATTGACCCTGAAATTGCACGGCGTCCCCGAGGCAATCGCGGCTGCAACCTGCCGTTTTCCAAGCGTTGAGGATGCGGTCAATTGTGTGATCTTAACGATCCAGTCGGGTATCCCCATGGCGCGGATTGAATTGGTGGATGAGATGATGGTGCGCGGCTTTAACGCCTATGCAAAATCAGATTTCCCCGAAATCCCGCATTTATTTTTGGAATTTCACGGCACCGATGCGGGCGTCAAGGAGCAGATGGAGGCCTTCTCGGATATCGCGGGGGAGTTTGGCGCAGATGGGTTTGAGACAGCCACCACCACCGAAGCGCGCAATGCCCTTTGGGCGATCCGCCATAATTCCCATTATGCCAGTGCGGCCTTAGGGCAGGGCGGCCATATCTGGCCCACGGATGTATGCGTGCCGATCTCAAAACTGGCAGAGGCCGTGTTACAGGCGCAACGCGATGCAAAATCCATGGGGCTGACCGCAACGATTGTTGGCCATGTTGGCGATGGAAATTTCCACGCAGGTCTTAGTGTTGATCCCAATGATCCAGATGAAATGGAGCGGGCCGAAAAATTCACCACGGCCTTGGCTGAAACTGCGCTGCGCTTGGGGGGCACTGTTTCAGGTGAGCATGGGATTGGCCTTGGTAAGGTCAAATTCATGAATGCCGAACATGGCGCAGCGGTGGCTTATATGCGGGCGATCAAAACCGCATTTGACCCCAAGAATATCCTCAATCCAAACAAGATGTTTCCAGCGCAATAGGAAAGGGCAAAGCATGATTTCCACAAAAGATTTTGATCCAAAAGGAATTTATGTGGGCCGCGTCTGGCGTCCTGATCTTGGGCCTGCGCTTGTGCGGCTTGAGGGGGGGGATGTGGTTGATATCACGAGCCGTGCCTGCCCCACCATGCATGACCTTCTTGAAGGCGATCATCCTGCGGAAACCGCCCGTGCTGCCAAGGGCGAGGTGATCTGCGGTCTTGACGATCTGGTCGCAAGCAGCCTTGCTGCCGCGCAAACGGGTGATGCCAATGCCTTGCGCCTTTTGGCCCCACCTGATTTGCAGGCGATCAAAGCCTCTGGCGTGACCTTCGCCGAAAGCATGGTTGAGCGCGTGATAGAGGAACAGGCGGCAGGCAATGCAGATTTGGCTGACGGGATCCGCGCCCGTGTAAAGGCGGTGATTGGCGACAGTTTGTCGGGCATTAAGCCCGGATCAGACGCAGCGATGAAGGTGAAATCGGTTCTTCAAGAGGAGGGGCTTTGGTCGCAATATCTAGAGGTCGGCATTGGCCCTGACGCCGAAGTTTTCACCAAATCCCAACCAATGGGGTCGGTGGGCTATGGTGCCCTTGTGGGGCTGCACCCGATGTCCAGTTGGAATAACCCCGAGCCTGAGATTGTTTTGGCGATCAATTCTAAGGGCACGATTGTTGGGGCCACGCTTGGCAACGATGTCAATCTGCGCGATGTCGAAGGGCGCTCTGCGCTGCTGTTGGGGAAGGCCAAGGACAATAATGCTTCCTGTTCAATCGGCCCCTTCCTGCGCCTGTTTGATGACAGCTTTAGCCTTGATGATGTCCGAACGGCGGAGCTGTCCATGCGGGTTGAGGGCACGGATGGGTTCGTTCTGGAAGGGCATTCTTCCATGACCAAGATCAGCCGCGACCCCGCTGATATCGTGGCCCAGACCATTGGGCGGCATCACCAATATCCTGACGGGTTTTTCCTGTTCTTGGGCACGATGTTTGCCCCTGTCAAAGATCGTGACGCGGCGGGTCAAGGCTTTACCCATCACGGGGATGATGTGGTGACGATCACCGAAGCGCGGCTCGGATCTTTGCAAAACACGGTGCGGCTGTCGACCGAATGCCCTGAATGGTGCTTTGGCACGGCAGCCTTGATGCGCAATTTGGCACAGCGCGGATTGATTTAATGGGGTCGTCCTTCATCTCTTTGGGGGAGTGTATGGTCGAGCTGTCCGATCAGGGCGGCGGCCTCTATCGGCGTGGCTTTGCGGGGGATACATTCAACACTGCATGGTATGCGCGCCGCATTTTGCCGCCCTCATGGTCGGTCGCCTATGGCAGTTGCATCGGGGCAGATGCGGCCTCGGGCGAGATGCAGGCCTTTATGGCCGCAGGTGGCATCGATATGGATGCGCTGCGCGTGATCCCCGAGCGCACAGTGGGGCTATATATGATCAGCCTTGATCAGGGCGAACGCAGCTTTTCTTATTGGCGCAGTCAATCTGCCGCGCGCTGCCTCGCCGATGATCCCGCATGGCTTCAGGCCACTTTGGCGGGGCGCGATGTGATCTATTTCTCGGGCATCACCCTCGCAATTCTTTCGCCTGAGGGACGCGCGTCCCTATGTGCCGCTTTAGCGCGGGCGCGCACAGAGGGGGCCTTGATCGCCTTTGACACGAACCTTCGCCCCCGTTTGTGGGAGGATCACGCGACCATGCAAGCGGGCATGATGGCGGGCGCGGCTGTGGCCGATATTATTTTGCCATCATTCGATGAAGAGCAAATCCTGTTCGAGGGCGCGACAGCTACAGACACGATTGCCCGCTATCGCAAGGCAGGGGCGCATATCATCGCGCTCAAAGATGGCGCAGGGGATGTGCAATTGTGGGATGATGCAGGCGGGGTGCGTGTTTTGCCCTGTAGGCCCGTAGACCAAGTGGTCGACAGCACCGCCGCAGGTGACAGTTTCGGCGCGGCTTTCGTGGCCCATGTGGCGCAGGGTCGCGCCTTAGAGGAGGCGGCATTGGCCGCGATGCAGCTTGCGGGTCAGGTGATCCAATGTCGCGGGGCCTTGGTGCCACAGATTTTTGAGGGAGAAACGTAATGCATATTCTGATTATTGGCGGCGGCGGTGTCGTTGGGCAAAAATTGGCCCGATCCTTGGCCGCGCGCGGGCAGTTGCGGGGGAAAGCGATCCGCAAGATCACCTTGGCCGATATTGTCGACCCCGCCATGGTCGAGGCCCCGTTTGACGTGGAGTGCGTGGCCTGTGATATCAGCAACCCTGCCTCGGTCGCGGCCACGCTAGGGGCGGATGTGGATGTGATCTATCTGCTTGCTGCCATTGTATCTGCCCATGCAGAAGAAGATTTTGATGCAGGGCTGTCGATCAATTTGATGGGCACGCTGAACGTGTTGCAGCGCGCGCGCGAATTGCAGACGAAACCAGTAGTGGTCTTTACATCGTCCATCGCGGTTTACGGCGGCGAGGTGCCAGACCCGATTTTGGATCATAGTTTCCTCAACCCGCAAACCTCCTACGGGGCGCAAAAAGCCATGGGGGAATTGTTGGTCAATGATTTCAGCCGCAAAGGCTATATTGATGGGCGTGGCTTCCGTTTGCCCACCATATCGGTGCGGCCTGGCAAACCCAATCGTGCCGCGTCTAGCTTCATGTCATCGATTTTGCGCGAGCCACTAAATGGGCAAGAGGCAATTTGCCCTGTCAGCGATGATTTCCCGCATTTCTATCTGTCACCGCGCAAATGTGTCGAAAACCTTATTCGCGGGGCTGAGATTGAGGCCGCTGAATTGGGCCAAAACCGCTGCATGATGATGCCGGGCAAGATGTGGACAATCCGCCAGATGATTGACGCGATGACGGCTGTCGCGGGGCCTGAGCCTGCCAAGCTAATCCGTTTTGAGGCGCAGCCCGCCATCCAAGAGATCGTCAAAGGGTGGCGGTTTGATTTGCGCCCTGAAAAGGCGCTCAAATTGGGTCTAAGTGCCGATGAAAGTTTCGAGGATAATATTCGCTATTATCTCGAAGACGATAAGCCCGCTGCCTAAGGCCTGCGCGATCTGTAACGAAAACCCCCGCCATGGCGGGGGTTTTTATCTGCGGTCAATTGACGGGCGTGATCAATGCGGTACCCTTCATCAGCGCATGGATATTGTCGCGCTGCAGCGCCGCCATCGCCTCGCGCGTCTCGACTGTGCCAGACCCTTGATGGGGTTGGATCACCACATTGGGCAGGTCATAGAAACGTGGGTTGATATTGGGCTCGTTGAGGAACACATCCAAAGCAGCGCCACCGATCTTGCCATCCTCCAACGCCTCTAGCATCGCGTCTTCGTCAATCGTGCTGCCGCGCGAGATGTTGACGATAATGGCACGCGGGCCAAGCGCCGCAATGACCTCGCGCGAGACGAATTTCGCGGTATCAGGCCCACCCACAAGGGCCACAATCAGATAATCCACGGCGCCAGCAAGACTGACGGGATCCGCGTGATACGTCCAATTTGGCGTCTCTTTCTCGCTGCGCGCATAGTAATGGATATCCATTTTGAACGCGGCCAAACGATTGGCGATTTCGCGGCCGATCCGCCCAAGCCCGACAATGCCCGCACGCCCGCCTGAGAATTTGCGGTTCAGGCGATACTCCCCACCCGTTTTCCATTGCCCCGAGCGTGCCCAATCTGCCGCTTGGGTCATCTCGCGCACCTGCATCAAGAGCATCCCAACGGCAATATCGGCGACATCATCATTCAACACGTCAGGCGTGTTTGACACTTTGATCCCGCGCGCATTCGCGGCGGGGATGTCAATCGCATCATACCCCACCCCATAATTCGCAATCAGCTTGAGGTCAGGCAGCAAATCCATTTCTGCGCCGCCAAAGGCCGTATGCCCTTTGAACGCAAGCGCCTGGATGCTGGCCCTTTTGCTGGCGTCAACGCCCGCAAGATCGGCGGGCGTATCCAGAAAAATGGGGTCAAACGCGGCTTTCAGCCCTGCAATATCGCTCTCGCTATAGGCGCCGATGGCCAGCGTCTGGGTCATGTGAGGATCTCCCTTAGGTAAAAATGGTATACCAAACCTTGTCCCCACCCGTAGGCCGTGTCAATCCGAAAGCAGGGCGGTTGCGGGCTTAGCCCTCGCAGATTTCAGTGACGGATTTCTTGACGGCGGCCAGATCAAAGACGCGATCTAGCCAATCGGGTTGGAAGATCACAGAGTGCGCCTTATCAATTGCCATCAAGGCCCCGTCTGAAAATTTGCCCTCAGGGAAAATGCCAAAGGCAATGGCCAATTCAATTTTGAGATGGCCCAAGATGAAATCATGTGCGGCCGCCTCAGGGATGCCCATGGATACGGCGCGATCTGTTGCCTCGCGCAGCGCCAAGGCCATGGTCGCCCCGACCGTCTCAGAAAGGGCGGGTTCCAGAACAGCAATATTTTCAAGGCTGCACCGATGCGAGCGCGCAACGGGGGCATAGATCACTTTGGCGATATCTTCACATAGCGCATAATGCGGCTCTGGCCCTTGGATCAGCGCGCAAACAATGCCCTGTGGTGCTGCGATCCCACCAAAATAATCCTCCTGCGCGGCAATGCTGTCATGTGCCTCCAGGATATGGGGGTGGCAGGGATGCGTGCAGAAATAAGTGACATCTTCGCGCACGGGCATCTGACCTGCATAGGGTGCGGCAGCATCCAACACGATCACGGCCGCGCCAGATTTCAATTGATCCACAAAGCCATGCGCGATTTTGCCGATCAGGCGATCAGGCACGGCCATAACAACAACATCCGCATCGCCAAGGGCGGTTTCAGCGGCCACACAATCAAGCCCCGTTTCCGACTTAAGGCGTGCTTGGCCTGCTTCGGTCACTTCGACAGGGGCAAGATGATAGCTGCTTTGCATCAGGTTGCGCGCAATCCGCACACCCATTTTGCCGCCCGCACCAAGAAGTGCAATTTTTGTCATGATCTATCCTTTCGCTTCGGCACGCGCGCCGTTTTTGATCCAAGAGAAATAATCAGGGCTGCCCATTTGCCCGCCCTTTAGGGCCAATTCCAAACCATCAAATTCGGGGGTGTCGCTATGCCCTTTCAAAAGGGCCGCGCCTGCCGTGGTTGCGCCAATCGCGGTGAGGGCAAACAACCCGAGCGCTTGAGCGGCAAAGCCTGATGTGTCGCCGCCTGCGATGATCGCGCGCGCAACGCCCGTGCCGCGCAAAAGATCCCGCAAAAGCGCGCCGAGACTTGTGCCGATGAGTGCATTGGCCTCATGCGGTGTATGCTGAGATGCTGACAGCGCCGCGCGCATGGCCGCAACGGCCAGGTCATCTGGCCCGCGCGCGCTGCAAATCAGCGGATCGCGCCCTTGGGAGAGCGCGGCGCGTGCGGCTTCATAGCTGTTGGTCATAGCCCGCTTGGCGCTATCGCCGCCCTTGATCAGTGCGGCAGCGTCCAGTGGGATGACGACAAACCCATCTTCTTCAGCGCGGGCAATTTGCGCCGCAGTGGTGGGTGAGATAGAGCCCGAAATCGCAATCACCTGATCCACTTTGCCAAAACTTGGGGCGGGTTCGGGCGGGGGGATAAGGCCCGATTTTTGCCAATGGGCCACCAGTGCATATTCCACCCCCTGCGAGCCTATTGCCAGATGCCCATCCGCCCCTGCGGCATCCCAGATCAACGCGCCCAGTTGCGCGGCGTGATCCAAGTCGATGCAATCAAGCGTGATGATTTTCGCGGGCGCGTTGGCGCGCAAGGATGCAAGGCCTGTGGGGTTGAGATGCTCAAGCGTCAGTGTCGCAAGCGGCAGGTCGGTTTGCTTCCGCAGATGTATGGCCACATCGGCCTCTTGCATCGGGGTTACAGGGTGGGATGCCATCACAGGGTGGCGATCAAGCCGATAGATGGCGTCCCCTGCGGCGGCAAATAGCTGACCAAAGGCTTGGTAGCGCCGCAGAGGTGGTGCGGCGATCAAGCAGGAAACCCACTCGCTGCCGCGCACCGCAAGGGCCAACTCAACTGCCTTGCCAATCGAGCCTGTATGCGGCGCGCTGTCCAAGGTGGAGCAGGTTTTGTAATGCAACAGGGGCGCGCCCGTAGCGGCCAAATGTGCAAAAAGGGGTGGCAGATGTCTGGCCATCCAATCGGGTGATTGGCTGCGCGCGGTGGTGGCAACGCCGATGCCCCGCATCGCGCCAAATCGCGCCGCTTGCGCCTTTGTCGGGGGCGCAAGGAACAGCACCGTTGGCAGGCCTGCAAAACTCAACACCTCCATCGTGGCGGCGGAGCCTGTGAAATCATCGCCCAAAAACGCAATTAATGGCCCATCGGGAAGTGTCATTTCGCATAGGCCTTTAGCGCGCGGGCAAGCTCGGGATGGGATTTGGCGTAATCAGCGGCGGGGATGCCCGCCATCGCCGCGTGCCACGATTGCCGCAATGCCGCGACACCTGCACGCGGCCCGTCAGGGTGGGCCATAATCCCACCTCCTGCTGCATAAATGCAATCTGCATGGCCGAGGTGGCGATAGGTTTCAGGGGGTTGCAGCGCGGATTGGCCCGATGAAAAGACCGGCATCGGGATGCAGGGGGCATCACCAAAGAGTGGGGTGAGCAAAGATTTGGCCGAGGCGATGACGCTTGCGTCACTTTCGCTGAATTTGTTTTGGAGGCCGTTGACGTGCATATGATCTGCCCCCGCCAAGCGCCAGATTTTCGACCATGCCGCATAGTCCCATCCTAACAATTCGGCGCGGCTGAGATATCCCCATCCGTTGCGATGGGCATGGAGAGGCAGCGCGCTATGCCGTGACAGGCCCAAAAAGCCCGCTACGCCGACCGAATTGAGGCTGACCATCACGCAAGTTGCACCTTTTGAGAGGGCAAAATCATGTCGGGCGCGCATCTCATCGATTTCGCCTGTTAGGTTGAAGGCATACATGACCTTTTTACCAGTGCGGTCGGCATGGGCGTTGATGACATCCATCACCGCGCTCACCCTCTCCTCGAAGGGGCAGGCGGGGCCGTTGGCCTGCAATTCATCATCCTTGATGAAATCAATGCCCGCTTCGGCAAGTGTGCCGACCAATTTGGCAGTTTCCTGCGCGTCAAGCCCGACAGAGGGTTTAATAATCGTGCCAATCAGCGGGCCATCCG
Organism: Rhodobacterales bacterium HKCCA1288; assembly: GCA_015693905.1. Lineage (NCBI taxonomy): Bacteria > Pseudomonadati > Pseudomonadota > Alphaproteobacteria > Rhodobacterales > Rhodobacterales bacterium HKCCA1288. The sequence goes on along the minus strand of CP065161.1, from coordinate 1,089,534 downwards.
CAACCCCTGCCAATTTGCGGGTGCCGCTGATCCCAAATTTTGGGCCAGAATAGGCATCCGCAAATGCGCGCGGCAGGCGGAGATCCAGCAAACGTAGCCCTGAGAATTGCGCCAATTCGAAAAGATTGCCCGCGACCGTAGCCATGAGGTTGGGTAAATCAGGGCCGATATTATCCAAGGGCCAACTGAGTGTGACCTTGGCGCGCTGATAGCGCGTGCCCTGCTGCCCGCCTGTCAAGCTTGGGCTGTCGGTAGCATCAAGCGGGGATAGGGAAACCACTTGGGCCCCTGCGCGGGCCTGTAGTTCTGGCGTTTCGCCCGGCACTTTTACAAAGGTGCCCGCGCTTTGCTCGCCCGCCATCACGGCGGCGGCGCGGGCAGGGTCAATCGGGGTTTCGATCAGGTAATCTGCTTCAATTCTGTCGCTCATTGCGCGTGATCCTGATGATATAGGGCGTTGGCGCGCTCCAAATGCTCGCGCATGGCACGGGCGGCGGCATTGGTATCTTTGCGGGCAATTCCGTCCAAAATGGCGCGATGCTCGGTCAAGGTCAGTGGCTCTAGACCCAATTTGTGAACCTGCTCTTTATGAAAGGCGCTCATCCAAGAGAAAACGCCATAGGTCAGGGTTTCAAAGATCGGGTTGCCCGAGATGGCAGAGATGCGGCGGTGAAACTGCCCGTCTATCTGGGTAAAAAGCGGCACATTGCGCTTGGCTGCGGCTTGGGCGCGCAAAAGCTGTTCTAAATCGTTTAAGTCATCTGCGCTGCGGCGTTCTGCGGCAATGCGCACCATTTCCACTTCAAGGGCCACACGCGCCTCTTTGAGATGTTCGAGAGAGGAGTGCGAATGCGTCAAAATATGGCGCATGGAAATGCCCAATTGATCAATAACCCCATCCAAGGATGGGGTTGCCACGCGCGGCTTGCCGCCGTGGCGGATATCGATCACGCCTTTGTGCTGCAGGCTTTGCATGGCTTCGCGAATGGCAGGGCGGCCAATGCCATAGCGCGCCATCAAGGCGCGCTCGCTTGGCAAAGCATCACCTGGTTTAAGGTCATCCGCGCGGATCAGGGCCAAAAGGCGATCTTCGACTTCGTCTGACAGTTTTTTGGGCCGTATGATCTGGTCGCGGTCGGACATGGGCTGCCATGATTCTGGTATACTGGTCATACCAGTTTGGCGCAGAAAAAGACCCTCCGCAATCCCAAACACGCGCGGGGATCAGCGAAACTGTGCCATCCAGTCTAAGGTCAGGTCTGTCTCGATTTTCGGCTTATATTCTGCACCTATCGGACGGGCCCAACCAAGGCTGTCGATATGAGAGAAGATATGCTCATAATTCAGCTCACCATGATCAGGGGTGCAGCGATCAGGCACAGAGGCAAATTGAATATGCCCGATCACAGGCAACAGACGGCTGAGGCGGTTGGTCAAATCCCCCTCCATCAACTGAACATGATAGCAGTCAAACATCAGCCGCAAATTTGGGGATTTGACTTCTTCTATGATGGCGACCGCTTGTGCGGTTGTCGCAAGGAAATAGCCCTTTGCATCATAGTGATTGAGGGGCTCAATCAATATTGTGATGCCCTTTTCGGCGGCCTGTGTGGTCGCGTAGCGCAGATTGGCTACAAAGGTCTTATGGGCGCTTTCGCCACTGGCGAACCCTGCCATTACATGCACAGCGCCTGCGCCGATGATCTGGGCATAGTCGAGGGCTTGATCAATCGCGGCGCGCGCCTCTGCCTCGCGGTTGGGCAAAGCAGCCAATCCGTTTTCGCCAGCCGCAACATCGCCTCGGCTTGTGTTGAGCCCAAGCATCTCAAGACCTGTTTCATCTAAGGCGGCCTTCACATCATGCGGGTCATGGGCATAGGGCCAATGACATTCGACCGCATCAAACCCTGCCGCTTTTGCTGCGCGGATGGCATCAGGCAGGGGGCGGTCAGCCCATAGAAACCCTAAATTTGCAGAAAAACGCATCACTCCCACTCCACCTCGAATTTACGTACGACATCGCGCACCTGTGCAGGCGTCAAGGCGCGGGCATCAAAGCCACGCATCATGATCGCAAGCTTGGCTGTTTCCTCCAGCTCCTCAATTGCGTTGCAGGCGGCCTCGACATCTTTGCCTGCAACCACTGGTCCGTGATTGGCAAGCAAAACGGCGCTGCGTTTGCCCCCCAGACTGCGCAGGGCTTCGCCCATTGCGGCATCGCCTGGCATGAAGAACGGCAAAAGCTGCACCTTGCCCAGTTTCATGATTGCGTAAGGGGTTAGCGGCGGCAGCACGTTGTCTGGGTCAATTTCGGGCATCATTGACCACGCCACAGAATGGCAAGAGTGTAAATGAACCACCGCGCCTGCTGATTTTCGTGTCTCGTAAAAGGCACTGTGAAGCGGCATTTCCTTGGTTGGTTTCAGGCCCGCGATATGTTGGCCCGCTGCATCGAAGCGGGACAACTTGGCGGGATCAAGCCGCCCGAAGGAACTGCCTGTGGGCGAAACCAAAAGCCCCCCATCTTCGGTGCGGGCGGAGATATTGCCTGTTGATCCCCCCGTCAGGCCACGATCGAACATCGATTTCGCCAAGAGGCAAATCTGCTCGCGCAGTTTGGATTCAGAACTCATGCGTCCTCCAATTTTGCGAAAGCATCGCTGAAAAAGCTTTCTGCGCCAAAATTGCCTGATTTGAGGGTGAGGGCGATATCCTGCCCCTCTGATGTGCAAAAACACCATGGCACGCCTGCGGCAATTTCAGGCCCGATATCTAACCTGTCGACCCGCAGGGCCTTTGTGACCGCGCCTGAGGTTTCCCCGCCCGCGACCACAATCCGCCGTGCGCCCTGATCGCGCGCGGCAACGGCCAAATCTGCAAGTGCCGCCTCAACGATTGCGCCCGCCTCGGCCTTGCCCAATTGGTCTTGTGCGGCGCGCACCGCATCGGGTGTTGCGGTCGCATAGATGAGGGGCTGCGCTGCGAGATCTTGCGCTGCAAGCCAATCCATGGCGGGTTGCAGGCTCCTTGCCTTCAGGCTTAGGGGGTCAAGCTGGAAACTGGGCCTTCCTTGGGATTGATACCGCGCAACTTGTGCATTTGTCATGGCAGAGCAACTGCCAGATAAAACGACCCCTTCAGGCGCGATGTCGCGGGGTGTGGTTTCCTTCTCATGCGCAGCCAGTAGGCCGCGCTTGGCATAAATCTGGGGAATCGGCATCGCAATCGCAGAGCCGCCCGTCAGAAACCGCATATCGGCGCAGGCCTCGGTGATCCGCGCAAGATCGGCATTTTCCACCGCATCGACCACGATATGCGCCACGTTTTTCTCGGCCAAGTCTGCACAAGCTTTTTTAATGGCCGCGGCCCCTGCGGCAACAATCAGGCGATCAATCAGCCCAACTTTTCCACGCACCTGCGGTTGCAAAAGCCGCATCAGATTGCTGTCGCGCATGGGCGTCAGGGGGTGATCTTTCATAGGGCTTTCTGACAAGGGCAATTGGCCTACAAACAAATTGCCCATGAAAATGGCACGGCCATTTTCGGGAAAGGCGGGGCAATAGATTGTCTGCGCGACACCCAGATCGGCCATAATCGCCTCGGCCACTGGCCCGATATTGCCCTCTGGGGTCGAGTCGAAGGTTGAGCAGTATTTCCAAAAATACTGCTGTGCTCCCGCGCGCTTGAGCCATGCGAGGGCCGCGCGCGCCTCTGCAACCGCATCTGTCACGGGCTCAGTGCGGATTTTAAGGGCGATGACCTCAAAGGGGCTTGTGTCCTGTGGCGGTTCCTCAGGAACGCCAATCCGCAAGGAAACAGGGTATCCGCTGCGCGCCAAAAGCCCTGCAAGATCCGTGGCGCCAGTGAAATCATCGGCAATTGCACCAAAAAGCGTGGTCATTGTGTTATTCTCCCTTGGGTAAGGTCAGACCTGCGGCCTTGGCATAGAGTTTGGCAAGGGCTGCGTCATCCTCTGCCCCAAGACCCTGCGCTGCGGCCTCCTTGAATAACGCAAGCGCGGCCTCAGTGATCGGGGCGGAAAAGCCCGAGTTTTGCGCAATATCCATCACAATCCCCAAATCCTTGGGCCAGATATTGATGGTGCTGCGTGGGGTGTAATCACCTTCGATGATGTGGGGGGCGCGGTTTTCTAACATCCAACTGGTTCCCGCGCTTTGCGACACCACCTCTAAAAACCGCTCAGGAGAGATGCCCTGCGCCAGGGCAAAGGTAATCGCCTCGGCCATTGAGGCGATGTGAATACCTGCCAACATTTGATTTGTGGCCTTCATCGCAGAGCCTGCCCCCGCGCGGTCGCCCATTTCAAAGACCTTTGCAGAGATGGCATCGAGTGCGGGCTTTGCGGCATCAAAGGCCGCTTTGCGCCCCGAGGCCATGATCGTCAACTCACCCGAGGCGGCCTTAATCGCCCCGCCAGAAATTGGCGCGTCCAGATAAAGCAGCCCTGCGCTTTCTGCGCGCGCTTCCATTTCGGCGGCAAAAGCAGGGGGGATTGTGGCGCAAGAAAGGATCACTGTGTTTCGTTGAAGCGCCGCCGCCACGCCCTCAGGGCCGAAAAGGACGGCTTCGGTTTGCGCCGCGTTGAGCACGACCACAACTAGCGCGTCCAAAGCCTCGGCATGATCTAGGAGCGCACCTGCTTGTGCGCCATCTGCCACAAGTCGCGCGACCGCATCGGGGTTAATATCATGGCCCCAAACCTGATGACCCGCCTTGATCAGATTGCGCGCCATCCCATAGCCCATAGACCCCAATCCGATAATCCCGATCTTTTGCATGTCTCGGCCCCTTTGCCTGAGTTGTGAGATGCAACCCTTCGCGCGTCATGCTTGAGGTTGCTGCCCTCTTCACATAGCTCTATGCCTTGGGTATCACAAGTTTGGTATACCAAAAAAGAGTGGCCATTTTGGCCGCGCATCATAGAGGGAGCGCGCATGTCTGACTTGAAATTCGCCCAAAGCCTGTCTCGCTTGGGCACGGAATCTGCCTTTGTCGTTTTGGCCCGCGCGCAAGCCTTGGCCGCCGAGGGGCGCGACATCATCAATCTGGGCATCGGTCAGCCCGATTTTCGGACGCCTGAGCATATCGTTGAGGCAGGCATCAAGGCGCTGCGGGATGGTCATCATGGATATACGCCCGCCAATGGCCTGCCCGCACTGCGCGAGGCGGTGGCCGCCGATTTGCATCGCCGCCATGGGGTAGAGGTGAACCCTGATTGTGTGGTCGCCGTTCCTGGGGGCAAGCCCACGATGTTCTTTGCGGTGATGATGTTCGGCGAGCCTGGCGCAGAAATCATGTATCCCAACCCTGGGTTCCCGATCTACGAATCTGTCATCCGCTATTCAGGGGCAACCCCTGTGCCGATTGCGCTGCGCGAGGAAAACGGATTTTCCTTTTCGGCAGAGGAGGTCTTGGCACAGATCACGCCCAAGACGCGGTTGATCATCATCAACTCGCCTGCAAACCCAACGGGCGGTGTGACCCCGAAGGAAGAGATCGACAAGTTAGTCGCGGGTCTTTTGGATCATCCCCATGTGGCGCTGATGTCGGATGAGATCTATTCCAACATGCTTTATGGCGGGCGTGAGCATGTTTCGCTTCTGCAATATCCAGAAATTCGGGATCGATTGATCATGCTCGATGGGTGGTCAAAGACCTATGCGATGACAGGGTGGCGTTTGGGTTATGCCGTTTGGCCTGAGGCCTGCGTGCCGCATGTGACCCGCCTGTGCATCAATGACCATTCCTGTGTGAATGCCGCTACGCAATTTGCAGGGATTGCGGCGCTCAATGGCCCTCAAGATGCCGTGCGCGAGATGGTCGCCCAATTCGATGCGCGCAGACAAGTGATTGTTGAGGGGTTGAACAGCCTAAAAGGCGTGACCTGCACCGATGCGGCGGGTGCGTTTTATGCATTCCCAAATATCTCGGGCACAGGCATGACGGCCGTGGAGGCACAGAACCTGTTCCTGAACGAGGCGGGCGTGGCCACAGTGGCGGGCACGAGTTTTGGCGCGATGGGCGAGGGCTATGTGCGCTTTTCATACGCCAATTCCACCGAGAATATCCTCGCTGCGCTTGATCGTATTGCGAAGGTGTTGTGAGGTCTTAGCGCGCGAGGGGCACCCCTCGCGCTCGTTTTTCGTGAATTAAATAAAGTAATTTGTTCAGTGGATATTGCCGCTGATTTATCAATAATGTATGTTTTATATATTATTGATAAAGATTGCGCGAATGGAAGTATTGTTTGGGATCGGGGTGTTGGTTGCCATTTTTTTCATGGCATTCCAGCATTCAGCATCTTCATCTGGTCGTGAAAGGCGTCAACAGCCGCGCAATAAGGCTTTTAGTTCCTCATCTTCAGTCGCGCAGGTTCAGCGCCGAATAATTTGCGGAGCTGCCTATGTCACCGATGGCGATACTATTACGATCAATAAGCAGCAAATTAGGTTGTTCGGTATTGATGCGCCAGAACTTGAACACCCGTATGGAAAGCAAGCCAAATGGGCTATGGTCAAGCTTTGCAAGGGGCAAACGATCCAAGCCGAAATAATTGAAAGTGACGGTCATGGACGCAGTGTTGCACTTTGCACTTTGCCAGACGGGCGCGATTTATCTGCCGAGTTGGTGAAACAGGGGCTGGCTATTGATTGGCCGAAATTTTCTAATGGCAAATATCGCCATCTCGAAGTTGCGGGCGTGCGCCGCAAGTTATGGTTAGCGGACGCGCGTCAGCGTGGCCGCATGGATATATGGGCGAAATTTGAAGCCAATCGCCAAGGACAATCACGTTAAATCCGCGTGACGATATCCTCGCGTCACTTTTTAAGACCCGGGCGCTGCGGCGCAATGCGCGCCGCTGGCGGCTTGACCTGAACCCAGTGCCAGAATGGCAGGGGCGCGGAATGGATCAAGCGGTGCGCTGTGGCCAAGATCAAAGGCCAAAAGAGCGCCGATCATCACGAACAGCGCGATGACCCCATGTTTGCGAGACACTGTCATGTGCGGGGCTCCAGTTGTAGAAGCGGGCGCAGACGCACACCGATGATGGATCCAACAAAGGCTGCTGCAAACCAAACCCATCCATGCAGGCTGCCTGTGGAAATGCCGCTGAAAAAGGCACCCACATTACAGCCAAAGGCAAGGCGTGAGGAGTAGCCAAGCGCAAGCCCCGCAAGGATCGTAGCACCCCACGCAATCAAGGGCAGTCGCGGGATTGGTTGCGAGAGGCCCGCGCGCCACGCGGCCACGATGAATGCGCCCCCGATCAGGCCAAGATTGGTGAGCGAGGTGACATCGGTCAAAAGGCTTTGCGCGATGCGTTCAGCATGGGCGGGGCTTCCCCAAAACGGGTTGAGCGTCAGATCAACGCCTGTCGCACTGACGCCCTTAGCCACCCAAAGGCCAAGACCATAAACCACGCCCCAAGGTTGCCCTGCGACCACAAGATTGCCCAGTGCCAAGAGAGCGACCAATATTGCGGCCATTACAAGACGGCGGGGCAGGCGGCGTTGGCCTTTTTCGGCGAAAATCCACACCATGAGCGCGACAGTGCCAAGCCCTATAAGGGTAAGGCCAAGACCCGCGCCGCCCTCAAGCGCGACAAGAGGCAAAGTGCCAAGTGACGTCCACCAGTTGAGATGTGCAGCGCCCAGAAAGCTGCCAATGGCGAAGAAAGGTAACGCGACCAATGCCACGGGATTGCCGCTGCCTGCATTAACCAAGGTGCCAGAGCCACAGCCCAGAACCACTTGCATTGCGATGCCAAAGACAAAAGCACCGCCCACCATGGCAAACCCGATGGGCGCATGGGCCCCGATCAACTCGCCTGAATGGCTGGCCAATAGCGGGAAGGCCACAGCGGCCACAAGGGCGATGGCCAAGAGCTGCGCAAAGAGGCCCGATGGATCACGGCGCAGGATCATCGCGCGCCACGGCCCAGCGAAGCCAAACCGCAACCCTTCAAGCGTTGCACCAAGGCCAAGACCGATCAGCAAAAGCAGACCGAACCGCGCACCCGCAGCAGCGGCAAGGATCAAAACAAAAGAAATCGCGCCAACCAGCAAGGCAAGCCGCCCCCAACGCGCGGGGCGTTGGGGGCGGTCTAAGTGGCTGCTTTGGTCGCTTTGGGCCAGCGGCGCCATTGCGTCTCTCCTCAGAAAACCGATTTGATCTGGTTCCACAGGTTGCGGATTGGGCCAGGGACATTGGCCATCTCATAACCTGCATTCGACCATCCGACCATGGATTCGGGGTAGAGCTTCACATTCTCAATCCCTGCCAATTCCGAGAGGGCAAACCAGTTGGTTGCAGCCCAGTGGCCCGTGTTGCAGAAAGACACCAAGGTTTCTGCATCCGTGAACCCCTCGGCCTCGGCCAAAGCACGCGCGGCATCGGCGTCCACAATCGCAGGGCCATTGTCGAACCAGCTGCTATGCACAAAATATTGCGACTGCGGCAGCGTGCCTGGACGGGCAGCGGCAGGGTGGCTTTGGTCACCGTTCCAGAAGCTTTCAGGGCGCGCATCAAGCAACAAACCATTGCTGCCGCCTGCAATCACAGTCTGGATTTGCTCTGCCGTGGCTGTCCACTGATCAGAGAGGGTGACAGTGATCGTGCTTGGTGTTGGGGTGGTTGCCTCGGTCGACAGTGCAAGCCCTGCCTCCGTCCATGCGGCAACGCCGCCATTGAGGATCGACAGATTTCCAAAACCTGCGGATTTCAACGTCCAATAAACACGCGCCGCGGCACCGAAATCGGTTTCATTCGCGCCTTGATGGGCAATCACAACAGTCTGGTTCTGGCGCAAACCCAATTCACGCAGCAATGCGGTCAGCTCTTCGGCGCTGGGCAATTGGCCAGGATTTTCAGCAGGCCCACGGAACCGACCGTAGGGGGCGTTGATTGCGCCCTCGATATGGCCTGCGCTGTAGGTGTTCACATTTTCTTGGCCTTCGGCTGCAGAGGGCGCGCGAATGTCCAAGATGACGGGCGCATTCGTGCCCAAGCTGGCGTTCAATTCAGCGGGGCTGACCAAAGGGCCGAACTGCGCCGCTGCAACATTTGCCATCAGCACAAGAGCTGCGGCTGCATAAGAAAGAAGTTTCATCTCATGACCTCGTTTTTCGGGTGAGAGGGACGATTGTGGCGCTGCATGTGACGTGAGAATGCAAGACTGACAAGGGGACAGCACATCAGAAAAGAGCCGCGAAAGCGGCCAAAATTCTAAGCATGAAGGATCGGCAGAATTCCTGTCACGCAGCAGGGCTGATCGAGGAAATTTGTTGCGCAATTTTCGATTTCACGGAATATTTTCGTTCTTTTTTGCACGGATTTATGGATTGCGCGAACGATCCACCCGCTTGGGGCGATTTTTTGTATGGGGATGCCAGAACGAGGGGGGAAGTGGAGGCGAGTACCGGAATCGAACCGGTGTACACGGATTTGCAATTAAATTACTCAAAACTAAGTAATTGATTTGCAATAATAAAATTTAGAAAATATCTAGGTGTGTATCAAAATGCGTTAATCCGTGACTTTATTTTCCATCTGTTTGTGTTGTTGAACACAACGTTTCTAGAGAGCCTAATACCTTCATTATCTATATAGACGCATGAGCTTTTCGTAAATCTCAAGATAAGTTTCTCAACAGTCTGAAACTCAGCATCGCAATGATCAGAACTGCTAAAAACCCGAGTACATCCCCGATAAAGATAGCACCAGAGGCACGCATATCTGTGACATCTAAGGTGTAGTGAAGGATAGCGTTGATTAGTGCGCCAAAAGCGCCGGCGAGGATCAAGGTTTTCCAGTCCATTGAGACAGATAGGTAGGTAATCCCCCCCGAAATTAAGGGGCTGCAAAAGTAGAATTTTCTCGGCAAGATGAACGAGGAGAATTCGAATGAAGACAAGCAGATACACTGAGGCGCAGATCATCGCGATCCTGCGTCAGGCCGAAGGCGGAGTGCCGGTTTCCGAGCTGTGCCGCGAGCATAGGATGAGCGACGCGTCATTTTACAAATGGCGGGCCAAGTATGGCGGCATGGATGCGTCGATGGTCAGCCAGATGAAGGCGATGGAAGAAGAGAACCGTCGGCTTAAGCGGATGTATGCGGACCTGAGCATGCAAAACGATCTGTTGAAGGAAGCCCTCGGAAAAAAGTAGGTGGGCCATCTCAGAGGCGAGAGATGGCCGAAACGGCGGTGGAACGACGGGGTGTCAGCATTGCGCTGGCGTGCCGGGCCTTCGGGGTCAGCGAGACCTGTTATCGGTACAGCCCAAAGCTGAAGGCCGAGAACGAGGTGATCGCCGATCTGCTGACGGGGCTGACGGATGCGCGCAAGACATGGGGATTTGGCCTGTGTTTCCTGCATCTACGCAACGTGAAGGGGCATCCCTGGAACCACAAACGCGTCTATCGGATCTACTGCGAGCTGGAACTGAACCTGCGGATCAAGCCCCGAAAGCGGCTGAAACGGGAGAAGCCTGATGTTCTGGCGGTGCCAGACGCGCCCAATGTGACCTGGTCGATGGACTTCATGGCAGATCGTCTTGGCGACGGCCGTGCTTTTCGGCTGCTGAATGTGCTGGACGACTTCAACCGAGAAGGGCTGGGGATCGAGGTTGACTTCTCGTTGCCCGCCGAACGGGTCATCCGCAGCTTGGACCGCATCATCGAATGGCGCGGAAAACCTGGCACGATCAGGGTCGACAACGGCCCGGAATACATCAGCGAGAAGCTCAGAATATGGGCCGAGAAGCAGGGTATCACTATCCAGCACATCCAACCCGGACAGCCGCAGCAAAACGCTTATGTCGAACGCTACAACCGGACAGTCCGGCATGAGTGGTTGGATCAATACATCATCGAAAGCATCGAGGAGGCACAGGATCAGGCCACACAATGGCTCTGGACTTATAACAACGACCGCCCGAACATGGGCATCGGCGGCATCACACCCGCTATGAAACTGAAAATGGCCGCGTAAGTTCTACGGATGCACCCCGTTAAAAATGGGGAGATTACCTAATATCTTTGAGTGTTGCTCAGGTGATACGTGTCACACTGATCATAATCTTTCTGTCGGCTACAAACGAGCATAGCATACTATGAAGCGACTTATTGCGGCTATCGTAACGATTGGTGTCATCGTCGTGATAGTCAAAAATCTGCATGACGATGGCACTATACTTCTCGCTAGCATTGCGGAGGAGTATAGTATTTGCGCAAACGTAAACTCGTGTTCAGATGACGATCTAGCTGAGATGGCGGACGTACTCGTTCAGCAAGGCGAACATCGCTCAAAGGTGGGATTGAGTATAGTGCTAGGTTGGCAAAATTGGATAGAACAGCTAAGTCCGCAGACTTCAGCGCGGAATTATAGTCCAGCCAGGTATTCGAACGCGGATTGAGTGTACTACGCTACAGTAATTATCAATTCGAAATTGGTGGTTTGCGAGATCGTTCATGTAACTCGCAAAAAGTGCCCAACCATGTAAGTCAAGATTATAAGACCAACCTGTAAAGAACCTATATCAATTAGGAAAACCGGAAATTTTTGTCGTTATTTGACTGATTTATCTATAAAGTTAAGCGTCATTGCATTCTCCATTAATGTTCGGACTTTTGACCGGTCGAGACCACTTGCCACCTCCGCATCAATCTCCAGTTTTAGAGTTACCTCTGCGCCTTGCAGCGTGGTTAGCTGTTCTACAATGGCTTCGACGATCTGATGCATGTCGCGCGCTGGCCGGTCTGCTGACAGCATCACAGTGCCTTGGAAGCGCTTCGGAAGAGGCTCTGGTGTCGGATCAACGCCTCCGGTTTCTTCTGCACTACCAACTCCCGGCTGCATACCGGTCTCATGTCCTCCGCCGGCAGTGCCTGTTGTTCCGCAGCCAGTTTCGGTTGGCTCTGGTTCAGCATTGGGTGCTGGTCGGTTTGCTTCCGCAACATCAGGCCTGATGATGATCGACTCGCTGTCGATTATCACAAGTGGGTTCGAAGACCTTTCAATCGATAGTCCTGCGTAGGCACTGCTCGAGGTATCGAACCGCTCAGCATAGGCAAATGGACCCGGCAGCATTCCACTGATAGCGGCCTGCACGGCCTTAATGAGGGTCTCTCTGTTCTTGAGCCGAGGCAGATAGGTGTATCGGTTGAGATACTCCCAAAGGTCTTTTAAGCTCAAATGCGGCTTGTCCTGCCAGATGTATTTCTCAAGTTCGCGATTGAGCCGCTCAGGTCCGATTTCGGGCAGTAGCGCTTCATCGCTTACAAGCTTCTTGCTCGCACGGGCAAGAACACCATCCTGAGCAGGAATGCGGGCAGATGCGAACTCGACATCAGATTGCGCAGTGTCTTGGTACGGATAGATCAAGTAGGACCATGTCTCCTTGAGACGGGTCTGGACTGTCTCTCTGGCCTCGCGTGCCTTTTCCTTAGCTAAGGCGATATCACTCGTTTTCAGGTCCAGCCTTCCTGTGTCCGCATCACGCACGATCCCATCCCAAGCGAGAGAGGCACGCATTGCATCCTTGAGGTTGTCGAGCTGACGATTGTCCGGGGCAAGGAACACAAGAGTATTGCGATAAACACGAGGGGTGTTCCCGCGTTGGAGCAGAATATCCTTGACCTCGACCATCGCGTCCGAACCGTCTCGGCCCGTGTGTGGATGGTTGACGCCGAGGACAACAGCCCTGATGCCTCCAGCTTCATCTGGCACTTCACTGGAGCTGTCCGGTGCGACTTGCACTGCATCAAAATGGCAGCGATCTCCAATGCTGTTGATGTAGTTTGACACCGTCTTGTCGATTTCGACGAGAACAAGCGCTTCTTCCAGCTGAGCCGCGCGATCTGCAGCAACTCGGTTCAAGCTTGCCGACATCGAGTACCAATAGCGCCCGAGATCACCATGCATGAACTTGGCCTGATCTCTTAGACGGCGAAGCGCATCTCCGAAGATTGCGATCTTCTCCCCGGGCTGTACTACGCCAAGGTTGATCTGCTTGTCATCGAGGCCTTTGTTCTCTTGGGTATGTAAAGGCGCTGTGCCCATGAACACTGTGCGCGCGATGCGGCGTGTTGCGGAGTAACGGTTAAGATTAGGCGCGGACTGATCGATCTTATAGGGCGTAGCGTTCACGCCATCAATGTCACCTGCAATGATCGACTGCCACGACACATCAAGGTAGTGGAGCAGCTCGGGCTCAACGCGCGGAGAACTGATCGCAACGCTACCGGGCATAATCATGACCGACGGATCACCTGACATCCACAGCTCATGGATGACCTGTGCCATCAAACGTAGTACACCACGTGTCCGTTGGAACTTCTCCAGCGAGCCCCAAGCTGTGTAGAGGTGATCAAACAAATCAGGATGTATTGGGTAGGCTTTCTCAAGCTTCCGCCGATAGTCTTCATCCGCACACCCTTGTGGGAAGTCACTGGGGTTCTCTCGGTAGAGCTTGGCAAACTGCTTAAGCGTGTTGTCCCGATGCATGTATTTGTCACCGGGGATTTCCTTAAAGAGACGACGACGAACGATCTCGTAGCTCTCTTCTTGAGACGCAGGCCGCCAAGAGCTCTCTACACGGCTGAACGTCTGCTTGAGCCGTGCAAGGGCTTCCTGTCCACCTTCACCACCGACCTCAATTTGGGAAGCGGGCAGCGATGCGACCAATAGGGTCTGAGGTGATGCCTTCACCGCCTCTGTAAGTGACTGAACAAACGAAAGGTTTGCATCGAATGATCCGGAAGGAAGTCCTTCAATTTTGTAGATTTGGCGGAGGTAGGCGACCCATTCATCGATCAGGATCAAGCACGGCGAACATTTCTTGAAAATCGCTTCAAGCAGGTTCGACCCAGGCGCGATGCCTTTTTGGTCGTGGTCAGCAATCATTTGGAACGCGTCTTCACCACCGAGCTGGAACGCAAGCTCGCCCCAGGTGGTGTTGATCGGGCGCCCGTATTCCTTCTCGCGCTGGGCAACATCAGATGGGCCAGTGGACGTACCAACAAGCACGGCTCTGTTGATCTTGTTCGGCACGCTTAGGCCATGATCGGAAAGAAGCTGATCGAGACCCGGCAGGTCCGCGACGGGCGTTTCTCCAACCATGTGGTAGAGCGCTAGCATCGAGTGCGTCTTACCGCCACCGAAGTTGGTTTGCAGTTCGACAACTGGATCACCGCTTTTGCCCGACAGGCGCTTGGCTGCGCCTTCAAGCAAGCGGCTCAAACCGTCGGTGAGGTAGGTTCGGCTGAAGAACTCACGTGGGTCGCGATACTCAGGCGGCGCGCTGCCATTGTGAACCTTTGCAAGGTCGGCAGCGAACTCGGCCTGCTGGAACTCGCCAGTCGCGACGTCCTGATGTGGCTCGACCACGTCACGCCACGGCAGCAGACCCGACACAGTCTCCGTGGAAATGGTTGTTGCCGCTGTTTTCCGGCGTTCTTCGTTCCGGGCAAGCTCTGTGAACTTTGTGCGCAAGATCGACTCGCGCATCTTGCTAATTTCTTCTGCGCTCTCTCCGGCACTGACGGCCTCAAGCAGTCGCCGCATGGAGTCCAGAGCACGTTCCGCATCGTCGTAGGTGAACTTGCCATCGTGGGCGAGTTTGTTCCTGACATCGACCAGCTCGTTTACAATGGATCGATGGGTGCGTTCGAGTACGTCGCGGAAAGCATCGTTCCAGAGCCGCTCCATGATCTGCAGAAGCTTCTGTGTATCGAGGGTGAATTTACCGTTGCTTTCGGGCCTCCAATGAGGAAACTGTGAAATTACTTCTTGCGGCCAGCCTTTGCCCAGCCCGGCCTCAAGCCTCTGCATAACGAAGGGCTGCAGGCCCTTCTGCATGTGCTCCATACCTTCAAAAACGTATTGGCGCGTACTCTTTGCCATGGAAAATAAGCCTCAAATGTCCATCGCCGACTGGCGATACTGGTCTTCAATTTGGATGGTAGCGGCCTGCCGTGTCAGTTCGGTCCACACGGCGATCAGCCCGTTGTAGGCCGTCGCCTCCTTTGCGTCCTGACGCTTGGTCGAGCAAACCTCGTAGAGATAGTAGGCGAGATCCTTGACCGTTTCAGCCTTGTCACTGCCGATCTTCTTGACAAGTACAGCTGCCGCATACTCACCATCGTTTTCAAGAACGCGGATCAGGTGCTGGCAGCATTCCCAGATCGTGAGATGATCATCTTCAAGCGGGTCCCAATCGGCGTCTAGTTCAGAGCGCTTTAAGATGCGGACTTTGCCTGCAGAGCTCTCTACGATCCCGGCATGTTTCACGCTTTCCACCGATATCCCACGCGCGCGCGCTAGGTTGTCTGCAGAACCATAGTCGCCCTTGTCGTTACCGTGCTGCTCGAACCAGGTCGCGGCAAAGCGGGTGTCGGCGTCGAACTCGCCATGCAGGTCGTTCAGGAACTCGTCGAGCTCGGCATTGATCAGCTGCAGCGCAGTCTTGACCGTCATCGGGTTGTCGTCAGCCTCGAGCACCGCCTTGTAGCGCGAGAAGACACCCATGCCGGGGCCGATGGCCGATTGCGGCATGTCGGCCGGGGAGACGTTGGCAGCCTGAAGCTCGGCGATGGCCGGGGGGAGTTCACGTTTCAGGGCGCGGATAAACTCGGCGCGGGTGATCTTGTCTGCGGATAGGACTTTTCTTCGACAGACCAAGACAACGGAATTTGCCAATGCGTTACTCTTAGACGCGCGACGGCGCACTGAGTTTTCGGTGCGGATTGGCCACGTCCCAACAACTGATAAATCCGCATCGAAGACTGCCTGAAGGAAAGTAGCCCAGCCAGTTGAAGCCACGCCTTCTGTCTCAATCTCGTTCTGCTTAAATGCATAATAAATTGTGATTGGGAAATCATCTGACGCTTGTCTCTGTAAGTTCACCATGGCTTGGGTCATGCCGTCCAAGAAAAACGACTCTGCCGCCTCTGGTCCTCCATATCTTACTCTATCAGCTACAAGCTCTTCAGATTTGGGTGCACTAAGTGTCGAGATGATCTCTGGAAATGCAAATTTTTGCGATTTTCTAAGCAGGCCATAAAAAAAATCAGAAATATCCGCGTATGGAATATTATCATAGTACGGTGGGTCAGTAGACACTACGACGCACTTTTCTTCAACAGATACAGTCTGAGCGGAAGTATGCTGGACGTCTCCAACCAAGCCCAGCCCAGCATTGGCAAGGCCGCCAGAAACGCTTCGGCAGATGCTGTCAATTCCAATCATACCGCCGAATGGATTTCCCTCTACATAATCCCAAACCATTGGTATGACGTGGCGTCCGAACATATGTGATATATTTTCATTGGCAGCATTCCACCCACAATGCGCATTCATAAAATCTGCAAGCTTATCTATAGCAAAACCCAAGTAAAGGTTGATGGCTCGAATATATTCTCTCTTTTCTTTATCACTGAAGGACTCGCCCGCGCCTTGTCTGGAAATATTAATATCTTCCTCGACTCTGTCTCTTACCTCGGGCAGTAAATCTATAAGTTCTTTAAGGCACATCGCCTGGCGCGGAGAAAATAGGTCAGAGAATGTACTCATGCCATACCCCAGCACACCTATATACTGTGAGTGCTGAGGGAGTGTGATTTCATTTATATCGGGGCGCGCCAAGTGCGTTGCAATGCGCTCGTGCTCAACCGTTGGTGATGCGTATATTCTTTTTCTATCACCCTCGGCAACTATGCACATTAGTTTAGTGCCAATTTCACCTCGCTGCCCACACTTCTTCACATAGTCCGGAGTAATGGGTGAATTTGAAAGTAGGCAGACAAAGTTGGCCCCCCTTCCTTTCTTGGTTCCTTGCGCCGCCGTGTTAAGGAGGTCTTTATCACCGGAGTAGCGCACCAAAAAATCCACTTTACCCGATGACTTATCCACCACGGGCTCTATGAATGCCTCCGCCCCTTTCTTTTTGGAGAGAACAAAGGTTGCCGCGATAGGAACGTGAGCTCCTCCAAATGCTGGGTCGGGCGATGGGACAGTGCGGCTCCAAAGCCACGCTGCCACCCTCATCTCGCCACTCCCCTTAATTGAAATAGTCGGATAGTATTTTCCAATTTTTTCTTCGGCCAAGTCCCTCAGGACCTTTCCGTAGTATCTAATATCCTCAGAAAGTCCCTCGGATTGCTCGTAGCTGTGCTTCTCGCGAGCACCATCATGTACAGGTGGCCTTCCAGAGAACCGAGCTGGAAAATCAATCATTGCTTTTGAGATTAGTGCCGCAACAGGATTAAGGTCGCTAGCGACCGTTTTAAGCCCAAGGCGTTGAGCCTCAAACGGAATAGCACCTCCACCGGAAAATGGATCTAATACTGTGGGCAATTCCCCGTTTGTCGACTTTTCTATCTCATCTGCCGCTCGTTTTAGGACGGATGGATTCGAAGAGTTGTTCCATTCGATTAGGTCTTCGATTATCGTAAATAGCCTCTGTCTTTCCCTAAGAACTTCACTTTCAGTTGGAAAAACATCAGGGAAGTTGGACGGATCGTCGACAAGCTGCGCAAACAAGATGGCGCGGCATGCTGGCAATGGTCGCCTTGCCCACCACTGATGGAGCGCTCGTGGATGTCCCTTCAAAAATGGGTTAGTCTTCTCCTTCATGGACGCCGTGTTAATGGCTTCCAGCGGGATGGCAACTTCGATGAGTTTCTTCTTATAAGTCTGGGTCATGTCGGCGTTTCTGCCCACTCAAGCAGGCTATTTATTGAAAATTGAATGGCTGTCTGTCCGAACTCGGGCTCGCGCGTCATGAGGCGCCCGGGTCTGTAGATTGGCTTCTGCGCGTATCCGTTCAAGATCGGCACGAACACAAGAAAGAAATGCTCTTCCTTGTTCAGAGAGGCCATGAGTTCATTGCGCGTGATCATGATCGTATCGGCGCCATCGACGCGGCCTTTGACTTCCAAGAACCGCAGGTGGCCGGTCTCTGGATCATAGGACTCGATGTCGTAACCAAGCCCACGCTGGTTCTCGACGCTTCTGGGTTCGTTCCCCAGTTCACGCTCAGCAGCCATGACGGCGTTTATGGCTTTCACTTCGATCTCTCGACGCGCCACAGGGTCCTCGGAGAAACCGGAGCCAACATCAGCGAACTGGTTTGGCATTTGCTCTCGCAAGAGCCCTTTTGGCACGACAATCATGCCTCCCCGAACTCTTGGAGGCTGAGCAGAGATGAAGCGTTCCTGTTCGATGACTTCGAGACGACGCTTGAGACGTTCAGCCAAGTCTTCGGCGCGCCGCTGTGCGTTCTGCCAGTTCAGGCGCATCTTCTTTCCAGCCTTCTCTTCTTCCTTGAGCTCGAAAGCTCGGGCATCCCAGTAGTTGATCTCTTTCTTGAGCCGCGCCTTCACCTCCTGCTCAACTTTGTCGATCTCAGGAACCCGTCGTGCACGAACCTCAGCGACATGTCCCTGCGCCAGCTCTACTGTCGCGAACTGAGTGACCTTCTTCTCTAGATCACTGCGGAGCCAGTCGGCGTTTAGGGGGCGCTCAACGGCATTGATTTCCTCCGCAGTCGCTGGGCGAAGGTTGAGGTGCGGCGCAATCCCAGCGTTTGTCACCTGACCTTGTTTGTCGATGGCCGCGAACTGGAGCTTCTGGGAGATGACGTTAGGATTTCCAGAGCTCGTCGTGCGACCATCCTGAACGCTGTGCTCCAGCAGGAACAGCGCGCTGATATCTGTGCCCTCATCGGTGTCATCGACGAGGACAGCCCCTTGCTTCATCAGGTGCTCGTTCTGCTCTCGGACAAGACTGATCACTGCGTCAAGCAGCGGATGTCCTGGGTAAACGAAGGCTGCGACCGGCTGCTGATTGATCTTGTCCTTCTCAAAGCAAATCCGTTCGTACTTCTTTTGAAGAGGTGCTCCGGTTCCAATCTGCCGGTCGCGCTCACGGACGCTGAGCGGTACATGTTTGATCTCCCAGCGCCCTTCTTCGCGCCGTTTGATTTGACCACCAAGGCGCTGGAAAGCCTCAACGAAGAAGCTCTGAATGTGATGCGGTTGAAGACGCTGCGCCTCAGCGCGCTCCATCTCAATACGCAGTTCCTGAACGCGCGCCTCAGGCATCGTATCACTGGTCAACTGACGCTTCTGCAAGAGGTGCAGAAGATGGCTTTGATCAACAGCCCCATCGACCGTCTGGAAAATGCGAGCTCGGACTTCTTCGTCTTCGTTGTACTGGATCGCTTCAAATAGCAGGTCTTTCAGAGCGCGCTCTTCGAAGAGCTCTCCAAGAACATCATAGACGCGGCCCCCAAGTGCCTCGCGGGCAGCTTCCAGCTTTTCCAGAAGTCGGGCGTAGACCTCACCCTCTCTCGTATCCTTGGCGACTAGGTTCCAAAGGTGACAAACCTCTTGCTGACCAATCCGATGGATGCGCCCGAACCGCTGTTCAATCTTGTTGGGGTTCCAAGGTAGGTCATAGTTGACCATCAAGTGACCGCGCTGAAGATTTACGCCTTCACCCGCTGCATCGTTGGCAACCAGAACCAGCATGTCACGGTCCTGCATAAACCGCTCAACGACTTTCCGGCGCTCTTCTCTTGAAACACCGCCGTGAATGACCTCAACGGCATCCGGACGACCGAGACGGGCAACAACTTTCTGGCGCAGGTATTCGAGCGTATCCTTTGGCTCGGTAAAGATGATTAGCTTCCGCCTGTGTCCATCCGCGTCGAGCATCAAGTCATCATCGAGGATGCGATCAAGCTGCTGCCATTTCGTATCTTTGCCGGAATGAAGGACGCGCACGGCCATTCCCTCCAGTCCTTTTAAGGTCTCAACCTCGATCTCAAGCTGTTCAATGGTCTCAGCTGTAGTGGCGCCAGTAGAGATCAGGTCTTCGATCTCGTCGATTTCTTCTTGATCGTATTCGTCGAGGTTCCGCAGCATCTCATCACTGATACTGGGAGCCTTTGGCGCTGCGCCCTTCTTTGCCAAACGAGCTGCTGACAACTCGTCCTCCAGCCGTTCGCGTCGCCGCTTCAATGACTGGTAGATGGCAGCCGGACTGGAAGCCAATCGACGCTGCAGGATTTGAAGTGCGAAGCCGACATTGTTCTTCTTTCGACCGTCGTCGTCCGCAAATCGTTGAACCCGGTTCATCTCGTTGCGGACATACTCAGTGACCGCTGTATACAGCTCCGCTTCCTCAGGTGAGAGCTCGTACTTCACCGTGTAGGCGCGTCGCTCCGGGAAGAGTGGACGACCATCAAAGCGAAGAAGCTCTTCTTTTGTCAGCCGTCGCATCATGTCCTCTACATCAGCAACATGTACCCCGTCACGGAAACGCCCTTCAAAGCGATCCCCATCGAGAAGCGCCATGAAGAGCTGAAAATCCTTTTCTTTCCCGTTGTGTGGCGTCGCCGACATTAGAAGGAAGTGGCGGCAGCAACGACCTAGCACCTGCCCCAACTCGTAGCGCTTTGTTCGCTTAACCTCGTTGCCGAAATAGGTGGCTGACATACGGTGTGCCTCGTCCGAAATGATCAGGTCAAATTCGGTAGCGGCTTGAAGTTTTTCCTGCATCTCCTCATTGCGCGCCAAGACATCCAAGCGCGCAATCAGTCGATTATGATCGTTGAACGGGTTTCCTGATCTCGAACTTTCAATCATATCTCGAGTGAGGATGTCGAATTCGAGGCCGAACTTTTCTCCCAATTCATCTTGCCATTGCTCAACAAGGCTACCCGGTGCGATGACTAGACAGCGCTCCAGATCGCTCCTCGCAATAAGCTCCTTAATAAGCAATCCGGCCATAATAGTCTTGCCTGCCCCAGGGTCGTCTGCGAGCAGAAATCGCAGTGGCTGCCGAGACAGCATTTCACCATATACAGCGGATATTTGATGCGGTAGCGGATCGACGAGGCTTGTATGGATGGCCAAGTAGGGGTCGAAGAAATGAGCAAGCTTGATCCGGTTCGCCTCTGTCACAAGGCGTAACATTGCCCCATCTGCATCGAAGGACCACTTGCGTCCTGCACTCTCTAACTCAAGGCGATGCTCATCGTCTCGGTATAGCGTGGTTTCTGCGACTGATCCGTTTGCAGAGCGGTACACAACGTTGATGGCTTGATCACCAATCCACTCTACAGACACGATTTCGGCAATGGCACCTGGTACGATGCCGCTGGCCTTGCCACCAGGTTTTATATCATCAAGTTTAGCCACTCATCATCTCATCACGGTTCAGTAGCACGATCTGCTGGTCTTGAGGTTTTCTAACATTGGGATCAGTGTCGAGTCCAAGCCGTTTAAGCGTATAGTAAAGTTTCACTATGCCTGCCAGCCTTTAGGTCAACCAGCTGCGCAACAACCGCGGTACCGCGCAAGATGTGAACAAATCGTTCAAAAGCGGGCGTACAGCGTCAACAGGCGTGCGCCGCTACACTGGCCTACCCGTAGCACTGTCCACCCCACACAGGGCCCGTACAGCGTGTCTTAGACGCCATTAAGACGCGATTGAGCTGATCGGAGCTTGTGGGGACTGCGGTTTTAGACGATCAAAGTCCGCTTGCGAGATACCGGTGGAGATTGCATTGATCACGGGCTTGCTGGCAGGCTCAGGAGATTGAGATGGTTTAGCGGGTTTAACCTTCGACTTTGGGATAGGCGTTGGTGCCTTGGGAGCTGCCGCCGTTTTCTTCACTTTTGGCTTGGCGTCTTTGGCTTTGAGCCTTCCATCGAGTTTATTTGCCAAGAAGCTTGCGGTGTTTGCAAAAGTTTTGAGATCACCGACCGCTTGCTCGACACTTGCAGCTCCTGATCCTTTTTCGATTACATCAATTAGGCGGCGCAGTTCATCACGATCATCCATAAAAGCCCCCTTTGCAAAACTGGGGTGATGCAAAATCACCAGGCTGAATTGATAAGTACTTCCCTAGAAAAATCCGCGCGGCAGATTTTTTATCCTGCAGGACCCATTTCGGATGCACACTCATGCCGACATCCTTTCTGGGTCTCGCCAAACAGCCTCCGCATGTCGCGCTATACTCTGATCACACAAGCCTTTGAGACGCTCAAATTGTTGGGCCAGTTTGCCGTGCTCCGCTGTCCCTGTGGCACGTAGGCGCTCAGCATAATGCCCTAGTTTGTGAGAACAGATCGCAAGGGTCTCCACGCTTGGGCCCGTTCCGTGATTGCGGAGTGTTCGAATGTACCCCTCACTGCGTCCAAGCCAGGCCCGACAAAACTCTGGCGTGTTACGTACAGCGCCACTGCCAATCAGCTCATCTCTCAAATGTTCAAGTAGTTTTACGCTCATGTTGTCTCCTAAATATATAACGTTCACAGATATTTAGCCAATATTCGGTTGCTCTGCTTCGAGACGTGGCCGTAACATCTGCGTAAAGGAGATCACCAATGCCCAGCTATTCACCGTCAACTAAACTCTGTGCCACATGTGCCTATTGGGGCGGGCAGCGGCAAACCAATCCGACCCGCAGTGTGGTCTCTACAAAAGAGCCGACAACAAAAGGGGAGTGCATGGGTGGTGGCCATAATCATCACCAAACGCCTGCCACAGGCACATGCGCAAAGCATGTAAAATGGCCCGTGCTAAAGTGAGTTCGTTCGGCATCGGCGCGGTAGCCCAAGACACGCAAGCAAAAGCACTGCCGTTTTCCGATTATCGAGTGTTACACAGCGTTCAAGCACGTAAAACACGGCGAGAATTTTCGGGCTTCTGGGGAGTTTACAGCGCAAACACAGTAAACTCGTTTACGGGTTTAACACAGTAAACTTTTTAGGCAGTGACTCGAAGTTCACTAGCCATCCAAATGTTATCAAACAGTAAAAAGCCAAATTTTGCGTGTAAGGTCAATCTGCCAAAGATTGTGGTAAACCATTCAATTTTCTCGCCCAAGGCGATCAACCTTACATAAATCTCAGCTAGTGGTTCGAACCGGGAACTCACCTTTGCCAACACCAGCAATAAGAAGGTGAGCGCAACGTAAATCATGCTGCACTGCTTTGCGTTTTGCCCGCCTTAACTCGATATCAATCTCGCGGGTTGAGTGGCCTAGGCGCTCCATGTAACTGCGTGAGATGCCATTGGCCTGTGCAGCTGCGTGATGGCCTACGTGATCTGCTATGTCCTCATCGGACATGTCGGGACAACGCTTGCGCCATTTGAAAACAGCAAGATGACGATGCAGGTTCATGAGAACAGGGCGGCGGGCTACGGGATATATCGCGGCTGATCTATGCAAAGCCACACGCTCAGGAAACACCAGTTTTGCATGTAACTCCTTCAGGCTTCGCTCCACCGCCTCCGCGCCTAAGGATACATCAATCTGTACATCTACAATTTGCGCATTAGCTCCAAAAGCGTGTTGATCTTTGGTTAGAGCCGCAGCGGTTGGTTCAGTGAACAAATGGTCATGGTCGGCCCACCAAGATCGAAACGTTTGTCCGTAGATATTGCCAAAGTCTTGATAGAGCTTTGCGCATGCGCCCACACCGTCATTGGCACAAGTGTCGCGGTAATCTTCGTTGTAACGTAAGTATAGCCACCAATAGTAATAGACTGAGCATTTCCAGCTTGGGGCACCACGATAGGGTGGGTTGGGTGCCTTTTTACTCTCATATGCAAACTTAAAGCTAGGCGGAGCGTGTTTGAAGGTCGGCGCATCGCGTGACCGGCTTCTGTGGCATGAGCCACGTGACTCAACGAGTTCCAACACCTTCGTTAGGTAAGTCAAAAAAGCGGTTTGTCCACATGATTGGTGTCGCGCGGTCGATTCGCGATGGTGCACAGCCTTCCGCCCGAAGGCACTTCACTGCCTGATAGAAAGGACGAACATGTCTGATACAAATTATAAAGTTCAACTTGAACGTACGCTTGACCAAATCTCAGCGGCGCGCGCTGCCTGGGAAGAGGGTACCCTTAAAGCCTCTAATGATGAGCTCTACGCTATTTTAGAGCGTTGCTATGCCGTGTTTGCAGAAATGAAAGACGACACAGCCAAGCGTCGCGCTTTGAATGCTTTGCTCACAGATCGCAATATGAAGCCACGGACAAGCACAAGCCTTGGCCTCAAAGTGATCCGCTATGTGTTTGGCAAAGAAGGCAATCGAGAAATGGCCTATTCAAGGGTCCTTACGATTGCCTATGACCTAAAGCCAGAGGAGCAAACTCTCACGAGCTACATCGAAGAATGCGGGGGGGTAGAAGAGGTACGTCGCTTGCAGAAAATCAAGGACGGCAAGACAATGACTGCCGAAGACTACAAGCAAATGGCAGTTATGGGTCTTAATATGGCCCGCATCCCAGTTGCCACCTTTGATCTACCTGAGTTCATTCAACCCAACAGCGAATATGACGAAGACTATGTGGTGGGTCTGATCCGCTGCAATCCTGATGGCACGGGTGATCTTTTGTTTGGCAACAACGATGCCAAGGTAATCGATACGGTGCTGATCGCATCGGGCAAGTATCTCGATCAAAAAGCGCAGGATGATCAGAAAGGTCTTGAGGCAGCTGACGTTGCCAAGCGGCGCACAGAAGACGTCAAAACTTTTGCGCCCAAACTCTTTGCCTCCATGTCGCCGAAAGTGCGTATCACGAGCGCAGCTGTTCCGGCAGCAGAGTAACAAACCTCGTTGCGGGGCGTCTCTAATTACGTCCCGCAGCGCAAGCTCTCTTCCCCCGAAAGGATATCCCATGACCTTCGCTGAACGTCACAGGCCGCGGTCTGTGCATGACCTCGTCTTTGCCGATCCCAATTTCGCGGCGATCATTGATCGCTATGCCCATGCACGCCCCTCCAAGCCTCTCTTGCTCTACGGTGAGCCCGGCACTGGTAAGTCAGAAGCTTTGCGTTTGATTGCAGAAACCCAGTTTGCTCAAGCAGGCATTGAATGTGAAGACTTTACACTCAACGGCGCGGATGCCGCCAAAGGCATCTATGACAAGATGCTCAATATGGCCCAGATGCAGATGTGGCCTGTCGGTACGCCCGCAATCATCGTGGTCGATGAGATTGACGAGATCGAGGATGCTTTCCCTGGCAAAACTCGTACTTTTATAGAACAGCACAAGAGCGTGCAGCTTCTGGCCAGCACCAACTACATCAAGAAGCTCAAGCCGGCTCTACAAAGCCGTATGCGCTGTGTAGAAGTCAAAAAGCCTGCGCCAATGGATTGGGTGCCGCGTGCACATGCCATCCTCACCGCTGAGGGGGCAAATGTCTCCTTATTTGTTGTTCAGCAGCTGATGGCTAACTTCACTGGCGATGCACGTGACTTCATCGATTACCTCGAAGAACAAGTACACGCGGCACGGCAGTTTGCGCCTGCCGCCTCCGCTCAGCCTCGCACGGTTGCCAGCCTCCTGAACCAAGTCTCCGGAGGCACGCCATGAGCGATCCTGACAAAAGCCTCACCACGGAATTGAAGCTTTTTGAGCTCTATGGGCTACGCCGCGTGATCAATGCTGCAAACACCTACAAAATCGCATCCTCAGATTTTGTGCCCTTAGCCGAAGCTTTGCTGCCCGAAACCCAAGCCCGGGCATTCGCGGCGCGTTGGCCAACCCTCACCGCAGATGAACAAACACAAATCTGCACCATGCTGGAGAAAGATCATGGATAGAAAAACACTGATGTTGGAATTGAAGGGGCTCTCGCAGGTTGTAGATCCTGACATTCGGGACCTCGTTTACCAGCGCCGCGCACTAACTGCATTGGCAGATGATTATCAACAGGTGAACCCGTTTTATGACCTTTTGGACATCCTAGAACGTGACCTGTCCGATGCAATTGAAAGCTCAATCTTTAAAAACCTATCACGGGAGGCAAGCCGCGTCTTTGCTGACGAATGGAAGCAAATGTCGGAGCACCAGCAGTTTCAGTATCTCGAAGACTACGTGCGAGGTGTTTCAAAATGAATAATCACAGCACTGGAGTGACAGAGCTAAATGCTATCTTGGATCAAATTGTTCGGGATTGGATCTGCATCATAAATTTGGATGCTGAGTTCTGCTTCACTTATCACGATAATGATCCCAATCCATACACATCAACGATAACTGGATTTCAGGCTGACGTGTTCCAATGCCACGATTTTGGCAACTGCGTTATCTGGGATGAAGGCAATATCACCGTCATGAATTTGCCTAAACATGGCGGCAAGGCTGGACTTATCTCAACGTCAATCCGCATTGAGTTTCCTGAGCCTCTGAAGATGATCTTTGAGAAATACGCATCTTCTGAGCTCTTTGATCACTCATGCGATTACGTAGGATTTGATTGTAAAATTGATCTGCATGACGTCGAACGCTTCTCCCTGATGATGCACTTACACGGAGCGGTCCGAGACGTCAGGTTGGATGCATTCTCGGAAACTGCGTTCCGAACAAAATCTGCGGCTCTAGCAACTGAGCTGCACCTTTACGCGCCTTGGTTTCGATATGCAGCATCGCTCGCGGATCAGTTTGTAGATGACAATAAGCACGCCTTGCTGATCAAGCACCTCCGCGCTATCTGCACTTACTTAGGCCGTGGCGGTGAATTGAAATTCGCAAAACTGACCTCGCTTTGTGATGTGGCTGGTAGCCTTCAGCCAGCCGTTTCTTTGATCCAAAAGAAGATGCCAGAACATAGGGTCTGATCCGTACGATTAGGCTTGGCAGATACAGGGGCGGTGCGCCTCAGAAAGTAGACATCTTGATAGATGATGACGTGGCAGATTTGCTCGAAACATCCGGCCTACCAGTGCTGTGGCGCTCCCAGGCTCCTTTCTATGCGGCTGAATTGCAGGTGTTGCGGGCCGTTGACTGCTGCCTGCGCCAAGAAACTGCCTGTTTCGGCGATATGGAAGATCGTGTGGCACAGCATCTTAGAGAAGCCATCCAGTCAGCTTGCCTTGAGATGACATCTGAGGAACGCGGTACCTTTTTTAGCATTTGGGATCAGCTTGATGAACAGACACAGCTTTACGTGCTCAATGGCTATAATAAGCTGCCGCCGATGGAGTGTGGGCCAGAAGACTGCAAGATGAGGGCAAGTGATCGTGCTGTCCCTACCCATAATCCCGGTCCAAAAATAAACTAAGCGGCCAAATTTTCGCCAGCATCTGCCCCTCGTTGATAAATACACGAGGAGGAAGTGCATGACATTCGCGCAGCGCAAACAGGAACGCAGAGCTTTCATGAAGCATCTGCTTGAGCAAGACTGGGATGTGTTCGGCACGCTTAAGTTTGTGAATGGCCGTACGCTTGGCCGCAACACCGCTGACAAACTCCTCCGCAGCTACTGGAACCGCGTGGATCGCGTGTTCTTTGGACATGCAGCAGATCGCCAGAACATGCGTGTGCCGCGCTGGTGTTTTGCGCATGAAGGCTCAGACAGTGAGAACTTCCACATACATTTCCTACTCAAGTCGCCTGTTGCTGACACTAAGCACGCCTGCTTTGCACTGAACGCGATTTGGGCGCAGCATCACAAACAGACTGGTCCCATGGCTAAGAATTGGATCATGCCCGTAAAGGACCGATGGGAAGTAGCCAACTACGCCACACGCGAATATTGGCGCATGGGTGCGGACACACAGCTGTTGGACATCTCTTGGGATCGCGGCTGTCCTGATGCAATGCATGCCTATGAGCATGAACAACAGGCGCTGCGCATAAATAAAGCAGCAAGTCCCATTTGGATGCAGCAAGCTCAAGAAGCTTACGCAGACTATTGGGCAAGATATTCCTCAGAGGGCATCACAGCCCTAGCGGAGCGTGGCAAGGCCCCTTCGCACTGACGCATATCTGACAATCAGCATTCGATCGTGTCGTAGATGAAAATCTTGGCACATCCTTGTTCAGTGGCATCAAACAGCAAATGCTCAAACAGCAAAGCGATTGATCAGACGAACTCGGTGAAGATCAAACACAACGAACAAGAGCTCAGCGAGCGAACGAAGAAATCAAATGAACATCAAGCGTCAGCGGATGACACCGCGAGGCGCTTTTTTTATGGGCGTAGTTTCGGTCTTCTTCCGTATTGCCATTTCCTATCACGACACCTGTCTTTTCGGTCGTCCAAGCGCATCTGTGACCATATGCTTCTGATATAAAACGAAAATATCGGAGCAAGCAGATGAATGCATTGGCAAAACTCAACTTCAAGACAGTCACCAAAACCAACACACGTGATCCTGTGATTGCACGACGTGACAAGCTCGTGGCGGGGCTCAAAGAGCAAAAGTTGGTTTATACAGCGGCACTTGAGGGTAAGGACCACAGGGTCGAACGACACAAGTGGATGAACAACGAGCATGGGGAACGGGTCTCAGTTCAAACCCATCGCCGTGTGCGGCCTTGGTTCTTTGAGCAGGACGGAGGCTGGTATGTGCAGTGTCGTTATGGAGCACGTGTGATTGCAGCTGATGGCACCAACAATGCAGTGTTCGTCAAAACACTCAAAGAAGTGGAGCCTGTACTAGATGCATTCATTGCCGCTGCATCTACCGGAGAATTGGACAGTGCCATAGCTAAAGCCACACAGCGAGAACCCCGCATCAAGCCGGGGGCAGTGCGGGCTACTGCAAATGCCTGAACCCGATGTTGAGCGAATAAGAGCACTTAATGATCACGCACGGCAGAGCTTCACGGGCTGTCGTGTGGCGATCACACGGGGCATAGCGGCACTTGGTCATGACGCGGTCTATGCCGTATTTGACCTTGTCAAAGCCTATGACGATTTTACACCAGACAATGATCCATATGGCGAGCATGACTTTGGGTCGTTCTATTGGGGTGAACATCAGGTGTTTTGGAAATTTGATTACTACGACCTCGACTACACCCTGCACTCGCAGGACCCCGCAGATGAAACCGTCACTGCGCGGGTGCTCACGGTAATGTTGGCTGAGGAATACTGACCTAAGTCATCCGCAGATCGCTTGACACTGGCAATCATGCCCGTGGGCTGATACCCGCGTTGCATGTCCGCAATCGACCTCGGCCCATTTGTTCTCAGTATTGAACGCTTTGCAGCACTGCTTGGCGTGATCGTATTTGTGGCTGTGGCAGAGCTCTTTGCACGTTCAACTAAAGCTCGCACATTAAGCAACTGGTCCAGCACAACCGTGTTTTGGGGGTTTATTGGTGCTCGCCTCGGCCATGTGATCGAATTCTGGCCCAGCTTTGCCGAAGAGCCTTGGCGCATCTTAGCGATCTGGCAAGGCGGCTTCTCTGTGGCTGGGGCTGCAGTTGGTGTTGCAGCCGTGACAGCTTGGGCCTTGTGGCGGTCGTTGCCCGTTGTTCCTGCTGCATCCGCGCTCTGCGCAGGCGTGATCGTGTGGCAAGCAATCCTGTTGGATGTTGCGCCCCGCGAGCCTGTGGCATTGCCTGGAGATCCTTTGGCGACCATCGAGGGCGAAAGCCTAGTTCTGACATCACTCGTCGCTTCAGATAAGCCGATCATCATCAATCTTTGGGCCACGTGGTGCCCGCCCTGCCGCCGTGAATTGCCTATGCTCGCAACCGTTGCCGCGCAGCGTGATGATGTCGTGTTCTTGTTGGCATCCCAAGGTGGAACAGCGGCCCATGTCAGTCGCTACCTCGCAGAACATGATCTTCAGCCAGAACACGTGCTGATCGATACAAGCGGGATGCTTGCACGGCATTATGGCACGGTGGGCCTGCCCGTGACCTTATTCATCGGCACTGACGGGCTGCTTGCGCACACACATGTGGGCGAGATTTCGCGCGAGGTGCTGTTAAGCCGAATTGCGCGGCTGCAGTAGCGCAATTTTCCGCGACAAGAACGCTGCCGCACAAAATCTCATACAATCAACATTCTATGAGATTTTCGCTTAAGTCATTGAAAAATATAGAGATCATAGATGGCACGATTTCGGTCGACCAACCGAAACCTCAGACTTTACAGTCATTTGTAGCAAATGATTATGTTTTGAGGGGATCGCACAATGCGCCAAGCACAGACGCTCAACGAAGCCCAGCTGCGCCGTGTATTACACTACTGCCGCAGCCGTCGTCATCCAACTCGTGACGAAACCATCATCCTGTTCAGCTTCTACGCAGGGCTGCGGGCCAAGGAGCTAGCCGCGCTGACGCGAGGCGATGTGTTTGATGAAGACTGTAACGTGCGTGAGCAGTTCATCCTAACCGCAGCGCAAAGCAAGGGCGGTAAGACACGCACAGTTTACCTGAACCAGCGTTTGCGCCGTGCGCTAGCGGAATATGCAGCGGGATTGTACCTTGCTGATCTAAGTCGCCCGCTTTTTGAGAGCCAGAAAGGCGGGCACTTCTCTGCCAACACCATGTGCCAGCTGTTCTTGGACATCTATAAGGCTGTGGGGCTCAAGGATGCATCAAGCCATTCGGGACGCAGGACATATATAACGAGATTGGCGAACAAGGGCGTGGGCGTGCGCTTGTTGGCGGAATTGGCGGGACACAGCCATATCAGCACAACGCAGCGTTACATCGACGTGAACGCTGAACAGCTCAGTGCGGCGGTCGAGCTGCTGTGAAAGTCGTTATGGGCGGTTTTCGGACCTTCGCTGAACCCAAGACCAATGTCGCCCAAGCGGACCAAGCGGCCTTTTGCTCACACAACCATTGCTAATGCAGCATTTCTTCGCACTTGCGGCATCTTGATTGGCTTCTTGAGCTTCTCAAAACCAAACCAGCCATTGGTTATCTAAAAGGGGATGACCTTCGCGAAACGGTCGAGCGCTCGTATTTTGTGAGTCAAGGAAAGTAGTGAAGGTCTTTCACCCGATCTGGGCCCAATGCCCTTCAGCGGTACCGGCATGTGCTGTTCGAGGAATTGAGAGCTGCGAGGGAAACGTCGAAACGATCTCTGCCAATGCGGATACAGCGATCAACGATGCATCCCTAAGTGATCCGACCAACCCAATTGGGCCCCTCAGCCGGCTGATTTCCGCGTCCGTTGCGCCCAAACCAATGAGCGTTTCACACCGCATCACATGTGTTCTCCGACTACCTAGCGATCCTATGAAGCCCGCAGGCGTCTCTAGCGCTTTGAGCAGCAGATGAGGCTCCCAGTCGTGATCATGGAAAAGGGTGAGAAACGCGGTCCGTTCGTCGAGGTCGCTCAGGTCCAGCGCTTGATCAGAGGACTTGAGATGAATTGGAGCTTGCTTTGAGAGATGCTGTGTGGCGTCCATATCCTCGGTATCAGGTGAGATTAACAGAACCTCATATCCCGTGGCGTCGCCGAGCCGCGCCAAGGCTCGAAAGATCGCGCCTCGCCCCGCAAGGCAGAGCCGCACCCGTGGCTCGTAGGTAAAGCTGTATGTGGGCTGATCAGCCCCGTTTTCCCGAAAGGAAAGCGTTGCCTGTCTGCGCGCATCAAAGTCACGCTTTGCATTCAACAGCATGTCACGATCTGGATCCGGGTCTATCAGCACCTCAAGCGCCCCGCCACAGGGAAGTTTCAAGTCGAGATAACGAGACCCCTCGCCGTAGCGGACCACTTCCTTGCGATTGGCATTCAATGCCATGAGCGCGCGATGCTGAATGTCCCGGTCGATACACCCGTTTGACAGATAACCCGTCATCGTTCCGTCAGGTTCCACGATGGCCAATGAGCCAACTTCGCGCGCTGCCCCGCCTTCGATCGAAAGGGATGTGATCAGGGCAAACCGTCCATCGGCCTGAACAATGCGAGCGGCCGCGTCCACGATGTCGGCCACACGCTCTGCGTAGATGCCGGTCTCAGGCTGCAACGTCTTCATTGACCACATCTGCAAAGGACTTGAAGAACTTCGCTGCCAGCTTCCTTGCCGTGCTCTGGATCAGGCGGCTGCCTAGTTGTGCCAGTTTTCCACCGATTTCCGCCTTGGCTTCATAGCGTAGAATGGTCGTGTCCCCGTCAGCGGTCAGCGTCACATCGGCACCGCCTTTCGCGTGACCTGCTGCACCGCCATTGCCCTGACCGGTCAGCGAAAACGCATCCGGTGCGCCGGTTTGGTCCAGCACAACATTCCCGCCAAAACGGGCCTTAACAGGGCCGATTTTCAGAACGACCTTGGCTTCCAGTTCCGTGTCTGAATGTTTTATCAACTCCTCACATCCAGGAATACACTGCTTGAGTACCTCTGGATCGTTCAAAGCCGCATAGACCTGGTCTTTGGGCGCGTTGATGATGATTTCGTCACTGAGTTCCATGTTTTGGGTTTCCTTTTCTTAGCAACAGGGAAATCGGATGTTGTCAGCCTGTTCAGGCGTCATCTTTAGTCTCTTGCAGCAGACCTTCAGTCGTTTGAAAAACCGGATCATCCCGCGGTCTCCGCTTCATTCTGCATGAGTCCTGCGTAGTCTTCCGGGGTGTCGACATCCGCATAGAAACCGTCAGCGGTCAGCGGGGCGAATTGAACGAGCTCCGGCTCGTCGCGGGTGACGCGCATGCAGCCCGGGCGGTTGGGGTTTTCGGTCAGACGTGGGCGCAAAATGCGCGGAACAAGGATCGGATTGCCACGGTCCGCGTCCCGTTTGGGCACGGTGATCTTGCCCGGATCGTTGGCACGATGCCATTGCAGCAGCTGTATCAAATCGGCTTGGGTGAGGCGCGGCTGATCGGCCAAT
This sequence comes from Rhodobacterales bacterium HKCCA1288, assembly GCA_015693905.1. Classification (NCBI taxonomy): domain Bacteria; kingdom Pseudomonadati; phylum Pseudomonadota; class Alphaproteobacteria; order Rhodobacterales; species Rhodobacterales bacterium HKCCA1288. The sequence continues at coordinate 1,056,907 of CP065161.1, read as the reverse complement.
CCAATCAGCAAAAGCGCTGCGTCAGTCGCCACGCTAAGTCCTGTTGCAACGGATCCGGGCTGGCCCTCGGCGAAGTTTTCGTTGTGAGCAACGACAACCGATAGCCCTGTAAGTGCGGCTCGGACTTTGTTCGCTTCATGCCCGGTTACAACCGTCAGCGGTGTCGTCAACACCGACAGGTAAGTTTCCGCCAGATGTCGCACCATGGGTTTGCCTGCTACCGGCATCAGCAGCTTGTTTTGTGCGCCCATGCGGCGAGACAGGCCTGCGGCAAGGAGGATTGCGGCGACGTCATCCATCTGTGACCGCCGTGTTTGCGCGGCGCACACGCAGCAGCTGGGCGAGGATCGAGAGGGCAATTTCTTCCGGCGTAACAGCGCCCAGATCCAACCCGGCAGGCGCGTTTACGGTTTTTGTCTTTTCTGGCCCAATGCCCGCGCTGTGAAGTTTCTCGGCAAGAGCCGCAAATTTCCGGCCACTGCCGACAAAGGCGACATATGCGGCATCGACCGAGAGCGCCGCTTTCAGAGCACCAAGGTCGCCCTGTCCCTGTGTCGCGATCACGATGAATTTTTGCCGCGCGTCCACCGGCGCGGGCGCAATGGCTGCGGAGACCGACCAATGAAACTGCGGAGCAAGCGTGCTGAGCGCCTGGGCGACCGGAGATGTGCCGATGATCACCAACTCGGGCATTGGCAGGCAAGGCTCGATGAAGATATCGACGGTGCCCCGTGACGGGCAGCCATTGCGCGCAAAGTGCGTGCCATCGACGGTATCGCCGGGGGCGATGCCTTTCTCTGCCAGAAGGTCCTCTGGCGCGACCGAGATGAGTTGCGGCACACCGCTTTGCAGGGCTTCGACCGCCGCGCGTTTGACTGCACCGCGCGTGCATCCTCCGCCCAGCCAGCCATGCACGATAGTACCGTCCGCACTCAGCAGCGCCTTGGCCCCTGGCTTTGCCGCAGTTGCCCCGGCCGTCCGCACGATGGTTGCAAAGGCAAAAGGCACCTGTCGCGCTCGCAAGTCCTGCGCTGCATCAGCCAGATCGGCGTCAAGGATCTCTGCGGGGCTCATAGCGCACCCAATTCGGTTTCAAGTGCGGCCAGATCGTCCAGCGTGTTGGCTGCTTTGAACAGGGCAAGGTGGGGCAAGGCCGCTGCCATGCCACCCGCCACGGGCGCATAGTCCTGCCATCCCTTGAGCGGGTTGAGCCATATAACTTTACAACCACGTTTCTTGAGTTTGACCAATGCGGCCTCCAGATGTTCCGGAGGCTCGGTGTCGCACCCGTCAGACAGGATCAGGACAACACTACGGCCATCCACAAACCGTTTTGCGTAGGTATCGGCAAAGCGTTGCAGCGACGGGCCGATTTTGGACCCTCCACCGAACCCGTCGGCCATCAGGGACATGCGCCCAATGGCCCGCATCGTGTCTTTGTCGCGCAGAGCTTCGGTGATCCGGACGAGGCGCGTGTGGAATAGATATGCGTCGGCCTCTTTGTCAGCTCGCATGAGTCCAGCAAGAAAAGCCAGGAACACCTGCGCGTAGACGCTCATCGAGCCGGACACATCGCACAGGGCCACGATTTTGCGCGCACGATCGGGGCGGCGTTTCCGCAGCAGGCGCAGGGGCTCGCCGGCTGTGGATAGACTGCGCCGGATGGTTTTGCGGAAATGCAAACGGTCGCCTTTGCGCGCAGCAATGCGACGGCGAGAGCGTTTGTCCCGAAGCACAGCACCCAAACGGCGCGCGATGGCCTCGGCCTCTGCAATTTCGTCGGGGCGAACGAGGTCTCGTAGGTCACGGCGACTCAGGTTGCGCTGCACCGTCGCGATAAGCTTGCCGGTGCCGTCGCTATCGGCTTCGCCGACTTCGGTGTCGGGGGTCGTGGACGTGCCGCATGACCCCGCATCCTCGCCACTGCCATCGCGTGAGCTATGGACGGACTCGTTGAGGGTGGATTGCGGCTTTGGGATGATACGCTGTTTCACCCGTCCGGCATCCATCCAATAGCTGTCAAAGAGAGCGTCGAACCGCTCTGCCTCTTCTTTGCATCCGGTGCAGATGGCACGAAGGACGCGGCGGCATTCATTCGGGGCTGCGGCATTCACCTGGGTGAGTGCGGTGAGGCTCAGGTCCGCTTCCGCAACGCCCAGCCGCAAGCCATTGTCACGCAGATGCGCCACAAAGCCCACCACACGCGCGGCGGGCCCGGGGTCGCGGGCGGCAAAGCGGGTGACCCTTGTCATGCGGCCTTCCCCGCAATACGCGCGGCGACGTCAGTGGTGATTTGTGCCTGATCGCTTTGCGTTTTCAAAAGGGTGGTGAGTGTCGATTGCAAAACTGCCGGATCATCGGTGAGGTCGGCAATGCCAAGCCCCATCAAGGCTGCTGCGAAATCGAGCATCTCGGCGATGCCGGGCGTTTTCTCCAGCTCTTCTTCCCGCAGCTTTTGCACGAATCCAATAATCTGATCCGCCAATCGCCTTTCGACCTGCGGGCAACGCGCCTTCAGGATCGTCAGTTCCGTCGCGCGGTCGGGGTATTCGACATATGTGTAAAGGCAGCGCCGCCGCAAAGCATCCGACAGGTCCCGTGTTCCGTTGGATGTCAGGATCACGATAGGCTTGCAGGTCGCTGTGATCGTACCAAGTTCAGGGACGGAAACTTGAAAATCGGACAAAACCTCAAGCAAGTAGGCCTCGAACTCCTCATCCGCGCGGTCGATCTCATCGATCAAAAGAACGGGTGGCTTTTCTTGTGTGATCGCGGAAAGCAAAGGACGTTCCAAAAGAAAGTCGCGTGAAAAGATGCGATCCTCGACCGATTTTCCGGTCTCGCCGTCTTCCGCTGCAGAGCGGATCGTCAGCAGTTGGCGCTGGTAGTTCCACTCGTAGATGGCTTGCGAGGCGTCCAAGCCCTCATAACACTGAAGGCGGATTAACTTGGTGTCTTTGGCAAAGCTCAGCGTGCGAGCGATTTCTGTCTTACCGACGCCTGCCGCTCCCTCCAGCAACAAAGGGCGCTGCAGCGTGAGCGCTAGATGCAGCGCCACCGACAGGTCGTCTGACGCGACATAGCTTTGCATGGCCAGCGCGGTTTGAAGGGATTGCCAGGTCATCGAAATCTCCGGGGCTGGGGCGCACAGGGGGAGACTCTGCGCGCCCCGCCGTTACGGTTTAGTCATGCAGGCCCAGTTCATTGGCGGTCTTCCAGATCCGCCAGTGATCATGCGGCATGTTGGTGTGCCGGTTCCCGAAAGGACGGAAGGCGTCCTGAATGGCATTCGAGAAGCACGGCACGCCGCCAACATGGGGGCTTTCGCCGACACCTTTCGCCCCGATGGGGTGGTGCGGCGAGGGCGTCACTGTGTAGTCGGTTTCGTAGTTCGGAACCTCCCATGCAGTCGGCAGGAAGAAGTCCATCAACGTGCCCGTCTTCACATTGCCCATGTCGTCATAGGCAATCTCCTGCCCCAGGGCGACGGCAAGCGCTTCGGTCAGACCGCCATGGATCTGCCCCTCGATGATCATCGGGTTGATCCGGGTGCCACAATCATCCAGCGCATAGAAGCGGCGGATATCGGTGACGCCCGTATCGACGTCAATGTCCATGACACAGATATAGGCTCCGAACGGATAGGTCATGTTGGGCGGATCGTAATAGCTGACCGCTTCGAGACCCGGCTCGATTCCGGGGATCGCCTGATTATACGCGGCAAAGGCGATTTCCTTCATCGTCTTGAACCGCTCCGGCGCGCCTTTGACCACAAAGCGGTCCACGTCGAACTCAACGTCGTTGTCGTGCACTTCGAGCAGATAGGCCGCGATCATCTGCGCCTTTGCGCGGATCTTGCGCCCGGCCATGGCTGTCGCCGCGCCGGCCACCGGGGTTGAGCGGGAGCCGTAGGTCCCCAGCCCGTAAGGCGCGGTATCGGTGTCACCTTCTTCGATGGTGATGCTGTCGGCGGGCAGACCGATCTCTGACGCAAGGATCTGCGCAAAGGTGGTTGCGTGGCCCTGCCCCTGTGAAATCGTGCCCAGTCGCGCAATCGCGGACCCGGTCGGGTGGATGCGGATTTCGCAGCTATCGAACATGCCGAGGCCAAGGATGTCACAATTCTTGACCGGGCCGGCACCGACGATCTCGGTGAAAAAGCTGAGGCCGATGCCCATCAGGGACCGTGTCTTACCGGCCTTGAAGTCTTCGACCCGCTGGGCCTGTTCGGCACGCAGACCCTCGTAGTCGACGGTCTTCAACGCCTTGTCCCAGGCGGTGTGATAGTCACCCGAGTCGTATTCCCAACCCAGTGCAGCTTGATACGGGAACTGTTCCTTCTTGATGAAGTTGATCCGGCGCAATTCTGCCGCGTCCATGTTCAACTCGATTGCGAGCACTTCAATCATCCGTTCGATGAAATACACGGCCTCGGTCACGCGGAAGGAACAACGATAGCTTACGCCGCCCGGGGCTTTGTTCGTATAGACGCCATCGACTTCAAGATACGCGGTCGGGATGTCATACGACCCGGTGCAGATGTTCATGAAACCGGCCGGGAACTTTGTCGGGTCGGCGCAGGCGTCAAACCCGCCGTGGTCGGCAGTCACGTGACAATGCAGGCCAGTGATCTTGCCTTCCTTGGTGGCGCTGATCCGACCTGTCATGTGGTAGTCACGCGCAAAAGCGGTGGTCATCAGGTTGTCCATCCGGTCTTCAATCCACTTGACCGGATTGCCCGTCACGATGGAGGCCACGACCGAGCAGACATAGCCCGGATAGGCGCCCACCTTGTTTCCAAAGCCGCCACCGATATCAGGCGAGATCACGCGGATATTGTGCTCCTCAATACCAGAGATCAGCGACACAACGGTCCGAATGGCGTGCGGTGCCTGGAACGTGCCCCAGAGGGTCAGCTTGCCATTCACCTTGTCCATCGACGCCACGCAGCCGCAGGTCTCCAGCGGGCACGGGTGGGTGCGGTGGTAATACATGGTCTCTTCGGCCACGACTTCTGCGTTGTCGATGGTCTCGAATGTCGGGCCCTTGTCGCCCGCTTCCCAGGTGAAGATGTGATTGTGGTGCTTGCGGGGGCCGTGCGCACCATCCGCCGGGCTGCCGTCCTCGGCAACCGTGTCTGGCCTTAGAACCACATCGGATTGCATCGACTTGAACGGGTCTACGAGAACCTCAAGCTCGTCATATTCCACCTCGACCGCTTCGATCCCATCTGCGGCGGCATAGCGATCTTCGGCCACGACAAAGGCAACCTCCTGGCCCTGGAACAGAACCTTGCCATCAGCCAGCACCATCTGCTTGTCACCCGCGAGTGTCGGCATCCAGTGCAGGCCCAATGGCTCCAGATCCTTGGCCGTCAGCACGGCCAGAACGCCGGGAACTTCCAACGCGGCGGCGGTGTCAATACTGACGATCTTCGCGTGGGCATAGGGCGACCGAACAAAATCACCAAACAACATGCCATCCAGCTTGATGTCATCGACATAGTTACCCTTGCCCTGGGTGAATCGTGCGTCCTCAACCCGCTTGCGCGAGCAGCCCATGCCTTTGAGGTTCTCGATCCGCTCTTCGCGGCTTGTTACTTCGTCCTTCATTCTGCCGCCTCCTTGGCTGCATTCATCTCAGCCGCGGCGGCCTGAATGGATTTCACAATGTTCTGGTACCCGGTGCAGCGGCAGATATTGCCAGCCATGCCAAAGCGGATTTCCTCTTCGGTCGGGTTCGGGTTTTCTTCGAGCAGCTTGGTGGCGCGGGTGATCATCCCCGGTGTGCAATACCCGCATTGCAGCCCGTGGTGCTCTTTGAAGGCGTTTTGCAGCGGATGCAGGTTATCCGGCCCGCCGATCCCTTCGATTGTCGTGATCTTCTTGCCGTCGGCCTGGGCGACGAACATGGTACAGGCTTTGACCGACTTGCCGTTAATGGTGACGGTGCAGGCACCGCAATGAGACGTCTCGCAACCGATATGTGGCCCGGTGATGTTGAGGCGCTCGCGGAGCGTGTAGATGAGCAACTCACGCGGTTCGGCGAGGAATTCTTCCTCCTTGCCGTTCACTGTGATCGTGTAGTGTTGTTTCTTTGACATGGTTTACTCCCTCACGCCCGTGACCAGGCACGCTCGATGGCGCGACGCAGGATCACACCTGCAACATGTTTCTTGAAGGCGACGGGGCCGCGATTGTCTTCGGTCGGGTCGATGTCGCCGAGCATCGCGGCTATGGCGGCTTTGATCGCAACGTCATCCACTGACGTGCCGGCCAGCGCGGCGCCTGCGGCCTCAGAAAAGATCGGCGTATCGCTGAGGTTTGTCATCGCAATTGACGCTGACACACAGGATCCGGCTTCTTTCACGATTTGCACCGCAGCAGCGGCGGTGGCGTAGTCGCCAATCTTGCGCTTCTGCTTCTCGTAAGCGTAGCCGCCCTTTGGCACCGGGATCGTGACTGCCGTCAGAACCTCTGCGTCCTCACGCGCCGTCATATACGCGGCCTCGTAAAACTCCCGTGCGGGAATATCCCGCTCACCGTCAGTGCCCACAACGGTGAAGGTCGCGCCGAGGCACTGCATCAGGCCCGGCATGTCATTGCCCGGATCGCCGTTGGCGACATTGCCGCCAACAGTCCCCATGTAACGCACCTGCGGATCGGCAATCTGCAGCGCCGCTTCGCGCAGGATCGGAGCCACCTGGGCGATCGCGTCACTGTCGATGATGTCATGCTGCGTGACCATGGCACCGATCCGAATGGTGTCGACGCCGACCTCGATATCAGACATGCCGCCGACATCCTGAAGGTCGATCAGGTGCGGAACCTCGGCCATGCGCAGCTTCATCATGGGGATCAGGCTGTGCCCGCCAGCCATCACGCGGGCATCATCGCCATGTTCTTCCAGAATAGACAGAACACCCGCCATATCCTTGGGTCTGTAATACTCAAAGGCCGCTGGTATCATCGGCTCTCCTCCCTAAAGCGATTCAACTTGCTGGAGGAAAGGAGTGCATACGCCCGAATGCCGAAGCTTTAGAAAATCAACGAAAAACTGGAATTTTTCACGAAATGCGCCTCAGGTTGCACGAACTGCGCCGACCTGCGAAGCCAAAGCGTCCTGTATCAACTTTAACTTGGAACGGCTCACAGGTGCAGCAGGTGTCTCAGGCCCCTCAAACACACATTTGCCGCTGTCTTTCGTCCGCTCAAACCGGACGACATGCCCAGGATTCACCAAGTAACTGCGATGCGTCTGAAGGAAGCCCAATGGAACAAGCCGTTTCGTGGCTTCTGTCACAGACCACACACAGAACAACCGTTCGTCATGGGTGTAGACCTGAGTGTAATGTGCATCCGCCCGGACAAAGACAACGTCCTTGGCGGACACGAAGACTTTGCCGCCATCACGCTCACAAGGAACTTGCAAAAACCGCTGTTCGGCATCAGGCGCGTCCTTCTCTCGAGAGGGCGCGGCGTCCTTTTTGGGTTGGGGCAGATACGTCACGCCAACCCAGAGGCAGGCCCCAAACATGACGAAACTGAATACGATTACTCCAAGAGCAAGTGTTTCGTTACTCATCAATGGGCCAAACTCAGAACCGTCTGAAACCGCCACAAAGTCCGTTCCAGCCATGGCAAGAAAGTGGACGCTCACCACGGCTGCTGCAAAACACAGAGTGCCAAGGAAGATGTTCCTGTTGGTCCTCTGTCCGTAGGCAACGCCAAGCGCCAGAATGCACAGCAGGATAGCCACCAGCGACGACACGATGACGCCAAGAGGCGCATAGACCGCGCGGCACAATTCAAGCCCGGTCATTCCAATGTAGTGCATGACAAGGATACCCACACCTACAATGCCTCCTGCCAGGGAAACTGTGAAACGGGTGCGAACGGTAAAATGCAAGATGATCAGCGCAGCACCGACAATCAAGATTGCCGTTAGGGCTGAGATCAACGTGATCGCGGCATCATAGTAGAACAGGATCGGCATTTGCAGTCCAAGCATTGCCACGAAGTGCATTGCCCATATCCCGCCACCGAGCGAGATTGCAGCCAAAGCGATCAATCCCTTCTTCTCGAAATCAGGTTTTGAGCCGAGGTCGCGTGTCAATGACAAACCAGTGAACCCAGCAACCAATGCCACTAAGCAAGACATGGCAACAAGTAGGGTGTTGTGACTGACGTCTAGAAATTCCATGTCCGCAAAATAACCAATAAAGCGACTCTTGACAAACGTTGATGTAGTCTTCCCCTCGAAATCTTTCGATGGCGTCCTGGTATCCCGATAATCTTGCCAGCTAATTTGAATCCGGCGGATGGCGAGCGGATCGCCGCTCGCCCGCATGGCTCATATGTCGATCTGTTCCGCTATGCTCAGCGCATCTTCCAGCTCGACACCGAGATAGCGTACTGTGCTGTCGATCTTAGTATGTCCCAACAACAGCTGCACAGCGCGCAGGTTACCTGTTTTCCGGTAAATCTCAGCCGCTTTGGTTCGGCGAAGCGAATGCGTTCCGTATCCGCTTGGTTCCAGACCAATTGACGACACCCAATCGTGCACCAACCGGCCATATTGACGGGTTGAAATATGCGGTCGATCGTGGAAGCGGCTGGGAAACATGAACGCGCAAGCCCACATCTCGGGTGACTTGACCCAAGACAGGACAGTTTCCCTTGTGTTTTCCGTCAGTTCAAACTGAACAGGCCGCTTGGTTTTGCTCTGAATGACCGAAACCCGTTCTCGGACACGATCTTCTTTGACCAGATCGAGCACAGAGAGCCTGACCAGATCACACCCACGTAGCTTGCTGTCGATGGCAACGTTAAATAGCGCCAGATCGCGAAGGTTATTCGCCAGCTCCAGTCGCGCTCGGATGGCCCAAACCTGTTTTGGTAGCAGCGGTCGCTTCTGGCCGACGATCCGCCCCTTGTTCCAGGCTTTAAGTTTCGGGGTGACGGCAGGAAGTTGGACTCGAGGCATGATTTGCCCTCCTTGCCGCCCTCCGAACCCAAGCATCAGCACCGCGCTGACGTTGAAATGCTACTCGCAAACCTGATCGCATCTGACCTACCACCCGTGCGTTTGTGCTTCGAACCTAATGGCAGCCTGAAAGAATGGCCGGAATCACAGCCGCCTTGCCGCGCTGATATCTAAGCGCCTGCAGCAATTTCCTCGCTGCGTGCGCCTGCAGCGAGATAAACGAATTTACAGTTTGGGCTCGATGCTGCCGTTCGCTGCGGTTGGTCCGGATGTCCGCTCTGGGCCGCTAGCTGCCCAACACCCGCGTTAACCCGTCTTCACTAAGCCTTTCAGCCTCAAACGCTGTCAAGGCACGCAGACGCAACTCCTCGCTCGGATCATACCCGGCACGCGAAACACCAAGAGCAATCAACAAGGCGCTTTCGCTCAACTTGCCTGCATCAAACAGATCGAACGCTTTGGCTGCTGCGGAAAGGGCAGGGGCCTTTTGTGCCGTTTCGGATGTATCCTGTACTTCCAAAGGCACTGAAGCGGTCGGTTGCGCTGGCTCACTCACAGCCACCGTGTTCTTCAGCTCAAGCTGCTCATTACGCAAATCTCGCCCGGAGTGCAGGCCTGGGTTCATAAAGGGCGATAGCTTGCTGTAAAACCGGTCAAGCACGCCCGTGCTGTTGCCCATCTGTCTGCTGAGCGCATGGGTGCTGAGCCCGCGCTGTAGGTCGAGCGTCGCGTAGAAGTGTCGCCAGCTGTAAAGCGTGCGCTTCTTGCCATCTGCGCCGTAGACCAGCCCAAGCTTGTCCAAGAGCTTTTCAAAGTTGCGGGATAGGTTGGCACGCGCAACCCGCTGCCCCAAACGTGTTACGAACACATACTCATCGAGTTTGGCTTCGATCACTTCATTCAGCGTCATACCCGTCAGTTTGGGATTGATCTCAATCTGGCGTTCAAAGGGCCGTATGGCGCGATCTCGGGCAACCAAAGGCCGTTGACCCGTCTTGCCGTCAACAAACAGCCCTAAATAGGTTTGATCCTCTTCCTCAAGCCACAGCAGGTTCTTCCACTTGAGATCTAGGGCTTCTGTCCCATGCCGCATGCCCGTGTTTGCAAGGATAAGCACATAGTTCCTTAGAACTTCACGTGTGCCAGCGGTAATGGGTTTGTCTGTGAGTTTGTGGAACCCCCGCAGTTCCTCATAGATCATCCGGTATTCTTCACGGGTAAAGCTGCCGCGGCTTTTGGTCTTGATGCCATCATTGATCGGCTTTGGACGAATGGCGTGTGTAATCCACCCACGCTGCTCGGCTTCATCCAGTACACGGTTCAGCGCAGTGTTATGCGTATTGATGGTGCTGTGATGCGCTTTGCGTCCCAACTTCTCTGTGCGCCACTTACCAAAATCTACCAGTGCTTTGGCATCAATGCTTGAGACGTCATAGCCGCCAAAATAGGGCACGAGGTATTTGTCGATGGCGGTGATGTAGTCTTTGAACACAATATGCCCGCCACCTGCATCGAGCTCTTCCTGCATCCTGTCCCGCGCAAACTCAGCCACGCGCTTAAACTTACGGGTGCTCTGGGGCAGATTGTTTTTTGCGCGATCTTCAGCGGTGTAGAAAAACTTCATCGCCAAATCTGTGGCTCGCTCAAGATCCTCCGTTTTTGTTGAGAACCGATGCCAGCTGCCGTCTGCGAGCTTTACGCGGGCTTGCCATTTGGCGCTGCGTTGTCGCTTGTCCAAGCGCACATATTCGCTGATGCGGATGGTTTGGACATCCTGTGACATATAAACAGCATACAGCGCAGGGGCACTTAGGAAAACTACGCATATTATGACACAGGCAGAAATCTGCAGCCTTTGCCCTGTTCAGCACAGCGCTCTACCCCAAAAAACGGCTAAAAAAAGCACCGATTCAGGCAGCACCCAAAACACCCTGTTCAACACAGCGAACGCATTCACGCTCTGGTGTGTATAGTGTGTATCAGGTGTGTATCGCTTTTTTGGAGCGTAAAAATCAGCTAAGTCATTGATTTTATTGGAGGCGAGTACCGGAATCGAACCGGTGTACACGGATTTGCAATCCGCTGCGTCACCACTCCGCCAACTCGCCTTCGGGGTATCTGTGGTGTCTATGGGGCGGTGCTACTGCAAGGTTTGCGCCTGCGCAAGTGGTAAGAGGGCAAAACGCGCGGAAGAACGGGTTGGGTTAGCTTGAAAACAGTCCTTTGCGCTTTGGCTTTTCTACGGCGGCGGCCTCACGGATCACGATTTTGATGCGAGGCCCCGTTTGGATCATGGATGGATCCACGGGGCAAAGGCTGAGGTCAAGGATCTCAAGCCGTTGCAGCCGCGCAATCGGCGTGATGTCATAAACTTCGGTGTCACGCAGAATCAATTCCCGCAGATCTTTGCACAGGCTCAACGGGCTGATATCCGCAACGCGGCTATGAGATACATCGAGATAGCGCAGCCCCGTCAATTCGCGCAAAGCTGTGATGTCCGATATAAATGTCCCGCCAAGCTGCAGATGGGTCAGGCTGCGCATACCCGCCAAGGGGCTGAGATCGCTGATTGGCGTGGCCCAAGCTGAGACGCGCTCAAGATGGGATAGGCCGCGCAAAGGCTGTAGGCTGGTGACGCGCGTGTTTGAAATGTTCAGGCTGCGTAAATTGCTGCATTTGGCGATGCTTGAGGGCAATTCCACCAAATTGTTAAGCCCTGAAAGATCAAGCGATTGACCGTCACTCATCAAACAATCTGCGATCATGCCTTGGCAAATTGAGTAATCGGCGGCGCATTCGGGCAGGTTGCGCAAATATTCGGTCGATGGCGCCTCAACATCCATGCTGCGCGCAAGTTTCATCTGCGAGGCATTGGACACAAAGACCAGTTCATTGGCGTTTTCATACTCTGCGCTCATGGTGCCGTGCCTATTGATTGCTGCGCGGTTCAATCGTTCATCGCCATGCTAGATTGCTGCTTCACGGTGACATTGCCTTCAAAGCGCGCGCCAAAGGCCACGGCGAGGATGTTTTGGTTAAACTCGCCGCGCGCTTGCGCGTTGCTGTCGATTTGCAACTTTCTGCAGGTGATCGTGCCCTCGAACTGACTATCGATTTTTACCATGTCAGCGGTGATTGTGCCGCGCACTTTGGCCCCGTGGGCAATGGTGACATTATGACCCGTGATGTCGCCCGTTACGCTGCCTTCGATGACGACATCGCCATTGCTGCGCAACTTCCCCTCAATCGTCATACCAGCATGGATGACTGTTGCAGACGCTGTGCCGCGCGGGCCGTCAAAGTTGGGTTCATTCGGGCTTGTGGGAGAGAACGGCGTCATCATTCATCCAGAAAAATTATCAATATGATATAATATGCTCTTGCAGGGCCCAGGGTCAATCCGCTGCGACCCTATGGATCGCGCTGTATAGCGTGCTCCATACGCTTGCCCAAATTCATCGCAATTTGGGTGCCAAAGGCCACGCAATATTTGGGATTTTCGGCCACGGTTGCAGGAACCCCCGTGAGGTCAGACAAGGCTTTGTCAATGCCCCTAAGGCCCGCGCCACCGCCTGTAAGCATCAACCCGTATTCATGGATGTCCGATGCCAGATCTGGCGGTGTTTGATCGAGCAATGACATCACCGCCGTCCAAATCTGTTCAATTAGCGGGTGCAGCGCCTCGGCCACATCTTGTTCGGTCACAACTTGCTCTTTGGGCAGGCCATTAAAGGCATCGCGCCCCCGCACTGTAGCGCTGCGTCCTTTGCCATCTGCGGGGAAGATGGCGGTGCCAATCTCATGTTTGAGCTTTTCACAGGATGAGACGCCCACGTTCAAATTGTAGTTTTTCTTGATGAAGTTTGAGATCGCCTCATCAAAATGGTCGCCCCCGATGCGCACTGAGCGTGCTGTGACAATGCCGCCTAAGGAGAGGACTGCAACTTCGGTTGTGCCGCCGCCAATATCGACAATCATCGCGCCGCGTGGGTCAAGAACAGGCAGGCCCGCACCAAGTGCGGCGGCCATCGGTTCTTCGACTAGCCCAACTTTGCGCGCCCCTGCCGCTTCGACCGAATGCTTGATCGCACGCTTTTCAACGGGGGTGGCCCCATATGGCACGCAGACATACACGATCGGCTTTCGCAGCATGAAGCGGTTCAAAGCCTTGCGGAAAAACGCGCCAATCATTTCTTGCGCGGCATCAAAATCGGCGATGACCCCATCGGATAGGGGGCGGCAGGCTTGGATCGATTCCGGCGTCTTACCGAGCATCAATTTGGCATCTTCACCCACCGCGAATAGCTTTTTGCGCCCGTCTTTGATGTGAAACGCCACGACAGATGGCTCATCCAAGATCACGCCCGACTCGCTATCCACGAAAACGGTGTTGGCCGTGCCAAGATCAATGCTGATTTTTGACGTCATACTGGTTAACCGAAATAAAAATAAACTGACAGATGGGCATCAATCAGGCCGCCCTAGCGCAAGTGTTAATCTATTGTGATGCGCGCGTCTATCACCGCATTGCGAGGGAATTTTGGGCAAGGATGCGGCAAAGCAGACCTAACTTGCACCAAAGCGCCCAGCAGGCGTTGCACGAGGGCCCGCCATGTGCCATAGCAGGAGCAACGCAAACTAGACTCATTGGTTCAGTTGAATGGCCGACTTTAAATCTCGCCGCGTCACGATGGTAGACACCCAAGTGCGCCCCTCAGATGTCACGAAATTCCAAGTGATTGATGCCATGCTTGCCATTCCGCGCGAGGCCTATGTGCCCGCCGATATGCAGGATGTGGCTTATATCGGTGAAAACCTGATCCTTGGGACAGGTCGTGTGATCCTTGAAGCCCGCAGTTTTGCGAAAATGTTGGACGCGCTCGATATTGGGCCGAGTGATCTGGTTCTCGATGTCGCCGCAGGTCTTGGTTATTCCAGTGCGGTTTTGGCCCATATGGCCGAGGCTGTGGTTGCGGTCGAAGAAAATGCCGACTTTGCCCAAGAGGCAGAAGCAAATTTCGCGGCGCAATCTGTTGATAATGCCGCAATGATTTGCGCAAGCCACGCGGAAGGCGCGACCAAATATGGCCCCTATGACGTCATAGTTGTTAACGGGGCTGTTGAAACCATGCCCCCAAGCCTGACGGATCAACTGAAGGAAGGTGGCCGCATGGGCGCGATCTTCGCGGTTGGTCAACTCTGCGAATTGCGGATTGGGCGCAAAATTGACGGCCAAATGAATTGGCGGCTGTTGTGCCATGCCAATGCGCCTGTTTTGGACGGGTTCAAGCGCGAAGCGGCGTTTCAGCTCTAAGCACGCGCATCAGCGGCGGCACGAAGTAGATTTGGGGTGCCGATGGGCCCCGTGAAGGAGTGTTACTTGTGAGTGTTCGGATCAAGAAATCCTTTCAGAGGCTTGGCGTCTCGTTGGCCATGTCCCTGTCCGTCATTGGGGCAGGGCAGGTAAGCGCGCAAGGGTTGCAGGCCGCGATGGAAGCGGCCTATGAAAATTCTGATCTGCTTGAGCAAAACCGCTATCTTGCGCGAGTATCTGACGAAGGCATTGCGCAGCGCGTTGCCGCGTTGCGACCCACCCTCAATATGGTCGCACAGCGGGCGCGCACGGACGCGGCAGGCAGCTTGACCGAAACCATTGCCCTGACCGCTGATTTGGTGCTGTTTGCAAGTGGCAGTCGCAGCGCTCAGATTGCGGCGGCGCGGGCCTCTGCCGAGGCCACCCAAGCGCAGCTTTTGGGGCTTGAGGGGCAGGTGCTGCTTGATGCTGTCACGGCCTATATGAATGTCTGGCGCGATGTTCAGGTGGTGAATGTGCGTCAATCCAATTTACGCGTGGTTGAAGAACAATTACGTGCCGCTAGAGATCGCTTTGATTTAGGCGAGGCCACCCGAACCGATGTTGCGCAGGCCGAGGCGCAGATGGCCGCGGCACGATCCGCTTTGGCAGCGGCGCAAGGAACGCTCAGCATTAGCCGCGAACTGTATCAATTGGCCGTGGGCGTAGCACCAGAGGTACTTGGCGCGCCAGGTGCGCGGCCCGAATTACCTGCGTCTGCTGAGGCAGCGGAAGTGATTGCGCGCAGCGCAGCCCCGTTGATCCTCGCGGCGCAGCATGAGGTGACGGCCAATCAGCACAATTTGACCGCGGCCCGTGCCGCCTATGGCCCAACTGTCAGCATGAGCGCGACTTCGACAGACACGCGGGAAGGGGCCCCCAATACCATCGGAAACAGCGAGCGTCTGTCGCTGACCATCACGCAACCCATTTACCAAGGTGGGCGTCTAGCCTCTCTTGAGCGCACGGCGCTGGCCAATCTTGCGGCCTCTCAATCTAATTTGAGCCGCCAGACCGCAACTGTCATCCAAAATTTGGGCAATGCTTATGCACGCCTTTCCATCGCATCTGCGCAAATTGCGGCCACTGAGCAGCAGATTAATGCGGCGCAGCTGGCCTTTGAAGGCGTCCGTGAAGAAGCGTCCTTGGGTGCGCGCACAACGCTTGATGTGCTGAATGCGGAACAAGATTTGCTCGATGCGCGCATAGCCCGCATTCAGGCGCAGACAGATCTCTATACGGCAAGCTACGGCGTTTTGAATGCGATGGGCGGGCTGACCGCAGAGGCGATGGGACTGGATGTAGAGCTATACGATGCTGACGCCTATGGTGCGCGCTTCTCAGGCGCACCACTTGGCCGCCCATCGGTGCAAGGCAGCCGCCTTGACAGTGTTTTGGAACGCTTAGGGCGTGAGTAAGCCCAAACGGCTAAGTCGCAATTAGGCCCGATGAAACCCGCCCGATGTGGCGGGTTTTTTACATCTAGGCCACTGGTCTTATATCCTCCCTGCCGTGTCACGTGTCGCAGCTGCCGCATCGGCAGAATTCTTTACGTTGCCGTTTGACTTCCGTGCAGAGTATATAATTAAATAAATACATAAATAATTTACTATTTAGCTGTGATCAAAGTGGTCTGCCCCGCAGTGCGGGTGAGACCAGTAACAAGACCGCAAAGCGGATGGCATTTGGGGTGACGGGATGAGCGAAGATAAAGACGGCGCTGATATAGAGGATGTGCTCTCTTCAATCCGCCGTTTGGTGGCTAAGACAGCGCCCGCGCAAACAGTGTCATCGACCGAGCGCCGCGGCGCTTTGCGCGCAGAACCACGCTTGCGACCAACGCGCCCAGTGGGAGACGCTGTCGAACAAAAATTGGTGCTGTCCCCAAGCCAACGGGTGAGTGAGCCTGAAAACCCTTGGACTGTGATCCCCCTTGATCCTGTGGATCACGCGTCTGGCGATGGGCGGGCTTGGGCGCGTGAGGATCGCTTGGCGGATTATGCAGAAGGCAGCACTTCGCCATCAGCCGCGCCGCAAGATGCGCTTGTTGCCGCTCTGGCTGCCGCTGCAGAAGGGTTGCGCAGCCCCGCCGCGTCACCTGCAGGGCCAGAGCGGCAAGACCCTTCGCCTCAAGCAGCCATGCCTCCCGCCGCGGCCCCCTTGCCTGATCAGGCAGATGCAGCGCAACATGACGCGCCTGAAAAGCATCATAATTTTATATCAACCGAGATAGCCGATGAAGATGGCTATGACGAGGAGGTGGAAACCCTGACCCTCTTCGCCGCGCCACCACCACCATTGAGGGCCAAGCCCAAAGCGGAGGCCCCTCCTGTCTACACGGTCGAGCCCGAGCTAGAGGTGCAAGAAAATGATCTTGCAACAGAGGATTCTGTTGATGACTTGGGCCATGCCCCGCATATGCGGTTCGCTGCAAAAGAGGCCGATCTCATCTTGGCCGAGCAAGACGAAGTTGCGTTACGCGCCCTTGTTGCGCGTGTTGTGCGCGAGGAATTGCAGGGTGATTTGGGGCAACGGATTACCAGCAATCTGCGCAAATTGGTGCGCCGCGAAATTCGTATGATCCTCGCGGCCGAGAAACTGGATGGATAAGCCTTGACGACAGGCGCCGTCCCGCGAGAATGGCACTGTCATGTTTCCGATACGCGACCATAACCCATCCAACCGCAAGCCCGTGATCACGATCGGTCTGATCTTGGTGAATGTCGTCGTGTTTCTGGGCTATTACCCCGAACTTTCATCGACCCCCGCAGGGCTTGCGCGGTTTTTTGACAGTTGGGCGCTTGTCCCCGCCGAAGTGCTGAAGGGCGGAGATCCCCATAGTTTGATTACGTCCATGTTTCTGCATGGCGGCTGGATGCACCTGATCGGCAATATGCTGTTCTTGTGGATTTTTGGCGATAACCTAGAGGATCAGCTCGGGCATATTGGGTTTTTGGCCTTTTACCTTGTCGCAGGGCTGGCAGCTGGGTTTGGACAAATTTTGTCAAACCCCGCTTCGCAAGTGCCGATGGTGGGTGCCTCTGGGGCCATCGCTGGGGTGATGGGCGGATATTTGCTGTTATTCCCACGCGCGAAGATCGACATCCTTTTTATCTTCATCATTTTCTTCAAAGTCTTCACTGTGCCCGCATGGGCCATGTTGGGGCTATGGTTTGGGCTGCAGCTGTTTAATGGTTTGTCGATGGATGCCACAGGTGGCGGTGTGGCCTATTGGGCGCATGCGGGCGGGTTTATCGCAGGCTTCGCGCTGATGCTGCCGTTTTGGATCAATCGTGGCGCCCAGGCTTTTTGGGCGCGCACCGCGGGGGTTCCCCCCCATGAAGAGGCGCAATATCGCTTCGGCCAAAGCCGTATTCCTGCTGTGGGTCGGCCCAAAAATGCGCCACCCGCAGTCACCCGTGTGCCGCGGGTGACCCGCAAGACGCGCGGCGACAACCCTTGGTCAAAGTGATCTGTGAAAACGAAAAATGCCCCGCGCATCGCGCAGGGCATTTGATCTGACCGACCGCGTGCGTGTTTAGGCGCGTTCGGAATATTCCATCGTTTCGGTGTTCACGATGATCATTTCCTCTTGGCCGACAAAGGGGGGAACCATAACCTTCACGCCATTGTCGAGGATCGCGGGCTTAAAGCTATTCGCCGCTGTTTGGCCCTTCACCACGGGTTCTGTTTCCACAACTTTGCAGGTGACTTTCTGAGGCAAGGTTGCGTTGAGCGCCTCGCTTTCATGGAATTCCACCACGATGGTCATTCCATCTTGCAAGAAGGGGCGGCGGTCGCCCAACAATTCCGCAGGCAATTCGATCTGCTCATAGGTTTCGGCGTCCATGAACACCAACATTCCATCTTGCTCATAGAGAAATTGCTGGTCTTTTTGTTCAAGACGCACGCGTTCTACCTTATCAGCAGAGCGGAAACGCTCGTTCAATTTGCTGCCATTTCGCAGATTGCGCATTTCGACCTGAGCAAAAGCGCCGCCCTTACCGGGCTTCACGTGATCCACTTTTACAGCGGCCCACAGACCGCCATTATGTTCCAAAACATTTCCGGGACGAATTTCATTGCCGTTGATTTTAGGCATAGTGTAAACCCTAGCAAACCTTGATGATTGATTAATGCTCCCTATATCTAGGCGACATCAGGGTGGCAATACACAAGCGCCGTGCAGCATCAAATGCGATCCCATGCGTAAAATGCATACGAGGTATGCAATATTCGCATACCAGAATCGCTTAGAACATGTGCATAAGGGGCCCCACGCCGCAAAACGCAAGAGCAAAAAATAAAAAGGACGACGAAATGCGAGATTTCGTTGATGGCACTGCCTTCAATTACGAGCAAGGTCAACGCGCACGCAAACTGTTTGCTGCCGTTGTTTTGGCCGCGCTGGATGATGCAATCGCCGATGACAAGAAATTCGGCAACGGCCCAGAGCAAATCGCGCGCTGGGCGCGCTCGCGTGATGGCCGCGAAGTGCTCAGCTGTGCGGGCATTGACCCGAACGAGCGCGTTGTTCAAGGCTTGATGAAATTTGTTGCCTCTGGCGTGCGCACCTCTGTTGCGCTGAGCCGCGAGGAAAGCGAACGCCGCAATCAGGCCGAAGCTGCCTGATGTAACGTCACGCTTGATGTTTCGAAACGCGTCCCATTGGGGCGCGTTTTTTGTTGGGAAGGTGGTGGCCGCTGTGGGACTCGAACCCACACGCCCGAAAGCCTCGGATTTTAAGTCCGGTCTGTCTACCAGTTCCAGCAAGCGGCCACAGGGTTTGACTAGAGGAAAGTTTCCCGCCCCGCAAGCGGCCAAGGCACGTTCCATCCCCTACATCCAAAATTCGCCCCGCCCATAATATGAGCGAGGCGAGGGTTTGGGTTAGCAAGCAACATGTTCGCACGTGCTGACGAACGCCCCTTCGATACAGGGCAGGGCGTTAAATTTTGGTGAAATTGCGAAAAATTCTATAGCCCGTCAAATTGGCAGAGCGCGTGAACGCTTTGGCCCATCTCCTCAAGCTTGGCGCGCCCCCCCAATTCGGGCAGATCAACCACAAAGGCGCAGCCCGTCACCTGCGCGCCGAGGCGCTCAATCAGGTGAATGCCCGCCCGCGCCGTGCCGCCAGTGGCCAAGAGATCATCCACGAGCAAAACACGTTCACCCGCCTCGAAAGCATCATCATGGATCTCGACAGTGGCCGTGCCATATTCCAATGCGTAATCTTCGCTGATCGTGGCCGCGGGCAATTTGCCTTTCTTGCGAATAGGCACAAAACCTTTGCCCAGTTGATGCGCGACCGCGCCGCCAAGGATGAACCCCCGCGCCTCAAGCCCCGCGACCTTATCAATCTTTTGCCCAACATAAGGGGCAAGCAATTGATCCACAGCCAATCGAAACCCGCGCGGGTCTGCAAAAAGCGTGGTCACGTCACGAAACAAAATCCCCTCATGCGGGAAATCGGGAATGGTGCGGATATAATCCTGAACCGTTTTTTGGGGCGTCATAGCGTCTCTCCGTTCGGCGGGCCTTACAGCACGCGGCCTGCAATCGCATCTAGCTTGGCGACCATATCAGGGTCGCGCTTATCGGGGGCCGTCATGATGGCGTGATCCAATGCGCGATCACAGCCGCACGGACAAGGCGCGCGCTCAGGCCCCAAAAGCGCAGGCAAGGCGGCAATGGTCTTGCGCGCATTTTCTGCATTTCCTGTAAGGGTTTTGATGATCTCGGTGATATCCACCGCGCCGTGATCTGCATGCCAACTGTCATAATCCGTGATCATCGCAATCGGGGCGTAGCACATCTCCGCTTCGCGGGCCAATTTTGCCTCTGGGATATTGGTCATGCCGATCACATCGGCCTTCCATTCATTGCGATACATCCGTGATTCCGCGAGGGTCGAGAATTGCGGGCCTTCCATCGCCAGATACGTGCCGCCTTGATGCAGTTTTGCGCTGCTTGCGCTTGCGGCCTTGGCCAATTTTGCGCTGAGATCCGCGCAGGTGGGATGCGCCACGCTGACATGTGCCACCAGACCTGTGCCGAAAAAGGATTTATCGCGCGCGAAAGTGCGGTCGATAAATTGATCAACCAAGACGAAATCACCAGGTGCCAAATCTTCGCGGAATGACCCGCAGGCGGAGACAGAGATCAAATCGGTCACCCCAAGGCGTTTTAGCGCGTCAATATTGGCGCGATAGGGCACGGTGGTGGGGCTGTGGACATGGCCGCGCCCGTGGCGTGGCAAAAAGGCCATGCTGACCCCGCTCAGGCGGCCCGTCAGGATGGCGTCAGACGGCGTACCAAAGGGGCTGTTCACCTCAACCCATTTCGCGCCCTCAAGCCCGTCTATCTCATAGACGCCCGAGCCGCCGATCACGCCAATCACGCGCTCTGTCATCCTGCCCCTCCATGGGTTGGTTCCAAATCCACGCGCGCAGTATCGCAAGCGGCGGGGGGAAGGGAACCCGCGAATTGGTATTTTGGCCTATTCAGGCCGCGTCATGGTGAAAATTTCACCGATTTGCGCGTAATCCTGATAGCCAAGCCGTGAAATCAAGCCCGCGCGGGTGATGTCAAAGCGTCCATCACTCAGGCAATCGGGACGGATATGCACCCCCGTCACTTCGCCAAAGACCGCAAAATTATGTGCCCCGTCCAAGGTAACGATTTGGGTCAGTTTGCATTCAAGGCTTGCGGGGGCGTTGGCCACCCGCGCCGCTGCAATGGTTTCACAGGGGGCACGGGCGATCTGTGCATGGGTAAATTCATCCACGCCCCTTGGCCACGGGCCAGAGCTTTGGTTCATCATATCGCGCATCTCGTAGCCCACGAGATTGACACAAAATACCCCCGTCTCGCGAATATTGGCTACGCTATCCTTGGTGTCGCCGCGATCCGCTTTGGCCGAGGTCGAGGCGAACATCACCTGTGGCGGCACATAGGCGACTGCGTTGAAAAAGGAATAAGGCGCAAGATTGTCCTGACCATCGCTCCCCCGTGTCGAAATCCACCCAATCGGGCGCGGTGCGACTATGGCATTGAACGGGTTGTGGGGCAGGGGGTGGCCGTCATCAGTTTTATAGAACATCGCCGCGCCTTTTGCTTCTTCGGTTTGGCATTGAGCTAGCGCCGTGCTACCAGTTTGACCAGAGGCATTACATGAGCAGCCAATGGTCGATATCGCCAAAGAGCAGCCAAATGACTGGTGGGAGGTCGAAGCCCTTTTCGATCTGTGCTTTGCGCCCGGGCGCACGGCCCTGAGTTCCTATCGCCTGCGCGATGGGGTTCCGCCTGTTGACGGGCTCTGTCTCATTGCCCGCGATGACTATGGTGCGATTGGTGGGGCGATCCGCTTTTGGCCCGTGCGTGTCGGGGCCAAAGAGGCGTTGTTGCTTGGCCCGATTGCCGTGCATCCCACCCGTCAGGGGGAAGGTTTGGGCGGGCTGCTGATCCGCGAAGGTCTGCGGCGGGCTGACGCCTTGCACTGGCCGCGCACCATGTTGGTGGGGGATGCCCCTTATTATAGCCGCTTCGGGTTTCACCGCCTCGAGGGGGTGGAGATGCCGCCACCCACCAACCCCGCCCGCATTTTGGGCGTTGGCGATTGGTCAGGGGTGACGGGGAAAGTGACGCGTTGGGGCGCCTAAGCGAGGCGCGCCAAGATCAAATCTGCGGCTTTTTCGGCAATCATGGTCACGGGCGCATGGGTATTGCCCGAGGGGATGGATGGCATCACGCTGGCATCCGCCACGGACAGGCCGGAAATCCCGCGCAAGCGCAACTCTGGGTCAAGCGGCGCGTTTTGATCCGCCCCCATTCGAACGGTTGAGACAGGGTGAAAAATCGTGGTTGCGATATCGCCTGCGGCGCGCACCAGATCACCTTCGCTATTGATATGGGCGCCGGGTTTGATTTCTTGCGGCGCAAAGGCGCGCAAGCGTTCGGTTTGCATCAGGCGGCGGGCATGTTTGATGCTATTGACCGCCACGCGCTGATCTGCTTCAGCCGACAGGTAATTTGGGTCAATCACAGGCGCGGCCTTTGCATCGGGCGAGGTGATATGCACCGAACCGCGGCTTTCTGGCCGAAGGTTGCAGACCGAGATGGTGAGGGCGGGGAAGTCATGCAAAGGCTGACCAAAGGCTTCAAGCGATAGGGGCTGCACATGATATTCGATATTGGCGGTTTCGTAATCTGAACTTGATTTCGTGAAAATGCCAAGTTGTGAGGGGGCCATGGCCATCGGGCCAGATCGCTTGAGCGCATATTCAATCGCAATTTTGGCCCGCCCCCAGAGCGAGGCGTAAAGGGTGTTGAGTGTTTTCGCGCCTGTGATGCGGAAAATCGTGCGGATCTGAAGGTGATCGGCGAGGTTTTCGCCAATCTCGGGGCTGTCTTGGATCACGGGTATGCCCAAACCCTGCAGGCGTTCCGCTTGGCCAATGCCTGACAACTCCAAAAGTTTCGGTGTGCCAATTGCCCCTGCGGCTAAGACCAACTCACCACGGATTTGGATGTCTTTGACGATCCCGTTTTGACGATAGCGCAAGGCGCGAACGCGTCCTTCGGTGATGACGATTTGTTCGGCCTCGGCATTCGTGACGATGCTCAGGTTCTTACGGGTTTTGGCGGGATCAAGGAAGGCGCGGCGCGCGTTCCACCGCAAACCGCCTCTTTGGGTCACTTCGAAATATCCCGCGCCCTCATTGTCGCCTGTGTTGAAATCATCTGAGGGCGGGATGCCCATTTCAGCGGCGGCTTCCCGCACGGCATCTAAAATTTCCCATGACAGGCGCTGATTTTCTACGCGCATTTCGCCGCCAGCGCCATGCAGGGCGTCCGCGCCGCGATGATAATCTTCCGAGCGTTTGAAATAGGGCAGGACATCCTCCCATCCCCAACCCGTATTGCCCATTTGCCGCCACAGATCATAATCGCGCGCTTGGCCGCGCATATAGATCATTCCATTGATTGAGGAGCAGCCCCCCAAAACCCGCCCACGCGGATAGTTGAGCGCGCGCCCATTTAACCCCGCTACAGGCGCGGTTTTATAGCACCAATCAAGGCGCGGATTTCCCATCGCATAGAGATATCCCACGGGGATATGCACCCAAGGGTGGCGGTCATGCCCACCCGCCTCCAACAACACGACCTTGTGCTTGCCATTTTCAGACAGGCGATTGGCCAATACACATCCCGCTGACCCTGCGCCGACAATCACAATATCCGCTGCCTGCATGATTTAACCTCGAATGCCTTTTTATATGCCCGCTTCAATACGGGCTTTTCTTGTCGCGGAAAGCTTCATCCCTGGGCTTGAAAGTTTGCTCTCAGGCCCAAGCCATGCATAAGCCAACAGACAGGGATCAAGATCCGCCGTTGTGATCCGATGTTCGTCACCGGGGCGGTTTAGGATTAACGAGCCTGGCGCGTGAACTGCGACCTCGTTTTCAGACCAATCGCCCGCGACCGAGATATAGCTTTCTTCAATTTCCGCATGGCTGTGTTGCGGGTAAGTGGTGCGGGGGGCAAAGAGAACAAAGCCCAAGATCATCTTTTCAGAATAGATCGGCCCGCGCGGCCCCAATATCTCACAATAGGCATATTTCTGCGCCAAAGCCTTTGGCACTTTCTCATAGCCGTATTCCCATGTCAGTTCGGTTGCGACCCGCGACAGCGCGCGCGACAGTCCCGCGACCAAACCCCGCTCGCCCAGATCAAGGGCGCGCGGCAAATGGTCGGTGACGGGTTTAAGCAACGGCCCGCGCGGCATCACCACGGGATTTGTGTCAAATACCTGCGAGATGCCTTCACGCACCCGTTTTCGGTGACTGCGGATTGGTTTTGATCCCCCCGCCGAGCCGCGCCTGTAAAGCGCCTCAAACTCGCGCAAGAGATAGACCCAATTTGGAAAGGCCATCAGCCGCTTTGGGGCCTCAACCTCAAGCGCCAACGGGGCAAGGGGATCTGTCATAGCTGCTATCCTTTTGGGGCCTACTCGGCCAGTGCCGCATTCAAAGGCACAACCACGCGGCCGCGGATTTTACCTTCAAGAAATTTTGGCGCCTCTGCGATGACATCTTCAAGGGCCATTTCATGGGCGATTGCCGCCAATTTGCTCATATCCAAATCTTTGGCCAAGGCCGCCCATGCATCAATCCGCTCATCGCGCGGCACCATGACACTGTCGACCCCCAATAGGCTGACCCCGCGCAAAATGAAGGGCGCGACTGAGCTTGGCAAATCCATGCCTGCGGCAAGGCCACAAGCGGCGACAAGCCCACGATATTTCATTTTCGAGATAACATTGGCCAAGACGGTGCTGCCCGCAACATCGACCGCACCTGCGAAACGCTCCTTGTCGAGGGGGCGGGGTTTGCCTGCGAATTCCTCTCGCGGCAGGATTTCGCTTGCGCCCAAGGATTTAAGATAGGCTTCTTCCTCGGCGCGGCCCGTGACCGCACAGACAGTAAATCCTTTCGCCGCCAAAAGGGCCACGGCAACACTGCCAACACCGCCCGCGGCCCCTGTGACCACGACCTCGCCCGCCTCTGGAGTGAGACCGGCCTTCAACAAGGCGCTGACGCAGAGCTGCGCGGTATATCCTGCCGTGCCGATCTCCATCGCTTGACGCAGGCTGACACCATCGGGAAGTGGAACCAACCAATCACCCTTGAGGCGCGCGAAACGCGCCAAACCGCCCCAATGTTTTTCACCAACACCCCATCCGTTCAAGACCACCCGATCGCCAGGATTATAGCGCGGATCGGCGCTTTCACGGACGATGCCCGATAGGTCAATGCCGGGAACCATCGGAAAACTGCGCACCACTGGCGCGGCCCCTGTGATGGCGAGCGCGTCCTTGTAATTCAAGGTTGACCAAGCCACTTCGACCAAAACATCCCCCTCGGGCAAGTCTTCCTTGGCGATTTGGCGCAAGGCCACGCTTTGCTGATCATCCTCTTTGCTGATTACGATGGCATCGAACATGGGGCATCTCCTTTTGGGGTGGTGTTAAGCTGTGCAAGAAATTGCGCTGCAAACAGGCGCAAGGGCGCAGGCCCGCGTTCCAATTTGGCCCGCAAAACGGCGCCTTCCCATCCGATCCAGAACATTTGCGCCAGATCGGCGGGGTTGTGATGGGGGGATATCTCGCCCTGATTTTGGGCAAGCTGTAGAACCCGCGCCAAGCGGGCTTGCCAATCTTCCAAGGTCGCAATGAGATCGGCGCGAAATTCTTCGGGCAATGCGCCCATTTCTTGGCCCAAATTGCCAATCAAACATCCGCGCCGAAAGCCATGACGGGCCATGCCCGCCTCAGCCGCCGCTGCAAAGGCTGCGACACGGGCAAGCGGGGCGAGACTGTCATCGCCCAAATGGCGTTCCATCTTTGCCACGAAATAGGCGCGATAGGCTGCGATGGCGGCGCGACCGAAGGCGGCCTTGTTGGGAAAATAATGATAGAAACTGCCCTTTGGCACACGGGCATGCGTGAGGATCATATCAAGCCCGACCGCAGAATAACCCCGCTCTGTAAGATGCACCAACCCTGCGCGGATCAATCGCTGATAGGTGGCCGCGTCTTGGGGCGCAGTAGCGGGGCGGCCACGGCGTTTGGGGGCGTCATATGTCACATCGGCTAAGCTCATGCGGTATTTCTTAGACGGCTTGGTCTAATAATAAAAGCCCTCATTTTTCAGGTGGCATAAATTCCGCTTGCCAAGGGCGTGGAACCCGTCAGGATGCCACGGCAAAGCCAACATAAAGGGAGGGACAAACGGGTGAGCAAAGTAGCGATTGTAACGGGGGCCGCGCGCGGTATCGGATTGGCCACCACGGATCTTTTCCTTGAGATGGGCTGGCGAGTTGCGATGGTGGATCGCGATGCGGCCGAACTTGATGCGACAGCGACCCCGCGTGATGGGGCCCTAGGGTTTGTCTGCGATGTCTCAGACCCTGAGGCTGTGGCAGAACTGGCAACCCAGATCAGCGCCAAAATGGGGCGCGTGGATGCTTTGGTGAATAATGCAGGTGTCGCGGAATTTGGGCCGATTGAAGAATGCGATTTCCCAACATGGCGCCGTGTCATGGCGACCAATTTAGATGGCGTTTTTCTGATGTCACAGGCGATGACGCCTGCGCTAAAGGAAACCCAAGGCGCGATTGTCAATATTGGGTCGATTTCCGGTCTTCGGGCGTCAACCTTGCGGGTGGCTTATGGCACGACCAAGGCGGCTGTTATTCATCTGACCAAACAGCAGGCGGCGGAATTGGGCGAATACGGCATTCGTTCGAATTGCGTCTGCCCTGGCCCTGTGCGCACGAAATTGTCGATTGCGGTCCATTCGCCCGCCATCATCGCTGCCTATCATGATGCGATCCCGCTCAATCGTTATGGGTCCGAGCGTGAGATTGCCGAAGCGATCTGCTTCCTGTGCAGTGAAAAAGCGAGCTACATCTCTGGCCAAATACTGGCTGCGGATGGGGGGTTTGAGTCGACAGGCGTTGGGCTGCCTGCGCTGCGCAGCTAGGGCCTAATGGCCGTTTTGATGAGCGAGCCAGTTTGCAACCGCACTGCGCACGCTCATCGCCCCTGTTGCCTGCGCTTCGCGGATCACGGCCCGCAATTCGCGCAAATCAACCCGCCGCAAGAGGCTTTTGACGGGGCCGATGGAGGCGGGGCGCATCGACAATTTGCGCAACCCCATCGCGGCAAAGCACAACGCCTCAAGGGGGCGGCCTGCATCCTCGCCACAAAATGACAAATCGGTTTCAGTTTCCGCGCAGCGCGTGACGATCATTTCTAGGAAATTCAAGAAACTGACGTTGAGCGTGTCATAGCGGCGGCGCACCTGTTCGTTCTCGCGGTCAGCGGCGAAGAAGAACTGCTTAAGGTCATTGCCGCCGATTGAGACAAAATCAGCCATTTCAAAAAATTGGCGCGGTGCGAAAGCAAGGCTTGGGGTTTCCAGCATTGCCCCGATTTTAAGAGTTTCGGGCAAGATATGTCCCAAGGCCGCTTCGCGATCCATTTCGCGCAACAGATGATCACGGGCCTCGGTGAATTCTTCGAGTTGGGCCACAAAGGGGAACATGACCGAAAGAGGGCGGCCTTGTGCCGCGCGGATTAGGGCCTGCAACTGCATCCGCATAACGCCCGGTTTATCAAGACCCACGCGGATCGCGCGCCACCCCAAGGCGGGGTTTGGTTCTTCTGGCCGCTTCATATAGGGCAGCACCTTATCCGAGCCAATATCAAGCGTGCGAAACACCACGCGCTTGCCGCCTGCTGCATCCATGACGCGGGAATAAAGCGCGGCCAATTCCCCGCGCCGTGGCACTTGGTTGCGGGTTAGAAATTGCAATTCCGTGCGAAACAACCCCACCCCTTCCGCACCAGAGGAGGGCAGGGAGGGAAGATCCGCCATAAGGCCCGCATTCATCTCAAGCGTGATACGCGTGCCACAAAGCGTCTCAGCGGGTTTGTCACGGATCGAGGCATAGCGTTCTTGGGCCGCGGCCTGCATGGCGATTTTATCGCGAAACGCCTTGGCCACATTTTCTTCGGGCCGCAAATGCACGATACCCTGCTCGCCATCGACCAAAATCGGGTCACCGTTCAACGCCTCGGTTGTAATACGTTTGGCATTGATGATCAGCGGAATCGCAAGGGCGCGGGCCACAATCGCCGCATGACTTCCAACCGATCCCTCCTCAAGCACCACCCCTTTAAGGCGGCGGCCATAATCCAACAATTCCCCTGGCCCAATGTTGCGCGCCACGAGAATCGGATGTTCGGGCATTTCCGCGCCCGTGTCGCCGCCTTGACCTGTCAAAATCCGCAAAAGACGGTTTGAAAGGTCGTCTAAATCCTGCAAACGTTCGCGCAAATAGGCATCAGGCACAGTTTCTAGCCGTGCGCGGGCGGCGGATTGTTCTTTCTCAACGGCGGCTTCGGCCGACAGGCCGCGCGCAATGTCCTCTTGCATCCGTTTGATCCAACTGCGCGAATTGGCGAACATGCGATAGGCTTCGAGAACTTGGCGTTCCTCGCTGTCATCGTTGTCCATACGGGTCAAAAGCTGATCAACTGATTGGCGCAGCGTGGCGATTGCATCCGATAGGCGGGCTTGTTCGGCCTCTGGGTCATCCGCCACGGGGCGGGTGACGACCACGCGCGGTTCGTGCAAGTAAACCGCACCTTCGGTCACGCCCTCTTGCGCGACGCCGCCACGGATCATCACCTGCGATTGGTGACGGGCAGATAATGCCTCGCCCTCACCGACAAAGGCACCAAGTTCTGTCATTTCAGCCAGAACCATCGCGACAACCTCTAGGGCATAGAGTTCATCTTCCGAATAGCTGCGCGCCTCTTTCGATTGCACAACCAAAACGCCAAGCCGTTCTCCTAAGCGTTGGATCGGCACGCCCAAGAAACTGGAATACCGCTCTTCGCCCGTCTCAGGCATATAGCGAAATCCACGCGCAGCGGGGGCGTTGGGGGTGTTAATGGGGCGGGCATCGCGGGCAACGCGCCCCACCAGACCCTCGCCAAGGCGCATTCGGGTGACGTGAACAGCCTCTGGGGCCAAGCCCTCGGTCGCGCAAAGCTCGAGGGTGTCAGAATCACGCAGCAGGTAAATCGAGCATACCTCCGTGCCCATCGAATCGGCGATCAGATGGGTGATACGGTCAAGTCGCTCCTGTCCTGCGCCTGCTTCGGCCAAACTGGCTTGCAGGCGGCGCAGCAATTTGCGGCTCTCGGTTTCCGTGCGCTCTGGCATAGTCCCTCATTTAGCCCCATGGGGGCTTGTCGTTCGGCCTAGACATACCGCCCGATGCAGGTGTCGCGCAACATAGGGTTAGCGCAATCTGCGCCTTGCGGCATAAATTTGCACGAAACTCGGGCCTTTGGTTGAAAAAAGCAGCGACAAAACGTGCGCAATGCGCGCGCATCGGTTGACCACTTCAAGGCTTGGCGCTAGACCCTGCGCTGACCGGACACCCTTTGCCACGGTTCCTGACAACCGAGGGAGAGCATCTTGCAAGACCTTCTTTCTGAATACGCGCCAATTTTGATCTTTCTTGCCATGGCCATCGGCCTTGGCCTGATCCTGATTTTGGCTGCTGTGATTGTCGCTGTGCGCAATCCTGATCCTGAAAAAGTTTCCGCCTATGAATGCGGGTTCAACGCCTTTGATGATGCGCGCATGAAATTTGATGTGCGTTTCTATCTGGTGTCGATCCTGTTCATCATCTTTGATTTGGAAATCGCGTTCCTGTTCCCATGGGCGGTTGCTTTCCCAGATATGTCGATGACGGCGTTCTGGTCGATGATGGTGTTCTTAGGCGTGCTGACCATTGGCTTTGCCTATGAATGGAAGAAAGGAGCGCTGGAATGGGAGTGATGACAGGTCAAAACACCGCAGGTGTGGACAAAGAGGTCGCCACCCAAGCGCTTAATCGCGAGCTTCAGGATAAAGGGTTTTTGTTGACCTCGACAGAGGACATCATCAACTGGGCGCGCACGGGCAGCTTGCATTGGATGACATTTGGTCTGGCATGCTGCGCGGTTGAGATGATGCATACCTCAATGCCTCGCTATGATGCAGAGCGGTTCGGGATCGCCCCACGCGCCTCTCCACGCCAGTCGGATGTTATGATCGTGGCGGGCACTTTGACCAATAAAATGGCCCCTGCGTTGCGTAAGGTTTACGACCAGATGCCTGAACCGCGCTACGTGATCTCGATGGGATCTTGTGCGAATGGCGGCGGTTATTACCATTACAGCTATTCCGTTGTGCGCGGCTGTGATCGGATTGTGCCAGTGGATATTTATGTTCCTGGCTGCCCTCCGACCGCTGAAGCGCTGCTTTATGGTATCCTTCAGTTGCAGCGCAAAATCCGCCGCACGGGAACGATTACGCGCTAAGGCGCATTTTTGGGCGCAAAGCGCCCGAACCAAAAAGAGAGTGACGCAATGAGCGACCAGGCCTTGCAAGAATTGGCGAACTATCTGGCCGAAAAGCAGCCCGAAGCCGTGATGGGCAGCACCATCACACGCGGCGAATTGACGGTCGAGGTCTCCTTGGCCCATCTGTTGGCTTTCGTGGAATTCTTGAAACTCGACCGCAATTGCGCCTTCTCGACCTTGGTCGATGTGACCGCTGTGGATTACCCCGGTCGGGAGCGGCGTTTTGATTTGGTCTGGCATTTCTTGTCCATGTATCAAAATCAGCGCATCCGCCTTAAAGCGGCGCTGCGCGAGGATGAGATGGCCCCCTCCATCGTGTCGATTCACCCATCGGCGAATTGGTTCGAGCGTGAAGTGTTCGATATGTTCGGCATTCTTTTTACAGGCCATCCCGATCTGCGCCGCATTTTGACCGATTACGGCTTTCGCGGTCATCCGTTGCGCAAGGATTTCCCGACCACTGGCTATGTCGAGCTGCGCTATGACGAAGCGCTTAAGCGTGTGGTCTACGAGCCTGTAAAACTGGTTCAGGAATACCGCCAATTTGATTTCATGAGCCCATGGGAGGGCGCGCAATATGTGCTGCCCGGGGATGAGAAGGCAGACCAAGCCAAGGAGGCGCAGAAATGATGGACGGCTCCAAAGGATTTGAAGACGCGCTGACAGGCGAGCAGAAAATTCGCAATTTCAATATCAATTTCGGGCCACAACACCCCGCCGCGCATGGCGTGTTGCGTTTGGTGCTAGAATTGGACGGCGAGATTTGCGAGCGCTGCGATCCGCATATTGGTCTTTTGCATCGCGGCACAGAAAAGCTGATGGAAAGCCGCACCTATCTGCAAAACCTGCCCTATTTCGACCGTTTGGATTACGTTGGCACGATGAACCAAGAGCACGCATGGTGCTTGGCGATCGAACGTATGACAGGTGTCGAGGTGCCGCGCCGCGCCCAGTTGATCCGTGTTCTCTACTGCGAGATCGGGCGTATCTTGAACCATTTGCTGAACGTAACCACGCAGGCGATGGATGTGGGCGCACTGACGCCACCCCTTTGGGGCTTTGAGGAGCGCGAAAAGCTGATGGTGTTCTACGAGCGCGCCTGTGGTGCGCGTTTGCACGCAGCCTATTTCCGCCCCGGTGGCGTGCACCAAGACCTGCCCCCTGAATTGATTGCGGATATCGATACATGGGCGCAGGACTTCCCGCGCGTATTGTCAGATATTGACGGGCTTTTGACCGAAAACCGCATCTTCAAACAGCGCAATGTCGATATTGGCATTGTGACAGAAGAAGATATTCAAAACTGGGCATTCTCGGGGGTTATGGCGCGCGGGTCTGGTTTGGCATGGGATTTGCGCCGCGCGCAGCCTTATGAATGCTATGACGAGTTCGAATTCCAAATCCCTGTGGGCAAGAATGGCGATTGTTATGATCGCTATCTGTGCCGCATGGAGGAAATGCGCCAATCCATTTCGATCATCCGCCAAGCTTGTGCCAAGTTGCAAATGCCTGAAAATCAGGGCGATGTTCTGGCACGCGGCAAGATCACCCCGCCCTCACGCGGTGAGATGAAAACCTCGATGGAGGCGCTGATCCATCACTTCAAACTTTACACCGAGGGCTTCCACGTCCCTGAGGGCGAAATTTACGCCGCGGTCGAGGCCCCGAAAGGTGAGTTTGGTGTCTATCTGGTTTCTGATGGCAGCAACAAACCTTACCGTTCTAAGATCCGCGCCCCTGGATTTGCGCATCTTCAGGCGATGGATCACCTATGCCGCGGCCACCAATTGGCGGATGTTTCTGCTGTTCTTGGGTCGCTTGATGTTGTGTTTGGTGAGATTGACCGCTGATCCTGTATCGGCCTTTGCAGCGGCGGGATCACCGCCGCGTTCAACCTGTTGACGGAAAACTTTACGATGCTCAGACGCCTTCATTCGGAACAGCCAGATAGCTTTGCCTTTACCCCTGAAAATCAGGCATGGGCTCAGGCGCAGATCACCAAATATCCCGAAGGACGTCAGGCTTCGGCGATTATTCCCCTGTTGTGGCGCGCACAAGAACAGGAAGGGTGGCTCAGCAAGCCTGCGATTGAATATGTCGCTGATATGCTCGGCATGGCCTATATCCGTGCCTTGGAAGTCGCGACCTTCTATTTCATGTTCCAATTGCAGCCCGTGGGCAGCGTGGCGCACATTCAGGTTTGCGGCACCACCTCCTGCATGATCTGTGGCGCGGAAGATTTGATTGGCATTTGCCGCGAGAAAATTGCCCCCAACCCGCATGAGCTGTCGAAAGATGGTAAGTTTTCGTGGGAAGAGGTCGAATGTTTGGGCGCCTGTTCCAACGCGCCGATGGCGCAGATCGGCAAGGACTATTACGAAGACCTGACGGCGGCGCGCCTGTCTGAGATTATTGATGAATTGTCGGCAGGCAAGGTGCCGACACCGGGGCCACAAAATGGCCGCTACACATCCGAGCCTGCATCGGGTCTGACCAGTTTGGCCGCACATGAAAAGGGCCGCGATCCGCTGAATGCCTCCGCGCGATTGGCGGCGGATATCGGTGATACGGTCAAGCGGATTGATGGCACCGAGGTGCCATTGCTGGCCCCTTGGGGTAAGCAGTCATCGGCTGGCCTTCCCAAGGAGGCCGCGCGGCCTAAACCCGCAAATGCGGCGAAGAAAGCCCCTGCGAAAAAGCCTGCTGCGAAGAAACCAGCCGCCAAAAAGGCGGCAGCAAAGCCCACATCGCGCAAGCCAAAGTCGAGCGAATAAGCGGCTGAACCACGTAAAATTCGGATCAATTCCACAAAAAACCCGCTTTTATGGCGGGTTTTTTACATCTTACCCCATGAAAAGATGTTTTTTATATGTGAAAAGATAGGGTAAGTTGCGGGGCATTAAGGCGCGACAGGCGCATGTCGAAATCAGTGATCAAAAATCTACGATCAGACGGGGGAAAATAAATGAGCGAGAATTCAGGGGGTTTGACCTGTGCAGCTGTGTCATGGGGCTTGGCGGCATTGGTCGGCGCATTTGCAGGGGTGCTTGTGGCAGTCCTTGGTGATTGGAGCTTTATGCAAGCCGTGTTTGCGGCCGTGATCGTGGCAGTTGGTGTGGGATTGTTTTTGATGCTCACGCTGTGTCGCAGCTTGCCTGAGCCCGCCAATAAGAGTGTGTCTGCGCCACAGCCCGCAACGCCAAAACCCGCGGCCCCGAAGGCGGCGGCACCTGCAGCATCCGCAACCACAAAACCTGCTGCAAAACCTAAAGCCGCCCCCAAGCCAAAAGCAGCGGCAAAATCCAAAGCCGCAGCAAAACCCAAAGCGCCTGCCAAAGCCGCCGCGCCTGCGGCCACGACAGGCGCAGGCACGCGCCCTGCCGCCTTGAGCGCCGCGCGCGCCTCGGGCGCGGATGATCTGAAAATGATCAAAGGCGTTGGCCCGAAACTGGAGGCGTTGCTCAATCGTCTAGGGTTTTACCATTTTGACCAAGTGGCCTCTTGGACGGCGGATGAGGTCGCATGGGTTGATCAGAACCTCGAAGGGTTCAAGGGCCGCGTCAGCCGCGATAATTGGGTTGCGCAAGCCAAAACCTTGGCCACAGGTGGGCAAACGGAATTCTCAAAACGCGTTGGCGATGGGGATGTCTACTAAGTCCTAATGCGAATTCCTGCAAAAGGCGGCCCTGCATCCCAGATGCGGGGCCGCTTTTTCTTGCAGCTTGCAGCCACCCCCGTTACAACCCCGAGCAAATGACATGCCATGTTGCAGACCAAATGAATGACCCGCAAACTGCCCATGCAAAACGCTGAAGATGCCGCGCTCGACCGCAAGGGGCGGGTGGCTGCCTTGGTTATTGCGGGGGCAATGCTGTTGTGGATGTTGATGCAGGCCATTGGTGCCCATCTTGGGTGGCCTGCGAGACTGGCTTTTTTGTTTGACCTTGCGGCAATTGCGGCCCTTTTCTGGGCGCTTGTGGTAACGTATCAGGTATGGCAAGGCCGTAAAAAACTCCGTGCGGGGCACGGACATCGCCAGAACGACAAGGACTAGGACATGCTTCAGGATAAAGACCGCATCTTTACCAACATCTATGGGATGCATGAGCGCAGCCTGAAAGGCGCAAAGGCGCGGGGCCATTGGGATGGCACCAAAGACCTGATTGCGCTGGGCCGTGACAAAATCATTGAGATCATGAAAGCATCGGGATTGCGGGGCCGTGGCGGGGCAGGGTTCCCCACAGGTCTGAAATGGTCCTTCATGCCGAAGGAAAGCGATGGTCGCCCCTCCTACTTGGTGGTGAATGCAGACGAATCTGAGCCTGGCACCTGTAAAGACCGCGAGATCATGCGCCATGATCCGCATACGCTGATTGAGGGGTGTTTGATCGCCTCTTTCGCGATGGGGGCCCATGCCTGCTACATCTATATCCGCGGTGAATATATCCGCGAACGCGAGGCCCTGCAGGCCGCGATTGATGAATGTTATGATGCGGGCCTTCTGGGCAAAAATGCCGCGAAATCGGGTTGGGATTTTGATCTATACCTGCATCACGGGGCAGGGGCCTATATTTGCGGCGAGGAAACCGCACTTCTTGAAAGCCTTGAGGGCAAAAAAGGCATGCCACGCATGAAGCCACCCTTCCCTGCGGGGGCGGGTCTTTATGGATGCCCGACCACGGTGAACAATGTCGAATCAATCGCAGTTGTGCCGACCATCCTGCGCCGTGGGGCTGAATGGTTTGCGGGCTTTGGGCGCCCCAATAATGCGGGGACAAAACTTTTTGCGATTTCTGGCCATGTGAACACCCCTTGCGTCGTGGAAGAGGCGATGTCGATCACCTTTGAGGAATTGATCGAGCGTCATTGCGGCGGCATTCGCGGTGGTTGGGATAACCTTAAGGCGGTCATTCCAGGTGGATCATCTGTGCCCTGTATCCGTGGTGAGGATATGCGCGAGGCCATCATGGATTTTGATTATCTGCGCGAACAGCGCTCTGGCCTTGGCACAGCAGCGGTGATCGTGATGGATAAATCCACAGACATCATCAAAGCGATTTGGCGTTTGTCGAAATTCTACAAACACGAATCTTGTGGCCAATGCACGCCTTGCCGCGAAGGCACGGGCTGGATGATGCGCGTGATGGATCGTTTGGTCAAAGGCGAGGCATCGGTTGAAGAAATCGATATGCTGCTTGATGTGACCAAGCAGGTTGAAGGTCATACAATTTGTGCGCTTGGCGATGCGGCTGCATGGCCGATCCAAGGTTTGATCCGCAATTTCCGTGATGAAATTGAAGATCGCATCAAATCAAAACGCGGTGCCGCGATTGCAGCAGAATGATAGAGAACGGGGCCCTTGGGGCCCCGTTTTTGTATCTATCTTTGGCCTAAGCCCTGCACGGGCTTGTGAATTGCGCTCTGGCACCCGATGTGGCCTGATTTGAATATGGTGACGCAGATGCACAAATCCCCACGAAATGGCCCGCGCGCAATGATGCGTGCCTTGGCCGTTACGCTGCTTTTGGGGGCTGCGGCGATGCCTGCAAGGGCTGAGGATCGCTTTGATGCCTTGCGCAACGATCCCCAAATTCATGAGGGTCTTTTGGTCATCTCAATCGGGCGATTGGTGCGCAATCATTGTGACAGTATCAATGCGCGGATTCTGCGCGCTTGGGCTTTTGCACAAAGCTTGGTTGATCGCGGCATATCCTTGGGCTATTCGCGTGCTGAGCTAGAAGACTATCTCGATAGCGATGCTGACAAAGCACGATACCGTGCCCTAGCAGCGGCCTATCTGGCAGAGCGCGAAGCAACTGTCGAAGATGCCCAATCTATGTGCAGATTGGGCCGCGACGAAATTTCTTCGCAGTCAGCCGTTGGCAGATTGCTTATTGAGGGTTAGAAGGCACCAAAAGCGAATTTGCAGGGCATAAATTCCAGACCCGCCCTGAGGCCAACGAAGGACCGCGCGCATGAGCGACCTGAGAAAAATCGTAATTGATGGGAATGAGATCGAGGTGGAAGGGGCGATGACCCTGATCCAAGCTTGTGAAGTGGCAGGAATCGAAATCCCGCGCTTCTGCTATCACGAGCGCCTCTCCATCGCGGGCAACTGCCGGATGTGTTTGGTTGAGGTTGTAGGCGGCCCCCCCAAACCTGCGGCCTCTTGCGCGATGCAGGTGCGCGATTTGCGCCCTGGCCCCGAAGGTCAGCCGCCTGTGGTGAAAACCAATTCGCCTATGGTCAAAAAGGCCCGCGAAGGGGTGATGGAGTTTCTTCTGATCAACCACCCGCTGGATTGCCCGATCTGTGACCAAGGCGGTGAATGTGATCTGCAAGATCAGGCCATGGCTTATGGCGTGGATTTCAGCCGGTATCGCGAACCCAAACGTGCCTCAGAAGATTTGGATTTGGGCCCCTTGGTCGAAACCCATATGACGCGCTGCATTTCCTGCACGCGCTGCGTGCGCTTCACCACTGAGGTGGCAGGGATCACCCAAATGGGCCAGACAGGCCGTGGCGAGGATGCAGAGATCACCTCTTATCTTGGGGAAACGCTGAATTCGAACTTGCAGGGCAACATTATCGACCTGTGCCCCGTGGGCGCGCTGACCTCCAAGCCTTATGCCTTTACCGCGCGGCCTTGGGAGTTGAGCAAGACCGAGACAATCGATGTCATGGACGCGCTTGGCAGCAACATCCGCGTGGATACAAAAGGGCGCGAAGTGATGCGTATCCTGCCGCGCAACCATGATGGCGTGAACGAGGAATGGATTTCGGATAAAACCCGCTTTGTGTGGGATGGCCTGCGCCGCCAGCGGCTTGATGTGCCCTATATCCGCGAAAAAGGTAAATTGCGCAAAGCAACGTGGGGCGAGGCTTTGGCCAAAGCCGCCGAGGCGCTGAAAGGCGCTAAGAAAATTGCGGGTCTCGTGGGTGATTTGGCCCCCGTTGAGGCGATTTTCGCAATGAAACAGATGATCGAGGGTCAAGGTGGCGTTGTAGAATGCCGCACCGATGGCGCGAAATTGCCCGAAGCCAATCGCGCGGCCTATGTGGGCACAGCGGCGATTGAAGATATTGATCACGCAGATCATATCATCCTCATTGGCACCAACCCCCGCCTCGAGGCCCCCGTGCTCAATGCGCGGATTCGCAAAGCATGGGCGCGCGGCGCAAATGTCGAGGTGATCGGCGAAGCGGCTGATCTGACCTATGACTATGCACATCTTGGCACAGATCGTGCGGCCTTGGAGAAAACCTTGTCCCGTGCGGCAGGGGCGGTCGCAAAGCAGGCATCACTGGTCATCATCGGCCAAGGCGCCCTGCGCGAGGCCGATGGCGAGGCGGTTTTGGCCGCAGCGCAAGCCTTGGCTGAGAAAACCAAATCGGGCCTCTTGGTCTTGCACACGGCCGCGGCCCGCGTGGGCGCGATGGATGTGGGCGCTGTTACCAAGGGGGGGCTGACCGCCGCGGTAAAAGATGCGGATGTCATCTATAACCTCGGCGCAGATGAGGTTGAGATCGCCGATGGTGCCTTTGTTATCTATCAAGGCAGCCATGGGGATCGTGGCGCGCATCGTGCGGATGTCATTCTGCCTGCTGCGGCTTATACCGAAGAAAATGGCCTCTTCGTAAACACCGAGGGGCGTCCGCAATTGGCGCTGCGCGCGAATTTCCCGCCCAATGAGGCCAAGGAAAATTGGGCGATTTTGCGCGCGCTTTCCGCTGAATTGGGCGCGACATTGCCTTACGACACCCAAACCCAATTGCGTCAGGCCTTGGTGAAAGCCGTGCCGCATTTGGCTATGGTGGACGAGTTGCCCGCAAATTCAGGCGCGGCTCTGACGCAAAAGGCCTTGGGCAAGGCAGATTTCAAATCGGCCATTGCAGATCATTACCTAACCAACCCGATTGCCCGTGCCAGCCAATTGATGGCCGAGCTATCGGCGAATGCAAAGGCGCGTAATGCGGCCGCACTGGCGGCTGAATGAAGAAATGATGTTCCGCGATTTACATCATATTATCTCGAAACGGGGTTCTATGATGATCGCGGGGCTGATATGGGCGGGCTTAGGCCTTGCGGGATGCCAGACCATTCCGCGTTACGATCAAGGGCCACCCGCTTTTTATGACGGTGTAGAGACAAGACTACTGGACGACGACTTGGTGAATTTCATCGTGCAAATGTCAGGCGCGGCCACGACAAGTAATGTCGAGGACTATGCCAAATGTGCGGCAGCGCAATATGCGCTGATCCGCGGATATGGTTTTGCGCGACATGTGCGCACAAATGTATACGAAGAGGGTGGCATTTGGCGCGGAGATGCGGTTTACACCATCTCGCCATCGCTCCCGCTCGGGTCGCAGACGATAGATGCAGAAGTCATCGTTGCGGCCTGTCAGGATAACGGCATACCGACGGTTTGAGGACGACATGGACGGTTTCTTATCAACCACGCCCGGAATGATGCTGATCATCGCAGCACAATGTTTGCTTGTGATCGGCTTTGTGATGGTTTCGCTACTTTTCCTTGTTTATGGCGACCGCAAAATCTGGGCGGCTGTTCAGATGCGCCGCGGCCCCAATGTGGTGGGTGTGTTCGGCCTGTTGCAGACCGTGGCCGATGCGCTGAAATATGTCGTGAAGGAGGTCGTGATCCCCGCAGGTGCGGATCGCCCCGTATTCCTTCTGGCGCCAATGACCAGTTTTGTCTTGGCCATGATTGCTTGGGCGGTGATCCCGTTCAACGATACATGGGTTTTGGCCGATTTGAACGTGGCAATCCTGTATGTTTTCGCGATTTCCTCGCTTGAGGTTTATGGCGTGATCATGGGGGGATGGGCGTCCAACTCGAAATATCCGTTCCTTGGCTCTTTGCGTTCGGCAGCGCAAATGATCTCTTATGAGGTGTCGATTGGTCTGATCATCGTTGGGGTGATCATTTCGACTGGATCGCTGAACTTTGGCGATATCGTGCGCGCGCAGGACGGGGATTTCGGCCTGTTCTCGTGGTATTGGTTGCCGCATTTGCCGATGGTGTTTTTGTTCTTCATCTCGGCGCTTGCCGAAACCAACCGCCCGCCCTTCGATCTGCCCGAAGCGGAATCGGAACTGGTCGCGGGCTATCAGGTTGAATATTCTTCGACACCATTCTTGCTGTTCATGGCCGGCGAATATATCGCAATTTTCTTGATGTGCGCGCTGATGACGCTGTTGTTCTTCGGCGGTTGGCTGTCGCCCATTCCAGGGGTCGCAGATGGCGCGCTGTGGATGGTCGCCAAGATGGCCGTATTCTTCTTCTTCTTCGCGATGGTAAAGGCGGTTGTGCCGCGCTACCGCTATGACCAATTGATGCGCATCGGTTGGAAAGTGTTCTTGCCTATGTCTTTGGCTTGGGTCGTTTTGGTCGCCTTCCTCGCAAAGTTTGAACTCTTTGGTGGGGCATATGCCCGTTGGGCAATTGGGGGCTGAACGATGACACAGATCGATTATACCCGCGCTGCAAAATATTTCTTGCTGGTCGACTTTTTTAAGGGCTTCAAGCTGGGCTTTAAGTATTTCTTTGCCCCCAAAGCGACCGTCAATTATCCGCATGAAAAGGGGCCGTTGTCGCCGCGTTTTCGCGGTGAACATGCGCTGCGCCGCTATCCTAATGGCGAAGAACGCTGCATCGCGTGTAAATTATGCGAGGCGATTTGCCCCGCACAGGCGATTACGATTGACGCTGAACCCCGCGAGGACGGCAGCCGCCGCACCACGCGCTACGATATCGATATGACAAAATGCATCTATTGCGGTTTCTGCCAAGAGGCTTGCCCTGTGGATGCGATTGTTGAAGGGCCGAATTTCGAATTCGCCACGGAAACCCGTGAAGAACTGTATTACGACAAGGCCAAACTTCTGGCCAATGGTGAGAGATGGGAAGCGGAAATTGCCCGCAACCTAGAGTTGGACGCGCCGTATCGGTAAGTCCGAACCTGTGAGTGTGTAAAATGAGTAACGAGTCCCCCCAGAACCCTTTCGAGGCATTTATGCGCCAAACGCAAGAGATGACACAGGACTTCCTCAAGGCGGTTAACCCCGCCATGGCGAATATTACTGCGTCAAATCTTGATAAACTGTGGCCCACCATGCCCGCCGAAATGATGGAGGCTTTCTTTGGAAAGCAATTCAATCCTGGGGGTTTGGACGCGAAAACGCGGCTGCTTTTGACCCTGCATGGTCTGACCGTTCAGGGCGCATTGGCCGAGGCGCAAATCCGTATGACGGTGCGCCACGCGGTCGAGGCAGGGGCAAGCCCGCAAGAGATTGCTGAGACCATTGGCATGGCCGCGATGTTTGGCGGTGTGCCTGCGATGAACAAAGCGATGGAACTGGCCAAAGCGGCCATTGACGAAGGCGAGGACTGAAATATGGGCGTGGCCGATATCACCTTCTATGCGTTTTCAACCGTTCTGGTTGCCGCAGCACTTTTGGTGGTGCTGGCCCGCAACCCCGTGCATTCGGTTCTGTGGCTGATCCTCAGCTTCCTGTCTGCGGCGGGTTTGTTCGTCCTTTTGGGCGCTGAATTTGTCGCGATGTTGCTGATCATTGTTTATGTGGGCGCGGTGGCGGTGTTGTTCCTCTTTGTGGTGATGATGTTGGATGTCGATTTCGCCGAACTTAAGGCGGGAATGGCGCAATATATGCCACTCGCGCTTTTGATTGGTGTGGTTTTGTTGATCCAACTGGGCCTTGCCTATGGCACATGGGCCTTTTCAGACGGGATTGATACTCGCCTTGGCAACCCAACCCCCGCAATTGATCAGATGCACAACACCAAAGCTTTGGGGATGATCCTTTATGATCATTACCTGTTGGTGTTCCAATTGGCAGGTTTGGTTTTGTTGGTTGCGATGGTGGGCGCGATTGTTCTGACGCTGCGCCACCGCGTAGACGTCAAACGCCAGAATGTCTTGGCACAAATGTATCGTGATCCTGCGAAAGCGATGGAACTAAAAGACGTAAAGCCTGGTCAAGGGCTGTGACATAAGCGGGGCTTTTGGCCCCGCAGAATATTGAATGACCATGAGGGAAACCCCCTCGGAGGGACGAGATGACGATCGGACTGGAACACTACCTGACGGTGGCGGCTGCGCTCTTTGTGATCGGGATTTTTGGCATCTTCCTCAATCGGAAGAATGTCATCGTAATCCTGATGTCAGTCGAATTGATTTTGCTATCGG
The DNA here is from genome assembly GCA_015693905.1 of Rhodobacterales bacterium HKCCA1288. Classification (NCBI taxonomy): domain Bacteria; kingdom Pseudomonadati; phylum Pseudomonadota; class Alphaproteobacteria; order Rhodobacterales; species Rhodobacterales bacterium HKCCA1288. The sequence continues at coordinate 1,015,349 of CP065161.1, read as the reverse complement.
TGAATATCAACCTTGTCGCCTTTTCCTCCTATTTGGGGGATTTGACGGGTCAGGTCTTTACCATGTTCGTCCTGACAGTCGCCGCGGCAGAGGCCGCGATTGGTCTTGCGATCCTTGTCTGTTTCTTCCGCAACCGTGGCACCATCGCGGTTGAAGATGTTTCGAATATGAAGGGCTGAGCCGATGGAAACGATCCTGCTTTTTGCACCGCTCATCGGCGCGCTTTTGGCTGGCTTTGGCTGGCGGTGGTTTGGTGAACAACTCGCCTGCATCATTGCAACCGCGCTTTTGTTCTTGTCGATGATCCTGTCTTGGGCCGTGTTCATCGGGTTTGATGGCGAAACCTATTCCATCTCAATCCTGCGTTGGGTGGAATCAGGCAGCCTGTTCACGGATTGGGCCATTCGCATTGATCGCTTGACGGCGATTATGTTGATTGTGATCACCTCTGTCTCGGCGCTGGTGCATCTTTATTCCTTTGGCTACATGGCGCATGACGACAATTTCCGCGAAGGCGAAAGTTATCGCCCGCGGTTCTTTGCCTATCTGTCGTTCTTCACTTTTGCCATGCTGATGCTGGTGACCGCGGATAACCTGTTGCAACTCTTTTTCGGGTGGGAAGGGGTCGGGGTCGCCTCCTATCTTTTGATTGGCTTCTACTTCCGCAAGCCAAGCGCAGGTGCGGCGGCGATGAAGGCCTTTATCGTCAACCGCGTTGGCGATTTCGGCTTCCTGTTGGGGATCTTCGGTCTGTATTGGATGGCGGACTCGATCCAATTCGATGTGATTTTGCCGATGGGTGCGGAATTGGCAGAGCAAAGCTTTGCCTTCCTCGGTTTTGAGGTAAATGCCGCCAATACAATCGCAATGCTGTTGTTCATCGGCGCGATGGGGAAATCGGCGCAGCTCTTGCTGCACACATGGTTGCCTGACGCGATGGAAGGCCCGACCCCTGTATCCGCGCTGATCCACGCTGCAACCATGGTGACGGCGGGGGTCTTCTTGGTCTGCCGTATGTCGCCGATTATGGAATACGCCCCCTATGCTACAAACTTCATCATCATCCTTGGCGCGCTGACCGCGTTCTTTGCGGCCACGGTTGGGTTGGTGCAGAACGATATCAAGCGCGTCATCGCCTATTCCACCTGTTCGCAATTGGGATATATGTTCGTTGCGGCAGGGGTTGGGGTTTATTCGGTGGCGATGTTCCACCTCTTTACCCACGCATTCTTCAAGGCCATGCTGTTCCTTGGCGCGGGCTCGGTCATCCACGCGATGCATCATGAGCAGGATATGCGCAATTACGGCGGATTGCGGAAGAAGATCCCCTATACATTCGCGGCCATGCTGATTGGCACATTGGCTATCACGGGCGTTGGTATCCCGCTGACCTATTATGGCTTTGCAGGGTTCCTGTCCAAAGACGCGGTGATTGAAAGCGCCTATGCCTTTGGCGGTGGTTTGGGCCATTACGCCTTCTGGATGTTGGTGATCGCTGCTGCCTTCACCAGCTTCTATTCATGGCGTTTGATGTTCCTCACCTTCTTTGGCACTCCGCGGGGTGACAAGCACACGCATGATCACGCACATGAAAGCCCTGTGGTGATGTTGATCCCGCTTGGCGTTCTGGCCTTTGGTGCGGTGTTTGCCGGTATGATCTGGCTGAAGCCGTTCTTTGGGCATCCAGATGAGGTCGGTAAATTCTTTGGCGTCCCCTATGCTGAGGCGATGGCCCATGGTGAAGGGGATGCAACCCATGGCACCGAAGGTCACACCGATGCGGCCATGGCCGAAGCAGGTCATGATGCCACCCATGCCGCCACGCATGAGGGCACAGCCGAAGCTGAACATCACTACGTCTTTACGGGCGCACCTGGTGAAGGGGCCATTCACCAAGCCCCGGATAACACGGTTCTCAGTGACGCGCATGAAGTGCCCAAATGGGTCAAAGTTGCGCCGTTTATCGCGATGTTGGGCGGGCTTCTTGTGGCTTATATCTTTTACATCGCTGTCCCAAGCCTTCCTGCCCGTTGGGCAGCGGTCAACCGCCCGCTTTATCTGTTCTTGCTGAACAAGTGGTATTTTGACGAGATTTATGACGCGGTCTTTGTGCGCCCTGCTCAGGCGATTGGCCGTGTCTTTTGGAAGCTTGGCGATACCAAAATCATTGACGGGGGGATCAACGGCCTTGCCCTTGGGATCATCCCCTTCCTAACCCGCCTCGCAGGGCGTGCGCAGTCGGGTTACGTTTTCCATTATGCATTTGCCATGGTGGTCGGTGTGGTAGCACTGATCACATGGATCAGCCTTTCGATCGGAGGCTAAGGGATTTCCATGGACAACTTACTTTCCATCGTCACCTTCCTGCCTATGGTTGCGGCCCTCATCCTTGCGCTGTTTTTGCGCGGCGAGGATGAGGCGGCACAGCTTGGAGCCAAGCGTTTGGCGCTGGCAGCCACGACCGCAACCTTCCTGATCTCCTTGGCGATCCTTGTGCAATTCGATGCGAATGACACGGGCTTCCAAATGGTGGAAGAACGCGAATGGCTCTTTGGCCTCAGCTATAAATTGGGCGTAGACGGGATCAGCGTGCTATTCGTTCTGCTGACCACATTCTTGATGCCCATTACAATCGCTGCCTGTTGGGGCGTAGAGCATCGCGTCAAAGAATACATGATCGCGCTTTTGGTTCTCGAAAGCCTGATGATCGGCGTCTTTGTGGCATTGGATTTGGTGCTGTTCTACCTGTTCTTCGAAGCGGGCCTGATCCCGATGTTCCTGATTATTGGGATTTGGGGCGGCAAAAACCGCATCTATGCGGCGTTCAAATTCTTCCTCTACACCTTCCTTGGCTCGGTGCTGATGCTGGTGGCGATGGTGGCGATGTATATCGATGCCGGCACCACCGATATCCCAACATTGCTGACACATGAATTCTCGGCGGCAGGCATCAGCCTCTTTGGATGGCAGATTGCAGGTGGGATGCAGATGTTGCTTTGGCTTGCTTTCTTCGCGTCCTTTGCGGTCAAAATGCCAATGTGGCCTGTCCATACATGGTTGCCCGATGCGCACGTTCAGGCGCCAACCGCAGGCTCTGTGGTTCTGGCGGCAATCCTGCTGAAGATGGGCGGATACGGTTTCTTGCGCTTTAGCTTGCCAATGTTCCCAGTTGCCTCTGACATCATGGCGCCATTGGTGCTTTGGATGTCTGTGATTGCGATCATCTACACCTCACTGGTCGCGATGGTGCAAGAAGACATGAAAAAGCTGATCGCTTACTCATCGGTTGCGCATATGGGATATGTGACGATGGGGATTTTCGCCGCCAATCAACAAGGTGTAGATGGCGCCATTTTCCAAATGATCAGCCACGGCTTTGTTTCGGGGGCGTTGTTCCTCTGTGTTGGCGTGATCTATGATCGCATGCACACGCGTGAGATTGACGCTTATGGTGGTCTGGTAAATCGGATGCCCGCTTATGCGGCGGTGTTCATGCTGTTCACCATGGCCAATGTGGGCCTTCCTGGCACATCGGGCTTTGTCGGCGAATTCCTGACCTTGATGGGTGTTTTCCATGTGAACACGCTGATTGGGCTTTTGGCGGCAACAGGCGTGATCTTGTCGGCGGCCTATGCGCTATGGCTCTATCGCCGCGTGGTGTTTGGTGACCTGATCAAGGAAAGCCTGAAATCCATCACCGACATGACCGCGCGCGAAAAGGCGATTTTCGCGCCATTGGTGGTGATGACCATTCTATTGGGTGTCTATCCGAGCCTCGTCACCGATATTATTGGCCCCTCGGTAGAGGCGCTTTTGTCGAATTATCACACAAGCGTTGCGGAGTTTGCCCCCGCAACTGCGCTTGCAGCCAGCCATTGAGGAATTTCTAATGATCGGCGCAGACCTCGCAGTTTTGATCCCAGAGATTGTCCTGTCCATCTATGCGATGGCGGGGCTGATGTTGGCTGTTTACACCACCAAAGATGGCATGGCGCCTGCGTTAACCTACGCGACCGCCGCAGTTTTCGCCATTATGGCGCTCTATGTCGCGGCAACAGGTCAAGGCGATGCAAGCAGCTTTGGTGGCATGATCGTGGTTGATGATTTTGCGCGCTTTGCCAAAATTGTGATCCTTTTGTCCGCGGCGGTAATTTTGATCGTAGGCCAAGAGGCGATGCAGAAATCGGGCCTTGGTCGGTTTGAATATCCGATGATTGTCACCTTGGCGGTTGTTGGCATGATGATCATGGTGTCCGCTGGCGACTTGATCGTGCTTTACATGGGGTTGGAGCTGCAATCCCTAGCCCTTTATGTGGTTGCCGCCTTGCGCCGTGACAGCGTGCGCTCAACCGAGGCAGGCCTTAAATATTTCGTGCTTGGCGCTCTTTCCTCGGGTCTTTTGCTCTATGGCGCGTCCCTCGTTTACGGCTTTGCGGGAACTACGCTTTTTGCGGGCATCATCGAGGCCTCGATGGGGGGTATGTCTTTGGGCATGGTGTTTGGCCTTGTCTTTATGGCGGCAGGTCTGGCCTTCAAAGTATCAGCGGCCCCGTTCCATATGTGGACACCTGATGTTTATGAGGGCGCACCCACACCTGTGACAGCCCTTTTCGCAACTGCCCCGAAAATGGCCGCAATGGGCCTATTTGCCCGTGTCGTCTACGATGCCTTTGGCATGGCCATTTCCGATTGGCAGCAGATCGTTGCGGCCTTGGCGGTTTTGTCGATGTTTGTCGGGGCCATTGCAGCGATTGGCCAAACCGATATCAAACGCCTGATGGCTTATTCTTCCATCGGGCATATGGGTTTTGCCCTGATGGGTCTGGCGTCTGGCACGGGGCAGGGTGTCGAGGCGATGCTGATCTATATGGCGATCTATGTGACCATGAATATTGGTGTGTTCTCCTTCATCATGTCGATGGAGAAAGATGGATACCCCGTCACCGATATCTCTGCCTTGAATGGCTATGCCACCGCGCAATCGGGTCAGGCCTTGGCGGTTTTGGTGCTGATGTTCAGTCTCGCGGGTGTCCCACCCATGTTGGGCTTTTTCGCGAAATACGCGGTCTTGGTCGCGGCTGTTGATGCAGGCTTGGTTTGGTTGGCCGTGGCAGGGGTCATCGCCTCTGTAATAGGCGCCTACTATTATTTGCGTATCGTCTATTTCATGTATTTTGGCGAACCGCGCGAAGGCCTAGATGGGCGGATGTCGATCATCCAATTCTTGGGCCTGACGATTTCCGCTGTGGTCATGATTGCGGGCATTGTGAATTTGTTCGGGATTGACCACTTGGCGGCCAACGCGGCGCAGGCACTTGTGCGCTGACAGCACGGCGGTTGAACGGGTCATTTTGGCCCGTGTCGACAGCACCATGGCCGAAGCGGAGCGGCGCTTGCGCGCAGCGCCGCTAGAGCGACCCACATGGATTTTGGCCCATACCCAAGACGCGGGATATGGTCGGCGGGGGCGGGCATGGCGCGCCCCCCGTGGTAACTTCACAGCCTCACTCATCCTGCCACTCAACTGCCCCCCGCAAGAGGCAGCTTTGCGCTCGTTCACCGCGGCGCTGGCCTTGCGCGATGCTTTGGCCAGTTATGTGGCGCCTGACGCATTGACCTTAAAATGGCCCAATGATGTGCTGCTTCATGGTCAGAAAATCGCGGGCATCCTGCTGCAAAGCCACGGGGTCGCTGCGGGCCAGCAGGGGCATTTGGTGATTGGCATCGGTGTGAACCTTCGGCACAGCCCAGATGTGGCGGGCCTTGAGGAGGGCGCGCTTGCGCCTATTGATCTGTTCAGCGTTGCAGGCCAATGCCCAGACCCTGAAACATTTTTAGATCACCTGACCCCGCGCATGGCTCACTGGGAGGCGCAGATCTCTCAGCAGGGTTTTGCCCCTGTGCGCGCCGCATGGTTGACCCACGCCGCCAAGCGCGGCGAAGTCATTTTGGCGCGTTTGCCCAATCGGGACATTCGTGGTGTTTTTGACGATGTCGATGAAACTGGTAATCTGATATTAACCACGCCAAGCGGGCCTTGTGCCATTGCGGCGGCGGATATTTATTTTTAGGGGGCGTGCGAGATGCTTCTTTGCGTGGATTGCGGCAATACGAATACAGTGTTTTCCCTATGGGATGGCGCGCAATTTCTGTGCACATTACGCACCGCAACCGAGCATCAACGCACCGCAGATCAATATTACGTTTGGTATTCGACCCTGATGGATCATTATGGGCTAAAACCCAAGATTGACGCGGTGATTATCTCCTCAACTGTGCCACGCGTGGTCTTTAACTTGCGCGTGTTGTGTGATCGCTATTTCGACTGCCGCCCGCTTGTGGTTGGTAAATCTGAGTGTCTCTTGCCTGTGCTGCCACGGGTGGATGCAGGCACGCAAGTGGGGCCTGACCGCTTGGTCAATACCGCGGGCGCCTATGATCGCCATGGCGGCGATTTGATTGTGGTGGATTTTGGCACAGCAACCACCTTTGACGTTGTGGCCGAAGATGGCGCTTATGTGGGTGGTGTTATCGCGCCTGGCGTAAACCTTAGCCTTGAAGCATTGCATCACGCAGCCGCCGCCTTGCCCCATGTGGATGTGACAAAACCGCAATCGGTGATTGGCACCAATACGGTGGCCTGCATGCAGTCGGGCGTGTTTTGGGGCTATGTGGGCCTTGTGCGTGGTATTTGTGACCGCATTCGCGCCGAGCGCGACCGCCCGATGCGGATAGTTGGGACAGGGGGGCTTGCGCCGCTCTTCTCTACGGGCGATGTGTTGTTTGACAGGATCGAAGATGATCTGACCATGCATGGTCTGACCGTGATCCATAAATATAACGAGGAACAGGCAAGCTGATGAGCGATCGAAACAGGCTGATCTATCTTCCCCTTGGCGGGGCAGGTGAGATCGGAATGAACGCATATGTCTATGGTGTTGGAGAACAAGGTGCGGAGCGTTTAATCCTTGTCGATTGCGGCGTCAGCTTTCCCGACATGGATGGTCAACCGGGCGTTGACCTGATCCTGCCTGATATCGCGTGGTTGGAAGAACGCGCAGATCGCCTTGAGGGGATTTTCATCACCCACGCCCATGAAGATCACGTTGGCGCCCTTGGCCATTTGTGGGGGCGCCTGCGCGCGCCTGTTTACGCCCGTAATTTCACGGCCATCCATGCGCGCCGCAAATTGGAGGAGGCGGGTCACGACCCTGATCAGGTGCGGGTCGTTGGGGCCTATCCCGAAGTGGTGGAAGCAGGCCCGTTCAAGGTGCAATTTGCCCCCGTCTCGCATTCCATCCCTGAAAGCTCGGGCCTTGTTATCGACACTGAACATGGCCGTGTGGTGCATTCGGGTGATTTCAAAATCGACACGAACCCGATGGTCGGCGAACCCTTTGACGAAGCCATGTGGGGCGAGATCGCAGGGAAGGGGGTCTTGGCTTATATCTGCGACAGCACCAATGTGTTTTCGCGCCATGAGGGGCGCAGCGAAAGCCAGTTGCCAGAACCCATCACAGCGCTGATTGGGCGCGCGCGGGGTATGATGGTGGCGACCACCTTTGCCTCCAATGTTGCGCGGGTGAAAACCTTGGCCGATGCCGCGGTGGCCAATGGCCGTTCCGTCTGTCTGCTGGGCCGTGCAATGCAACGCATGATCCGCGCCTCGGTCGAGGCGGGCGTGCTGACTGATTTCCCCTCGACCGTGTCAGTTGAGGAGGCCCGCGATATCCCACGCGAAAACCTCATGCTGATTGTGACAGGCAGTCAGGGGGAACGGCGGGCAGCCTCGGCGGCCCTATCGCGCGGCTCTTATTTGGGGATGGAGCTGAAAGAGGGCGACATGTTCCTGTTCTCATCCAAAACAATTCCGGGCAATGAGGTTTCCGTGGGGCGTATTCAAAACGCGCTTGCAGAAATCGGGGTAGAGATTGTGGATGAACAATCAGGCTTTTTCCATGTGTCGGGCCATGCCAATCGCCCCGATTTGGAAAAGATGCATGATATTTTGCGTCCACGTATCCTTGTGCCCAATCATGGTGAATTCCGCCATTTGCGCGAACATGCGCGGCTTGCCACGGAAAAGGGAATGCTTGGCCTTGTAGCGCCAAATGGCACAATGTTGGAATTGTCGGGCAATGCGCCCGCTGCGGTGGAATATGTCGAGGTCGCGCGCGATTACCTAGATGGCAGCACACGGGTGGGCGCCTATGACGGGGTGATCCGTGATCGCATGAAACTGGCCCTAAACGGCCTCGTGATTGCGGCGCTGATTGTCGATGAGGATGACAGCTTGATTGAAGATGCATGGGTCGAGCTGCGTGGTCTGCCAGATCATTTGCGCAATGGCCATGGCAGTTTAACCGAGATGCTCGAGGATGAATTGGCCGATCTTCTGCCGCGTCTGGATCGCAAGATCACCCGTGATGACGACAAGATTGAAGAGGCGGTGCGCCGCGCCATCCGCCAATCTGTTCAGGCTGAAATCGGCAAAAAGCCAGAGGTCAGCGTGATCATCAGCCGCCTTGTTGCGGAATAAAAAAACGCCCCAAGCTGGGGCGTTTTTTATTCTTCTGATACTGCTTCGGCGGGGGTTTCTGTCCCTGCCGCCTCTGGTTTTTCTTTAGGTTTGCGTGGGCTGCGCTTGCGCTTTGGCTTTGGGGCCTCCTCAGTGGCGGCCACTGGCGTCTCTATCTCTTGCGCCTCAGCTTGGCTCTGCTCATCCTCTGCATCGGCAGAGACATAGCTGCTGCTTGGCCCGCGGCGTTCTTCAAAGCTGAGCGCGATAAAGCTTGGTAAATGCTCACCCATGCCAACAACACGATGTCCGCCACCTTGTCCGCCGCGATTGCGTCCGCCGCGCTCATGGCGGTCATGGTTGCGCTCGGGGCGCGGCGCCGTGCTGCTCGGCGTTGGCTGGGGCGGGGTGTTGTCTTCGGGGCCCTCTTTGGGCGCTTCGGTCTTTGTTTCAGTCTTTGCTGTGCTGCCCTCATCGCCCTCGTGCGGCTTGCGGCGACCACGCCCCCCGCGGCTGCGGCGTGGCTTGTCGCGGTCATCATTCGCCGCGTCCGCTTCATGCGGCTTTTGCGCGCTTGTGGGGCTCCATGGCAGGGGCTCATCAGTCGGAATGGGCTTGCCAATCAAGGCCTCAATCGCCGTGAGATATTTTTCATCTGCAGGCACCGCGATGGTGATTGCGCGGCCCTTACGCCCCGCGCGGCCCGTGCGGCCAATACGATGAACGTAATCCTCGGCGTGGGAAGGGACATCATAATTGAACACATGGCTTACGCTTGGCACATCAAGCCCACGCGCGGCCACATCTGAGGCCACAAGAAAGCGAAGGCTTCCTTCGCGGAACCCATCCAAGGTGCGCATGCGTTGCGATTGATCCAAATCGCCATGAATAGGGGCGGCATCCAGCCCGTGTTTCTTCAAAGATTTTGCGACTATATCGACATCCACCTTGCGATTGCAGAAGATGATGGCATTTGTGCAGCCCTCGCCCTCTGCGGCAATCGCGGCGCGCAGCATGGTGCGCTTTTCTTTCGCGCTTGTGTCGCGGCGGGTGGGTTTGAAAGAAAACAACGCCTGCGTGATTGTGTCGGATGTCGTGGATTGGCGCGCCACTTCGATCCGCGCGGGATTCGACAAAAATGTTGATGTGATACGCTCAATCTCGGGGGCCATCGTGGCAGAGAAAAAGAAAGTTTGGCGCGTGAAGGGCGTCAGCGAGAAAATCCGCTCAATATCGGGGATAAAGCCCATATCCAACATGCGGTCGGCCTCATCCACCACCATGATCTGAACGCCCGTCAACAACAGTTTGCCGCGCTCGAAATGATCCAACAGACGGCCTGGTGTGGCGATCAGAACATCGACACCCCGATCAATCAGAAGGTCTTGCTCTTTAAATGATACGCCGCCAATCAGCAGCGCCTTGGTCAGTTTCAGATGCTTGGTGTAGGTGTCGAAATTTTCGGCCACCTGTGCCGCCAATTCGCGGGTGGGACAAAGAACAAGGCTGCGTGGCATCCGCGCCCGTGCCCGCCCCCGTGCCAGAAGCGTGATCATGGGCAATGTGAAACTGGCGGTTTTGCCTGTGCCCGTCTGGGCAATCCCCAAAACATCGCGCCCTTCCAATGCGGGGGGGATCGCGCCTGCCTGAATGGGGGTTGGGGTTTCATACCCTGCTTCAGATATAGCTTTCAGAACCTTCGGATTGAGGTTTAGATCGGTGAATTTGGTCATATGCGTCCGTTCTGGCCAGTCTCAACTGGCATATGTGAAGGAGCGCATATCCTCGCGCGCTCCGCGGCGTGATCCTTGGCCAGATTGCCAAGAATGAACAAGCATTTAGCTGAAACCACGGCAAGGGTCAAACGGGGTGTTAAACCATCAATTCCTTGGTCGCCGAGAGCCGCACATCGGGGTAGTCGCGTTCGACACGATCAATGTCCCATTGCAGGCGCGTCAGATACACAGGGTCGCCATCATTATCGACCGCCATATGTTGTTTATTGGCGGTCGCAAATGCATCGACCTTGTCGCGCGCGCCATGAACCCAACGGGCCGATGTGAATTGGCTGGCTTCAAAGCGCACGGGCAGGCCATATTCCAGTTCTATCCGACTGGCGAGAACCTCAAATTGCAGCGCGCCCACGACACCCACGATAAAACCTGAGCCAAGCTGTGGTTTAAAGATTTTTGCAGCCCCTTCTTCGGCGAATTGCATAAGCGCCTTTTCAAGGTGTTTGGCCTTCATCGGGTCGCCTGCGCGCGCCACTTGCAACAATTCAGGCGCGAAACTGGGTATCCCTGTAAAGCGTAGCGCCTCCCCTTCGGTCAGGGCATCCCCGATGCGCAACTGCCCGTGATTGGGAATGCCGATGATGTCGCCTGCCCATGCCTCTTCTGCCAATTCGCGGTCAGCGGCGAGGAAGAGCACAGGGTTGGATACAGCCATCGGTTTCTTAGAGCGCACATGATGCAGTTTCATGCCCCGCTCAAAATGTCCTGACGCCAAACGAATAAAGGCCACGCGATCGCGGTGTTTTGGGTCCATATTGGCCTGAACTTTGAACACGAAGCCCGTAACCTTGCCTTCTTCTGGCGCAATTTCGCGCGGATCGGCCGTTTGCACCTGTGGCGCGGGGCCGAATTCGGCAATGCCTTCCATTAATTCCCGCACCCCAAATGAGTTGATGGCCGAGCCGAACCAAATCGGGGTCATCGCACCCGCAAGGAATGTGGCGCGGTCAAAGGCGGGGAGCAATTCGCGCGCCATCTCGATTTCTTCGCGCAGCTTGGCCAACTGTGCTTCGGGGATGTGATCGGCCAGTTTGGGGTCATCTAGCCCACTCATCTTGACCGTTTCGGCAACGCGGTTGCGATCTGCGCGATCCATCAATTCAAGCCGATCATGGATCAGGTCGTAGCATCCCAAGAAATCGCGCCCCATCCCAATGGGCCAACTGGCGGGGGCCACATCAATCGCGAGGTTCTCTTGGATTTCGTCAATGATTTCGAATGTGTCGCGGCTTTCGCGATCCATCTTGTTGCAGAAGGTGAGGATGGGCAAATCGCGCAAGCGGCAAACCTCAAAGAGTTTTTGGGTCTGGCTTTCTACGCCCTTGGCCCCATCAATCACCATGATGGCGGCATCCACCGCCGTAAGCGTGCGGTAGGTATCCTCTGAGAAATCGCTGTGGCCGGGGGTGTCCACAAGGTTAAAGCGGAACTCGCGGTAGTCAAAGGACATGGCCGATGCCGAGACCGAGATGCCGCGATCCTGTTCCATTTTCATAAAGTCCGAGCGCGTGCGCCGTGCTTCGCCTTTGGCGCGCACTTGACCCGCCATTTGAATAGCACCGCCATAGAGCAAGAATTTCTCGGTCAGCGTGGTCTTGCCCGCGTCTGGGTGTGAAATGATCGCAAAGGTGCGTCTGCGCCCGATTTCAGGCGGCAGGGCAGGGCGATTGGCGAGGGGTGAAGGCGATATATCGGACATGGGGCGCGGTATATGGCGCGATGCGCCCTTTGGAAAGGGGGATGATGCGGCAAGGCGATCAGAATGTGCTATGGGTTGGGGCGTTTTTTGCCACCTAGTGAGGCCTCATAAAGCGCCTTGGCGGGATCCCCCCCTGCGCGGGCAAGCGCCAGCGCGTCAAGCTCAAGTGCGGTGCGTAATTCGGGGCTTAGATCGGGCGCGGCGGTTGCAAGTATCGCTTCGGGCAAGGCAGGGCGGGTTTGCCCTGTAACCATCAGGCTTTCGACCGCGATCCCCTCGGCATAGAGGATTTCGTGACGATCAAGTAGGATTTGGAACCCATCAAAGAAGCCGCCCTCAAGCCGTGTGATCGTGCTGCCATTAATCAAATGGGCGGCCTTCACCATGACCTCAGCCCGGCCTGTGCCAAGCATATCTTGGCGCTGCCACACAAAGAGGCGATGGTTCGGCATCAAAACCAAATCTCGCGCCGTGTTTAACGCGCCTTGGCGGATCAGCACGGGCGCTGTGCTGCCTGTGCCGCGCAACACAGTGCGCCCAATCCATCGAATAGGCTGCGCCCCATTTTCGCGGGTCAGCAGCAGGTCGCCTTCTTGCAGCGCCTCAACGGCAATTTGTGCGCCAGAGGCAAGGGTAAGGTGTGTGCCCGCCAAAAAGGACAGGCAGGCAATATCAGCAAAGCGCAGCGATGCTGTTTCGGCCTCAGAGCCCACCAATTCATAATCTTCGCCCGGCTCAAGGTTGCACAGCGGCAGGATGTAATGGGCGGGTTGGCCCGCGGGCCAGATTGTCAGGGTCAGGATTTCGGCCAAAGTCCCGTCTGGGGTCATCAATTGGTGACAGGCTGCAATCGTCAGCTTGTCGCCTGCACGGCCCAATTGACTGCCTTCGGCCACCAACTGCGTGCCATCGGCATCATCCCGCATGGCAAGGGTGAGGGCGCTGGCATCTTTGCGCATGCGGTAGATATCGCCTGCTTCCACCTCGTCAAAGGTGCCAAGCGCATCGCCTTCATTGGCGCCGCGATCCACGCAGAACTGCGTGGCAGGATAAACATCGAATTTTAATTGCGCGGGTAAGCTGGCCATTTCACCCTCCCTTTTTCTCAATAGAAACGGGGCAGGGCGCGGTCAAGCGGCGCTTTTGGTGAAAGGTAAATCTAGCGCAAGACTGGATTTGGCGGCAACAGGCACCTAACTTGCCCCCAGAGGCGCGCTTGCGCGCTAGGAAAGATATTAAGGAATGCGAGGGAGCAGATCATGGATTTGGGCATCAAGGGAAAACGCGCATTGGTTTGTGCATCGTCCAAGGGCTTGGGGCGCGGCTGCGCCGAAGCCTTGGCTGAGGCAGGGGTTGATCTGGTGCTCAACGCCCGCGGGGCAGAGGCGCTTGAGGCGACTGCCGCGCATATTCGCGACACCTATGGTGTTTCAGTCACCGCGATTGCCGCCGATATCACCGATGAGGCAGCGCGCGCCGATGTTATCGCGGGGGCGGGTGCGATTGATATTCTTGTGACCAATGCAGGCGGCCCCCCACCAGGTTTGTGGTCGGATTGGACGCGTGAGGATTTCATCAAGGCGCTGGATGCCAATATGCTGACGCCAATTGCGCTGATGAAACATTACATGCCGCAGATGATGGAAAAATCATGGGGCCGCGTGGTCAATATCACTTCGCAATCGGTCAAGGCACCGATCCCACAATTGGGCTTGTCCAATTCTGCACGCGCAGGCTTGACGGGCTATGTTGCGGGCACAGCCCGTCAGGTTGCTGCCAAAGGGGTGATCATCAACAATCTTTTGCCTGGTATTCACGCCACGGATCGCGCCGATGCGCTTGATAAGGGTGTGGCGGAACGCGAGGGGATCAGTGTTGAGGAGGCACGCACCCGCCGCTTTGGCACCCTACCCGTTGGGCGCTATGGCACGGCGCAGGAATTTGGCGCTACTTGTGCCTTTCTATGCTCGCAACATGTGGGCTTCATGGTGGGGCAAAATGTGCTCTTGGATGGTGGTCAGAACGCCATAACCATTTGAGAGGCCGCAGCAAAGCGGCGCTTGAAAGGGGGGCTTGTGCCTGATAGCTGACCAAGTTGAGTGTTTTTATCAGGATGTAAGCGCCCTATGAACCAAGTCCCGCGCCAAAATTCCCCGCGGCTTGAGGTAAGCAACCTCTCTTGCGTCTTTGATGGGACGGAAGTGGTGCGGGGCATATCCTTGTCGGTGGCGGCTGGGCAGGTGATGTGTTTGCTTGGCCCTTCGGGATGCGGAAAATCCACCACCTTGCGTGTCATCGCGGGGGTCGAGCGTCAAACGGGTGGAACGGTTGCGCTTGATGGTGTCACTGTCTCCGATGCAGGGCTGCATCTGCCCCCCGAGGCACGGTCGGTCGGTTTGATCTTTCAAGATTTCGCGCTTTTTCCGCATCTCAACGTGGCGCAAAATATTGCCTTTGGTCTAAAGGGGCGCGGCCCTGAAGTGGGCGCGCGGGTTGAGGACTTGCTCGCTCGTGTCGATCTCAAAGGCTACGGGGAAAAAGGCATCCATATGCTGTCGGGCGGCGAGCAGCAGCGTGTGGCCTTGGCCCGCGCGCTAGCACCGCGCCCGAAAGTGATGCTGATGGATGAACCCTTTTCGGGATTGGACAATCGTCTGCGCGATGGCATCCGCGATGAAACATTGGAATTGCTGAAAGAAGAGGGCACAGCGGTCGTTCTTGTCACCCATGAGCCCGAGGAAGCGATGCGCATGGCAGATCAAATCGCCTTGATGCGCAACGGTCAGATCGTGCAACAGGGCGCGCCTTATAATATTTACAACGCCCCCGTGGACAAGGCGGCGGCGGCGTTTTTCTCGGATGTGAATGTCATCTCTGGCCGTGTGGACGGGGCGCTGACCGACACCGCCTTTGGGCAATTCTTGGCGCCAGGTTTCGCCGATGGCACGGCAGTTGAGATTGTCTTTCGCCCCCAACATGTGAAGATTGATTTTGATCGGGGCGGTCGTGGCCCAAACCCGACTGTCAGCGATGGTGTGCCAGCACGCGGCATGGTCGAGCGCGCGCGCTTCATGGGCCATGAAAGCCTTGTTGAGTTTCGCATGGATTTCAACGGCGAGGTGATCCGTGCCACGGTGCCGGGCGTATTTTTGCCCAAGAAAGGCACCGCGATGTGGTTGAGCCTGCGCCGCGAGAAATGTTTTGTCTTTCCCGCGGCCAAAGCATCCTAAACGGGCCTTCATTATACAATCGTGATCAGTTTCCCGCGTGCAGGGTCGTTTTGCCCCTTGCAGGCGGCGCAGGATTTCGCGACATTCCCTTGGTGGGCAAGCGGCATTGGCCTTTGGGGGCTATGGCGTTGAGGCCAAGATATAAACGCGGCGCGGTTGATGTGCGGAGTGTTGCATCAGTCGGCGCTGAAATGGGAGAGCGAAATGTTCAACAATATTGGCCCTGCAGGGCTTTTGCTGATTGCGGTGGTCGTGCTGGTTCTCTTCGGGCGCGGCAAAATTGCGGGCCTGATGGGCGAAGTGGGGAAAGGTATCACCGCCTTTAAGCGCGGCGTCAAAGACAGCACCGAGGAGCTTGAAAATAAAGCTGCCGATGGTGAGGGCGCGCGCGATGTCACCCCTGAAAACGAGCGTGACAAGGCCTAATGATCGTCTTTGGCCTTGCGCCTTGGCGCGGGGCGGGATCATGAAACCCTGCGCTAATCGCGGTTTGTCACGAGAGGGACGCCATGCCTGATATCGGGTGGATGGAATTGATGGTGATCGGCATTGTTGCCTTGATCGTTGTCGGGCCAAAAGACTTGCCTGTTATGTTCCGCAAAGCGGGTCTGTTTGTGGGCCGCATCAAAGGCATGGCGCGCGAGTTTACCTCGGCTATGAATGATGCGGCCGATCAAACGGGCATGCGCGAAATGAACCGCGAGATGAAAGCCCTGACCAATCCGCGTCAATATGGTCTGGATAAGGTCAAGCAATCTCTCAACGCGGATCTTGATCTCGATGCAGATTTCAATAGCGACAAGCCGCTGAAGACGGGCAATCAGGGTAAACCTGCGGGCGCGCAAGGAAATCCGACACAAGCCCCCGCACCTGCCGTTAAGCGCAGTGAGCCTGCAGAGGCACCAAGCGAGGTGCCAGCGCAGGCTAAAGCCGCGCCTGCCAAAAAGACGGCGCCCAAAGCAAAAGCGGCCCCGAAGGCTACGCCTAAAAAGGCACCTGTGAAAAAAGCCGAACCCGCAAAAACGACACGGGCCAAGGCCGCGCCTGCAAAGGCCAAGACGACTGCGCCCAAAGCGGCCCCTAAACCCCGCGCGAAAAAGGCGGATGAGGCATGAGCGAAGACGAGATTGAAGATCATTCCGCCCCATTGATTGAGCATTTGGCGGAATTGCGCACGCGGTTGATCCGCTCGGTTTTGGCCTTTGTGGCGGGTATGGTGATTATGTTCACTGTAGCCGAGCCATTGCTTGAATTCATTTCGCAACCTCTGGCCGATGTCTTGCGCGCGCGGGGCGAAGATGCACGTTTGATCTTCACCGCCCCGCAAGAGAAATTCTTTGTCTTGATCCGTATTTCGGTGATCGCGGGCTTTGCGATTTCTTTCCCTGTGATCGCGCATCAGCTTTGGCGCTTTGTAGCACCTGGTCTCTACAAGACCGAGAAAAATGCGTTTTTACCCTTCTTGATTGCTTCGCCGCTTTTGTTTCTATTGGGGGCTGCCTTCGCGCATTTCATCGTCACGCCCTTGGCCATGAATTTCTTCATCGGGTTTTCCGATGCGATCCCTGCCTTGGCCAATTTGATTGCAGGGGAGGGGGAATTCCAACCCTCCGCGCCCTCACAAGAGTTGCAAACGGTCTTTCTCGGTTCGGTGCGCGAGTCGCTTGATCTGGCGCTTAAGTTTATCTTTGCCTTCGGGCTGTGCTTTCAGCTGCCCGTGCTTTTGACCTTGATGGGTAAGGCGGGTTTGGTTTCAGCCGCAGGTCTGCGCGATGTGCGCAAATATGCGATTGTGGGCATTTTGGTCGTTGCGGCCTTAGTGACCCCGCCCGATGTTGTCACGCAGCTGATCCTTTTCAGCGCCGTTTATGGGCTTTACGAGATTTCCATTTTCTTGGTCGCCATGGTTGAGAAAAAGCGCAAGGAGCGCCTACAGGCCGAAGGCCTGTGGGATGAAGACGAGGCCGATGAAGCGCCCGCAGAGGACGCGGCGAAGAAAGAGTAAACGGTAGTAATGGCTATGGCGAAAAAGCAGCTTGCCCGAATTGCGGATGCGTTAGAACGGATGGCCCCGCCCGCCGCGCAAACCCCTGATTGGGATGCGGCTGATGCCTTTGTGTGGCATGCAGATCCTGATCATTTGGAACCTGTCGCACAGATTTCGCGCGTGGGTGTTGAAATGTTGGTGGGCGTGGATCGCGCGCGCGACACGCTTATGGCCAATACGCGCCAATTTGCGCGCGGCTATGCCGCCAATAACGCGCTCTTATGGGGCGCGCGGGGGATGGGGAAATCCTCGTTGGTTAAGGCCGCACATGGGGCTGTGGTGGCCGAGGGTCTGCCGCTCAAATTGGTAGAAATGCAGCGCGAAGATTTGCCCACGATTGGCAGGCTTTTGACGCTGTTGCGCGCGGCCCCTGCACGCGTGATCCTGTTTTGTGATGATCTATCCTTCAGCCATGATGATCAGCATTATAAATCGCTTAAGGCGGTTTTGGATGGTGGTGTGCAAGGCCGCCCTGAAAATGTAATTTTCTATGCCACCTCTAACCGCCGTCACCTGATGCCGCGTGATATGATCGAGAATGAGCGCAGCGGTGCTATAAACCCATCTGAGGCTGTGGAGGAGAAGGTCTCGCTCTCGGATCGGTTTGGGCTGTGGCTTGGGTTCCATCCTTGCACGCAAGACGAATATTTCGAGATGATTGACGGCTATTGCCGTGCCTATGGTGTGGCTGTGCCCCAAGATCAGTTGCGTGCCGAGGCGATTGAGTGGACTGCAACACGCGGGGCGCGGTCAGGCCGCGTGGCATGGCAATTTTTCACTGATTTGGCAGGTCGACACGGCGTTGCGCTGAAATAACTATAGGCCGAAAACCCGCTCCCCAAGGCTCAGCCACAATGGCATGGTTGCGAAGGAGAGCAGCGTTTGCACCGTGATCATTGCGGCCATAAGCGGCGCATCCCCCCCCATTTGTCGGGCCAATGTATAGGCGGCCACGCCTGTTGGCAGCGCGCCAAAGGTCAGCGCGATTTGTGCCTGTAGGGGCGGCACATCGAGGATCAAAGCCAACCCCATAATTGCTGCAGGAAACAAGCCAAGCTTTGCGATGGCTGCAAGAAATAATGGCCCCGCCTCCGCCGAAAGACCGCGCAGTTTGAGGTTTGCCCCAACGCATAGCAACATGATGGGCAGGGCCGCTTGGCCCAGAATTTCGAGGCTGTCATGAAAAACTGGCACGCGCGGCAACCCTGCAAGGTTCCATGCTAAGGCGGCGGCAATCGACAGGATCAAAGGGTTTTTCGCAAGATTTTTCAGCGTGGCGGTGATCTGGCCGCCAATCCCCGTGCCGCGCTCTTGTGGCAACATGAGGACAAGCGTGGTCACCACAGTGAGGTTGACCACAGGCACCAGAATGGCCGCGCCTAAAATCGCAAGCTCTAATCCCTCAGGCCCATAGAGGGCGCCTGCAACCGCAAGGGCGATGAACGTGTTGAACCGTCCCGCCCCTTGCACCAAAGAACTGCCTGCGGCGCGCCCATGGTGGCGCATTAAGCCTGCCCCGATGAGCCCCGCAAGGATGCCCACGAAAAATCCCGCATAGAGCAATGCCGAAAAGCCACCCAACGCAGCGGCGCCCAAATCGGCTGTAGAAATGCTATCAAAGAAGATGGCAGGCATCAGAACCAGATAGACCAGACGATCATTGAGGTTCCAAAACTCGGCCGAGGGCAGGCCCGCGCGGCGCAGGCCGTAGCCTGTGGCAATTAGAACGAAAATCGGCGCAATGGCGAGGGGTATTGTGAACATGGCGCTGTCTTACGCCTCTTGCAGGATAATGGCGAGCAGCGCGGCGAGGATCAGAACCAATCCCATAACCTCTTTTTTGGTGCTTCGTTCTTTGAGCCAGAAGATGGAAAAGAGATAGGTAAAGACCAATTCCACTTGCCCGACCGCTTTGACCAATGCCGCATTTTGTAGGCCAAAGGCCAAGAACCATCCAAGTGAACCCAAAAGTGAGGTGGCCCCTGTGGCAAGTCCAATGCGCCATTGATGCAGCACAGAACCAATTTGTGCGCGCTCGCGCCAAGCGATCCAAAGGCCCAAACTGCTGGCTTGGATGGCGCAGGCCACTGCAAGGGCAAATCCAGATCGCAGCAGCGCATCCCCCCCTTCAAGGCTGAGGATCGCGCCGCGATAGGTCACGGCAGACACCCCGAATAGCCCGCCAGAGGCCAGCCCGAAAAATGCGGCCTTGGTGGCAAAGCGTGGGAGTAGGGTTTGGCCATCGCCCTTTTGCCCCCCGTCTGAGATCAAAATGACGCCGATCACCCCAACCACGATGGCGGCAAAAACCCATACTGATACGCCTTCGCCTAAAACCACCAAACCGAGGCAGGCGGTCAGGATGGTTTCCGTCTTTTTCAGGGTTACGCCAATTGCGAAGTTGCGAAACCCAAACAGCGCCACAACACAGGCTGTGGCCAGAATTTGGGCCAATGATCCAAGAACGATATAGGCCCAGAACTGGGGTTGGATCTGCGGCAAATCAAACCCGCGTAGGCGGGCATATAGGATCACGCCACAGGCCACGATGGGCGCGCTGTAAAGAAACCGCGCCCAAGTGGCGCCTGCGGTTGACAGCGCGCTTTTGCGCAAGTGATGCTGCAACAGAAACCTGAGGTTCTGCATGAAGGCGGCAAAGATGGTGGCGGCGATCCAAATTGGCATGCGATCAGATTGCGCCTTTCCTGTGAAAGGGCAAGCGCGCAGTCATGGGTTCAGCGCGATAAAATCATTCGGGTCGTAACCATTGGCCGCAGCAAGGCGCACTGCAGCGTCAATGCGATCAGCGCCCCCCGTTTTTCTGCGGTCAATGATCCACGCCAAGCGCCCGTCAGGCGCGCCTAGCAATGCGGTGCGATAGTCATCATCAACCCAAAGCACCCAAAGCGCCCGCCCGCGCGTATCTGTAAAGCGGGCAGGGTGCGGGCCGTCCGAGGTCAGCGCCATCCTTTGGCCAGACCCATCCACATAATGCAAACCTATGATTTGGCCGCCGCCTTCCTCAAAGCTGAGGTTGCGCGGGGCGGTTCTATCAATGGCGTGGCGCATCACCCATGGCCCCGCAAATCGAGAGGCTTCAAACCGCGTGGTCGAGGCAATCGGTGCATCCGCCCGTCTTGCCCCCACCATGGGGGGGCTGCAGGCTGTGATCAAACACAGGGCCAAGACGAGCGCGGTTTGGGTGAGGCGCAGGCGCATCAATAGGGCAACGGATGGGCGCGATGGATCGCGTCTATCTCGTCCAGAATGTCGCCCGATAGGGTCACATCTAAGCCATCTAGAATGCGGGTAAGCTGGGCGCTTGTGGTTGCGCCAAAGATGGTCGAGACAGGGAAAGGGCGCTGCACCGTAAAGGCCAAAGCCATGTGAACGGGGTCAATCCCGTGCTTTTGCGCTAAGTCTAGATAGGCTGCGACCGCATCAAAGACGCGCGGGCTTTTGCGTCCGCCCAAATCCCCGTTACCCGCCATGCGCGAGCCCTCTGGAATGGCCCCGTTTTGGTATTTCCCCGTCAAAAGGCCCGCGGCAAGCGGTGAGTAGGCCAGCAGGGTCAGTTGCTCATTCACGGCCAGTTCCGCAAAATCTGTGTCATAGAGGCGGCACAGGAGCGAATATTCATTTTGCAAGGAAATCACACGCGGCAGGCCGCGCTCTTCGGAAAGGCGCATCCATTGCGCAACGCCCCAGACCGTATCATTGGACAGCGCGAAATAGCGCATTTTGCCTGCTTTGATCATCCGATCTGCCGCATCCAAAATCTCTTCCATATGGGCCAGTGTCACGGATTTCACCTGTGCCGAAGGATCATAGCCCCAGTTTTGGCGGAAATGATATGAACCGCGATTGGGCCAATGCATTTGGTAAATGTCGATATATTCTGTGCCCAGTCGTGCGAGCGAGGCATCGAGTGCTGCGGTAAAACTTGCGGCTGTTATATCCTCACCCATGCGCACAAACGCGGCGTTTTTGCCCGTGATTTTGGTGGCCAAGATATAATCGCCGCGCCGCGCAGGGTTGGCGCGGTTCCAATTGCCAAGAATGGTTTCGGTATTGCCGACTGTTTCCGCCCGCACAGGGTTAACGGGAT
Source organism: Rhodobacterales bacterium HKCCA1288 (assembly GCA_015693905.1). Taxonomy (NCBI): domain Bacteria; kingdom Pseudomonadati; phylum Pseudomonadota; class Alphaproteobacteria; order Rhodobacterales; species Rhodobacterales bacterium HKCCA1288. The sequence continues at coordinate 993,954 of CP065161.1, read as the reverse complement.
ACATCTCGGCGGTGTCGACAATATTGATCCCCGCCGCAAGCGCCATATCCATTTGACGATGTGCGTCTGCCTCTGGGGTTTGGTTGCCCCATGTCATCGTGCCGAGGCAGTAATCGGTGATCATTGTGTCTGTGGTGCCAAGCTGAATTTTGCGCATCCCATCCTATCCTTCGCTGCTATCTTCGGCGTTATTGGTAGCGAGATGCCCAAGAAGGGCAAGGGGAGTGCGAAAATTTCTTGCAGAACAAAAGAAGAACACTTAGTCTCGCCTTATGCAAATCACCCATGCCTCTTTTGATCACATTACGGCCTCTGTGGCGCGCGCAAACCCGTCTTTGCGCCTTTTCGAGGGGTGTGATTTGCGGCTTGGGCGGGTGCATGAGTTTTGCGGCCCCGCACGGCGGCGTCTGGCGCTTTGGGCGGCGGCGCGGATGGAGGGGGCGGTGCTTTGGATCCGCCCTGCGTGGCACCCTGATCATCTGCATATGCAAGCCGTGGCGGAGGAAATTGACCCCGCCCGCATGATCTTTGTCGCGCCTGAGCGGCGCGAAGACCTGTTATGGTGCATGGAGGAGGCTTTGCGCAGCGGGGCCTGTGAAACCGTGGTGGCCGAAGTTCTAGAGCCACCCAACCTGACCGCGATCCGCCGTTTGCATCTGGCGGCTGAACATGCGGGAAAGCAGCCTTTCGCCGCGATTTTAACACCGCATCATGGGGGCGCGGCTGGGGTTGAGACGCGCTTTTCCTTGGCGGCCAATCATGGGGCCTTATCCATGCAAGGGGCGCTTGCAGGAAATCTGCCCGCAGGTCTGGAGGGGCGCGCATGGCATATGCAGCGTTTGCGCGCGCGCCTTGCCCCGCCCGCCGCATGGCGCGTGACGCGCGCATCCTCAGGCCTTTGTGCGAAATCCATAGCGCCCAGTTTTGTTTGACATCTTTGCACCGTCTAGCCATCCGCTTTGCTTTGGGTTAGACGCGAGAGCGAAGGAAATCATCTAAGACAAGGCGGGCGTGATGGAGCGTGTTCTGATCACTTCGGCGATCCCATATATCAATGGGATCAAGCATTTGGGAAATCTCGTAGGCAGCCAATTGCCTGCTGATCTTTTCGCCCGTTACAACCGCGGTCGGGGCCGTGAGGTTTTATTTCTCTGTGCCACGGATGAGCATGGCACGCCCGCCGAATTAGCCGCCGCCAAAGCGGGCATGGATGTCGCGGAATATTGCGCAAAAATGCACGCAGTTCAGGCTGAGATTGCACAGGGTTTTCGCCTGAGTTTCGATCACTTTGGCCGGTCTTCTAGCCCGCAGAACCACGAATTGACCCAGCATTTCGCAGGCCGTTTGGCCGAGGCAGGGCTGATCTCTGAGGTGAGCGAGCGGCAGGTCTATTCCAACGCCGATGGCCGCTTTTTGCCTGATCGCTACATTGAGGGCACATGCCCCAATTGCGGCTATGACAAGGCCCGTGGGGATCAATGCGAGAACTGCACCAAGCAGCTTGACCCGACCGATTTGATTGATCCGCGCAGCGCGATTTCTGGCTCAACAGATTTGGAGGCGCGTGAAACCAAGCATCTCTATCTGCGCCAATCCTCTATGCGGGATCAATTGAACACGTGGATCGACAGCAAGACAGATTGGCCAATTCTGACCACCTCTATCGCCAAAAAATGGCTCAATGACGGGGACGGGTTGCAAGATCGCGGCATCACGCGCGATTTGGATTGGGGCATTCCTGTTAAAAAGGGCAAGGATGAATGGCCAGGGATGGAGGGCAAGGTCTTCTATGTTTGGTTCGATGCCCCGATTGAATATATCGCCTGCGCCGCAGAATGGGTTGACGCAGGCAAGGGAGATGATTGGGAGCGGTGGTGGCGTACTGACAAGGGCGCCCAAGATGTGCGTTACGTCCAGTTCATGGGCAAGGATAACGTGCCCTTCCACACCTTGAGCTTTCCTGCAACGATCTTAGGCTCTGGCGAGCCATGGAAGCTGGTGGATTACATCAAATCCTTCAACTATCTCAATTATGATGGTGGCCAATTCTCGACCAGCCAAGGGCGTGGCGTGTTCATGGATCAGGCTTTGTCGATCCTGCCTTCGGATTATTGGCGGTGGTGGTTGCTGAGCCATGCGCCAGAAACCTCGGATAGCGAATTCACTTGGGAGAATTTCCAAGCAGGCGTGAACAAGGATTTGGCCGATGTTCTGGGCAATTTTGTCAGTCGGATCACCAAATTCTGCCGCTCGAAATTCGGTGAAGTGATCCCTGAGGCGGGCGACTACAGCGCACAAGAGGCCCAATTGATGGCTGATTTACAGGCCCGCCTTGCGGCCTATCAGGCGCATATGGAGGCGATTGAAATTCGCAAAGCCGCCGCCGAGTTGCGCGCAATTTGGGTTTTGGGGAATGAATATTTGCAATCTGCAGCCCCTTGGACTGTGTTCAAGGAAGATCCAGATCGCGCCGCGGCCATCACGCGGTTTTCTCTGAACCTCATCCCGTTTTATGCGCTCTTGTCCGCGCCGTTCATCCCAGATGCCGCACAGGCAATGTTGGATGCGATGGGGTGCAAAGATTACGCATGGCCCGAAGATGTCGCAGAAGGCCTCTCGCGGCTGCCAGCGGGGCAGAGCTTCACTGTGCCTGAGGTTCTTTTCGCAAAGATCAGTGACGAGCAGCGCGAAGAATGGCAAGCCCGCTTTGCGGGGGTGCGCAGCTGATAGAGGGTTGAATTTCAACCTCTTTGGGCCTTTGGTGGTGATAGAGGCGCGGCGCAAAGGCTGGTAAGTTGGATAAAGACCCGTCCCGATCTGGGCAACACCCCCTTAAGGCGATGTTGGCAGCAACATGGCGCCAGCAGCGCGCCTTGTTGTCGGAGGCATGGTTTATCCTGCGCCGCAAAGGCCCAAGCCAAATTCAGTTTTGGTTTATCGCGCTTGTGCTTGGGGGGGCAGCAGGCAGTGCGGCGGTTTTGTTCCGCCTTGGTGTGGATCGCTTGCAAGCCACGCTTTATGGCACCGAAGATATCCGTCATTTGCACAGCTACGCCGAAAGTTTGCCGTGGTATCTGATTTTGCTGATCCCCATTTTAGGGGGGCTTTCGGTGGGGCTGATCCTGCATCGCTTTACGCCTGATGGGCGGGTGCGCTCTGTGGCGGATGTGATTGAGGGGGCCGCGCTGAATGAAGGCCGTGTTGAGATCCGCGCGGGCCTTGCCTCGGCTGCGGCGTCCTTGATCACGCTTGGCTCAGGCGGCTCTACGGGTCGAGAGGGGCCTGTGGTGCATTTGGCTGCCGTAATCTCTAGTAAAATCTCCGCGCTTATTCGCGCCGATGGGATCACGGGGCGGGATTTGTTGGGCTGCGCGGTGGCTGCGGCTGTTTCCGCCTCGTTCAATGCACCGATTGCAGGGGCGCTTTTCGCGCTTGAGGTGATCTTGCGCCATTTCGCGGTGCATGCATTTGCGCCCATTGTCATTGCCAGTGTGGCAGGCACAGTGATCAGTCGCCTTACCTTGGGCGATGTGACCGAGTTCACATTGGGTCGTGAAAGCGCCTTGGGCTTTTACGCGGAACTGCCCGCCTATCTTATGTTGGGATTGATCTGTGGGCTTGTTGCGGTGGTGTTTATCCGCGCGGCCTTTTGGGCCGATGACCAAGGCACTCGGGTGCAAAATCTCTTACGCTTGCCGCGATTCCTGCGCCCTGCGATTGCGGGGGCGTTACTGGGCGGTTTGGCGATTTTCTTCCCCCATATCATTGGCGTGGGCTATGAAACCACAAGCGCCGCTCTGACGGGGCAATTGGTGCTGCATGAGGCGATTATCTTCGCCATTCTCAAGACGGTTGCCGTGGCAATCACGGTTGCGGGGCGTATGGGGGGCGGGGTGTTTTCGCCCTCATTGATGATTGGCGCGCTGACGGGGCTTGCCTTTGGTTTGATCGCGACCGCAATCCTGCCTGAAATGTCAGGGTCGGTGACGCTCTACGCTTTGGCAGGGATGGGGGCGGTTGCCGCCGCTGTTTTGGGCGCGCCCATCTCAACTACGTTGATCGTGTTTGAACTGACAGGCGACTGGCAAACGGGCCTTGCGGTGATGGTTTCCGTGTCCCTTTCCACGGCGCTTGCCAGCCGCCTTGTGGATCGCTCGTTCTTTTTGACCCAACTTGAACGGCGAAACATCCATTTGGCGGCAGGGCCACAGGCCTATCTTTTGGCCATGGTGGGGGCAGGGCGGATCATGCGGCCCATGACCGATCCGCGTGCCGCGCCGGCTGATGCCCTCTTGGCGCAGGTTGCGGAAGGGGTGTTCGTGACGCTTGAGGATACGCTTGAAACCATCATGCCGATTTTTGAAAAAACCGAAGCGGATTACATTCCCGTGATCAAAGAAAATCCACAGGACGGCCCGCCCGCGCTAGAGGGGGCGGTGTTCCATATTGATGCGCTCAAAGCCTATACCCGTGCGATGGCGGACACTGCCGCTGAAGAGCACAGCTGACGGACGCGCTGTTAAATACGCTCGACTGTGACGCGGTCGGTAAAGAAAGCGATATGGCCCTTAATGGCTCGGGCTTCGTCCGTTTTTGGGTCTTCATAAGACCACGCCGCATCATCAATCTGCCCTGATGCCGTTGAAATGGCATAGTAGCTGGCCATTCCCTTCTTGGGGCATTTGGTGGTGCTTTGGGTCTTTTCCAAAAGCGCCATGGCGATATCTGCGCGCGGAAAGTAGATCACAGCGGGCAGATCGCCCTCGCTCAATTCCAATGCCGCAGCAGACTCCGCTACGATCGCGCCACCTGCGCGCACAACATATTTCCCCGATGCAGGGCGAATCGACATTGTGTTGGTCATGAATAGATCTCCTTCTTGGGCCTCTCATACAGGCTTGGTCGGAGAATAGCTAGGGAAGGTAACGGAAAGACTACGCGATGGGCGCAGTGGCCTGCCGCAGCCATGCTTGCGTCTCAGGCGGCACAAGCGGCATCAGGGCTTCGGCCACGCGGGCGTGATATTCGTTCAGCCATGCGATATCCGCCGCCGTCATGTCATGACTGACCACCAAGCGCCGATCAATGGGGGCAAGGGTCAAAGTTTCAAATTCCAACATCGCCCGTGCATCCCCCCCCGCAATTGGGGCGGCCTCTTGGACGACAATCAGGTTTTCAATGCGGATCCCATAAGCCCCCTCTTTGTAGAAGCCTGGCTCATTTGATAAAATCATCCCAACCTCAAGGGGCACATCCGAGGCGCGACTGATCCGTTGTGGGGCCTCATGCACGCTGAGATAGACCCCGACACCGTGACCTGTTCCGTGGTCATAATCGCGTCCAGCGGCCCAGAGGGGCGCGCGGGCCAAAGCATCCAAATCCCGCCCTTCCAATCCTTTGGGGAAGCGCGCGCGCGACAGCGCAATCATGCCGCGCAACACTTGGGTAAAGGCCTGTTTTTCCTCAGGCCCCACATCCCCCACGGGCAGGGTGCGGGTGATGTCGGTGGTGCCATCAAGATATTGCCCGCCTGAGTCGATCAAAAACAGCGTGTTTGGCGCAAGTGGCGCATTGGTGGCCTCGCTCACGCGATAATGCACAATCGCGCCATGTGCGCCTGCGCCTGCGATTGTATCAAAACTGATATCTTGCAGCGCGCCTGTCTCGCGGCGAAAGCGTTCAAGCGCACAGACGCACTCAATTTCAGTCAACCCGCCTTGAAGGGCGCGGTCATCAAACCAATGCAAAAACCGCACCATGGCGGCCCCATCGCGCAGATGTGCGGCACGGGTTGCGTTAATCTCGGCGGGATGTTTGCGCGCTTTGGGCAGGGTGCAAGGCTCGGGGCCTTCGTCAATTTCTGCCCCTGCCTCGGCCAAAATCATCCGCAGCTTATGGGGGGCTGTCTTAGGATCAAGGCGGATGGGGCCAGAGTTTGCCTCTTGGCGCAACCGCTCCTCAAAGCGGTCAAGCGGGTAAAGCGTGACCCGATCGGGCAGATCAACATCCGCGAATTTCGCAGGGTCGGCAAATACGCTGATGCTGCCTGTGCTTGAGAGAGTGGCGAAGGCCTGAACCACGGGAAGATGCGGCAGGTCGGCGCCGCGAATGTTTAAAAGCCAGCAGATGGAGTCAGGCAGGCTGAGCACAGCGGCGCTCACGCCTTGGGCGGCGAGATCAAGCCCCACTTCGCTACATTTTTCAACGGCGCTGCGGCCCGCATAGCGCAGCGGATAGGCGCTCGCCTTCCCATCAGGCGGCGGCGGGCGGTCAGACCAAAGCGCGTCAATTGGGTTTTCAGCAAGAGGGCGCAAGGTGATCTGATGGTCGGCAACGGCCTCGGCCAAGCGATCAATCTCGGCCATTGTGTGCAGCCATGGATCAAACCCGATCACGCCGCCCTTCGGCAATGCTGTGGGCAGCCATGTTTCAAGTTTGGTTTTGGGCCAGTCTACAGGGGTGAAGATGTCCAAATCGACCTCATCGCGCACCTGCAGGCGGTAACGGCCATCAATAAAGATACCAACCTGATCTTTAAGAACGGCACAGAACCCCGCCGAGCCTGAAAATCCGCTCAACCACAAAAGCCGTGCATCACAAGGCGCAACATATTCGCCTTGATGGGCATCGGCGCGCGGCACTAGAACACCATCGACCCCAAGTTTTGGGAAACAATCACGCAAAGCGGCCACGCGTGGGGCGCCTTGGTCGGGGCGGGAGGCAGCATCAAAACTTTGAAACTCTGCCCGCTTATCCAAACCGATATAACCCTGATTTTGCGCCCCCGCTGCGCAGTCCCATAACGCGGGCGCGGGCCCGTGGGTCATTGTCAAAGAGGGCCGCCAATTGTTCGGTGATTGCCCCTGCCAATTGTTCGGCATCAGTGATCGTCACGGCGCGCTCGTAATAGCGGGTTACATCATGACCAATCCCAATCGCCAGCAATTCAACGGCACGGCGGCGTTCAACCATGCTGATCACATCGCGCAGGTGCTTTTCGAGGTAATTTGCGGGGTTCACGGATAAGGTGCTGTCATCGACAGGCGCACCATCCGAGATGACCATCAAAATTTTGCGGGCTTCGGTACGGGCCAACATCCGCTTATGCGCCCATTCCAGCGCCTCGCCATCGATGTTTTCTTTCAAAAGGCCTTCTTTCATCATCAGGCCCAAATTGTCGCGCACCCGCCGCCATGGGGCATCGGCTGATTTATAGATGATGTGGCGCAGATCATTCAGACGACCAGGTTGCTGCGCGCGGCCTTGTGCAAGCCATTCCTCGCGCGCGCGGCCACCTTTCCACGCCCGCGTGGTAAAGCCCAAGATTTCGACCTTTACATCGCAGCGCTCGAGCGTGCGCGCCAGAACATCGGCGCAGATTGCCGCGATGGAAATGGGCCGCCCGCGCATCGAGCCTGAATTGTCCAAAAGAAGCGTGACCACCGTGTCGCGGAATTCGGTATCCTTTTCCACCTTAAAGGACAAAGGCGTTGTAGGATTTGCTACAACCCGCGCAAGGCGGCCTGCATCCAATATTCCTTCTTCGCGGTCAAACTCCCACGAGCGGTTTTGCTGTGCCTGAAGGCGGCGCTGGAGTTTATTTGCCAAGCGGCTGACCGCGCCTTTCAAAGGTTCCAACTGCTGATCAAGATAGGCGCGCAGGCGTTCAAGCTCTTGCGCTTCGGCCAAATCTTCGGCGGCAATTTCCTCGTCATGGGCGGTTGAGAATACGGTGTAATCTGGATCAGCATCCGAATGAGGGGGCGCTTGGGGCGGTTCAACGGGCGCATCCCCATCGGGCAGCTCTTGTTCCTCGCCCTCCTCGGCATCGCCGTTCTCATCCATTTGCACCTGTGCCTGAGAGGCGTCCTGCTGTTCTTCTTGCGAACGCTCTGGGTCGGCATCGGCGCTGTCATCTTCCTGACTTTCGCTATCGCCTGTGCTGTCTGGTGTTTCTTCTTGCTCCTGATCTTGATCGGCGCTGTCCTCGTCCTCTTGGTCGTCCAATTGGTCGGGGTCATCGCCCAGTTGGTCAGCATATCCCAGATCAGAGATGAATTGCCGTGCAACGCGCGAAAAGGCGGCTTGATCGTCCAGTGACCCTTTGAGGGCATCTAGGCTTTCGCCGCAGCGTTCTTCAATAAAGGGGCGCCACAGCTCTACGATATTTTGCGCCTCAGGGGGCAGGGGGCGGCCTGTTGCAATTTGGCGCAGCATATATCCCGCCGCGGTCGACAGCGGCGCATCGCTGCGCTCGGTGATTTCACCATAGGCCTTGCGCCGCGCCTCTGCGCCGATTTTTGCGTCAATATTCCCAGCTGTGCCAGGCATGACGCGGGCACCAATGGCTTCGCAACGTGCGGTTTCAATCGCCGTCATCAAATCGCGCGCAATAGGCCCCGTGGGTTCATATTTCGCGGCAATGCGGGGGTTGTGAAAGCGATGACGCAGTGCAAACGCATCAGCCGTGCCGCGCGCAAGCAGAACCTCATCGCGGCTCATGCGGCGGCTGATTTGCGGCAGGCGGATCGTGTCATTGCTGGCGCCGGGCGGGTCAACCGAATAGCTGACCCCAAGATCGGGGTCATTGGCCAAAACCCGTGTCGCATCGGCAAGCGCCTTTTTGAACGGATCGGCTGGGTTATCGGTGGGCTTGCCCATTGGGTGTCGGTCTTTCCTTAGCCAAGGCTGACGCTTGCAGCACTTTCTGGCAATTCTTCATCAAAGCAGCGCTGATAAAACTCCGCCACTGTCTGGCGCTCGAGCTCGTCACATTTGTTGAGGAAGGACAAACGGAACGCATAGCCCGTATCGCGGAAAATCTCGGCATTCTGCGCCCAATTGATGACGGTGCGCGGGCTCATCACAGTCGACAATTCGCCGTTCATAAAGGCCGTGCGCGTGAGATCTGCAACTGTGACCATCTGGCTGACCGTTTTGCGCCCCTCTGCCGTGTTGTAATGGGGGGCCTTTGACAGAACGATTGCGGCTTCGGCATCATGGCTGAGATAGTTCAAGGTCGCCACTAGGCTCCAACGGTCCATCTGCGCTTGGTTGATCTGCTGCGTGCCGTGATAAAGACCTGTGGTGTCGCCCAGACCGACTGTGTTTGCCGTTGCGAAAAGACGGAAATATTTATGCGGCTGAATGATCTCGTTTTGATCAAGCAGGGTGAGCTGTCCATCATGCTCGAGCACGCGCTGGATCACGAACATCACATCAGCGCGGCCCGCATCATATTCGTCAAATACGATGGCGACAGGATTGCGCAAAGCCCAAGGAAGGATACCCTCGTGGAATTCGGTCACCTGCTTACCATCGCGTAGTTTGATGGCGTCTTTGCCGATGAGGTCAATACGGCTAATATGGCTGTCGAGGTTCACGCGCACGGCGGGCCAGTTCAGGCGGGCGGCGACCTGTTCGATATGGGTCGATTTCCCTGTGCCGTGATAGCCTTGGATCATCACGCGGCGATTATGAGAAAACCCCGCCAAAATCGCCAATGTCGTGTCGCGATCAAATTTATAGGTCGAGTCGATCTCAGGCACACGATCAGTCGCGTCAGCAAAGCCTTTAACCTTCATATCACTGTCGATGCCAAAGACATCCCGCACCGAAATTTCTTCGGTCGGTTTTGCATCCATTGCCAAGCTGCCATCTGCCATATCGTAAAACCTCGGGGGAGTTAAAATGCGTCACCTGTGGTGGTGCAACATATCGCGCCGCGCCGCAAGGGGAAGGGGCGTAGGAATTTTGTCTCCGATTTGGGGGTGATTTCCGCCAAATTACACGCTTAACGCGAAAGACAGGTCACCTTTGCTGTAATCGCCTGCGCAAGCCGCGCTAAGCTCTCGCCGCGCAGCGGTTCCTCTCGGACCACACGGGGCAGGGCAGGCAGCCCTGCCGCCGCAAGCGTTGTGGTGATATCGGCAGCAGGCGTGACAGCCCCCCCGCGATAAAGCCCCAAAAGCCCGCCTGTGGCATCAAGGACGGGCCCGCCCAACTCGGTTTGCGAGGGGGTTGGATAGGCGGGGCCTGCGTCCTCCAAGGGTCGCAAGGTGGCCGCTGAAAGCCTGCCCTCATAGGCAAATCCAGCGATATATTGCGCCGATCCCATCCGCGAGGCTGCGGTAAATTCAGCCAAATCTGGTGGGGTCAGCGGGGTGTCTGGCGCAATCACCACAATCCCAAGGGCGCTGTCGCGGTAAATCTCCCGCGCGGCAATCGCATCATTGAGGCGCAGGCTGGAGCAGGTTTGCGGCAGGCTTGCATCGGTTAGGACATGGCCAGTGTCCGTCACAAAAACGCCTGAGCGTTGCGCAAGGGGGCTTGGCTCTGTTTCCGATGTATTCAGCGCGGGTGATGTGCCGCTTGGTGCGGTGTCACGCTCTAACACGCCCTCTAATGCCAAGAAATTTTCCTCAATCTGCGGCATCAGCCGTGCGATGGGGGTATATTCAGCAGCGGGGCCACGGATGATTAAACCCTTAATCGCGCCGCCCTCTAAGCGGGCAAAACCTGTGGTAAAGCGTGCTGCATCACTGGCGGCAATATCAAAACGGCCCCGCAGCATATCGCGCAAGCCCCCTTCGGGCATGATGTCGGCATTCGTTACAATCTCGAACAAAGACTGCAGCCGCGCCTGATCCCCCTCGGCGGAGATCAGCACGACCTCGACCCCGCGCGCATCTGTCGGGGCAAAGACCGCGAAAGGGGGGGCATAGGCCGCGAATTCCACATATCCCATGGGCAAGAGTGCTGCGATGCCCGCGCGGGTGTCCGTGATCCGCTCTAGCCCAAGTTCCCCCAAATCTGCTTGCCATTGCGCGATCAAATCTGACCGTTCGGCGGTGGTTAATACCCCCGTTTCGGGCCAGTCATTCCTGCGCTGCCATGCCGCCATGGCCGCCCGCGTGCCCGCGCCAAATACCCCATCAATCGCCCCATCATAAAACCCGAACCATTGCAGCGCGCGCTGCAAATCATCGCGCGCGGCGGGATCAAGATCTGCTTCGCCTGCGCGCGCTTGGGCAAGGGTTTCTCGCGGTGGCGCATCTGTTTGGGGCGTGGTTACGGGGGCGGCTTTTGGTTCCACGGGTGTTTGTGATGGTTTTTCAGGCGCGTCTTGTGGCGCGATCTCGGGCAAAGGTTCAATTGCGATCACCTGCGGTGCTGTCGCTTGGGCCGCAATAGGCCAGAATTGGCGCGTATAATTTTGCGGCGTTTGCATATAGCTGTCGCTAGGGATTTGACCCGAGGCCCTTAGATCGCGCAGGCGTTCCTGTGCGACCTCGCGCGGATAGGGGCCGAGGGCCAGTGCATATAGGCCCGTGCGCATCATGAACCCTGCCACCCCCATGGTGGCGCTGCGGCTTTCATAGACGCGCAGACGCGATTGCGCCGTAACCAGATCAGGATGCGCTTCGATTTGCACCCAAACCAAATCTGTTTGGGCCTGCGCTTGGGCCTGTGGCGCATGGCCAATCAGACCGGCGCATAGAATGGCCAAAGAGATCACAATTGCCGCCCGCAACCGCGCAGTCTGACCTGCCCGAACCCCGTGATTTTGCATACTGCCCTAATCCGTAACCTTAAGGGTGATTTTGTTCAGGTTATCCGCGAAACGGACGGGATGCACCCCGTTTTCATCAATAATTTCTTAAATTTCCCATCGCGCAGCTCATAAGCTGTGATTGACCCTCGGCATCCTGCGTCCTATGTGGACGACAACTTTCGTTAAGCCCAAGGAACGATCAATGTCGCGCATGGAAAAGCCCCGCAGTTTCCAAGAGATCATCCTGCGTCTTCAAACCTACTGGGCGCAGAAAGGCTGTGCCGTGATGCAGCCCTATGACATGGAGGTCGGGGCGGGAACCTTTCACCCTGCCACAACCTTGCGCAGCTTAGGTTCGCGGCCTTGGGCGGCAGCTTATGTGCAGCCCTCGCGCCGCCCCACCGATGGCCGGTATGGGGAGAACCCTAACCGCTTGCAGCATTATTACCAGTATCAGGTGCTGATCAAACCAAGCCCGCCCAATTTGCAAGATCTCTATCTTGGTAGCCTCGAGGCCATTGGGATTGATATGGCGATGCATGACATTCGCTTTGTGGAAGACGACTGGGAAAGTCCGACTTTGGGCGCTTGGGGCCTTGGTTGGGAAGTTTGGTGTGATGGCATGGAGGTCAGCCAATTCACCTATTTCCAACAGGTGGGCGGGCATGATTGCCACCCTGTGTCGGGCGAGTTGACCTATGGTCTTGAGCGTCTGGCGATGTATGTTCTGGGCGTGGATCATGTGATGGAGATGCCGTTTAATGATCCAGATGCACCGATTGCGTTGAAATATGGGGATGTGTTCCGTCAGACCGAGGAAGAATATTCCCGTTTTAACTTTGACACGGCCAATACAGAAATTCTTTTGCGTCAGTTCGAAGAGGCCGAAGCGGAATGCCAGCGCATCCTTGCCGCAGAAAATATTGATCCCAAAACAGGCAAGCGGATCATCATGGCGCATCCTGCCTATGATCAATGCATCAAGGCAAGCCACATGTTCAACCTGTTGGATGCCCGTGGGGTCATTTCGGTGACGGAGCGGCAAGGTTACATCGGTCGCGTGCGTGCATTGGCGAAACTTTGCGCTGACGCTTTCGTGCAAACTGAGGCGGGCGGATTTGAGGCGGGGCAGCACGCATGAGCAATAAACGTGTGGGTCGTTTTGTGGTGGCGGCGATTGCCCTGTCCGCTTTGGCGGCAGGGGCGGGAATGTGGTATGCGCAGACCCGCGCCTATTATGCCCCTGTCATGCCCGATGATCCGCGCGGGCAGATCACGCTCAGCGTTGATGGCACGCCCATGTCTTTGGCTATTTCCAACTTCGATGGCATTGACAGCAACAGCTCGCCCATTCGGTTCCGCGCTTGTTTTGATCTTGAGACAGGCCAAGAGGCGCTGATTTCGGCAGCGGAACCTTACGAGGGGGCAACGCCCTTGATCGCGCCATCTTGGTTCCAATGTTTTGACGCCGAGGCGATTGGTGCCGCCTTAGAGGCGGGACGCGCAACCGCCTATTTGGGCGCGCGCGATTTTGTCTATGGGGTCGATATCGTGGTTGCCTTGGATGACGTAGGGCAGGGCCATGCTTGGCGGCAGATCAACCCGTGCGGCGAAGCGGCCTTTAACGGGGATCCTGTGCCAGAAGGGTGCCCCCCTGTCCCTGAGGGGATGCAATGACCGAAACCCTCACCGAACTTGAACAGCTGCAAGCCGAGTTTGATCGGTTCCGCCGCCGCGCGCGCCGTAATGCGCGCAAGACGCAGGCGGATGGGCTGTTGATGGGGGTTGTGTCGATGCTGACCCCGCGTGATGTGGTCTGCGATTGTGGGGCGAATGTTGGGGATGTGACCGCACAGCTTGCCGCGTCAGGCGCCCATGTCCACGCATTTGATCCTGACCCCTATTGTATTGATATGTTGAAGAAACGCTTTGCCGATGCGCCAAACGTAAACATTCACGAAGCGGCACTCGGCACGCGCGAAGGCACGATCCAATTGATGCGGGCTGTCAATTTTGACGAAAACCCAAAAGGTGCATCCGTTAAATCCACTGTCTTGGAGGGCGGGCGGATGATTGATCAGGATCTGGGGCACGCGATAGATGTGCGCCTGTTGGATTTCCCGGCCTTTTTGCGTGATCTCATCGCAGAGCATGGCGAAATTGCCTTTGTCAAAATGGATGTCGAGGGCGCTGAGCTTGACCTTCTCGAAGCGATGGAGGCGGCGGGCCTGTTTGACAAAATCCGCCTGACCGTGGCTGAAACCCATGAAAATAAATTCAAAGAGCTTCGCCCCCGTTTCCGCGCTTTGCGCGAACGCCTGAGCGAGGCCTATCCGATCACCCGCGTCAACCTTGATTGGATCTAACGCGACCGCAATAGGACGAAATCTATGCCCGATCTTCTGCTGGAACTGTTTTCCGAAGAAATCCCTGCCCGTATGCAAGCCAAAGCGGCCGAGGATTTGAAATCGCTTGTCACCAATGGTCTGGTTGAGGCGGGGCTGACCTATGCGTCCGCGGCTAGTTTCGCGACCCCCCGCCGCCTGTGTTTGGTGGTGGACGGGCTGAGCGCCAATTCCCCAACCACAACAGAAGAACGCAAAGGCCCGCGCGTGGATGCGCCAGAGGCCGCGATCGAAGGGTTCTTGCGCGGCGCAGGCGTGTCACGCGATGCGCTTGAGACACGCGAAGATAAAAAGGGCGAGATTTATGTCGCCCGTATCACCCATCAGGGGCGTGACGCTGCGGATATTATTTCGGAATTGGTGCCATCAGTCATTCGCAATTTCCCATGGCCGAAATCCATGCGCTGGGGGGCAGGGTCTTTGCGGTGGGTGCGGCCTTTGCATTCTATCCTATGCCTCTTGACCGATGAGGCGGGCGCAGGCGTTGTGCCCTTCGAGGTTGATGATATTGTGGCGGGTGACAAAACACGCGGCCATCGCTTCATGGCCCCTGATGCCTTTGCTGTCAGCAGTTTTGAGGATTATGAAGCCAAGCTGAAACGTGCCCATGTGATCTTGCGCGCTAATGAACGCGCAGATGCCATTTGGCACGAGGCCAGTCAAATGGCCTTCGCCGCGGGGTTGGAATTGGTCGAAGATCGCGGTCTTTTGGCCGAGGTGGCGGGCCTTGTGGAATGGCCCGTTGTTTTGATGGGCGAGATTGGCGCGGATTTCTTGAACCTGCCACCAGAGGTTTTGCAGACCTCGATGAAAGAGCATCAGAAATTCTTTTCTGTGAAGAACCCCAAAACAGGGCGGATTGAGCGCTTTGTGACTGTGGCCAACCGCATCACCGCAGATGAGGGTGCGACCATTTTGGCGGGCAATCAAAAGGTGCTTTCTGCGCGTTTGTCAGATGCGAAATTCTTTTGGGAAAATGATTTGCGCGTTGCCAAATCGGATATCACCCAATGGACGCAAAGCCTTGAGAATGTGACCTTTCAGGCGAAACTTGGTTCGCAGGCCGCGCGGATCGAACGGATTGCGGAGTTGGCGGCGGAGCTGGCGCCAATTGTGGGGGCGGACGCAGATCAGGCGCGCCAAGCGGCCAAAATCGCCAAAGCGGATTTGTCCTCTGAGATGGTCTACGAATTCCCTGAATTGCAAGGTCTGATGGGGCGCTATTACGCCGCTGAGGCAGGCTGTGCGCCTGAAATTGCAGCGGTTGCGCAGGAACATTACCAACCCCTTGGCCCGTCAGATGATGTGCCAAACGCGCCTTTGTCCGTTGCCGTGGCCTTGGCCGATAAGATCGACACGCTGACGGGCTTCTGGGCGATTGATGAGAAACCAACAGGCAGCAAAGACCCCTACGCGCTGCGCCGAGCGGCCTTGGGGGTGATCCGCCTGATCTTGGACAATGGTGTGCGCTTGAACCTATCCGTCCCCTTCGTTTCGCGTGGTGCGGGTTTTGGGTCTGATGCACCTGAGGCTGCGGCCGCAGACCTCCTTTCGTTCTTCCACGACCGCCTCAAGGTGCATTTGCGCGATGAGGGCATTCGCCATGATGTGATTGATGCCTGCCTGTCGATGGCGGGCAATGATGATTTGGCCTTGGTCGTGGCGCGGGCGCGCGCGGTGCAGGCGGTGCTGTCGACCGATGATGGTGAAAATCTGATCCAAGGCTATCGCCGTGCCAACAACATCCTGACGCAAGCAGAGGCTAAGGATGGGGTGGAATATCGGTTTGGTGCAGATATGAAATTTGCAGAAACCGAGGAAGAACGCGCGCTTTTCGCGGCCCTTGCCGCGGCGCGGGACGCGGCCAACCCCGCCCTAGCTTCTGAGGATTTTGCGACCGCCATGGCCGCTTTGGCCGCGCTGCGCGGCCCGATTGATGCCTTCTTTGAAAAGGTGCAGGTCAATGCGGATAGTGAAATAGTGCGGCGCAATCGTCTGAACTTGCTGCATGAAATCGTGGAAACTTGTGGCAAGGTCGCCGATTTGTCGCGCATCGAGGGGTAATGCTGCATCGCGGCGCTTTACAGATCGCGTTATGATTGTATCTTAGTGTCTTGGCCAGTTTCGGCTAAGAGTAAGAATTGCAAATGAAAAATCGCCCCGACTATACGCTGATCACCGCCACGGCGGATATGCACACAGCCACTCATGGCAATCGCGCCAAATGCTTGCAGCGTTTGGTGCGCTTGGGTTTGCCCGTGCCTTTGACAGCGGCCTTGTCCTTTGATGCTGTGCGCCAAATCGCGCAAGGGGTGGTTCCTGATCTGGCCCCGCTTTGGGCCGAGTTTGGCCCTCATGCCTTGGTTTCTGTGCGCTCCAGCAGCCAAGCTGCGGATTGGGGCGGGCCGGGCACGGTGCTAAATATCGGGATGAATGACGAATTGGCTGAGCATTTGGCCAAGGTTCATGGGCGCAGCGCGGCAGATCAGCTTTATGTCAATTTCATCCGCGCCTATGCGGTGGATGTCTTGCGTCTGGATGCCGATGAATTTGAGGGGCCGCTGACCCCACGGATTGCCAAAGAGCATTTCGAGGATGAAGCGGAGGAGGCCTTTCCCCAAGACCCCGCCGTGCAGTTGCGCGAGGTTCTGCGCTCTATGGCGCGGGCGTGGGAGGGGACAACCGCGCGGCTGTTGCGGCAGGCGCAAGGCGCACCTGCTGATGCGGGGCTTGGTCTTGTGGTGCAGCGTATGGCACTGGGTGTCGGTGAGGGCGTTTCGGGCTCTGGTATCGTTCAGATGATTGACCCCGACACGGGAGACGCCGATGTGATCGGTCGTTTCGTGCCGCAGGCGCAGGGCCGGGTGGCATTGCGTGATGATGATGCGCTCTACATCCGCAGTGATGCGCGTGGCCATTCCCTTCAAGATGCGGCGCCAGAGGCCTATCATGATTTGATCGCTGCGGGCGCTTTGATGCGCGAGAAATTGCGCGAAGAAATGCAGATTGAATTCACCTTGATGAATGGTCAGCTGAACATTCTTGACGCGGTGCGCGCGCCCCGGTCTGCACGCGCGGCAGTCGCAACGGTGGTCAATTTGGCCAATGATGGCGTTATTTCGCGCGGTGAGGCTTTGTCGCGGATACCGCCCTTTTCCTTGGGGCAATTGTTGCACCGTCAGGTGGATGCCGAGGCCCCGCGTGATGTTTTGGGGCGTGGTATTGCCGCCGCACCTGGGGCTGCGACCGGCAAGATTGTCTTTTCCTCCACCGCGGCCCAGGCCTTGGCCGCGCAAGGCGAAGCCACAATTTTGGTCAAGCGCGAAACCAGTTCCGAAGATGTGCGTGGGATGCACGCCGCGCAGGCCGTTTTGACCGAGCGGGGTGGTATGACCAGCCATGCCGCCGTGATTGCACGCGGGCTTGGTTTGCCCTGTGTAACAGGCGCAAGCAGCCTGCAACTGGATATGCGCAAGAAAACGCTCACCACCGCAGGGCGGCGCGTGTTCCATGAGGGGGATGTGATTACTGTTGATGGCTCCTCTGGTGATATTTTGGTGGGGGCGGCCAAGATGATCGAGCCTGCTGTTGGCGGGGCCTTTGCCACGCTGATCCAATGGGCCGATGAAATTCGCGATATCGGCATTCGCGTCAATGCGGACACAGTTGAGGATGTGGAAACTGCGCAGCAATTCGGTGTTGACGGGATCGGATTGTGCCGCACAGAGCATATGTTCTTTGATCCAAATCGCCTGACTTTGATGCGCGAAATGATTTTTGCCGAAACCGAAAGTGACCGCGCGGCAGCCTTGGATCGATTATTGCCGATGCAACGGGGCGATTTCACCGAGCTGTTTAAACGGATGCAGGGCAAGCCCGTGTGTATCCGACTGTTTGATCCGCCTTTGCACGAATTCTTGCCCTCAGATCGCGATGGCATTCGCGCCTTGGCCGAAGCGTTGGATTTGCCCGTAAGCCGCGTGGCCGCGCGCATTGAATCGTTGCAAGAATATAACCCAATGCTGGGGATGCGCGGCGTGCGTCTTGGGATCACCGTGCCTGAGATTTATGACATGCAGGCCCGTGCGATTTTTGAGGCAACCATTGCTGCAAGCGAGGGGAAAAACCCCGTTGTTCCCGAAATCATGATCCCGCTTGTTTCGGCCAAGCGCGAGGTTGAGTTGGTAAAATCACGGGTGGATGCGGTCGCCGCCGCCGTTGCCGCGCAAAACGGCAAAAGTTTCACCTATCGCCTTGGGGTGATGGTTGAGACGCCGCGCGCAGCGTTGCGGGCGGGTGAGATCGCGGAATCGTCGTCCTTTTTGTCATTTGGAACCAACGACTTAACCCAAATGACCTATGGTTTGTCGCGCGATGATGCGGGGCGCTTTATGTCGGCCTATGTTCAGCAAGGTGTGTTTGTGGAAGACCCGTTCACCCGCTTGGACACGGAAGGGGTGGGTGAATTGCTGCTCATCGGCGCAGAACGTGGGCGCGCTGTCCGCCCCGAAGTGACCCTCTCCATCTGTGGGGAGCATGGCGGTGATCCAGATTCGATCCGCTTTTCGCGGATAGCTGGTTTCGACTATGTGTCTTGTTCACCTTTCCGTGTTCCCTTGGCCAAGCTGTCGGCGGCACAATGGGTGTTGGAGGATGAGACTCTCCCCGCAAAGCGTTGATATTGCGTTGAGTCTGCCATCTGATTTGCCAAGGCCTACGTCTAAATGATGCGGTGTGCTGCGCGTCAAACACAAAAACGCGGGTCAAGTTGTCGGTTTTAGAAAACCGTGCTAATGGCTCTGTCGCATTCTGATCAACGGATTGCGACATTGGGGATCAACCCCAAGGAGCAGAGGTAATGGGTTTCAAACAGGCATGCGCTGCGATTGCGGCCTCCTTGTTATTTATGTCACATGCCGCCTTGGCGGAAACGTCCTCAATCTATGATGGGGATTATCCCGTTGTTATGTCATCTTCGCAGCCGCAAGCGGGTTCGATGGAATTGCGCCTATCGTCTTTGATGTTTGATGAGCGCGCTGCGTTGCGCGGCATCAGCCCCTCACAAGTTGCCCGTTTGGGTGCGGCTGTGCGCTCCCCCTTTGGTCGAAATGGGGCGCCGCGTCAGATTTATAACGAAGCCCAATTGATGTCCTTGCCCCGTCCACGCAGTAACGCGCAGCATCGATGCCTCACCGAGGCGCTTTATTTCGAGGCGCGCGGCGAGCCGATCCGCGGTCAATATGCCGTGGCCGAAGTGATTTTGAACCGCGTGGATAACGACAATTATCCAGATAACATTTGCGATGTCGTCTATCAAAACGCACATCGGCACTTGGCCTGCCAATTCACCTATGCCTGTGATGGCATCCCCGAAAATGTGACGGATCGTGCCACATGGGACCGCCTGTCGCGCATCGCCCGTTTGATGATGGATGGCGCGCCGCGCACCCTCACCTCGGGGGCTACGCATTATCATGCGGATTATGTCCATCCTGACTGGGCGCGGGTTTATCCGCGCACTGCCACGATTGGGCAGCATCTGTTCTATCGTCAGCAATATTAATCGCAGCGCAAGAACGGGTCGCTGATAGCGCGGGTTGCGGCGGTTTTGACGCCTGTCTTTTGCTGTGTTTTGGGCTATGCAACCTGCAAAAAGACGATCACGAAAGCCTACGCCTATGACGGATGATATTCGACTTGCTTTTGCCCACCCGTCCGAGCGGGCCAAGGCGACCGCCACAGATGCCCCGCTTGATCGTATTTCGATGTCCAATCATGAGCGGGATGTTGAAATCGGCGCCTTTCAGGCCGAGCGCGGGATTTTGCAGCGTATCCGTTTTAATGTGGTCGTAGAGGTGCGCTCTCAGGCGGAAAGCGCCGAGGATGATGTGGATCGCATTTTGTCCTATGACCGCATTGTCGAGGCGATTGATGCCGAGCTTGCGCAGGGCCGTGTCAATTTGCTGGAAACGCTCTCGGTGCGAATTGCAGAGCGGGTCTTGAGCCACCCATTGGCTGCGCGCTGTTTCGTGCGAATTGAGAAATTGGATCGCGGGCCCTATGTTTTGGGGGTCGAGATTATGCGCGAAGCAGAGGCCAATCAGCGCCTTAGTCTTCTTGCGGATGATGGCCCGCATCCTTTGATCGTGTATTTGGCCAATGATGCAATTGCGCGCCCTGATTTGGCGCAGCTTCTGGATCACCTTGAGCAGGCAGGTGCCCCTGTCATTCTGTGCGTGGGCAGCACGGGCTTGGCGCAGCCTCAAGCCCGCCACGGCCTGCCGCAGCGGCGGATTGATCTGTTGGATATGGAAAAGAACGCTTGGGTCTTGGCCTCTTGCGATGATCGCTGTGTGGTGGTGGACAGTCGCACAGAATTAGACTGGGCCATGCGGCAAGGGCAAATTTCGGTTTGGGCCCCCTCAAAACTGGTTTTGGACAGTGCCGAACCACCCAAAGGGGCAAAAGTGACGGGGGAGCAATTGGCGCTGTGGTTGGCCGAGCAATTTGAGGCGCAGCGTATTGTTTATTTGGGCGGCCACCCGCCGTTGAAATCGTCTATCCCAGTGCAGGCATGGCCGTTTGACGTGATGCCTGATCTCTAATCTGGGCGGTGACCTTGATGGACGCTGAGCCACAGGGTAGGGCTAATCCTATGACTGATTATTATCGCCCCATACCCGTTACGGGCCCCGCGATCGGGCCTGAGGCCGTGCCCCTTGCAGGGGGTTGGTGCCATTTCACGCATGTTGAGCGGTTAAACCGCACGGGCGCGCGCGAGATTTTGCCCGCCGCAGACTTGCCCGCGGCATGGCGCGCGCCTTTGACGGCAGCGCGTGGTGATTTTGCGACTGTGCCTATGGGGCGCCCAAGCCTTATGGGGATTTTGAACCTCACCCCAGACAGCTTTTCCGATGGCGGGCGGCATGAGGACATCCAAGCCGCGCTGGAGCAAGCCCATCGTCTTGTGGCGGAAGGCGCAGATATTTTGGATTTGGGCGCAGAAAGCACCCGGCCAGGCGCCAAAGAAGTGCCGCAACAACAAGAAATCGCGCGCCTGATGCCTGCGCTGGAGGCCTTGCGCGGCTCTGGCGTGATCTCGCTTGACACACGCAAGGCCGATGTGGCGCGTGCGGGCCTTGCTGCGGGCGCGCAGGTGATCAACGATGTTTCGGGGCTGCGCTTTGATACAAATATGATTGAGGTTCTGCGCGAGAGCCGCGCGCCCGTGATCCTGATGCATTCGCTTGGCACGCCTGAGACCATGCAAGATTTGGCCCCCGATGCCTATCAAGATGTCGTTCTCGATATCTACGATGGGCTTGCTGCGATGCGCGATCAGGCGCTTTCTGTGGGGCTGACGCATGACCAAATCCTGCTTGATATTGGGGCGGGCTTTGGCAAGACCTTTGCGCAAACCCGCGCGTTGTTGCGTGACATCAGCCTGTTCCACGGGCTTGGCTGTGGGTTGCTTTTGGGCGTATCGCGCAAAGGGTTTGTGGGCCATGTGACGGGGATCAAACAGGCAGATCAGCGTGATGCCGCATCGGCGGCAATCGGCCTATGGGCCATATCGCAGGGGGTTCAGATGCTGCGTGTCCATGATATAGCCGTGCATCAAGCGATGATTTCTGCCTATATGGCAGCAAGCGGTTTGACCCTTGGGGAGGGGTAATAAAATGGCACGAAAATTATTTGGCACAGATGGGGTGCGGGGTCAGGCAAACAGCTATCCCATGACCGCCGATATGGCGCTGAAATTGGGGGCGGCGGCGGGGCGCTATTTCCGCCGCGATATGGAGCGCGGCCATCGTGTTGTGATCGGGAAAGACACGCGCCTGTCGGGCTATATGTTGGAAAATGCGCTGACGGCGGGCTTCACCTCCACGGGCATGGATGTTCTGTTGCTGGGGCCTGTGCCAACCCCTGCTGTGGGCCTTTTGACCCCCTCCATGCGGGCGGATGTTGGTGTGATGATATCCGCAAGCCACAACCCCGCCTCAGATAATGGGATTAAGTTTTTTGGCCCTGATGGATTCAAACTGTCAGACGAGGCAGAGGCCGAGATCGAAGCCCTTGTGTTTGGGGATATTCAACCTGCACAAGCGGGCAATATCGGGCGCGCGCGGCGCATTGATGATGGTCGTTTCCGCTATGTCGAACGCGTCAAAGGCACATTCCCCCACGGTCTAAGCCTTGAAGGTTTGAAGGTTGTCATCGACTGCGCCAATGGTGCCGCATATCGCGCCGCCCCCGAAGTGCTTTGGGAATTGGGCGCCGAAGTCGTGGCGATTGGCGTGAGCCCTGATGGGTTCAATATCAACGAAAATGTCGGGTCAACAAAGCCGCAAGCCGCGATTGCCAAGATCAAGGAAACAGGGGCCGATGTGGCCTTGTGCCTTGATGGCGATGCTGATCGCATTGTGATCATTGATGAGGCGGGCCAAGTTGCGGATGGGGATCAGATCATGGCGCTGTTGGCGGCGCGATGGGCGGATGAGAACCGTCTCAAAGGTGGTGCATTGGTGAGCACTGTGATGTCAAATTTGGGATTGGAACGGTTTTTGGGCGGGCGCGGGATTGGCCTACACCGCACGGCTGTTGGGGATCGCTATGTTGTCGAGGCGATGCGCGCAGGTGGCTACAATCTTGGCGGTGAGCAATCAGGCCATATCGTCATGAGCGACCATGCCACCACGGGTGATGGGTTGATGGCAGGTTTGCAATTCTTGGCTGAAATGGTGCGCCAGAACAAACCTGCAAGCGCGCTTGCCCGCAGCTTTGATCCCGTTCCGCAGATGTTAGAGAATCTGCGCTTTTCACCCGACAAAGCCCCGTTAGAGGCAGCATCCGTCAAGGCCGCCATCGCCGAGGCAGAAGCCCGATTGGGGCAGGCGGGGCGTATTTTGATCCGTAAATCAGGCACAGAACCCCTTATTCGCGTTATGGCCGAAGCCGAGGATGAGGGGCTAATGGCGGCTGTGGTGGGGGATATTGCAGCGGCCATTCGCGCCGAGCTGTAACCCCGCGCTGACTGTCCCTTTTGGGATTTTTCGCAAAACCACCTTTTCAGATCGGCTTTGCAATGTCATACCCCGCGCAACGCCTGATCTTGTTGCGCGAGGTGGATCATGTTGGACGAACAAGACCTCCATCTAGATGATGATCGTGACGCTTATGCGTTGGACGATAGTTTGCGCGCGCAATTGCGGCGTGCGGTTAGTGCCGAGGATGTAGACGCCATCGATGCGTTGATGGAGCCGCTACACCCTGCTGACATCGCTGATATTCTTGAACAAATCTCCAGCGGTGAGCGCGCAGCCCTTCTGGCGCTTTGGTCGCGAGGGATTGATGGTGAGGTTCTCTCTGAACTTGATTGGTCAATCCGCGAAGACATTTTGCCGCTTTTGCCAAGCGATGTTCTGGCCGATGCTGTGCGCGAGTTGGACTCGGATGATGTTGTTGATCTGGTCGAAGACCTAGAAGAAGATCAGCAAGGGGCCATTCTTGGCGCGCTTGACGATGCGGATCGGGTCGCGGTTGAACAGGCGCTGAGTTTTCCAGAAGGGTCTGCTGGGCGTCTTATGCAGCGCGAGGTGGTGCGCGCGCCCGAACATTGGAATGTCGGGCAGATGATTGACTATCTGCGTTCCGAAAAAGCGGAATTGCCCGAACAATTCTATCACATCATCCTCGTGACCCCTGCGATGAAACCTGTGGGTTATGTCTCGCTTGGGCGGTTGTTGTCGAGTGCGCGGGCAACATCATTGAAGGACATTCTGGAAGACAGCTTTCGCACCATCCCTGCCAAGCAGGATGAGGATGATGTCGCCTACGCCTTTAACCAGTATCACCTGATCTCTGCGCCCGTTGTCGATGATGATGGGCGATTGGTGGGCGTGATCACCATTGATGACGCGATGAGCGTTCTTGATGAGGTCAATGAAGAGGATTTGCGCCGCCTTGCAGGTTTGGGCGTGGATGAAAGCCTTAGCGACACGACCTTTGAAACTGTGCGTCAACGTTTTCCTTGGTTGTTTGTCAATT
Organism: Rhodobacterales bacterium HKCCA1288; assembly: GCA_015693905.1. Lineage (NCBI taxonomy): Bacteria > Pseudomonadati > Pseudomonadota > Alphaproteobacteria > Rhodobacterales > Rhodobacterales bacterium HKCCA1288. The sequence goes on along the minus strand of CP065161.1, from coordinate 969,948 downwards.
TGGGCACGGCGATTTTGGCCTCGGTGGTGATTGCACAATTCGAAGCGGTGATTGCGCAATTGGTGGCCTTGGCCGTGTTGATGCCGATTGTCGCCTCTATGGGCGGCAATGCCGGAACGCAAAGCCTTGCCTTGGCTGTGCGTGGGCTTGCAACACGCGACCTCACCTCCGCCAACCTGTGGCGGGTTGTAATGCGTGAGGCGGGCGTGGGGGCTTTGAACGGTTTCGCCTTTGCCCTTGTGATGGGCATTGTGGGTTATGTTTGGTTCGATTCCGTTCTCTTGGGCGGCGTGATTGCAGGCGCAATGGTGGTTAATCTTGTTGTGGCGGGATTGGCGGGGATATTGATCCCCGTTGCGTTAGAACGCTTTGGCGCGGATCCTGCGCTCGCCTCTGGCACATTCGTGACCACGGTCACCGATGTTGTGGGCTTCTTCGCCTTTCTTGGCCTCGCAGCACTTGTCCTGATTTAGCCGTTTGGCACCTCTAGCGTGATGTTTTCGCCGTCCTTGATGTATTGAAGGCTGTCATCGCCAATCGCGGCGACCCGCCCCCCGTCAAGACGATCTCCAACTTCGACCGTAACAAACCGACCCGATGGCAGGCGCACCAAGGCGCGGCGGCTGCTCGAAGGGCCAGTGACACCAATCAAATTCGTGTCGCGCAAATTTATGGCATTGCGATTGGTCGCGGCGCGGGTCACCCGTTCGCCGGATGGGGTGTCGGTGCTGACGGCGGCAATTTCCGCCTCAATTTCCTCATCTGCGCCTGATTGTGCCGCAGCCTCTGCAGCAACACCATTTGGTGCAGCGGCGCTTGCAGGTGTTGCAGCGGCCACCACCGCCTCAAAGCCCGAGGGGCGGGCCTGTGGCAAAAGCGAACGTGCGACAGCCAAATTGCTGATCAAGGCCTGATTGGCGCTGCGTCCTTCACTGACGGCGAGGGCTGCTGCCTCGGCGGCGCGGGCCGCTTCGGCAATTTCTTGAAGCGATGCAGGGCGCAGTTGCGGCGTGATGCTGCTTAATTCGCTGCGCGTAAAGCCGTTTAATTGCTGGCGCTCAAGGATTTCTGCGAAATTCTCAGGTCTGAGGCGCGGCAGTGTGGCTGCCAATGTTTCGATTTGTTCAAGCCGTGCTGCACGGGCCGCCTCTAGGATGGCATCGGGGCGCGGGATTGCCGCAACGGGGGGCGCCGCATCAAAGACCAATACACCATCGGGGTTCAACGCCCCCTCAGGGGTTGGATCGACAAGACCCGCGCTGTTCAAAACGCTGCCCGCGCCAAAGGGGATCGGCGAGAGGATTGGCGGCGGGGCATCATCGCCGATACCGCCCAAGGGGGGGCGTAGGGCCAGTGCATCTTGTTGGGTCAAGATCGGGTCAATCGCGGCAAGGATGGTGCCGTCACGCCGTGGCCTTGGCGCAGTCAGGGTAGGCGCTGTCGCCATAAGTGCCACATCGGGCGCAGGCAGGCCGCTTGCCGCAGGCGCGCTTGGGGCTGGTTCGGTAACTGTGGGCGTTGCTGCGACAACAGCGGGGGCTTCAGGCGTCACATCCTGCTCTGGGACAGAAGGCATCAGGAGAAATGCCGCAACAATCACGGCAAGCCCCCCGCCAAGACCAAGGGCCATTCCTTTGCGAAAACGCGGCACGAAGAGCGCGATGTCCTCCAGGCGAATTTTGCGCTTGGGGGCAGGAATGGTCGCAAGGTTTTGCACATGCGGTGTCGGTTTGGGGCGCTTTGCCAAACGAAAGATGGGCGTTCCATCATAATCATCTGGCAGTGTTTCCACGGTCAATGCCACAGCCGTGATCCCGTAGGATTTTATAAACTCTTGCGCGGCTTGGATGGTTTCCGCTGCAATGGCGGCGATTTGGATCACGGAATCCGTGCGCAGCCAATCATATTGCAATTCCGACAATTCATAGGGGGTGAGGCCATCCAGTTTAGCCTCGACTGCGCGCCGCTCAGCGGCGGGGGTGGCCTCATCAGGGGCTTCGCAGCTTGTAAACAGAACTTGCTCGCGCGGGACAATCACCAAAACTTGGGCGTTGTCTTTGGCCTCAATCAGAGATTTCATCTGCGCGAAAGCGGCGCTGAGATCCTCTGCATCTGGCGCGGTGCGAACGACTACCTCCCACGCATCATCAGAGCGGCGTGAAGCAAGGCTAATGGCCTCGGGCGACAGGTGTAGCGTGAACTCCGTGCTCAAAATACCGATGCGCTTCTCGTTAAGTGGGCCAAAGGGGAGGTATTTTTCCCTCCTTGCGCCCAACTCTATACGATAGTTGCAGGGGGCATAAACCAGATAAGCGCTATATTTATAAAAATTTGAACGAGATCAGCGCCATTGCTCGTAGGCGCGTGTCAGGGCCAGGGCGATCAACAGCACACTCATCAGCAGGCATGCATCAAACAGTGCGACAGCCGCCAATTCAAAAAGTGCTGAAAGCCCAAATTCTGCGTTGGGCGCTATCACCCATGCACAGATCATCAAAATTGCACTACTTGCGATAGTAACGGGTGGTAACACCCGCCATGACTGGCGCTGTGCCACTGTGATATAGTGCCCCAAGAAGGCCAGCAGTTTGAACGCGAGAACGGGCACCGTGAGCCCGATCATGCCCAGTAAGAAAAGATGGGCATCATTTTCGGTGTCGTAGATATATACAGTCAGCGCGATACCTGGCAGGCCGTAGAGAAGCCCAGAATGTGAATAAAGCCAAGCGGTCAGAACTTTGGCGATGGTTGCAAAGCCAAAGAAGATCAAAACGGACCCCGTGGCATAATGGAGGGTCGCATTGGTTTGGCTCATCAAGCCATGATTGATCAGCGCGGCACCCAACAGGGCTGAGGACACGAAAAAAGCGGTTTTCAGATGTGAAACAGCGCGCAGGAACGCAGGTCCCGCAAGACATTTAAACCATTTAACCACGCGGTTGACTCCTTTGGAGGTGAGAGCCCGCTCCGAACTACGATAATCAATCTTAAGGTCTTGTTGTGAATCAAGACCTATTACTCATGCCTAAAGATTGCAAGTGCTTATATTTGACTGTTGTCAATCGTCACGCTGCAAAAGACGGGGCCAATGCTCTGTCTTGCGATAATGTTTGGCGCGACTGTCAGAATTCAACTGTATAAACCCCTTTTTCATAAGAGATTTCAGCGCACGATTGAATGTGGCTGTGGGGACGTCTCGCATCAACGGATGATTGTGGATTTCTGCAGATGTTAAAATCTCGTCCGGATTTTCAGCTAAAAGGTCGGTCGCGTATAGAAGATCAAGTTCTACTTTGGGCAGCGAGACGAGACCCAAGTCCCGCTCAAGCGACGCCAAAAGCTGGCGCATGCGCGACAACACATTGAGCGAGCTTTGATCCACGCTTAAACTCCGTAATAACTGACCGCGCGGTTATACCAATCTCGCCGCTAAGCCGCTCATATCTCATATCTATATGTAACTATAATTCATATATGTTTCCCAAATGCAACGCCTTCTCTGCATTGAAATTCATAAAAAATAATCAAAATGATTGAAAACGAGCGCCCGATGTGTCACATGCGATTCACGGGGAAATCTCAGACCTGAATTCTTGATGCAAGCACCTTAGTCGGGTGTATCAATTTGGGACTTTTCCGCAGATATTCGAACACCCCTCCTGCAGCTGGCCAATCTTGCAGGTTGGGTGCGGGCTACTCCGTAACCCCATCGTAGCCCGGGGCAGAGGCCAGTCCCCAGTTTAGCAGCCGACACTGGCCTCTGCCCGAACCTATCAAAAACCCCCATCCAAATCTGTTTGGACGGGGGTTTTTCTTTTTCAGTGGCGCAAGGTTTACGCGGTTGCTTTGGCCAAGGCCTGATCAAGATCGGCAATCAGATCATCTGCATCTTCAATCCCAATGGAGACACGCACCACATTAGGTGCTGCCCCCGCTGCTTGTTGCTGTTCTGGGGTCAGCTGGCGGTGGGTGGTTGATGCTGAATGAATGATCAGCGAACGCGTATCGCCCAAATTGGCGACATGGCTGAACAGCTCAAGACTATCTACCAGTTTCACACAGGCCTCATATCCGCCTTTCACGGCAAAGGTGAATAATGCGCCCGCACCTTTGGGGCAGATATCCTTGACCCGCCCATGATATGGCGAGGATGGCAGACCCGCATAGGTCACGAAATCAACGCGGGGATCCTTTTCAAGCCATGCAGCGATTTTCGCGGCATTCTCAACATGGCGCTGCATCCGCAGCGACAAGGTCTCAATCCCCATCAGCGTGTAATGCGCCGCTTGCGGGTTCATGGTCATCCCCAAATCGCGCAAGCCAATCGCGATTGAGTGGAAGGTAAAGGCCATCGGCCCCAACGCCTCGTGGAATTTTAGGCCATGATAGGCAGGTTCCGGTGCCGAGAGCGAAGGAAATTTATCACTGGCTGACCAGTCAAATTTGCCGCTATCAACCACACAGCCGCCTGTGACAGTGCCATTGCCTGTGAGATATTTTGTGGTGGAATGCACAACCAATGTCGCGCCATGTTCAATTGGGCGGCAGAGATAGGGGGTTGCAGAGGTGTTATCCACGATCAAGGGGATGCCTGCGCCATCTGCGATATTCGCAATGCTGCGCAGATCGGTGATATAGCCACCCGGGTTTGCGATGGCCTCGCAGAACACGGCGCGCGTGTTATCGTCAATCGCCGCTTTCACCGCGTCAAGATCATCGAAATCAACAAATTTTGCAGACCACCCAAAGCGTTTGATGGTCTGGCTGAATTGGGTGACTGTGCCGCCATAAAGGCGCGTAGAGGCCACGATGTTGCAGCCTGGGCCCATGAGCGGAAACAGGGCCATGATCTGCGCCGCATGACCAGACGAGCAACAAACCGCACCAACACCTCCCTCTAGGGTCGCGATCCGCTCTTGTAGCACAGCGACTGTGGGGTTGGTCAGGCGCGAGTAAATAAAGCCGACCTCTTGCAAGTTAAACAGACGCGCCGCGTGATCAGCATCTTTGAACACATAGGCCGTGGTTTGATAGATCGGCGTTTGGCGTGCGCCGGTTGCAGGGTCTGGATGCGCACCTGCATGGATCTGCAGCGTGTCAAATTTTAGGCTTTTGGGGTCGGACATGGCGTTTTTCTCCTCGCGTGTTTCCCTGAGGGTTATGTTTAGGGCGCTGGCGTGTGCAAAACAACATCTGTCGCAGTTGTTATTGGCATTGCCCCTAGACCTTAGCGGCGTGTTGCGGCATTAGAAGACAAAACGACACGCGATTTAGTTTGGAGATTGTCATGCTCTCATTCCTGCTGCGCCTTGTGACTTGGTGGAATGGTCAGACGGTTGGAACGCAACTCTACACTTGGCGGAAGGGCCAGAAGGTGGGTGAGGATGCGCAGGGCAATGTGTTCTACCAATCCCGCGATGGCAAACGCCGTTGGGTGATTTTCAATGGCGAGGCCGAAGCCAGCCGCATCAGCCCTGATTGGCATGGCTGGTTGCATCACACATGGGATAAATCCCCTGCCGATGCGCCGCTTGCGCGTAAAGCGTGGGAAAAAGAGCACGAAATGAACCTGACGGGATCAGAAGCGGCCTATGCGCCTGCGGGTTCGTTGCGTCAGGCCGCACCAGTCGCGCGCAAGGATTACGAGGCATGGAGCCCCGAATAAGCCTGTGCGCTTTTTTGGCAGCATGAGAGGGGTTCCGTGATGGCCGAAAATAGATTGAGCGAAATTTTGGTCGGCGGTGCGGTCTTGGCCGTAGCTGCGGGGTTTCTGCTCTATGCCGCTGAAATCGGCGGGATCGGGCGCAGCACGGGGTCAAGCTACGAGGTATCGGCGCTGTTCCGCTCTGCAGAAGGGATCGGGATTGGCACAGATGTGCGCCTTGCGGGCGTTCGGGTTGGCACTGTCAGTAGCCTCAATCTTGACCCTGCCACCTTCCGCGCAGAAGCGACCTTGAATATCCGTGACGATATTCTTTTGCCTGATGACAGCATTGTTAGCATCGCCTCAGAGGGGCTTTTGGGTGGGTCATTTGTTGACATCCAACCGGGTGGTTCGCCGTTTAACTTGGCCGCTGGGGATGAGGTGTTAAACACACAAAGTTCGGTCAGCCTTGTGACCTTGCTGATGCGCGCCTTCTCGGGATCTGGGCAGTAACATGCGGGCGCGTCTGGCGGGATTGGCGTTGATATCAGCCATTTGCGTAGGCCCTGTGAGCGCGCAAGATCAATCCTTGGGTTTGAATGGGCAAGTGTCCGCCGATGGCATTGTTGTGATCCCGATTGATCCTTTGCCGCTTGATACTGGTGCAGAGACAAGCCGCCCGCAAACCTTTGGTGAAGGCAGCCTTCCTCTTGGCAGCGGCACAGTTATCGCGCCTGCCCCCGCTATGGGGGAGGTGGCGCCTGTGATCGTGCCGCAAGAGGAAAACGGGGATGTGACCCTGACCGATAATGGCGATGCGGGGCAATCGGGCGTCCTCTTGGAAACAAGCCCCGCTGAACCTGATTTGGGCGGCGTGACGTCTATCACAGAAATCGCAACAGAAACGGGGTCAGGGGCGCTGTTGCGCGCCTTGGACAAAACCTTGGCGCAGTCGCGTGATTTGGAATTGGCGACTGGGGCCGCGGCGCGGCTTGGCCGTATCACGGTTGAAATGGTTGAATGCCGTTATCCTGAGGGTGACGCCAATTCAGATGCTTTCGCCCATATGCGCATCACCGACACCGATGGGCGGGCCTTGTTTGATGGATGGATGGTGGCCTCTAGCCCCGCGCTGATCGCCTTTGATCACCCGCGCTATGATGTATGGGTGTTGCGCTGTAGCACATCCTGAGGGGTGAATAGGGCCCCGCCCGCCATGAAATCTGCCTGTTTCTCAAGCGCCGCATCAAGCCGCTTGCGATAGTCGATGCGCGAGATCTCGATAGCACCTAAACGGATCAAATGGGGCGTGGTAAATTGCACATCAAAGAGCGTGAACCCGCCTGCATTGAGGCGCGCGACCAAATAGGCGAGCGCAATTTTCGAGGCATCACGCACCCGCGAAAACATACTTTCCCCAAAAAACGCAGCCCCAAGCGCCACCCCATAGACACCACCCACCAGATCACGCCCTTGCCACAGCTCAAGGGAATGGGCGAAGCCTTCCTCATGCAGCGCGCTGTATAAAGCGGTTATTTCTGCGTTGATCCATGTTTCATCCCGATCCGCACAGGCCGCCACAACACCTGCAAAATCACTATTGATCCTAATCTCAAACGGGTTTTGGCGGATCTTGCGCGCAAGGCTGCGGGATATGTGAAAGCCATCTAGAGGAATGATCCCGCGCCGTTTTGGCTCAACCCAAAATAGGTTTGGGTCATCGCGGCCCTCGGACATTGGAAATATGCCCGCTGCATAGGCTTGCAACAGAAGTTGCGGGGTAATTTCAAGGGCGGCTTGGGTGTCGGGCATGAATGAAATTTAGCATGATAAAGGCCAAAATGCTGCACGCATTTTGGCCTGTGATCTTTGATTTCGTGCTAGAATTAGGCCTTGCCGAAGGTTTCTTCCAGCCAATGTTCCAGCCAGTGGATGTTATATTGGCCTGTTTGCACCGCCTCTTGGTCGAGCAAATCGTGGAACAAGGGCACCGTGGTGTCGACACCATCCACAATCAATTCCGACAAGGCGCGCTTTAGGCGGGCAAGCGCCTCGGGTCGGTCACGGCCATGAACGATCAGCTTGGCAATCAAGCTGTCATAATAAGGCGGGATGCGGTAGCCATCATAAAGCGCGCTATCCATCCTTACACCCAAGCCACCTGGGGCGTGATATTGCGTGATCTTGCCGGGGCAGGGGGAGAATTGTGGCACTTTTTCCGCGTTGATCCGCACCTCAATGGCATGGCCGTTGATCTGCAAATCTTCCTGCGCAAAGCTGAGCGGCAGGCCCGCTGCCACGCGAATTTGCTCGCGCACCAAATCCACCCCGAAAATCCCTTCGGTCACGGGATGCTCCACCTGCAAGCGGGTGTTCATTTCAATGAAATAAAACGCGCCTTTCTCGTAGAGAAATTCAATTGTGCCAGCACCCTCATATCCCATTTTGGCAATCGCATTGGCACAGATCGCCCCGATCTCGGCGCGTTCCTTTTCGCTTATGCAGGGGCCTGGGGCCTCTTCGAAGACCTTTTGGTGACGGCGCTGCAGCGAACAATCCCGCTCGCCCAAATGAACCGCATTGCCCTTACCATCGCCAAATACCTGCACCTCAATATGGCGCGGCGTGGTGAGGTATTTCTCAATATAAACTGCGTCATTGCCAAAGGCAGATTTCGCCTCGCTGCGCGCCGTGCGGAATGCGTTTTCCAAGTCCTTGGCGCTTTGCGCCACTTTCATGCCGCGACCGCCGCCCCCTGCAGTGGCTTTGATAATGACGGGGTAGCCCATATCGGCGGCGACTTTCTTGGCCGCGTCCAGATCGGGAACGCCCCCCTCAGAGCCGGGGACGCAAGGAATACCAAGCGCCTTTGCCGTTTCTTTCGCGGTGATTTTATCGCCCATGATGCGGATATGCTCGGCAGAGGGGCCAATGAATTTGATCCCGTGATCCTCTACGATTTGCACGAAATTCGCGTTCTCGGAGAGAAACCCATAGCCAGGGTGAATCGCTTCGGCCCCCGTGATCTCGCATGCCGAGATGATAGAGGGGATCGACAGATAGCTGTTGGTGCTGGCGGGGGGGCCGATACACACACTTTCATCGGCCATGCGCACATGCATCGCATCAGCATCGGCGGTGGAATGCACAGCGACTGTCTCAATACCCATTTCGCGCGCGGCACGGATCACGCGCAGCGCGATTTCCCCGCGATTGGCGATGAGAATTTTTTTGAACATGCGGGCAGCCATCTTATTCGATGATCATCAATGGCGCGCCGAATTCCACGGGTGAGCCATCTTCCACCAAAATCCGTTTCACCGTGCCTGCGCGCGGGCTTGGGATTTGGTTCATGGTTTTCATTGCTTCGATGATCAAGACAGGCTGACCTTCGGCGACTTTATCGCCCACCGAGACAAAGGCCGCCGCGCCAGGTTCTGGTGCGAGATATGCGGTGCCCACCATTGGAGAGGTCAGCGCATTTGGGCTTTGGGTTGGGTCTTCGGCGGCGGCAGGGGCCGCTGCGGGTGCGGCGGCGGCAACGGGGGCCGCTGCAGATGGGGCTGCTGCAACTGGGGCAGGGGCCATTGCAACGGGGGCCGCATGGATTTGCCGCGCCACGCGCACATTCAGGCTGTCATCTTCGCCATACTCGCGGATAACTTCCAATTCGGTCAGATCGTTTTCGCGCAGCAACTCCGCCAAGGCTTTGATAAAGCCAACGTCACCGTCATGCGTATTCTTGCTCATGGATCCCTCGCAGATTATTCGCCCGCCTTTGGCTGAGCCCTTCGCTTATGTTTGCGCCCTAAATTGCCGCAAAATCAGAAGTTCTATATGCCACCTCGGCCAGAGTGGAAAGCACCAGATGGTCAAAAAATTATGCTTCTTTTGCAACGAATGCGCATTTCTTTCCTTATCTGTATTTGCATCTTCTGTGATAGGCCAGAACGATTGCGCATGCAATGATTGAGGATATGCGCATAGATTTGCCCCGTTCCCTCTTGCGCCACAGCCAATAAAGGCGTTCATATTCTTGGAAACGGAACTAGGGCGCTTTTGCCACGGGAGAGATGCATCATGGCTTTGGATCGGTCGAACACACCCAATGATCTTTCGGCATTTTGGATGCCGTTTACCGCCAATCGGCAGTTCAAGAAAGCGCCTCGGATGCTCGTCTCAGCCGATGGGATGTTCTACAAAACAGCGGATGGGCGCGATGTTTTGGATGGGACGGCGGGATTGTGGTGCTGCAATGCAGGTCATAATCGACCCAAAATTGTCGAAGCCATCCGCAAACAGGCAGGCGAATTGGATTATGCGCCTGCGTTCCAGATGGGGCATCCTGTGGCGTTTGAATTGGCCTCTCGCCTGCGGGATATGGCGCCTGCGCCTTTTGAGCATGTGTTCTTTACGAATTCGGGCTCTGAGTCCGTTGAAACAGCTTTGAAAATTGCGCTGGCCTATCAGCGGGCCATCGGCCAAGGCAGCCGCACCCGCCTGATTGGACGCGAGCGCGGCTATCATGGTGTAAATTTCGGCGGGATTTCTGTGGGCGGCATCGTCAATAACCGCAAATTCTTCGGCAGTTTGCTGACAGGTGTCGATCACCTGCCACATACGCATCTGGCTGAAAACGCTTATAGCAAAGGTCAGCCTGAGCATGGCGCGCATCTTGCCGATGATCTCGAGCGGATCGTGGCGCTGCACGGGCCTGAAACCATTGCCGCCGTGATTGTCGAGCCTATGGCGGGCTCAACGGGTGTGCTTCTGCCGCCCAAAGGATATCTTGAGCGCCTGCGCGAGATCACCCGGAAACATGGCATTTTGCTGATTTTTGACGAGGTGATCACAGGGTTTGGTCGTCTGGGCTCGTCCTTTGCTGCGGAACATTTCGGGGTCATGCCTGATCTGATCACCTGTGCCAAAGGCTTGACCAATGGTGTGATCCCCATGGGGGCGGTTCTGGCCACAAAGGAAATTCACGATGCCTTTATGCAAGGCCCAGAACATATGATTGAGCTCTTCCACGGCTATACCTATTCAGGCAGCCCGATTGCCTCTGCGGCAGGGATTGCTACGCTCGAAACCTATACGGAAGAGGGCCTTTTCGAGCGTGCAGCCCAACTTGCCCCGTATTGGCAAGAGGCGCTGCATAGCCTGAAAGGCCTGCCGCATGTCAAAGACATCCGCAATATGGGTTTGATTGGTGCGATCGAGCTGGAGCCGATTGCAGGCGAGCCAGCCAAGCGCGCCTTTGCAGCCTTCCTTGACGCCTATGAAAAAGGCATCTTGATCCGCACCACGGGCGATATTATCGCCATGTCCCCGCCGTTGATCATTGAGAAATCGCATATTGATCAATTGATCGGAACATTGGCAGATGTGTTGAAAAAACTGCATTGATCTGATTTGATGAACAGCGGGGTGCGGCTGTGTGCTTGCCCATATAAAAACCAAATGCGCCATAGGGGGCCTCTGTCGTGATGATACTGAACTTCACTGGATCAAATCTGCGATTTGCAGCAGGGGCCGTGGCGATGGCCGCGTTTTTGACGGGTTGCGTCACAAGCCCGCCTGTGGATGACGAGGGCTATTTGGTTGAATTGCCAGAGGCTTTGGTCGAGTTGGCAGCGGATGGGCAAGATATTGGCCGCGTGCGCCTGATGGAAGATAACTGTTACTGGTATCTCTATAATGGCGTGGTCGAAACCACTTTGCTGCCAATCCTCACCGAGGAAGGGCGCATGATCTGCAACCAGTAGGGCAGGCGAGAGGCGGTTAGTAAATTCTTTTACAAGGCCGCCCAACTTGCGATAAGCAGGGAGTATGAGCCATGCTGACCTGCCCCCTACAACGAAAACCGCCGCCCTGCCTTCAAGCAGCGCGCTAACAGGCAGTCGTATCCGTCAACGCCGCAGTGCTTTGGGGATGCGGCAGGCTGATTTGGCGAAAGCGGTCGAGATTTCGCCCAGTTATCTCAATCTGATTGAGCATGGCCGCCGCCGAATTGGCGGTAAATTATTGGTCGATATTGCCCGCGCCCTATCGGTCGAGCCGACCGCCCTGTCATCAGGCGCGGACGCAACGGTTTTTGACGCGCTGCACAAGGCCGCGACAGATTTGCGCCCGAACCTTTTGGCTGAGCCAGAATTGGATCGCATTGATGAATTGTCTGGCCGCTTTCCAGGATGGTCGGGGGTTTTGACCTTGCAGCAGAAAAGGATCACCGCGCTTGAGGCGATGATTGATAGTTTGCAGGATCGTTTGGCCAATGATCCTGTTTTGGCTGAAGCCATGCATGAGATCCTCTCAAGCGTTGCGGCAATCCGTTCGACCGCTGATATTTTGGTGCGCGAGCCTGATCTCGAAACGCAATGGCGTGCCCGCTTTCATCGCAACCTCAACGAGGAAGCAGAACGCCTCTCGTTGCGGGCCACGCAAATGCTCAGCCATTTTGAGCAACAAGGCGACACAAATGAGGGCGCAAGTTCAACAGCGCAAGAAACGGTTGAGGCCATGTTTGACGCGGCAGGGCATCATTTTGCGGCGATTGAGACGCATGGGGTGGACGCGATAGACGCGGTGATTGCGCGCGCCGCTGGGATGGAGGATCGCACAGCGCGGGATTTGGCGCGTGCTATGTTGCAGGCCTATGCGCAAGATGCTGCGCGATTGCCCTTGGCGCAGTTTCAATCTGCCGCCAAATCCGTGGGCTATAGCCCGTCTCAATTGCTGCATCTAGGGCAGGGGGATGTGGCCTTGATCTTGCGCCGCTTGGCCACGCTGCCGCCTGACCCTGATATGCCTGAATTCGGACTTGCGATTTGCGATGCTTCGGGCGCGCTGATGTTCCGCAAACGTATTACGGGGTTTTCTATCCCGCGCTTTGGGGCGGGCTGCCCCTTATGGCCGCTATATACCGTGCTGTCGCGCCCAATGATGCCAACGGATGGGGTTTTGGAATTGCCCAACGGTTTGGCCTATCATGCATGGGCAGTGGCGCAACCACGCGGCGGTGCGGGGTTTGCAGCCGCGCCAATTTTGAATGCAACGATGCTTCTACGTCCTTTGCAGAACGCTGAGAATGCCCTGCCGCAAACCGCGCTTCCCATTGGGTCTGGTTGTCATGTTTGCCCGCGTGACGCCTGTGCCGCGCGCCGCGTGCCTTCTGTTCTGGCCTAGGGTCTTGATGCAGAAAGATTGACAAAAGCGGTGTCGCGGGGATTCCATAGGAAAAGCAGCGTGGGACAGAAGGCGCAAACGCCAAGCCCATATCTGCTGTGGGGAGGGACATCATGACGAACCGCATTTTGCTGGTTGAGGATGAGGCCAATATTCTTGAGGCCATCACGTTCATCCTCTCGCGTGCTGGAATGGAGGTGCGCAGCCACGGCAATGGGGCCACCGCCGTGGAGGAGGTCAAACGCTATGGCCCTGATCTGATCGTATTAGATGTCATGCTGCCTGGCAGATCGGGCTTGGATATTCTGCGTGACCTGCGCGCTGATCCAAGCACGGAGGCATTGCCTGTGGTCATGCTGACCGCAAAGGGTCAAGCCAAGGATCGCGAGACGGCGCTTGGGTTGGGGGCGGATGCCTATTTGACCAAACCCTTTTCCAATTCCGAAATGTTGCAACTTTTGACCCAAATTTTGGACGAACGCGGGGCAAAATCAGCCGTGCAAAAAGGATCGGCCTAAATGAGCCCCCCACGCGACACGTCTCGCGCGGCGCCACCTGCGCGCAGGCATTTGTTTCTTGAACGCGAAAGCTATCGCAAGAATCGCCTGCGTGATGCGGCTGCTTTGATGCCTGTCTTTGGGGGATTGTTGTTCTTTGGCCCCGCCTTCATCCTCACCCCGCGCGAGCAACTGGCAGGGGGGATATCATTCTGGCTTGTCTATTTTTTCGCGGTTTGGACAATCTTGATTGTAATCACCTATATTCTGTCGCGCGCGCTGCGCCAGATTGAGCGCGAAGATGCCTCCGCAGACCTCCCAGACCCTGCGGCCGATCCAGCATCGGGGGAGGGGTGATGCTGTCCTTTGACGGGTTGGTCGCGGTTGCGGTTCTGTATGTGGTGGGGCTTTTTGGCGCGGCTTTTTGGGCGGAGAAACGCGCAGCCGAGGGCAAGGCACGTTGGCTGCAATCCCCTGTGACCTATACGCTGTCATTGTCGATCTACACCACCGCATGGACATTTTACGGCGCGGTCGGGTCTGCCGCGCGATCAGGACTTGAGTTTATCACGATCTATCTTGGCCCGACCTTGGTCTTCATCGGATGGTTCTGGATCTTGCGAAAATTGGTGCGCATTGGGCGCACGCAAAGGATCACATCTATCGCGGATATGATCTCGTCTCGATATGGGAAATCGGGGGGATTGGCTGCGATCGTGACCATCCTCATGGTGATCGGGGCCACGCCCTATATCGCCTTGCAGATGCAATCAGTGACGCTGTCTTTCTCTGCCTTTATCACGCCAAATTCAGGGCGCGAGATGGATACAGGCCTGATGGCCATATGGGTTGCGGGGGGGCTTGCGCTCTTTACCATCGTGTTTGGGACGCGCTCTTTGGATGTGAACGAGCGTCACCCGGGTCTGGTTTCCGCTATTGCCCTAGAGGCCATCGTCAAGTTATTCGCCCTGATCGCTGTGGGCGTCTTCGTGGTCTGGGGCGTGGCTTCTGGCCCGATGGATATGTTGGCGCGGATAGATGCAAGCCCGCTTGCCTCGATCTCGTCCAATGGCGCGCGTTGGGTCGGTTTAACACTGTTATCGGGGGCCGCGATTTTGTGCCTGCCGCGGATGTTTCAGGTCTTGGTCGTAGAAAACTCTGACGAGCGGCATCTGGCAACGGCGGCTTGGGCCTTCCCGCTTTATATGCTGCTGATTTCGATTTTCGTGGTGCCAATTGCTGTGGCTGGCCTGCAAGAAATGCCGCAAGGCGCGAACCCTGATTTGTTCGTTCTGACCCTGCCTTTGTCGCAAGGGCGCGAATTCCTAGCCCTGCTTGCGTTTTTGGGCGGGTTTTCTGCTGCCACCTCAATGGTCATTGTGGCGGCCTTGGCCTTGGCTACGATGTTGTCGAACCATATTATTATGCCTGTCTGGCTGCGCGCCACGCGCCACGATGATCCGATGTCTGGCGATATGCGCCGCGTGGCGCTGATGGCGCGGCGGTTTTCGATCCTCGGGATCATGGCGCTGGGCCTTGCCTATTACCGCCTTTCTGGCGGAACCGAGGCTTTGGCCGCAATGGGGTTGATTGCCTTTTTGGGCGTGGCGCAGGTTTTGCCTGCGCTTGCAGGGGGCATATTCTGGCGCGGGGCCACGCGGCTTGGGGCAGGGGCGGGCATTTTGACGGGCTTTGCCGTATGGGCGTGGCTTCTATTGCTGCCAAATGCCTTTGCGGGTGAATTGCTGCATGATGTGCTGACCTTGGGGCCAATGGGAGTGCAATGGCTGCGCCCCAATAATTTCCTTGGCATGGCTGGAACAGACCCGCTCTTGACGGCGATGGTGCTGTCTTTGGGGCTGAACACGGTTGTGTTTATCGTGGTATCTTTGGCAAGCTTCCCGTCCCCGCTAGAGCGCTTGCAGGGCGCGCAATTTGTCAAAGTGTTTGACTACACCCATGCCCCATCGGGGTGGCAGGCGGCGCAGGGCACGGCTGATGATCTTTTGATCATGGCGCGGCGTATTTTAGGGGCGGGGCGCGCGGCGCGTCTGTTTGGGCAGGCGGCCCGCGCGCAGGGGCGGGACAGTGAATTGCCCGATCCAACCCCCGATTTTCTAGAGCGCCTTGAACGGGAACTGGCGGGGTCTGTCGGTGCTGCAACAGCCCATGCGATGGTCGGGCAAATTACGGGCGGCGCAGGCGTGTCGGTGCAAGACCTTCTGGCTGTGGCCGATGAGACCGCGCAGATCATGGAATATTCATCGAAACTTGAGGCGCAATCGGCGGAATTGGCCCGCACCGCGGCGCGCTTGCGTGAGGTGAACCAAAAGCTGACGGAACTCTCTGTGCAAAAAGATGCGTTTCTATCGCAGATCAGCCATGAATTGCGCACGCCTATGACCTCTATTCGCGCGTTTTCTGAAATCCTGATGCAATCTGACGGTTTGGATGACGCGGCGCGGGCGCGGTTCTCGAAGATCATCCATGATGAAAGCCGCCGTCTGACACGGCTTCTGGATGATTTGCTGGATTTATCCGTTCTCGAGAATGGCCATGTCTCTCTGAACCCCAGTGAGGTGCATCTCGCGCGGGTGTTAGAGCGGGCGATTAATGCCACCGCCGCCCTTGAGGAAAGCCATCGCCTTGAGATCATTTACAATGGGACGGAGGAGGCGGGCTTTCGTCTGAACACGGACGCAGATCGTTTGGCGCAGGTCTTTATCAATTTGATTTCGAACGCCCAGAAATATTGCGAGGCAGAGGCCCCGCGCCTCACCATCACCCTGCGCGAGACAGCGCGACATCTTGAGGTGGAATTTGCCGATAATGGTGCAGGCATTCCTGAGCGCCAGAGAAGTTTGATTTTCGAGAAATTCGTGCGCCTTGATGGCACGCGCCCCGCACAAGGCGCGGGGTTGGGTCTGGCCATCAGCCGCGAGATCATGCAGCGCCTTGGCGGGGGGCTGCACTATGTGCCGTCAGAAGGCGGAGCCGTGTTTTTGGTGCGCCTTCCCAAAGCGGAGGCGCGCGCGGCTTAAACTTTGCTCAACCTTTGCGCGGCTATGATCCCCGAAAGGCCGATGAGTTTGGGGGCAGAAAGCGCGCAGGATGACAGAAGGCATTTCAAAAAATCGATCCGA
Organism: Rhodobacterales bacterium HKCCA1288; assembly: GCA_015693905.1. Classification (NCBI taxonomy): domain Bacteria; kingdom Pseudomonadati; phylum Pseudomonadota; class Alphaproteobacteria; order Rhodobacterales; species Rhodobacterales bacterium HKCCA1288. The sequence continues at coordinate 953,479 of CP065161.1, read as the reverse complement.
TCACACGCGGATCCTGTCCAAAATGCTGGGCCGTGATCTGCCGCGGCAGGCCAGTGCCACGACCCCGCCAGATCCGCGGCAAGAGGCGCGGGTGATCCGTGGGGTGCAGCGGGCCTTGATTGCAGCAGGTGACAGTTACGGCACACTTTCCCCGAATGCATTAGACTCGACCTTTCATTGGGGTCGCGATCTGGGGGATTTGGGCATGGTCATGCCCACAGACGGGTTTGTCGCCCTTCTCGAGGGGCAAGTGCCCGATCAAACTGGTGCAGGAGAAGCTATGATTTACGGCGCGGTGGCGCTGTCCTCGGGCATTGTCGATGCCATGGTCGAGGTTCAGACAACGGGTCGGGTTGAGGCACAAACAGGCCCCGCCCGCCCCGTGACGCGGGTTGATATCGTGTTGGTGCGCGATTTTATCGACCTACTTTTGGCCGGCTGCGCGCGGGAATTCGGCGATTTTCAAGCCCGCGATTGGCCGTTGCGTCTGTCTTTGGGGGAACCTGTAGAAGAACGTCATCGCTTGCCTTTGATTTTGGAGGAGCGGGATTATCACATGTGGAAATTAAGCCTTGAGTTGGGCGGCGGGGTGAAATCGGGGCAGATCGCGTTGATCCTGCCTGTCATTGGGCGCGCCGATGCCGTGGCCCAAGCGCCTAAAAAGATGCGCAAATTCACCGAGGCAGAGCGGCAGAAATGGCGCGCGGCATGGGGCGCTGCAATTGGCGAGGCTAGCGTTTCGCTTGAGGCCATTTTGATGCGCCGCAAACTGCCTTTTGTTGAGGTTGAGGGGCTGTCTGTCGGCACTGTGCTGCCGTTTACAGATGCAACATTGACCGAAATACGGCTTGAGGATGTGACAGGGCGGGCCGTGTTGCGCGGTCGGTTGGGACAAAAGTCAGGCATGCGCGCCGTGCGCCTTGGCAAAGAAATTACGATGCGCGCGACTGGAGGGCTTGCGCCGCCGCCTGTAGCAGCACCGCCTGTGGTTGACCTGCCTGAGATGCCCACACCGCTTCCGATGGAAGCCGCACCTTTGCCGCCAGGCGCATAGGCTTTTTAATGAGCTATGCGCCTGGCGCATGGCGGGATGATCAAATCGGCAGTGGTAAGTCACCCATGCTGTCCCATATGCTGCATAGCAGAAAGGCTGATGTGACAGCCATATAGGAGAAATGAAATGACAACTGCTTCTGTTTATTCTTTCGCTGATGTTCGCCGTGTAGAGCTTGAAGCCCGCCGTTTGCGCGCTGAAGCGATGAAAGAAATCTTTGGCGCACTCTTTAACGCACTTGGCGCCCCCTTCCGCGCTGTTGCAAAATTGGGCGGCAAACAAGCGGCGCATTTGGCCTAATTTTACGGCCCTCGCCTCGCGCGGCCTCTGCGCGCAGGGGTTTGAGATCAAGAATAGCCTCGGCAATGTGCCGAGGCTTTCTTATTTCCGCCTCATTTATGGGTCATTGGTGCTGAAAACGAGCACAATTCTTGAGTCGCATCTGCGCCTATCTTGGCCACTGCGATAGAGAAGAAACCCAGAATGGGGGAAGATATGTCACGATTGAAAACCGCATTAGGCCTTGTTGCCGTGGCGCTCTCGGCTTCGGCCTGTGTCTCGAACGGGACAGTAACCCGCGAAGCGACCAACGCCTTTGACACATCCACCTTTTTCGATGTTGCCGGAAATGTTTCAAACCCATCGGCACAAACCCAACCCACCCTTGCGGCGTTGATGCGTGAGCGGGGCTGGAGGATCACAGATGTGCGCGTGAATGTGCCGCGCAGCCTTAGTACCTCTGAAGCAAATACCATGAAACCCAATGTCGAACTTTTGTGGCAGGATGAGCCCTATGGGGATCGCTATGCCCAAGTGCGTGACATTCTAGAGCGGCCTATGCGCGGGCTTCTGCCTGCCTTTGAGGGCAGCCGTGAAGTGGTTTTGCAACTCAACGTGTCGTTCTTTCACGCCCAGACACCCTTGGTGCGCAGCACCTTTGGCGGTGAGCATGAGATCGAATTCACCTTTTCGCTCTATGACGCGACAACGGGTGCCTTGGTCTATGGCCCCGCATCGCGTGACTTGACCTTTGCCGCTTATGGCGGGCGGCGCGCCGTAGAAGCCGAAGCCATGGGTCTGACCCAGCGTGTGCGCATCGAGGCGCGGATGCATGATTGGATGATTTCCGAATTCCGACTGCCTGTGGCCCCATCGGGCGTCATATTCTAATCTCGCGCCCTCTTTCAGGGCGCGGTATTCTGAGCTAAAGGCGGGGCATGACACATAATCCTTCGCCCCTTCCCGTTTTGCGTCTGCGTCCCAAGGCCGATGCGCGTGCCATCCGCTTTGGTCACCCTTGGGCTTGGGCCGATGATCTGGTGCTTGATCGCCGCAGCCGCGCGATTGCGGCAGGCAGTCTTGCCATTTTAGAGGATGCCGAGCGCAATCCGCTGGCCCTTGGCATCGCGACACCTGAGGCGAAGATTGCTTTTCGGGTTTTGGAGCGCCGCGCGGATGTCGTGATAGATTCTGCGTGGCTGCAGGCAAAAATCCAAGCGGCCCATGACCTGCGCCATAAGATCTATCCCGCCCCCTATTACCGCCTGATCCATGCCGAGGGGGATGGGTTGCCAGGTTTGATCGTTGACCGCTTTGGCGACTGTTTGGTGATCCAACCCAATGCGATTTGGCTAGAAGATCGGATTGAGGAGATCGCGACCGCTTTGCGCCATGTGACGGGCGCTGAAACGCTGATCAAGAACGGCACGTCCCGTGCGCGCGCCGCGGAAAACCTACCCGAGGAGATGGTGCAGCTTTCTGGCGCGCCGATTTCTGGGCCATTGCCCGTGGTCATGAACGGGGCCACTTATATGGCCGATGTGATGGGGGGGCAAAAGACGGGTCTCTTTTACGACCAGCGCCCCAACCACGCCTTTGCTGCGCAATTGGCCAAGGATGCGAGGGTTTTGGATGTATTCTCGCATGTCGGCGGGTTTGCTTTGGCAAGTCTGGCGGCGGGTGCGCGATCGGCCCTGTCGGTTGATGCCTCGCAAGCGGCGCTTGATCTGGCAACGCAAGGGGCCAAGGCCATGGGGGCCGAGGCGCGATTTTCCACCCGCCAAGGGGATGCTTTTGACCTTCTTGAGGCCTTGGCAGGCGAGGCTGCGCAGTTTGATCTTGTCGTGGCCGATCCACCTGCATTTGCGCCGTCCAAGCCCGCTTTGGAAAAAGGCCTGCGCGCCTATGAACGCGTTGCACGTTTGTCAGCCCCCTTGGTGGCTGAGGGGGGTGTTCTGATCCTATGCTCCTGTTCGCACGCGGCGGATCTGGAAAAATTCCGCGCCGCGTGTTTGCGCGGCATCGGGCGCGCGGGGCGTGAGGCGCGATTGATCTATACGGGCTTCGCGGGGCCTGATCATCCGCAACATCCAAGTTTGACTGCAACAGGCTATCTGAAGGCTTTGGCCTTCCGCCTAATGCCATGAGGCTCTGTCTTGATGCCTGTGTGCTTTATCCTACGGTTCTGCGCGACTGTTTGATCGGGCTTGCGCAGGCAGGGCAGATGACGCCCCTGTGGTCAGATCGCATTCTCGAGGAATGGGCCCGTGCGGCAGAGCGTAATCTTGGGCCTGAGGGGGGGATGATTGCACGCGGCGAAATTGCGCTGCTGCGGGCCAATTTCCCCGCTGCCGTCATCGAAGCGGACCCTGAGATGGAAGCGCGGCTTTATCTGCCTGATCGTGCTGATATTCATGTGTTGGCCACCGCCATCGCGGGAAAGGCCGAAGCCATTTTGACCTTTAACCTGCGCGATTTTCCGCGGGCTGAGTTGGCGGGCCATGATATCGTGGCCCTGCATCCTGACAGTTATCTGTGCGATATCTGGGCGCAGGAGCCTGACTTAGTGGCCAAAATTTGCGCGGGCGTTCTGGCGCGCATGAATGATTTGCGCGAGGCGCCATCTGATCTGCGCAAAATGCTAAAGCGCGCGCGCCTGCCAAAATTGGCGAAACGCCTTGCAGATTAGCGGATTTGCCCGCGCCATTTATCTTCTAGGGTTTCGATGGCTTTGATCCGATCAGCCGTGCTTGGATGGCTCATCAGCCACGCCGCCCCCCCGCGCAATCCTCCGCCAGACAGGGCTTCGAGTTTCCGAAAGAGCGATTTTTGCGGCTCTGTCCCGATGCCGCTTGCCGTCAATAATGAGGCGGCATAGGCATCCGCCTCGTATTCATCGGCACGGCTTAGGCGCGCGGCCAAAAGAGAGGTGAGGATATTGGCGACCCAAATCCCCACCGCCGCAACGGGGATCAACCGCCCTAAAAGGCTGCTGAGGGCCACACGGATTGCATTTTGACCCGAAAAATCAATCATCCGCCGCTTGGTGTGACCCAGTGAGACATGGCCCAATTCATGCGCGATCACCGAGGCCAGCTCTTCGGCGGTGACTTCGCCCGCGCGATATTTTTGATAAAAACCACGGGTAATGAAAATGCGCCCATCTGGTGCTGCAAGCCCATTGATGGCATCAACCTCGTAGAGATGGACGGGAATATCCTCAAGCTCAAGCACCTTGGCCATCCGCTTAGAGATTTCGCGCAGTCGCGGATCGGCCAAACGGGTTGAGCGTTCGTCAAGCTCTCGCTTTAGTCGCCAGCTTGAGAACTGGTAACTGAGCAGTGCGTAGCCAATGGCCAAAAGGATCGGGGTCAGCTTCAACATAAGGCTGATATGGCGCGGCACTGCGCCTCGGACAAGGGGTGCTTATGCAAGGGTTGCCTAAACGGGGGCAGGCACGACCAACATCACAAAATAGCCCAAAGTGAACCCGATCAGCCCGCAGACCGCGCCATAATGCAAGAGGTCTAGCTTATTGCCCTTTTTGCGAAAGGCCATAAAGAGGCCGAGGGCAATGCCGCCCAAAAGGCCAAGAAGTGCGGGCAAGGGGATCATGCGAAGCTGTCCTTTTCTCGTCTTAATTGCGCGCGGCTTGAGTTGCGTTTGGAGCGAGATTTGCGATTTCGCCCAAACGAATTTGCATCAGGCTGCGATCCGCAAACCCATAGCGGCCCCATGCGTAGGCTTCAAGCCGTGATCTCTGCGCCTCAGACCCGCGCCCCAATCCTTCGAGTGCTGTTGCGCGCAGCATTGAAAGGCTTGCCAAGAGATGGGCATTTTCACTGCGCCGCGCAATCGGAAGGGCGGTTGTGCTTTGCAAAAGTGCTGCGGTCATATCCCCGCGCGCGAGGGCCAAGGCCCCGATTTGCATCGCGATATGGGCGCGCTGCACATCGGTGTTGGGCAGGCGTTGATATATATCTTGCGCTGATGCAAAGGCCGCTGCGGCACGATCAGGGTCGCGGGCCAAGGCAATCCGACCCAAGGCATAATAGCTAAATCCCAAACGCGCATCGCGCATGTTTGAGCGTTGCGCAATGTTGAGCGCCGCTTGCGCGTGTTCAAGGCGCTGTCCTTCGGGCATATTCGGGCCAAGCGCGCGACCAATGGCATTTGACCATGCCCGATTGTCGCGGTTGGCCAGATTGATGCTAGACACAACACCGCCTGTCGGGTTGATCCGCCCCAAAATCGCGGGCAGGCGCGCTGCGACATCGGCCTGACCCATGCCGCTTTGCAAGGACGGGTCGTTGAAGATCCGCAGAAACATCATATCGGTCGTGGTGAGCACCGCATGAAAATTGTCATCGTTAAAGACACTGTCGGTCAGGTCATATAGGTCGTTCAATGGCCCCAAAGCCTGCCCCAATTCTTCGTGGAGGCAATCACGCATTTCTTGCAGGCTGGCATCGGCGGGCAGGAAAATAGCCGCGCGGTTTCGGGTGGTGAGGCTCGCCCAATCGGAGGTGACGCGCCCTCGTTGGCGGATGAATTCTTGCCATGTGCTGGCATTGGGCACGACAAAACAGGCCGCTTGAGGCACGGCTGCCGCAATGCGTTCGGCGGGCAGGGCCTCGATTGTGATTTTTGCGGGGCTGTTCGTGCGATAGGCGGTTGCGCTGATCGCAATCCCCGCTTCGGTGCGCAGACGGGTCAGCAGGCGCGACAGCTCCCCCTCCAATGCAGGTGGGGCGGAGGGCGCAAGGGCCACAGTAATCGGCCCTTCAAAACGGCTGATCCGTGGGATTTGCCGCCCCGATTCCAAAACAAAACTGAGGGCCATGAAATCTTCAGCTAAGGATTGGTTGCTGCGCGAGAAACGGATTGGGTTTGGCGCACCAAAACTTGGCAGATCAGATGAGGATGTGTCCAATGCGGGCGCAAGACGCGCCGCCGCATCATCGCGCGGCATATCGGCCATGCAGGCGCACAGCGTGAGCAGCGCCAAAAGGCCAAAAGCGCGGTTTAATTTATTTCGCATATTTCACAAAGCCCGTATCCGTTGCCACGCGATCATAAAGCCGCCGCGCGGTCGCATTGTGGCTTTCTGTCAGCCAATACACCGAAGGCCGCCCTGCCGCTGCGGCATCGGCGCAGACATGGTCAATCAAAGCGGCCCCGATACCCTGCCCGCGTGCATCAGGAGCGACAAACAGATCTTGCAGATATGTTACGGGTTCGGCCTTCCACCCGTGAGCGTGAGAGATGACATGAACCAAACCAGTCGCGCGCCCATCCTGCCATGCCAACCATGCCATCATATCACTATGCGCAGGGGTGCTGTAGCGGGTAAAGCTGAGGTCAATCGCCGCCTCGGCGAGGGTGGTTTCGTAGAATGCGAGATAGGCCTTCCACAGCCCCTCCCACGCGCTCCGATCCTCTGGGCGTAAGGGCAAAATATCGATTGAACTGGGCATATGTTACTCCGACTACCAATTGCTGTTGCGGATGTATCCACAGATTCTGTCGCAAATTTGGCGAAAACTGGTGTTGTTCTGGGTGATAATCCCTGAGGCATTATAGCCGCGACAAATTGCGCGGGCAAGCCGAATTGGGGCCATTCGCCAGTCCAAAGCGATTTGAGGCGCAGTTAGAAACGGGTTTCATAATAGGGCCTAGGGGCGCGCCGATCCGTTCAGGTGATTTTGAGCGGAAAAACCGTCTTTAGGTGGGTGACATTACCCACGCCATCCTGTAAGCGAAGCCCGAGGTGGTAAAATGACGTCTGATGCAAAATCAAAAATCGGGTCAGCCGCCGCTGAGGGGAACGAGATGAAAGCTGAGACCTTTCTTCCAGAAGACTATCGTCCCGCCGAGGACGAGCCGTTTATGAATGAGCGACAGTTGGAGTATTTCCGCAGGAAACTGCTCAACTGGAAAGCTGATCTGCTTGATGAAAGCCGCACCACTGTCACCGCGCTGCAAGATGGCACGCGCAGCATCCCTGATGTTGCGGATCGTGCAAGTGAGGAAACAGACCGCGCGCTTGAATTGCGCACCCGCGATCGTCAGCGCAAGCTGATCACCAAGATTGATGCTGCTTTGCGCCGTATCGAAGAGGGCGAATATGGCTATTGCGAGGTCACAGGTGACCCGATCAGCCTTAAACGTCTGGATGCGCGCCCGATTGCGACCATGACGCTTGAAGCACAAGAACGCCATGAGCGCCGCGAAAAAGTTCATCGGGACGATTGATTGCGCAAAGCGAGTTTATAAGATTAAAAAAGGCATCTTTTCAGATGCCTTTTTTCTTTGAGGGGTGCGAGGCTGAGCATGCTGATCGGGCGCAATATTTTGGTGGTTGGGGCAGGTATTGGTGGCTTGGCTGCGGCCTGCTGCCTTGCGCAACGCGGCGCTTCGGTGCGCGTGCTAGAACAGGCTGAGGAAATCCGCGCCTTTGGGGCAGGGCTTCAACTGAGCCCCAATGGGATGGCCACGTTAGCAGGCCTTGGTCTGGCCGATGAGATCAGCGCGATATCCCCCCGCGCCAATGCCGTATATCTGCGCGATTTTCGCAAAGGGGCGGCGGTGGCGCGCGTGCCCTTATCCCGTCAAACACGCCCTTATCACTATGTTCATAGGGCGGATTTGATCGAGATTTTGGCCAGTCGTGCCCGTGATCTTGGGGTTGAGATCACCCTTGGCGCGGCTGTGACAGGGGTCGAGGGGTGTGATGTGATCTTGGCCGATGGTCAGCGCCAAAGCGCGGATGTGATTGTCGGGGCAGATGGATTGCATTCCCGCATCCGCACCCATCTTGAGCCGCGCGGGCATCCGTTTTTCACGGGCCAAGTTGCGTGGCGCGCGGTGATTGATGCGCAGCAGGGCGATACGTTGCGCGATGTGCAGGTATTTATGGGGCCTGCCCGCCATATGGTGATCTATCCGCTTCGAGGTGGGACATTGATCAATATCGTGGCGGTTGAGGAACATGATCAATGGGTGAAAGACTCGTGGTCAGAGCGGGGCGATCCTGCACAGCTGACGGGCCGATTTGGTGATTTTTGCCCCGAGGCGCGGGCCTATTTAGGCCGCGTGACGGAATGCTATCAATGGGGGTTGTTTCGCCATCCAGTCGCGCGCAACTGGCAAAATGGCCAGATGGTTCTTTTGGGGGATGCAGCGCATCCAACGCTTCCCTTCCTCGCGCAAGGGGCCAATATGGCGTTAGAGGATGCTTGGATCTTGGCAGCGCGCCTTTCGGATACGCATGATCTAACCGGGGCTTTGGCTGAATATGAGGCGCTGCGCCGCCCCCGCACCGCGCGGATTGTTCAGGCGGCCTCGGACAATGCAGACCATTATCATATGCGGCCAAGCCTGTTGCGGGTGGCCGCGCATACGGGGCTGCGGATGGTAACACGTTACGCGCCGCATCTGCTGGCGCAACGCTTTGAGTGGATTTACGGATTTGATCCGACTAAGTCGTAAAGCTATAGGGGGGGAGGCTGTTAAACGCATGCTTTAGCGCATCACCCCAACCCATTGAAATTACGTTGAAATACGGATCATCTTTTTCGATCCTTGTCATTATTCCATGCTTCAAGCTGTCTGCAGTATAGACATGAAGATCAAGCGGCAGGTTGACCGAAAGATTGGCCTTAATGGTCGAGTCAAAACTCACCATCAAAAGCTTGACCGCATCCTCAAAACTCATTTCGGGGTCAAAGGCACGCACCAAAATGGGGCGGCCATATTTCGTCTCGCCAATCTGAAAGAATGGCGTGTCATCGCTGGCCTCGATGAAATTGCCCTCAGGATAAATTAGGAACAGGCGCGGGGGGGCGCCTTTGATCTGGCCGCCCAATATTATGGTTGCGGAAAAGGTTGCCTCTGCCTCAGGCCCATCTTGGCCTGATTGTGTTTTGATCACCTCGCGCAAGGTTTCCCCGACCAATTTGGCGACTTGAAACATCGAAGGCGCTTCGAGGATCGAGGGGTTCCCCCGATCTTCGGCGGGTTTGGCGCGTTCATTCAAGAGGCTGATCACCGCTTGTGTTGTTGCCAAATTGCCCGCGGTCATCAGGGTGATGCTACGCTCGCCCGGGCCTTCCCATGTGAACATTTTGCGGAAGGTCGATATGTTATCCACGCCCGCATTCGTGCGCGTGTCTGACATGAACACAAGGCCAGAATTCAGTTTCAAACCAACGCAATAGGTCATATCGGGGGCTGTCTTTCACCTGTATTTTTGCGCGAGCTCGAGAATCGCGCCTTGTCTTTATTATTGCTGTTGAACCTGAATATCTACTGAAAGCCGCTCGTCTCCCGCGCCGTAGCGCAGGCCAATGATGGGGGCCGCTTCGCTGTAATCTACACCCGAGGCCACGCGCACATAACGCGTATCTGGGCTAATGCCGTTTGAGACGTCAAAACCAACCCATCCCAACCCCTCAATATGGGCCTCTGCCCAAGCATGGCTTGCGTCTTGGTGGATGCGGTCTTCCATCATCAAATAACCTGAGACATAGCGCGCAGGGTATCCCAAAAGGCGGGCGGCTGAGATGAAAATATGGGCGTGATCCTGACAGACACCGCTGCCTGCCTCTATGGCTTCTTCGGCGCTGCTGCCTGCATGGGTGGGGCCAATGGCATAGGGGACAGCCTCTAGGATACGGGCAGACAGGGTGTGCAGTCGTTCAATATCGCTGAGTTTGGCATCCCTAAGCCCCGCGGTCAGTTTGCGCGTCCCATTGCCCGCACGGGTCAGATCGGAGGGCTGCAAAAACACCCATAGGGGGACAAGTCCACGATGGGCCCCATGCACGCCCGCAACCTCGTTTGTTTCCATCTCGCCCGTGCAAGTGACCTCAACGGCCTGTGCATCAGGGGCAAAAGAAATCAGCGTTACAAGGTTTTGGTTATGGTCAAGATAGCTGCATTCCACTGTGCCACCCGTCACCTGCATTTGCCAATCCTGCACAGATTGCGCAGGCGTGTTTTGCGGTGTCAGTCGCAATTGCTGAAGCCCGTAAGAGGGCGCAGTGTCAAAACCATAGCTTGTGCGGTGGGACAGTTTTAATCGCATAAGCACCTCATCCGATAAAACGGTAATCGGTTTCGATCTGGCGGCCAAGCGCCGCTAAGTCCTGCAAAAAGGTCAGGATGAACTCATGCAATCCTTCCTCAAAGACTTGGTCGATGCTGCTTGTGCAAAGCCGCGCATTGAGCCGTGCTGCCATCGCGTGGCAGGGCAGGGTGCTGCCATATTCCGCCTCAAGGTAGCCCAGATTGCTTTGCAATTTACCAAGTGCGAATTTTAGGCTGCGGGGCATGCGCCCGTCAAAGATGAGAAAGTCTGCGATGCCTTTGGGTGTGACCGCCCCTTGGGTCAACCAAGAATAGGCGCGTTGACCCGCCACCGCGCGCAGGATCGTTTCCCATTGCACATTATCTAGGTTTGACCCGATCTGGCTGATAGAGGGCAGCAGGACATAGTATTTCACATCCAAAATACGTGCGGTGTTATCGGCGCGTTCTAGGAATGTGCCAAGCCGCGCGAAATCGAAAACATCATTGCGCAGCATCGACCCGTGCAAGGCGCCGCGCACCAGTGCGGATTGCTGTCGCACCAAGGCAATCGTATCGGGTAGGTTTTTATCTGTGGCGGGGCGGGCAAGGGTGCTGCGCAATTGCATATAGGTGTCATTGACTGCTTCCCAGACCTCGCGGGTGAGGGCGGTGCGCACCATGCGGGCGTTTTGGCGGGCTTGGGCCATGCTTGATTGCACAGATGACGGGTTGGCCGCATCCCGCAATAGAAAATCCACAACATTGGCTGCATCAGCCGTCTCGTATTTGGTGAAAAACAACTGCTCGGCGGCGGCTGTTTTCAGCAGGCTTTGCCATTCGTCATTGGAACGATCTGGCCGTGTCAGCGCAATGCGCAGGCCCGTCTCAATCAGACGGGTCGTGTTCTCGGCGCGCTCTAAATGGCGGAACATCCAAAACAATCCGCCCGCGGTTTTGCCTAACATGGCCTTTGCCCCCTATGCGCGCTCATTCTTCCAGAACCCATGTGTCTTTCGTCCCGCCCCCTTGGCTGGAATTCACCACGAGTGAGCCTTTCTTCAGCGCCACGCGCGTCAGTCCGCCGGGGGTGATTTCGATGCCATTGGGGCTGACCAAGACGAAGGGGCGCAGATCGACATGGCGAGGGGCAAGCCCCGCTTTGGTCAGGATGGGCACTGTCGAAAGAGCCAAGGTCGGTTGTGCGATGTAATTCGCAGGCCGTGATTTCAGCTTGGCCCGAAACGCCGCCAATTCCTTTTTCGAGGCGGCAGGCCCAACAAGCATTCCATAGCCGCCCGACCCATGCACCTCTTTGACCACCAATTCATCGAGATGGTCTAGCACATAGGCCAATGCGTCCGCCTCAGAGCACCGCCAAGTCGGCACATTTTCCAAAAGCGGCTTTTCGCCCGTATAGAATTCGACAATCTCGGGCATGTAGGAATAGATCGCCTTATCATCGGCAATCCCTGTTCCAGGCGCGTTGGCAATAGTGATGCCGCCTGCGCGATAGACATCCATAATCCCTGGCACACCAAGCAAGCTGTCAGGGTTAAAGCTGAGCGGATCAAGGAAATCATCATCGACACGCCGATAAAGGACATCAATCGGTTTGTAGCCGCGCGTGGTGCGCATGGCGATTTTACCATCCACAACGCGCAAATCGCTGCCCTCGACCAATTCGACCCCCATATGGTCGGCCAAAAACGCATGTTCAAAATAAGCGGAATTATGAATGCCCGGTGTCAGCACGGCCACAGCCCCATCGCCTGAGGCATGGCGCGGCATCGAAGCGCCAAGCGAGCGCCGCAAAGCAAGTGGATAATCCCCAACGCCGCGCACCTTTATGCGCCCGAACAGTTCGGGGAACATCTGGAGCATGGTTTCGCGGTTTTCGAGCATATAGGACACGCCCGATGGGGTGCGTGCATTGTCCTCAAGCACATAGAATTGATCCTCGGCCACGCGCACCAGATCAATTCCCACGATATGCGTGTAAACGCCGCCCGGTGGTTCTAGCCCGATCATAGCCTTGAGGAACGCATCGTTTTTGGCAATCAGCTCAATCGGAATGCGGCCCGCGCGGATGATTTCCTGGCGATGATAAATATCGTGCAAAAAGGCGTTGATGGCGCGAACGCGCTGTTCGATGCCGCGCGTCAGACGGGCCCATTCTCGGCCAGAGATAATACGCGGCACGATGTCAAACGGGATCAGACGTTCATCTGCATCAGCGGCACCATAAACGTTGAAGGTGATGCCCGTGCGGCGAAAGAACCGCTCAGCCTCGCCCGATTTGCGGATTAGGTCGCGGCGATCTTCGCCCTCGAACCATCTATGATAGGCCTCGTAAGGCGGGCGCGCCCCGTTATCAGGGCCGAGCATTTCATCAAAAAAGGGGGTGGGGTTTTCCATCTACGCTTACCCAATACCAGTTCCTCTATCGGTGGCGCGATATCGGGGGCTGGGCTAGGGCGCATCGCCTTGCAGCTTGGGGGGCAATGGTTAACTTTGGCTCAAATGCCTAATTTTTAGGCGTAGATGCCTCAGTATCGAGCCAAATGGTAACGGGGCCGTCATTGATCAGCGAAACTTTCATATCTGCACCAAACTGTCCCGTCTCAACTTTGGGGCCAAGCGCGGCAAGGCTTTGCGCGAAATGTTCGTATAGGGCACGCCCCGTCTCAGGGTCTGCGGCCTGCGAAAACCCTGGCCTGTTGCCTGTGCGCGTATCTGCGGCAAGGGTAAATTGGCTCACCACCAGTGCTTCGCCGCCTATGTCCAAAAGTGCGCGGTTCATCTTGCCCGCCTCATCCTTGAAGATGCGCATTTTGGCGATCTTTTGGGCCAAATGTTCGGCCTGCGCTGCCGTGTCACCGCGCATTGCGCAGATCAATATCAAAAGGCCTGCGCCACATTGCCCAATCGTTTCCCCATCCACACGGACGGCAGCCTCACTCACCCGTTGAACCAAGGCGCGCATCGGTTAAATCTCGGCGCGCAGTGGCGGGTTCGCGCCTGCCCGTGCAACAGTTACGGCGGCGGCCCGCACGCCCAGATCAAGCGCGGTTTTTAGAATATCTTGCGGCAAGGGGGCTGCAAGCGCCGCTTTGCTCAGATATCCTGCTTCGGCCAAGCCCGTCAGGATGCCCGCGTTAAACGTATCGCCCGCGCCCACAGTATCCACAACCGTGGCGGGGATCACGGGATGGGTCAACTGCCCATCTGCAGAATAAGCGGTAACCCCATCGGCCCCTTTTGTGATCAGCACAAGTTTCGCGCCCGCCGTTAAAAGATCACCCACGGCCTCTGCCTCGGAGCTGTTATTGCTCAGCCATGCAAGATCCTCATCTGACAGCTTTATGATGTCGGCCACGGCCAACATCCGCGCTAGTCGCGCGCGATAGCGGGCCGCGTCCGTGATAAAGCTTGGTCGAATATTTGGGTCGATCATGACAGGCAGACGGGTCGCCTCGCGGAGGCAGAGTGTCTCATAGGTATCTGCGCAGGGCTCTACGGCCAAGGATATGCCCCCAAAGAACAGCGCCGTGATCCCCTCCAAAGAGGCGGGCAGGTCAACGGGAGAGATCATGCGCCCTGCAGTGTTTTCATCGTAAAACGCATAGGTTGCGTGGCCATCTTTCAGGGTCACAAAGGCCAAGGTCGTAGGGCGGTCGCTTCGCAAGCACAGGCTTGTGTCCACATGATTGCTCGCCAAATGCCCTTCTAAAATCTGCCCAAAAAGATCACGGGATAGGCCCGTCAGCATCGCAGTCTTTTGTCCCAAGCGCGCTGCGGCAATCGCTGTGTTGAGAACTGCGCCGCCTGAGTAAGGTGCAAAAGCGGCTTCGCCTGCACTGGTTTCGCGTGGCAACATATCAATCAAAGATTCACCACAGCACAGCAGCATGGCGTAGGCCTTTCCAAATGTGACGTATCCCCGCCGCGCTTTGCGGCCCGCGTGGTCTAGCAAGAGATTGATGTTAGCGCAAACAAGAATGCAGCGCCTTAACGGATGTATCCGTCATAGACATAACCAAGGCCAAGCGCCAACAGAGCCGCCAGGATCAGCGCGATAGCGATTTTGATCGCGGAATAGGGTCGCTCTCCCATTACTTTGCCCGTCTGCCCATTGACAACAAAGCGATAGGACTTTCCGCCATAGCGATAGGCCGATACCCAGACAGGCAACAGGATATGCTTGAAGGTCACATCCCAAATTTCCGTGTCGACATGGTCAATGCGCTGATGATCGCCGCCAATATCGCGGCGGATTGCGGCACGGATTGCTTGATCCATCCGCGCCCGGGCCTCCTCCATCCCCGTCTCTAGGTCGATGCTATAGGCTTCGGCCCGAAAACCTGACAGGAATTCTGGCTGATAGGGGGCAAGGGCGGTCAAATCCCACGGTGCGAGCGTGTCGGTAAATCGCTTGGGCAGGCTTTCTGAAGCTAAGACCAAGAGATCGTCAAACGCCAATCGCACCTGCCCCGTGACGCGGCGCCAAGTTGTTGTGGTGCTGCTGCGCCGGCCCCCCTTGCCATCCGAGACGCTGGTGGTGTGATCGGTGCCGCGCTGCCCGCGATATTGGCTGGCGGTTTTGGCGTCATATGTCCAATAGGGGGTGTATATCCCCTCCATCTGCCGCGAGGCGCTGGCGTATTTCTTCAGGCCATTGGGGGCGAACCACAGCCCCTTAAGCCAATGTTCCATCGCGCGATGCGCTTCGCGCTCGGTCAAGGTAAAGGGAAGCACGGCTTGTGGTTTGATCTGTCTGTGGGCGCCAGATCCAACCACAACAGGCGTGGCGCAAAACGGGCATTCTAGCGCGTGATCTGTGTCTGACACTTCAACACGGGCAGCGCAATTTGGGCAGGTTGAGACGCGGGTTTCAACCTCCTGCGCTGTCTCGCGTGATGCGCGTAAAGCGGTGCGATAATCCTGTTCGCGGATTGCCGTGACATCCCAAGGGCCTTGAGCGGGCATCTCCACGCTGCTTTGCGCGCCGCAATGCGCGCAGACCATCGCGCCTGCTTGAGGGGTCCAACGCATATCGCCCCCGCAGGCGGTGCAGGGAAAGCGGCGATGGGGTTGGTCTGTCTTTGCCTTTGGCATCACGACTTAGGGCGCGGGTGGCGGCGGTGGCGGTGGTAGGATGGTGAAGAGCTGCGCCAATTCGCGCACATCCTCGGCGCGCATCCACCCGTCTTGCCCCGCCGTCCATACAAGCGTGTCGCGGGTCAAGGTGCCATCGGCCGCCATGCGGCCAAGGCTGGCCTTGGAAAATGGCCCTTTGGTCGCGCCGTTCTCGGCAATGTGCCACACATGTTCGACTGGTGGCGGGGGTGGTGCGGCAGGTGCAACAGGGGCTGCACCCCAAGGCCCTGCTTGAAACGCGGCCTGTGCGGCCCCCATACCCAAGCCCATACCCAGACCCGCGCCCATGCCGCCATCCCCCTGAGGGTTTTGTGCTGCCGCCTGCATGGCCTCCGCGGCGGCAAATTGGGTATAGGTCTTCATATCGCCCAAGATGCCCATCGAAGACCGCTTATCAAGTGCGGCTTCAACCGCCTCGGGCAGCGATATATTCTCGATATAAAGCTCGGGTAGGCTCAGGCCATATTGGGTTATGGTGTCAGAAATCCGCGCGGCGATCAGCTTGGCGAATTCTGCCGTATTCGCGGCCATGTCCAAAACGGGAATGGCGCTATTGGCTACAGTTTGGCTGAATTGCTGCACGATGATGTTGCGGATTTGGAAGCTGATCTCATCCGTGGTGAACTCGCCATCTGTTCCCACGATTTCGGTCATGAACCGTGCCGCATCGCTGACGCGAATAGTGTAGGTGCCAAAGGCACGCAGGCGGATTGGCCCAAATTCGGGATCACGTAGCATCACAGGGTTTTTCGTGCCCCATTTCAAATCGGTGAACCGCTGTGTCGAGACGAAATAAATTTCGGATTTGAAAGGCGATTTGAACCCATGATCCCAATGCTGAAGGCTGGTCATAATCGGCATATTGTTGGTTTCAAGCATGTAGAGACCGGGCGTAAAGACGTCCGCCAACTGGCCTTCATGGATGAACACCGCAACTTGGCCTTCGCGCACAGTCAGCTTGGCCCCGTATTTGATTTCATGCCCTTCGCGCTCAAAGCGATAAACCAATGTGTCACGGGTGTCGTCCGTCCATTCAATGACATCAATGAATTGACCTGAGAGGAAATCGAAAATGGGCATGAGCAGCCTTCCTTAGCTAGACGCGTCAATCAATTCTGCGGCAATCGCTTCGACAATCGGGCGCGCTTCATCAGGGGTCATGCCAATGTCTAGGCGCGGGTCATACAGCACGCGCAAAAGCAATTCGTCATGCGCGGTCAAAAGTGCAAATTCTTCATCATCATTAAAAATCGAGGGACGCGCCGTTGGGCTGTCATTGGGCAATCCCAACCCTTGGGCGATTTCCTCATGGATGCAGGAGGTGCGCATCAAATCGGGATGCTCGGTGCGGATTACGGCAATGGCGCTGCGATATTCTGGCTGCGCATTTGAACGCGCAAAAGCATAGACAGAGCAGAACGTATAGCGCGGCAGGTTCTCAATTTCGCGGATGATTGAGGCATCAATATTGGGCGCGATGCTGCGCAGATAGGGGCCGATTTCTGCTTGCTCATCGCGGCTGATGAACAGCACATGGAAATTTCCACCCGATCCAACCAAATCAATCGGATGCCGCGCGGCGCGGCTGAGTTGTCGGGTGTAATTGGTCAGAATCTGGCGATCCCGTGCCATTTTCTGTGGGGCGGTTGCTGGCCCAAAATGGGCTTCGATACGGACAGGATCAATCCAACGTCTTAGCCGCGAGGGGGTTTGACGGGCGACAAAGCGCCCGTTTTCCAGAGCATATTCATCATAAAGCGCAATGGCCTCGAAATTGCGCGCCAAAGCACGGCGCGAGACGGGGGCATCCGAGGGGGTGGTGGATTGGCGCAATAACCCCTCACGCAGAAGCCGCGCCTCGGTTTGGGCGTAATATTGCGCGTAAAGCGCGCTCTCAGCCGAAGGGGTGGTGGCAGCTATGCTGCTTGCCACCCCGTTCTGGCCCATGGCACCAGGCCCGAGGGCCTGACACCCCGCCAAAAGGCCAAGCGCCGCCCCAACCCATAGACCGCGCCTAGCCTTCCGCCCCGAACCCCTCACTTTACTCATAATCCGCACAATGACGCCTTATCTCTCCGCGCTTAGGACGCGGTGCTTGTGGATTTTGCCTTGGCGGCGGCCAGAGTATCGCGCAATTCCGCCTCCATTTTGATCATGTCTTCTTCTGCTTTGGCGCGGCGCATCCGCCCCTCATCTGCAATCGCAAGGCTATCTTCGATGGTTGCAACCAATTCTGCATTGGCACGTTTCACCGCCTCAATATCAAAAACGCCACGCTCCATTTCTTCGCGGATCATACGATTGGATGTGCGCAAATTCGAGGCATTCTTTTCCAATAGTTCATTGGTCAGATCTTTGGCTGCGCGCACCGCTTCGGCCGCTTCGGTCGAGCGTTGGATGGTCACGGCCTGTGCCAATTGGGTTTCCCACAGCGGCACGGTATTGACCAAGGTTGAGTTGATCTTGGTGACCAAGGATTTGTCATTCTCTTGCACCAAGCGGATAGAGGGCAGAGATTGCATGGTGACTTGGCGTGTCAGCTTAAGGTCATGCACACGCCGCTCAAGATCATCGCGAGCAGCGCGCAGGTCGCGCAATTCTTGCGCGCGGATCACTTGATCGGCTTCGGGTGCGGCGGCCACCTCCGCCTCCTTTGCAGGGATGTCATTATTGTCCAACGCAGCCAATTTGGCCTCGCCTGCGGCAATATAAATGGCAAGTGCATCATAAAATTGTAACGTCTTTTCATAAAGTTGATCTAATGACTTAATGTCACGCATGAGCTGATGTTCATGCCGCAACAGATCATCCGTGATCTTGTCGATTTGCCCTTGCACGGTTTCGTAACGCGCAAGGAAATCATGCACGGGCTTGGCGCGGCCAAGCAGGCGATCCCACCAACTGATTTTGCGGGTGGGGTCAAGCTCCTCCACGGAAAAGCCGCGGATCGTGCCAACAATATCGCGCAACGAGGCACCTGCGGGGCCGACATCCTTGTTGCGGACGCCATCGAGCATTGCCTGTGAAATGACCTGCAATTCTGCCTGCGCAGCGGAACCGAAAGACACGATTGAATTTGTGTCATGCATATCAATTTCTGCAATTGCTTTGGCGATGGCCTCGGCGGTCGGTTTGTCTGCGGCCTTCGGGTCTGGCAGCAGGTCGCTTGGGTCAGTCAAGACCACGGCGTTAATTTCATCGACCAATTTACTTGCGTCACGCGCGGCAGTTTTTGTGTCGGTCATTCTATCCCCCAATGTAAACCCCTGCACCGAGGGGTGGTTTTAAACAGCCTCGCGCGCCAATCTTTCGCGCAAAAGCTCGATATCTAGATCCAAGTCTTCCGTGTCGTTTTGGGCCAGTTTGGTGGTGCGCGCGGCAAAGTCGCGCTCAAGATCGTTCAAAAGCCCCTCAAAGCGGGTTTTAAGCGCCGCATCAGGACGTGCCGCATATAGGCTTTGGAACTTAACCGCGGCATCGCGCGCGCCTTCAAGGTAAACCCCCAAAAAGCGCCGCGCGGCATTCAGATCACGCGGGTCGCTTTCGATTTGGCGGAACATCGCCTGCGCTGTCTGTTGGAAGGCGATAACCCGCGCCTCTAGATCGCGCTGCCCCGTCTGGGTGACCGCATCGCGCATCTCCTGCAATAGGGCCTCGGCCGCTTCGATTTTATCGGCGAGGCGGCGCTCAGCGGTGCTGTCTATATCCGAAATGCCCTTATCCTGCAGCGGATCAATGCCGAAAGCCGCAAGGTGCAAAACCCCTGCAAAAACCGCAATTGCAGTAGCGTTCAAGATGGCCCATGTCCCGCCCCAAACCAACAGACCCACCGCCAGACCGCAAATGAGGGCAGCCATAATTTTGCGCGGGATCATGGGGCGGCGCGCCACAATGCGCACGGAATACGCGTCTTCTGCCTTGATCCCCTCCCGCGTCAACCATGCAGCAAAGCCGAGCAGGGCCGCGCCTGCCATATCAACCAACATCGTTGAGACGGGCTGGAAGAAACTGGGAAAGGCCGCGATGACAGGCAAGGCCGCGTAAATATTCAGGCGCGCCCCAAATCGCATGGGACGGCGGCCCTTGAAGGGGAGGGTGGCGTCTCGTGTGCCAGAGGAGGCATTGGGGCTGAATTGAGCGGTGTAGCGTGTGGCCATGTCTAGAATTCCCCAAAGCCGCCAAAAGCGGCCGTTAGGATGACGATCACCAAGATCGCAAATGTAATTGCCCCGATGGGTTTAGCCGACATGGCCAAATCCTTTTACAATACCACAGATGGGATTGGTCATTCCCTTACCCCTGTTTTAGGTTTCACCTTTAGCAGCCCAATGTGTCAACCTAAAGAACATAAAATTCATACATATATTGCGCCCTGCGGCTGCTTTGCGGTGGTGTGACTGGCAAAGATGTGGGGTGTCTTTGTCGGGGTTGCAATCCCGCCGCTTGGCGCGGTGCTTTGGCTTGCGGCCCCTTGACCCGATCAGGGTCAAGGCGTAATGCCCTGTCGCGTGGCGATTTGTTTACCGGATTGCGGGCCACAAAAAAAATGCCGCTAAAGAGGTCGAGGCCTGCTTGCCGCATGATGCCCGACCGTTCAGATGGAAGGGATATGAAATGTCAGACACAGGCGCCAAGAAATCCGTAGGTTTGAAATCCTTGCCCGATACTGTTTCCGCGCAGACACGCGCAGTGCATTCAGGCACCCGCCGCAGCCAATATGGCGAAGTGTCTGAGGCAATCTTTATGACCCAAGGTTTTGTCTATGACAGCGCCGAGGCGGCCGAGGCCCGCTTTATCGAAGCGGGGCGTGAGGAATTTATCTATGCCCGCTATGGCAACCCGACTGTCGCAATGTTCGAGGATCGGATCGCGGCGATTGAGGGCACAGAAGATGCTTTTGCAACCGCCTCTGGAATGGCGGCGGTGAATGGCGCGCTGATGTCCATGTTGCGCGCGGGGGATCATGTGGTGTCTGCGCGCGCCTTGTTCGGGTCTTGTCTCTACATTCTTGAGGAGATTTTGACCCGTTACGGGGTTGAGGTCACGTTTGTGGATGGCGATGACCTGACCCAATGGGAAGCCGCAATCATCAAGGGCAAAACCCGCGCTGTATTCTTCGAAAGTGTTTCGAACCCCACGTTGCAGGTTGTCGATATCGCCGCCGTTGCGCGTCTGGCCCATGATGCAGGCGCTTTGGTGGTGGTCGATAACGTGTTTGCCTCTCCCTTGTTCCAAGACAACCGCAAACTGGGCGTTGATGTCGTGATCTATTCCACGACCAAGCATATTGACGGGCAGGGGCGGTGTTTGGGCGGGGTGATTTGTGGCACCCGCGAGTTCATTCGCAAGACCGTGGAACCCTATCTGAAACATACAGGCGCGGCGATGTCGCCGTTTAACGCATGGGTTATGCTCAAGGGGTTGGAAACACTCCACCTGCGGGTTAACGCCCAAGCCGACACTGCTCTTGCCATTGCGCAAGGGCTAGAGGGGGAGGCGGGTGTGGCGCGGGTGCTCTATCCTCATCTCGACAGCCACCCGCAAGCCATGCTTGCCCGCACGCAAATGCAAAAAGGCGGCACAGTGATCGCGATTGAACTGGAGGGCGGGCGCGATGCGGCGTTTCGGTTCCTCAACGCGTTAGAGATCATTACAATCTCAAATAATTTGGGCGATGCAAAATCTATTATCACCCATCCTGCCACAACGACCCACCAGCGTTTGCCTGAGGATCAAAAGCAACATCTGGGCATCACATCTGGTCTCGTGCGCCTGTCGGTGGGGCTTGAGGACGTTAACGACCTGTTAAGGGATTTGAAACACGCGCTCGGTGCTGCGCGTGCTGAAAATTAACCCTTATTTTTGGGATTTTGTCGGAAACTCAAGGAATTGGTCGATATTTGTCGGGCCAATATTGATCCGTTGGGCGTTCACAATCGTAAACTATTCACAAAACAAGTTTGGATTCCGCGCACCAACACCCATATGATGGTAAGGTCGCGTGGCCGAAGGGGTGATGAGATGAACGTCCATATTGGTGCAGTTGCGAGTGAACCAACCCAAGACGAGGCCCGTGCGGCCTTGGCGCTTTTGAAACAGTGGGCGGAAAGCGCAAGCATGGCGGAGCGTGCCGCCCTTGATCCTGCGGTCTCCAAACTTTTGACCCCCTCCCAAGATTACCCCGAATTTTCGCGCAGCTATCCGCAGGATTTTACAGTGGATGCAGCCTATAAGGCGGGTCTTCCTGATCTTCAAAATGGCCCTGCCTCGCTGATTAAAGGGGCCAAGCGTCAAATCCAACATGTGGGGATTTCCAATTTCCGCCTGCCTATCCGCTATCACACCCGCGACAATGGCGATGTGATGCTGGAAACTTCGGTGACGGGCACCGTCAGCCTAGAGGCGGGCAAAAAGGGCATCAATATGAGCCGCATCATGCGCAGCTTCTATGCCCATACCGAAAAGACGTTCAGCTTTGAGGTGATCGAAGCTGCGCTTGATGATTACAAATCCGACCTCGAAAGTTTTGATGCGCGTATCCAAATGCGCCTTTCCTTCCCAATGAAGGTGCAGAGCCTGCGGTCTGGTCTTTCGGGGTATCAATATTATGACATTGCGCTGGAACTGGTCGAGCGCGATGGGGTGCGCCAGAAATTGGTGCATCTGGATTACGTTTATTCTTCGACCTGCCCCTGCTCGCTTGAATTGAGCGAACATGCGCGCGCCACGCGTGGGCAATTGGCCACCCCGCATTCGCAGCGATCTGTTGCGCGGATTTCGGTCGAGATTGCCCCTGACGCAGGGTGTTTGTGGTTTGAAGACCTGATTGAGATGGCGCGCCGCGCTGTGCCAACAGAAACGCAGGTCATGGTGAAACGCGAGGATGAACAAGCCTTCGCAGAATTAAACGCGGCAAACCCGATCTTTGTGGAAGATGCGGCCCGCCTTTTCGCAGGCGAGTTGCAAGCCGATCCACGGGTGGGCGATTTCCGTGTTTTGGCAAGCCACCAAGAAAGCCTGCACAGTCATGACGCAGTTAGCCTCTTGACCGAAGGCGCCACGTTTGAGCAGGCCAGCCTTGACCCCCGCCTTTTCCAAAGCCTGTTCCATATCGGCTAAGGGCCAAGACCCTATACGAAAAAAGCCCCAAGACGCGGGTCACGGATGTGACGCTGTCTTGAGGCTTTGCTCGGTCTGACGAAGCAGTCCGGTCGTATTCTAACGAACACAGTAAACTGCGGGCGTGGTGTTTGCAAATGAAATGAAGCCCCAGATCAAGGCTTTGGCGGGGTTTTAGGCCCTTCCACGCTTGACACTGCCTAAGTCAGGGGCCAACGCTCTGCCTCATGTTTGATATACGCCCCGTTGGATATGTCATTGGCCTGATCGTTACCTTTCTTGGGGTATCGATGCTTGTGCCTATGGGGGTGGATCTTGCCTTGGCCAATGGCGAATGGGGTGTCTTTGCCGAGTCTGCCGCAATCTCGGTGTTTATCGGCCTTGCTTTGGTGTTTTCCTGCGCCAATGGGGTGCAGCAGGGCCTGAGCCTACAACAGACCTTTCTTCTGACAACCGCAATTTGGGCGATTTTGCCGATCTTTGCGGCGCTTCCCTTTGTGTTCGGCGCAACAGATGCACGGATTGTTGATGCAGTGTTTGAGGCGATGTCAGGGCTGACGACAACAGGCTCAACTGTTTTCACAGGCTTGGAATATTTACCCCACGGGCTGAACCTTTGGCGGGCGATGATCCAATGGTTTGGCGGGGTGGGTATCATCGTGGTCGCGATGGTGTTTTTGCCTGAATTGCGGGTGGGGGGGATGCAAATCTTCCGCTCCGAGGCATTTGAAACAATGGGAAAAATCTTGCCCCGCGCAACTGAAATTGCGGCGCGTATTTCGGTGATCTATGTGGCGCTGACTTTCCTGTGCTTTCTGGCTTATTGGGCCTTAGGCATGACCTTTTACAACGCGATCTTCCACGCCTTTACCACGCTGTCCACGGGTGGGTTTTCGAACACAGATGCCTCTTTTGGGGTGTATCAAGGCCCACTTGAATATGTCGCGGCGGTGTTCATGATTTTGGCAAGCCTGCCCTTTGTGCGCTTTGTGCAACTTTTGGCGGGCACGGCAGAACCGCTTTATCGTGACAGCCAAGTGCGCGCGTATCTTGGGGTCATCACGGCCCTTGTGCTGATCATGACAGTGTATCGGATTGTCGCGAATGGCGACCATCTCGAGCATGGGATCCGCGAAGGGCTGTTCAACGTCACCTCCATCATATCTGGCACAGGCTATTCTTCGGTGGATTACCAACTTTGGGGGCCTTTGCCCGTGGTGGTGTTCTTCTTTGTCGGCTTGATTGGGGGATGTGCGGGTTCGACCTCCTGTTCAATCAAAATATTCCGCTACCAGATTTTGCTCGAATCCATCTCCACCCAAGTGCGCCGCTTGTCGGCCCCCCATGGTGTGTTCGAACCTCGCTTTGAGGGGCGGCCTGTTTCGGCAGATGTCCTCTCCTCCGTCATGGGGTTCTTTGTGTTGTTCTTTGTGTTGTTGGGGATTTTCGCGGTGGCTTTGGGATTGACGGGGCTAGATTTCGTCACCTCTGTGTCTGGGGCTGCCACCGCCTTGGCAAATATCGGGCCAGGATTGGGGGATGTGATTGGCCCCTCTGGCAATTTTGCCCCGCTCAATGATGCGGCGAAGTGGATTTTGACGCTGGGCATGTTGCTTGGCCGCCTTGAATTGTTGGCGGTTTTGGTGCTGTTCATGCCTGCCTTTTGGCGCGGATAGCCGCCCCTGCCGCAACGGCCGAGGCCCATGCCCATTGAAAATTATATCCACCCAACCAACCCGTGACATCCACGGCTTCACCAATGAAATAGAGGTTGGGGATATGCGTGGATTGCATAGTTTTGGAACTCAAGCCATCGGTCGCGACACCGCCCAAGGTCACTTCGGCGGTGCGATACCCTTCGGTGGCTGTGGGCCGCAGTCGCCAATCCTGCAATGCCTCGACAATCTCGCGCAGGCGCGCATCGCTGCAATCGGCGATATTGCCGGCAAGGCTTTGGGTTTGCCCAAAATCCGCAACAAAGGCTTTAGGCAGATAATCGGACAACACCCCGTGCAGGCTGCGCTTGCCTGATTCACCCCGCGCTCCGCGCAGGACAGCGAAAAAATCCGTTTCGGGGTCGATATGCAGCGTGATCTCTTGCCCTTCGCGCCAATAGGATGAAATTTGCAAAATCGCGGGGCCAGACAGGCCGCGATGGGTGAAAAGCATGGCTTCGTCAAATTCTGCATCGGCCGCCTTGGCGCGCACAGGCAGGGAGAGCCCAGCCAGCGCCGCGAACCGCGCGCGTTGCCCCTCGTCAAACGTAAAGGGCACAAGGGCAGGGCGGGTGTCGGTGACGCGGTGACCGAAGGTTTCTGCAATCTGATAGGCCAAGCCTGTAGCACCCATTTTGGGGATGGATTTTCCGCCCGTGGCCACGATGAGATGATCGGCATATATCTCGCGCGCTTGGCCCTGTTTTTCGACTAATGCGCAAAATTTATCCCCGCTCTGCCGCACCGAAGAAATGCTTGTTTCTAGCCAAAGTTCGGCACCGACCGCCGTCATCTCGGCCCGCAGCATTGCGATGATCTCTTTCGCAGATGTGTCACAGAACAGCTGCCCCAAGGTTTTCTCATGCCATGAAATGCGGTGGCGATTGACCAAATCGAGAAAATCATAGGGGCCGTATCGCGACAGAGCAGATTTGGCGAAATGCGGATTTTCGGACAAAAACGCGGAAGAGTCACAGTAAATATTGGTAAAGTTACATCGCCCGCCGCCTGAGATGCGGATTTTCTCACCCGCGGCTTTTGCGTGGTCTATCACCAAAACGCCCGCGCCCGAATGGGCCGCGGCCATCATCCCCGCCGCACCCGCGCCAAGTATTAGGGTGCTGACATGATGCTGCGGCAGCTGTGCCATTTAGTCCACGAAATTGCGGCTGATCTTGATCTGATCCCAAGCCCAGACCACCTCTTGGAGGCGTTCCTCATCCGAACGGTCACCGCCATTCATATCGGGATGCAGAACCTTGATCAGCGCCTTGTAGCATTTGCGAATTTCGGTCTTGTTCATCGTGTCGCGGGCTTCCAAAATCTCAAGCGCACGCCGTTCTGTTGGCGGCAGTTTGCGCCCCGATTGTGCCCCACCTGCCTGCCCTGGATTACGGGTGGCATTGCCGCCCAAAACCTGATGCGGGTCATCCACGCCTAGCCGTGCCCATGCTTTTTCTTCAACCGATTTTTTGAAGGGTTTGGTCGGCCTGTCCCAGACGCGATCGCGGTCAAGCTGCGCTTCCATCTCGGCCTCGGTCGTGCCCTCAAAGAAATTCCATTTGAGGTTATATTCGCGCACATGTTCGCGACAGAACCAGAAGAAATCTTCAAGATTGTCGGGGGATTTGGGCGCACGATACTGCCCCGCCTCTTCGCAGGCGGGATGCTCGCATTTGCGCTGCGAGGTTTCAAATGCCCCAGACATGCCACGCCGGCCCGTCTTGCGTTTCTTCTTGTCGGTCGAAACGCGAAGGTCAAAATTAAATGGATCTTTGTCGGTCATGGGCCTGTCCTTCTCGACTCGGAACGGGCAGTCTAAGCTATTGGTGGCGAAGGTGAAGGGCTAGGGTGAAGATTTTCATGACAAGAACCGAAAAAATTCGTGACGCATTAGAAAAAGCATTCAATCCCAAAGTGTTGGATGTTCACGATGAAAGTGAGGCCCATCGTGGTCATAGCGGCTATCAAGAGGGGGGCGAAAGTCATTTTCGCGTGGTGATCCGCGCCGATGGATTGGCGGGATTGTCGCGCATTGCGCGCCATCGTGCCGTGCATGACGCCATCGGCAAGCCTTTGATGGGCGAAATTCACGCTTTGGCCATTGATGCAGACGGGCCTGAGCGGCCCGCCTGAGAAGGGTTACAGCCCTAGTTTCTGGCTGACCAACTGGTTCACAGCGGCAGGGTTTGCCTTGCCGCCTGTGGCCTTCATCACCTGACCCACGAACCACCCCGCAAGTTTCGGGTTCTGCTTGGCCTTCTCCACTTGGGCGGGATTGGCGGCAATGATCTCGTCTACCGCTGCTTCAATCGCGCCTGTATCCGTGACCTGTTTCATGCCGCGCGCTTCGACAATCTGCGCGGGGTCGCCGCCTTCGGTATAGACGATTTCGAACAGGTCTTTTGCGATTTTGCCCGAAATATCCCCCGCCTTAATCAGCGCTATGATGCCCGCAAGCTGTGCAGGTGAGACAGGGCTGTCACTGATCTCGCGCTCGTCTTTCTTTAGGCGACCAAAGAGTTCGTTGATGACCCAATTCGCGGCCAGTTTCCCGTCTTTGGCGGTGGCAGCGACCTCTTCGAAAAACGCGCTGGCGGTGACATCGGCGGTCAAAACGCTGGCATCATAATCTGAAAGGCCAAAATCGCCGATAAAGCGCGCCTTTTTGGCATCGGGCAATTCGGGCAGGTTCGCGCGAATGTCGTCCAC
This sequence comes from Rhodobacterales bacterium HKCCA1288, assembly GCA_015693905.1. Classification (NCBI taxonomy): domain Bacteria; kingdom Pseudomonadati; phylum Pseudomonadota; class Alphaproteobacteria; order Rhodobacterales; species Rhodobacterales bacterium HKCCA1288. The sequence goes on along the minus strand of CP065161.1, from coordinate 926,371 downwards.
CCATGCCTGCTCAATCTCAAGCGGCAAGAGGTCGGGATCTGGGAAGTAGCGATAATCATGCGCCTCTTCTTTCGACCGCATCGAACGCGTTTCGCCCTTATCAGGATCATAGAGCCGTGTTTCCTGATCCACAGTGCCGCCATTTTCGATAATGGCGATTTGGCGGCGTGCCTCATATTCGATGGCCTGTTGAATGAACCGCAGCGAATTCATGTTCTTGATCTCGCAGCGCGTGCCAAGATGGCTGAAATCACCCGTTTCACGGAATTTTTCATAGGCACCCGGTGCGCAGACAGACACGTTTACATCCGCACGTAGATTGCCGTTTTGCATATTCCCGTCACACGTGCCCAGATAGAGCATGATTTGGCGCAATTTAGAGACATAGGCCGCTGCCTCCTCTGGGCCGCGAATATCGGGGCGCGAGACAATCTCCATCAACGCGACACCCGTGCGGTTGAGATCCACGAAAGACAGGGCGGGATCCATATCATGGATGGATTTGCCTGCGTCTTGCTCCAAGTGGATACGCTCAATGCGCACAATCCTCGCCGTGCCATCGCCAAGCTCGACCAAAACCTCACCTTCGCCCACGATCGGGTGATACAATTGGCTGATCTGATAACCTTGCGGAAGGTCAGGGTAGAAATAGTTTTTGCGATCAAAGGCCGAAAACAAATTGATTTCCGCCTTCAGGCCCAATCCTGTGCGCACCGCTTGGGCCACGCAGGCCTCGTTGATCACAGGCAGCATTCCTGGCATGCCAGCATCCACAAAGGCCACGTTAGAATTGGGCTCTGCCCCAAATTTCGTTGAGGCCCCCGAAAAGAGTTTCGCACGGGTTGCGACCTGCGCGTGCACTTCCATCCCGATCACAAGTTCCCAATCGGATTTGGCACCCGCGATCACTTTGGGTTTTGGGGCTTCATAGCTGAGGTCAAGCATGGCGCATCTCTCCAACAGGCGGTTTCCCGCCGTTTACTAGGCCAGCCCGTAGGGCGCGGCAAGGGCAGGACTTGCATTTTGAGGCAAAATAAGGGCAAAGGGCGGGCATCTATTGGCCACCTGAGGGAATTGCATGTTTTCATTCAAAAGGAATGAACGCGATCTGGCGCATTATGCGTGTAAATTCGGCAAATGTGCTGCAACCTTTTTGGGCGCGGCGGTTCTGATGGGATGTGTCGGCGCGCAGGCTGATTTGCCCGCCGCACGTTGGGATGAAACCCCACAGGCCCAAGATTGGACAAAGGCAAGCCTCTCGATGTTGGAGGAGGACGCAGCCGTTTTGGTTGAGACAACCCCTGCGGATATCGAGGCATGGTGTCCCGCCTATGATGAGGCGAACCCAGAACAGCGTGCTGCGTTCTGGAACGGGCTGTTGTCCAGTTTGGCCTATCGTGAAAGCACCTTCCGCGAAGATGCGATTTCGTCAAATGGTAAGTGGCATGGTCTTTTGCAAATCTCGCCCGCAACTGCGCGCGGCTATGGCTGTGCTGCTGGCACAAGCGAGGCTTTGCGCGAGGGCGAGGCGAATTTGCGTTGTGCTTTGCGCATTTGGTCATCAACTGTCGTGCGCGATGGGGTCATTGCCGAAGATCAAGGCGGGGTTGCGGCCGATTGGGGGCCGTTGCAACGCGAAGCCTTGCGCAATGATATTCGCGGTTGGGTGTCGGAGCAGGATTACTGCCAGTCATGACGGCGCGCTTGTCGGGTTTGGATCAGGCGCGCGGTGTCGCGCTTGTGGCCATGGCAAGTTATCATTTCATTTTTGATCTTGATTTATTCGGGCTTGTGCCTTCGGGGACAGCCCTGTCCCCCTATATGCGCGGCTATGCTGTCGCGATTGCGGGCAGCTTTCTGTTCCTGTCGGGCCTCAGCATGGTCTTGGCCCATGGGGTGGGGCGGCGGTGGCCCGCTTTTTGGCGGCGATGGGGCATTTTGGTCGCTGCTGCGGCGGCGGTCAGCCTTGCGACCTATTTTGCCTTTGGGGCGCAATTTGTCTTTTGGGGCATTTTGCACATGATGGCGGCTGCAAGCCTAGTGGGGATTGTCCTTTTGGGGCGGGTGCCCGCTTGGGGCTTGGCCGTGCTTGGTGTCTTGGCCCTTGCTGCAGGGGTTTGGCTGCGCCTGCCTGCGCTTGAGCACCCGATATTTTGGATCACAGGCGCACAGGCGGCGCGGCCTGTGACAGTGGATTATTTGCCAATCTTGCCATGGATCGGCCCCTATCTTTTGGGCATGGCTTGGGCGCAATTTGCCCGTGATCTGGGCAGGCCGATCATGCCACAAAAGATATGCGGTGGTGCGCTTGGGGCGGGTTTGGCCCTTTTGGGGCGCAATTCCCTTGCGTTTTATCTCATCCACCAACCCGTGCTGCTGGCATTGGTCGGTGGATATGTTTGGCTGCTGGATTATGCGCCTTGATAACCCGCACGCATTCTTGCCACCATCTCGCTCATATCGCGGCTGAGGTTCGGGGTTTCAGAAATACGCTTTAGCGCCTCTTGGATCAGGGCCTGACGATCAACATCATAGCGCGCCCATGTCTCAAAGGCGGTGGACATCCGCGCCGCGGTTTGCGGGTTTTTGCCATCCATGCGGATCAACCAATCCGCGAGGAACTGATAGCCCGCGCCTGAGGGCGCATGAAAGCCCGCAGGGTTGGCTGAGGTCAGACCTGCAATCACCGCGCGGAAGCGATTGGGGTTTTTCCAATCAAAATCTGCGTGCTCGGTCAGGCGATGTGCAACTTGCGCGGCCTCATCAGGGGCGGCATGGGCGATTTGCAGCATGAACCATTTATCCATCACGATGCGGTTTTCATGCCATTGGTCGTAGAAGGCCATGCTGGCCTGCTGTGCAACATCACCCCCGTGATCCAACAGCGCACCGAAAGCGGCCAATTGATCGGTCATATTGGTGGCCGTCTCGAATTGCGTCTGCGCGAGCTCTGGGCCATGCACACGGGTCAAGGCGCGCAGGGCCACGTTGCGCAAACTGCGCCGGCCCGCGGAGGCCGCATCAGGGCTATAGCCGTCTTTATCGGTCAGTGTTTCGAACAGCCGCGTGTAAATCGGCGCAAGTGCAGCTGCGATGGACTGTTCCAAAGCGCGGCGCTTTTCGTGGATGCTGCTTGGATCAGGCACCACGCCTGCTTCGGCCAAATCATTGGCCAGCGCATCTTCGCTTGGCAGGCTTGCGCATAGCGCCCTAAACTCGGGGTCGAGCGTGTCATCCTGCACCACCGCAGCGAGGGCTGAGATATAGTCAGGGTTCGGGGCTGTCCCATCGGTGATCATTGCGCACAGAACCTCACGCGATAGACTGCGGCCCGCTTCCCATCGGTTGAACGGGTCTGTGTCATGGGCAAAGAGGGTCGCGCGCGCAGCAAAATCTTGCTCGATTTCTAAAATCACAGGGGCCGAGAATTCGCGCAAGACCGACAGCACAGGGGCTTCAGGCAGATCGTCAAACACCAATTCCATTTCAGGATCCGCCATTTCGACAATCTGCGTGGGCCGCAATTCGCGCCCGTCCTGACCCAATAGGCCAAGCGCCACGGGGAACAACAAGGGCTCTTTCAGCGGTTGGTTGGGGGTAGGGTCGGTGCGCTGTGCCAATTTCAGCACCAAGCGCCCATCTTGATAGGTGGAGGTGACCGTCAAACGCGGCGTGCCTGCCTGTTCATACCACCGTTTGAATTGCGACAGATCGCGCAAAGTGGTGTCCTCGAACACCTGCAACCAATCCTCGATGGTGCAGGCCTGCCCATCATGGCGGTCGAAATAGAGATCAAGCGCCGCGCGATAGGCCCCTTCGCCCACCAAAAGCCGCAGCATGCGGATCAGCTCTGCCCCTTTTTCGTAAACAGTGGCCGTGTAGAAATTGTTGATCTCGACAAAACTTGCAGGGCGCACGGGATGCGCCAATGGGCCTGCATCCTCGCGGAATTGGCGCGCGCGCAGATTCAGCACATCACCAATTCGCTGCACAGGCGCGGATCGGGCATCTGCGCTGAACTGTTGATCGCGAAAGACGGTTAAGCCCTCTTTGAGGCAGAGTTGAAACCAATCGCGGCAGGTGATGCGATTGCCTGTCCAATTGTGGAAATATTCATGGGCGATGATCCGCTCGATAAAGGCATAATCTTGATCCGTTGCGGTTTCAGGGCTGGCCAATACATATTTGGAGTTGAAGATGTTCAGCCCCTTATTCTCCATCGCGCCCATGTTGAAATCATCGACCGCCACGATGTTAAACAGATCAAGGTCATATTCGCGGCCATACACCTGTTCATCCCAGATCATTGACCGCTTGAGCGCGTCCATCGCATAGGCGCAATACCCCTCATCACCGGGGCGGACATAGATATTGAGATCAACCTCGCGTCCCGAGGCCGTGGTGAACTGATCGCTATAGGCGCGCAAATCGCCTGCCACCAAAGCAAAGAGATAAGCAGGTTTGGGCCAAGGGTCATGCCATTCTGCATAGCCTGCGCCTGTCTCGCCCCGATTACCATTGGACAGTAGGATCGGTGCATCCCCCTCAATGCGCACATCAAAAGGCGCCATGACATCGGGGCGGTCGGGGTAATAGGTTATTTTGCGAAACCCTTCCGCCTCGCATTGGGTGCAATACATGCCCTTGGACATACAAAGCCCCTCAAGGGCTGTGTTATCCTGTGGTGCGATTTCGACTTCGGCCTCCCAAACAAAGCCGCCCTCTGGCAGGCGTGCGGCAGGCACAGTCAGGGCAGCCTCACTGAGGCGATAATCGGCCTCACCTAACGCTGTTCCATCTATCTTTGCCCAGATCAGGCGCAGATCCTCGCCATCAAGCACAAGCGCGCCTTCGCCCAAACCTTGCGCCTCGGGGTTGGGGCGAAAGGTGATCCGTGAAATGACCCGCGTGGCCTTTGGTGCAAGGCGAAAGGTAAGATGCACATGGTCAATCAAATACTCGGGCGGGGTGTAGTCACTGAGCCAAATGGTGCGGGGCGTGGCAGTGGCGGATGTTGCATCAAGGGGCAGGACGGACACGGGGCAGGCCTCATTATATCGGGGAAGGGTTGGCCTTAGGCTATGCGCGGCGGTGACAGGCTGCAACCAGATAGGTGGGTTAGAGCCAGTAAAACCGCGATATATCTGTGCGATTGTCGAAGAACGCCACCGCCTCAGGCCGAAATCCATAGCCGTGGCGCGCCACCGCTTGGGACAATTCCGCGAGGATCACATGGGTGATAAAGGGGATGTCCAAGCGTTGCGCCTCTGCCAGATCAAGCCATGTCAGATGAGACAACTCGCCATCGCCTTTGGTGAAATCCTGCGCAACGCCCCTCAGATCGTCAGCACGCGCCAAAAAGAAGCGCGCGTCAAAGCGGCGTGGGCGGCCTGTGGGGGTGACGGCACGGAAAAAGAAATCAACCCTTCGCGGGTCGTGTGGGCCAAGGCTGAGCCCTGTTTCTTCGTGCAACTCGCGAAAGGCTGCGTTGATTAAGGCCTCGGGTGAACAGGCGCTGTCATGGCTGAGGCGCGCTGCAAGCGCATCAGGGATTGCGTGAGCAAGCGGGGTGTCGTGATCCACCGCATCCACCGCCCCGCCAGGGAATACAAATTTTTGCGGCATGAACGCGGCAGATGCCCCGCGTTGGCCCATTAAGACCTGCGCGCCTTTTGTGCTGTCGCGCAACAAGATGATGCTTGCGGCATCCCGAATGGGAGGATCAGAAACCATGCATCCGCTTGGCCCATTGGATGCCCACAATCAGCCCTTTAAAGCGGGGCAAGAGGAACAGTGCCACCACAAAGGCCCCAAGCGAAAACCCGCCTGCCATAACCCATGGGCTTGGTTGATAGGCCGTATAAACCCAGAGCATTAAGGTGCCCAAGATTTTCGCTGTGACGAGGATCGTCAAATAGGCAGGCCCATCATCCGCGCGGGCGTGGCTCAGATCTTCGCCACAGCTGCCACAGGTTTTTACAAGGTTCAGATAGCCGCTAAACAGTGCGCCCTCACCACAGCACGGGCAGCGGCCGCGCATGGCTTTGGCAATCGCGGGCCATGTTGGGCGTTCCTGCGGGACATGATCGAAAACACCATCCGCCAAGGCAGTGATTGGATCGATTTCAGCCGCTTCGGTGCTGGGGTTTGCCATGGCGCGCATCCTTTTCTTGTCTCGACCCTAGCCCTAGCGCAAAGCGCAATCATTGGCAAAGGGGCGGGCCGTTTTGACGCGGGTCAAAAGAGAGCTGCAAAAAAATGTGACGGAAACTGCGGGCGAGCGCGTGAAAGGAATAGATCGGCGGATGGATGGGCCATTTGCCACAAGATCAGGAGTTATTGAGATGAGCACATTCAAACTTTTCACTTTGGGCTTGGCCCTGCCTTTGGGTCTTGCTGCGCAAATGGTAACCGCCGCCCCAATGGCGCAGGCCGATGCAGACGCGATATTTGCCGCCCTAGATGCGGATCGCAATGGTCAGGTCACGGCTGAGGAATTGGCGCGTATGCCAGAGGCGCGATTTGCGGCCCAAGACACCAACGGGGATGGCATGTTGGACGCCCAAGAATTGAGTGCCTCCCTTCAGGCCCGCATGGCGGATCGCGTGGATCGTATGATTGGCGATCTCGATTTGGATGGCGATGGGCTTTTGTCGCAATCTGAAATGATGGGTGGCCGCGACCAACATGAGGGGCGCGGTGAGCCAAATTTTAATCGGATGTTGTCGCGCATGGACAGCAATGGGGATGGCAGCATCAGCCTTGAGGAATTCTCGGCCATGTCCCAAATGCGCGGCGGCCATGAGCGCGGTGCAGGTGCCCGTGAAGGGCGTGGCCATCGCGGCTAAGGCGCAATCAGACGCGGCTGCCCCTCTCCCTTGGCAGTCGCGTGCTTGAATGCAATAGTTGCAGTAGATTGCGGCGGCGAGGGCAGCGTGCAAAGACCACCAAAGGCAGCATCAGAAGATGATCATCTGATGGCCCGCTTCGCCAAGGGCGATGCGGCAGCGGCGCGGGATTTGGCCGCGCGGCATCTGCCCCGCATTCTGTCGCATGCGCGCCGTGTTTTGGGGGATCAGGCCGAGGCCGAAGATGTCGCGCAAGAGGTGATGATGCGCATCTGGCGCATTGCCCCTGACTGGGACGCAGGCCGCGCAAAACTGAGCACTTGGGCGCATCAGGTGACAGCGAACCTATGTATTGATCGCTTGCGCAAGCAGACCCGCCGCGCCGCGCCCACCCTTGATACGGATGCGGTTGAACAAATCGAGGATCATGCGGCGTCAGTGCCCGCGCAAATGATGCAAAGGGCGCGGCTTGATGCGCTGGATGCGGCGCTTGCCACTTTGCCCGAGCGCCAAAGGCAGGCGGTGGTATTGCGCCACATCGAAGGGTTATCAAATGGTGAGATTGCCCAAATTCTGGATATTACGATTGAGGCGGTCGAAAGTTTGACCGCACGCGGCAAAAGGGCATTGAGCGCCCATTTGGCCAAGGAAAAGGAGGCATTGGGTTATGCGCAATGAACAGGCAGACCTAGATCTGGATGATCTTTTCGCCGAAGCGCGCGCGGCTGATGCGCCAAGTGATGCGCTCATGGCGCGGGTCTTGGCGGATGCACAGAACGTGCAAAGACAAACCCACCACGTCCGTGAGGATACGCTCTCGCGTCTATCCAATCTGATTGACCGCCTATTTGGGGGCTGGTCGGTTGTCTCAGGTGCGGCGATGGCGGGAATCGCGGGGCTGCTGTTTGGGGTGGGTCTTTCGACCTTGAACCCCGATATGACCTTAAGTTTGCAAGAGGCCAGCGGATGGGCCAGCACATCGGTTTCTGATTTTGGGGATCCTTGGGCTTTGGCCGATTTGGGAGGTGAGTGATGGATGAGATGATGACAACCCCGAAACCCCAAGCGCCGCGGGGCATGAAGATCGTTCTTGGTGTCTCTCTGGCGATTAATTTGGCGATTGCGGGCGCGGTTCTAGGGGCGGTGGTCTTGCATCGCGGCCCAGACGGCGAAGGCCCGCGTGAGCGGATCAACGCCGTGCGCAGTTTGGGGCCATTGGCGGGTGAATTGAACCGCGATGAAATGCGGATGTTGATCGGGCGCATGGGTGGGCGCGAAGGGATGGGCGCCGCGCGCCGTGGGATCGGGGCGGCCAATCTGCAGGTTGAGGCTGCGTTGCGCGCAACCCCCTTTGTGCCTGATGCGTTGATGCAGGCCCTGTCTGAGCAGCGCGGCTATCTTGGCGCCATGCAGGAAAGCGGGCATCGTGCCTTGGTTGATTTGATCGCGGATATGCCGCCTGAACGCCGTGCGGCCTTGGCCGATGAATTGGCCGAAGGGCGCAGGCGCTAGAGATCGGCACTCATCCCTGCGGATTGCAATTCAACAAGACGCGCGTAAATGCCGCCCCTTTGCATCAGGCTGTCATGGGTGCCTTCTTCGACAACATGGCCTTTATCCATGACCACAATCTTATCGGCATCGCGAATGGTGGACAGCCGATGCGCAATTACAAGTGTCGTGCGCCCTTGCGACAGGCGCGATAGGGCAGTTTGCACCAATTTTTCAGATTGCGTGTCGAGGGCCGATGTGGGTTCATCCAACAGCAAAATCGGCGCATCTTTCAGCATCGCGCGGGCGATGGCCACGCGCTGACGTTGGCCGCCCGACAGGGACGAGCCGCGCGGGCCAACAGCCGTTTCCAACCCTGCGGGCAGGGATTTGGCAAATTCCATCACAGCGGCGTTTTCTGCGGCTTTGGCCACATCGGCGCTGTCAGCATTAAGCCGCCCCATGCGGATATTATCTTCGATGCTTTCATCGAACAGCGCCGTGTCTTGGCCTACAACCGCGATCATGTCACGCAAGGCGGCCAGATCAGCCTCGGTGGTCGCAACACTGCCAATGCGCACTTTGCCTGCCACTGGATCAATCAAGCGTGTTAGCAAGGCAAACAGCGTGGTTTTCCCCGCGCCTGATGGCCCCACAATCGCGGTTGTCTGCCCCTCTTTGGCGGTGAAGGTCAGATCATGCAGAACGGGCATGTCGCCATAGGAGAATTCGACATTCTCAAAGCAGATATCGCCAGAACTCAGCGGGGCAGGGTGGGCAGGGCTAAGAACGGTGGGGCGCAGATCAAGCATGGAATAGATCCGCTCTAGCGAGGCTGCGGCGGCCTGAAGGCTGCCTGCGATATTTGACAGACGTTTGAGCGGGTCGAACATCAGCGAAAGCGCGGTGATAAAGGACATGAAATCCCCCACCGATTTATCGCCTGTCACAATGGCGGTGGCCCCAAACAATGTGACCGAAACAAACCCAATGCCCGACATGAGGTCGATCAACGAGGGGTTCGCGGATTGGCCTGCACTCGAGCGGATCTGTTGCTTGAGGTATTGCTTGACGCTGCGCTCAAACCGCCCGCGCTCATGCGCCTCAAGGCGGTTGACCTTGATGGATTGAATGCCGTGAAACATTTCGTCCAGCCGCGTGGTCAGGGTCGCGGCAGCCTCGCGCGCGGCAAATGCGGTGCGGCGGATTTGCTTGAGCAGCAGGGTCATGGGCACGATCATCAAAGGCAGCCCAACCAAGGCCACCAGTGACCATTGCCAATCATTTGAGAACATCACAAAGGACAAAGCCACAAGCGAAACTAAATCACGCCCAAAGGAGAGAAGGACACTTGTCGCCGCAGATTGCAGCGTCTGGCTGTCCCCGCGCACGCGTTCGATCAATTCACCTGGGGGGTGTCGCGTAAAGACGGCACCATCAAGCGTCAAAAGATGCTCGACCAGGCGTGTTTGCAATGCGGTTGTCACTTTCAGGCCAAGCGCCGACATAATGACGCGCTGCACAAAGCCCGCAACGGCGCGGAACAGGAACAAAAACCAGATGACCGTTACCACTTTCCAAAGCCCATCCAAGGATTGTGCGGCAAAAAGTTCATCGAAGAGAGGGCGCACCATCCATGCAAATGCACCAAGTGCGGCGCCTTCAAGGCTCATCAAGATCAGTGCGAATGTCAGGGCGGGCCAATATTTGAGGACATGCTCGCGCCACAGGCGGATCACAAGTCGAGACGAGCGCAGGTCAACCCCATTTGGGGCCTTGGTCTGCGAATCTGATGCGGGGCTTGGGTCTGACATGCGTCTCCAAATCTGCGAAAAATTACGCATTCTGCTAAAGAATGCTTAGCAAATCATCATCCGCCCTGATTAGGCTATGCCGCCCCTGCAAACAAGCACCCGCTATGTATGGGGTCATATTTCCTGAATCCGCCATTGTTTTCGGGCCGATGTCTTTTCTGAGGTGCAAAGCGGCGTTTTCAGGACGGTTTTGCACTAATTTCTGTTAATTGGTTGTCATCTAAGGCTCAGGCTGTTTAGCTTAGGGCAATTGAATGCGGGGCTACACCGCAACCACAACGGGAGTTCGACACTTTGTTCGACACAGCAAAAGACGCGTTTGTCGCTTTTGAGCATGTCCAGAAAAGTTACGATGGCGAAACGCTGGTCGTAAAAGATCTTAATCTTCAGATCGGTCAGGGCGAATTTCTAACGATGCTTGGGCCTTCGGGATCGGGCAAAACGACCTGCCTGATGATGCTTGCAGGTTTCGAGACAGCCACCCATGGCGAGATTCTGTTGCAGGGTCGTCCGATCAACAACATTCCGCCCCATAAGCGCGGCATTGGGATGGTGTTCCAGAATTACGCTTTGTTCCCGCATATGTCGGTTGCAGAAAACCTTGCCTTCCCTTTGGAAGTGCGCGGCATGGGCAAATCAGAGCGCGAAGGAAAGATCAAACGCGCGCTTGATATGGTGCAGATGGGGGATTTCGGCGGTCGCCGCCCCGCGCAGCTTTCGGGCGGGCAGCAACAGCGTATCGCCTTGGCGCGGGCCTTGGTGTTCGAGCCTGAGCTTGTTTTGATGGACGAACCTTTGGGGGCGCTCGACAAGCAATTGCGCGAACATATGCAATTTGAAATCACCAATCTGGCGCATCAGTTGGGCATCACCACAGTTTATGTGACCCATGACCAGACCGAAGCCCTGACCATGTCGGATCGTGTCGCGGTGTTTGATGATGGCCGTATCCAACAGCTTGATCCGCCTGATGTTCTCTATGAACAGCCGCAAAACAGCTTTGTGGCGCAGTTTATTGGCGAAAATAATACGCTTTCGGGTGTGGTGACGAAAATCTCAGGCGATCGCTGCGTTGTGAAGCTGGACAGCGGTGACGAAATTGACGCGCGTCCTGTAAACGTCTCGGCCGTGGGGGATCGCACCACTGTTTCCATCCGTCCCGAGCGGGTGGAAATGGACAAGCGCCGCCTTTCGCCTGACGCGCATACGCTGAAAGGCGAGGTTCTCGAATTTATTTACATGGGCGATATTTTCCGCACGCGCCTGCGCGTGGCCGGGTCGGATGACTTCATCATCAAGACCCGCAACGCCCCCGATCAAAAACGACTCACACCTGGCACCCAGATTGAAATAGGATGGCTGCCTGACGATTGCCGCGCGCTTGATGCTTAAGCGCATGGCCTAAGCTGCCACCTTCGCCTGGAGGGTGGCCATGCATAAGACTATACCAGGTAACAACACGGGAGACTGACATGAAACTGTCAAAAACACTTCTGGCAACTTCTGCACTCGGCGTCGCCGCAGCAGGTTTGGCCTATGCGGGCGGCCATATGGCCACTGGCACATTTACCTTCGTAAGCTGGGGCGGTGCCTATCAGGCCAGCCAAACCAACGCTTACACGGATCCATACACCGCGAATAACCCTGATGTTCAGGTCGTTTGGGACGAAAGCTCGAACGAAGCGGTGGCAAAACTGCGCGCGATGAACGAAGCGGGCAACCTGACATGGGACTTGGTTGACGTTGTGGCATCGGACGCGCTGCGTCTGTGTGACGAAGGCCTCGCCATGGAAATCGATCCTGATGAGATGCTTGCACCTGCGCCCGATGGCACACCCGCAAGCGAAGATTTCGGTGACCTTTTGGTTGGCGATTGCTTCATCCCACAGATCGTTTACTCCACCACCTTCGGCTATCGCACCGACATGGTGCCTGATGGTGTAGAGCCTCCAAATGACATCTGTGATGTGTTCGATCTCGAAACATATCCTGGCATGCGTTCGCTTGAGAGCCGCCCAATCAACAACATGGAATGGGCCTTGCTTTGTGACGGCGTTGCAAAGGCAGACGTCTATGACGTTCTGGCCACTGATGAAGGTCAAGAGCGGGCATTGGCCAAGCTCGACACCATCCGCGACAGCGTGATCTGGTGGAACGCAGGCGCCGATACGCCACAGCTTTTGGCGGATGGCGAAGTCTTTATCGGTTCGACCTATAATGGCCGTCTATTCTCGGCCATCGTTGAGCAGAACCAGCCAATCGGCATGATGTGGGACGCACAGGTATTCGACCTTGATGGTTGGATCATCCCAGCAGGTCTGCCCGAAGATCGTCTGGCCCGCGTGATGGACTTCGTCTATTTCGCAACCGACACGCAGCGTCTGGCAGATCAGGCCGCCTACATCTCCTATGGCCCTGCACGTCTGTCCTCTGCGCCACTGGTTGGCAACCATGCAGAGCTTGGCATCGAAATGGCACCACATATGCCAACCGATCCAAACAATGCACAGAACACGTTCCTCTATAACTACGAGTTCTGGGCGGATTATCGCGATGATATTGACGCGAAATTCCAAGCATGGCTGGCTCAGTAATCTGAGCTGAATTTGGGGCGGGGCCGCGATCAAACGCGGCCCCCTCTCAACCATCGGGTAGCCCCATGAGGGCAAGGGTCTAGTCAGACCTAACGCGCGTGAAACCGCGACACGGCCCGACCAAATTCATGACGATTGAAGATAGAAACGACTGACGGGGACAGGATGAGCGACACCACCAATTCAGGCCCGATGCTGGCGGCGGATGGAACCCCCCTCAAGACGAGCCTCGCCCGTGCCCTCAGACGTCAAAAGCTGCGTGCGCTGATATTGATTGCGCCCCTTTTGGCCTTTGTTGTTTTGACATTTGTTGTCCCGATCGGCTCGATGTTGTTTCGATCGGTAGAAAACCAAATTGTATCTGGCACGCTTCCCGAAACGGTTGAAGCGCTTGACTCTTGGGACGGCCAAGACGGCACCTTGCCAGATGAGACCGTGTTCCAAGCCTTATTTTTCGACATTTTCCGCGCTGCCGAGGCCAAGGAACATACCAAACTTGGCTCGCGCCTAAATTATGAACGCACGGGCCTATCCTCGATGTTCCGCACCACAGGGCGGGGCGTTGATGATATTGGCGAGGTTTTTCAAGATTGGCTTGAAGATGCAGATCCTGCCTTCAAGGATGGGATCACATGGTATGAGATGCTGTCTGGCACAGGCGGCGAAGATGTGATCGAAGCCCGCCGGGCCCTCTGGGCGAATATGGTGGGCGAGGGGTTTGCAGGCGATATTGAGTTTACCCTATCGGGTGAGATGGCAGCACTTCTGCCCCAAACCGCCGCCGCCTATAGTGACTGGGCCATCTATACCGCCATTGCGGATGAGGATGTGGTTTCCGAAGAAGACCCATGGGAGGCAGTATATGCGGCCTTGGCGCTTGATCTGGCGCGCGCTGATACAGTGTCCGCGCTGGCCTCATACACAGGGGCGGGCGCAGGCCCATTGGCCAATGCGATTGCAGCCCTGCCAAGCTTGCCGCAAATTGATTTCCGCGCCGCATTCATCGAAGAAAATGATGGATGGGGCGATACGGAAAACTGGCAAACGATCAAGATTTACAGCCCTGATTACACCACAGGCTATTTCCTCAACGCGATTGATATGGAAAAGGGGCTTGAGGGTGTGAATGCCCGCCCTGAAAGCCAGCAGCTTTATATCAAACTGTTCATTCGTACGATGATCATGTCCTTGATCATCACGGGTTCCTGTATCCTTTTGGGCTATCCCGTGGCGTGGCTTTTGGCCAACCTGCCCGTGCGCAGCGCCAATGTATTGATGATCCTTGTTCTTCTGCCGTTCTGGACATCGCTCTTGGTGCGCACCAGTGCGTGGAAAGTGCTGCTGCAACAGCAAGGCGTGATCAATGAAATCCTTGTCTGGCTTGGATTTGTCGATGATGCAAACCGCCTGATTTTGATGAATAACTCGACAGGCACGATCATTGCGATGACGCATATTTTGCTGCCCTTTATGATTTTGCCGCTTTATTCGGTGATGAAAACCATTCCGTCGTCTTATCTTCGCGCGGCCAAAAGTCTTGGCGCGACCAATTGGACAGCGTTCTGGCGGGTCTATTTCCCACAATCTGTTCCAGGGATTGGGGCGGGGTCGATCCTCGTGTTCATCTTGGCGATTGGCTATTACATCACGCCTGAAATCGTGGGTGGCACAGATGGTGTCTTTATCTCAAACCGCATTGCCTATCATATTTCATCCTCGCTCAACTGGGGCTTGGCGGCGGCTTTGGGGTCGATCCTTCTGGCCTTGGTCTTGGCGCTGTATTGGCTTTATGACCGCATTGTCGGCATTGATAACGTGAAATTGGGGGGCTGAGATTATGGCTCAATCGCTGAAACTTACGCTCAAGCGCCCCTCCCTTTGGGGGTTCACGGCACCCCTGACTGCGGCTGTGTCAGCGGCCTTTGGCTATATCGCAGGCACATCCTTTGGAAATCCGCTCATGGGAATTGTTGCGGGCGCTGTCATTGGGGCCGTATTGGCAGCCTTGCTGCACCCTATGGCTGAAAAGCGGATGATGGCGCGCCTTGGTGTGATTGCGATCTTCTTTGCCGCGGGTCTTTTCGCCACCAATTTGGGAGGCGGGATCGCAGCAGGCCTTGTGGGCGCGGTTCTGTCATGGTTCGTCTTCTGGATCGACACAGGCGATTATCGCAAAGGCGTGCCGATTTATTACACAGGCGGGCAGACCCTTTGGCATAACAGTTTCCTGTTTATCTGTGGGCTGATCTTCTTCTTTCTGATCGCCCCGCTTTTCCCCGTGATGTGGCTGTCGTTTAACGCGCAGGATTTCTTTACCTTCACGCCCGAAATGCTGGCCTTTGACCCCGAGGGGTATTCGCTGAAGCATTACCGCGATTTCCTGACCACGGATGAGTGGATGCAGCCGCTGAAAAACTCGCTGATCATTGCGCCGATTGCGACTGTTATCTCGGTTAGTCTTGGCACATTGGCGGCCATCGGTTTGTCGCAATCACATGTGCCTGGGCGTCAAACCATCATGGCGGTTTTGATCTCGCCCATGATCGTGCCTTTGATCATCTCAGCGACAGGGATGTTCTTTTTCTACGCCCCTCTTGGTAATTGGTTGGAACTGACCTTGGGTCTGAACAAGTCCTTCGTGGGATATGTGAAAGTGATCTTGGCGCATGCCGTTTTGGGCGTGCCCTTTGTGATCATCACAGTGACCGCCACGCTTGTTGGCTTCGATCGGTCGCTGACGCGGGCGGCGGCGAATATGGGCGCCAACCCTGTGACCACCTTCTTCCGTGTGCAGATGCCGCTGATTTTGCCGGGTGTTATCTCAGGCGGTCTGTTCGCCTTTATCACCTCGTTTGACGAGGTTGTCGTGGTGCTGTTTGTTGGTTCAGCGCAGCAGCAGACCCTGCCTTGGCAGATGTTCACGGGCCTCCGCGAACAAATCTCGCCAACGATTTTGGCGGCGGCCACGATCCTTGTGACCATCTCTATCCTGCTTTTGACCACAGTCGAACTTTTGCGCCGCAGATCAGAGCGCCTGAGGGGCCTCAGCCCAAGCTGATTGGCGCAAGATCACATCATTAAGGCCGCATTGGATATGCCGATGCGGCCTTTTTTTTGATCTGATATTGCGATAGAATTTGTGGAAATTGATAGGACGTGCCTATGATCCAAAAATTGGAAATGCTGCTTGCTTTGGCCAAAACCCAACACTTTGGCCGTGCGGCTGAATTGTTGGGGGTTACTCAGCCAAGCCTGTCCTCAGGGATCAAGCAACTGGAAGACCAGCTTGGGGTGAAGCTGGTGCAGCGCGGGTCACGCTTTGGCGGTCTGACCCCTGAGGGGCAACGCGCATTGGAGTGGGCGCGGCGTATCGTGGGCGATAGCCGCCAATTGCGTGAAGAAATGCGTTATAGCCGCGAGGGGTTATCGGGCCATTTGCGCCTTGCGGTGATCCCGACCGCATTGACCGAAGCCGCGCGTCTGGTCAGCCGCTTTTCGCGCGCGCATCCCAATGTCAGTTTTTCTATTCTGTCCCGTTCGTCCGCCGAAATCCTCAAGCTGTTGGAAAATCTCGATGCAGATGCGGGTGTGACCTATTTGGACAATGAGCCTTTGGGACGCATGGTGAGCACGGGGCTCTATCGTGAAAATTACGCGGTTCTGTGCCGATCAGATCACCCTTTTGCGGCACAGACCCGAGTGGCATGGGCCGCGCTCGAGGGGATGAGCCTGAGCCTCCTGACCCCTGATATGCAAAATCGGCGGATCTTGAACCGCAATTTCGCGGCGCATGGTCTCGAGCCAAAATCGGTTGTCGAAAGCAATTCGACCATTGTTCTGGTGAGCCATGTGATCGAGGCAGGTGCGCTGACAGTTTTGCCGCAACCCATGGCGCAGTTCCTTGCCATTGGCCATGATCTGCGGGTGATCCCGTTGGAAGATGGGGCGCTGCGCCCTGAGGTGGGTTTGATCGCCCCCCATCAAGAGCCTTATACCCCCGTTTTCCGAAGCCTTTTACGCGTTGCGCGCGAGATGGCGGGCGAGGCTAATTGATAGATTTTGCCTATCGTTTGACGAAATACTGATATTGAATCGGAATTATACCTCGGGCATTGGTCGGGCATCGCGCGCGCGCTTAAGCGTGGATGTGCGCGATCCTCACGACCAAAGGATGACGGCCATGCCCCGCGACCATGCTGATGCGAATGATCAAGACATCACGGCGATTGTGATGCGCCATATGGGGATGGAGGGGCCTCTGCTGCCCATGCTGCATGCCTTACAAGAGGAATTTGGGTATATTCCTGAAGCGGCCCGCCCGATCATTTGCGATGCGCTCAACATCACAGGCGCGGAATTGCACGGGGTGATCAGCTTTTATCATGATTTTCGCACAGCGCCGTCCGCGCGGCACAGCTTGAAAATCTGCCGCGCTGAGGCCTGTCAGGCTGTTGGCGGCAAGGCGCTGTCTGATCGCATTCTGGCGATGCTTGGACTGGATTGGGGGCAGGCGCGCGCCGATGGGAAATTGGTGGTTGAGCCTGTCTATTGTCTGGGCCTATGCGCCTGTGCGCCTGCGGCTATGCTGGATGGCAAATTGATCGGTCGCGCCACCGAAGAAAAAATCAGCAAAACCTTGTCGGAGGCGGGCCTATGAAAAAGATTTACATCCCCCGCGATGCCGCCGCCAAGGCGCTTGGGTCTGATGAGGTTGCGGCTGCTTTGGCCGATGCGCTTATGGCGCGTGGGGAAGAGGCGCAGATCATCCGCAACGGAAGTCGCGGGATGATCTGGCTAGAACCTCTGGTCGAGATCGAAGAAAATGGCACCCGTTTGGCTTACGGCCCGATTGCCGCGGATCAAGTCGAGGATCTTCTGGCAGGCAAGATCGAGACGCTCGGCCCTGTCGAAGATATTCCGTTTTTTGCCAAGCAAAACCGTCTGACTTTTGCGCGCTGCGGTTTGATTGATCCGCTCAGCTTGTCGGATTACCGCGCTCACGGTGGCCTTGTGGGACTGTCTCGTGCCTCTGCCATGTGTGCCGCTGACATTGTCGCAGAGGTGATCGCCTCTGGATTGCGCGGGCGTGGTGGTGCAGGCTTCCCGACTGGGATCAAGTGGAAAACTGTCTCAGAGGCGGCAGGCCCTCAGAAATACATCGTTTGCAACGCAGACGAGGGGGATAGCGGAACCTTCGCGGATCGGATGATCATGGAAGGGGATCCTTTCTGCTTGATTGAAGGCATGGCGATTGCAGGTCTGGCCACAGGGGCCACGCGCGGGTTTGTATATATCCGTTCCGAATATCCCGATGCGATTGAAGTGATGGAACAGGCGGTCACCATCGCCCGTGCCGAAGGCGTTTTGGGTGACGATGTGTTGGGATCAGGCAAAGCCTTTGATCTTGAGATCCGTGTGGGGGCAGGGGCCTATGTTTGCGGCGAAGAGACATCGCTTTTGAATAGCCTTGAGGGCAAACGCGGTGTTGTGCGCGCCAAGCCGCCGCTGCCCGCCTTAGAGGGTTTTCTAGGGCGGCCAACCGTTGTGAATAACGTCCTGTCCTTGGCAACGATCCCCGTGATTTTCGAAAAAGGTGCGGCGCATTATGCCAGTTTCGGCCTTGGTCGATCTAAAGGGACGATGCCAATCCAGATTGCAGGCAACGTTGCCCGTGGCGGGTTGTTTGAAACCGCCTTTGGGATGCCTTTGGGCGAATTGGTCAACGAGATTGCAGGCGGCACCGCTACGGGGCGGCCCGTCAAAGCGGTTCAGGTGGGCGGCCCCTTGGGTGCCTATATGCCCCCGTCCAAATTCGACACGCCTTTTGCCTATGAGGAATTTGATGGGCAAGGTGGGCTAATCGGGCATGCGGGCGTGGTCGTCTTTGACGACAGCGCCGACATGGTTCAGATGGCGCGGTTTGCGATGGAATTCTGCGCGGTGGAATCTTGCGGGAAATGCACGCCCTGCCGCATTGGGGCAAGACGCGGGGTGGAAACCATCGAGCGCATTGCCGCGGGGGATGCGACCGCAATCCCCTTGTTGACCGATCTATGCGAGACGATGAAAGACGGCTCGCTCTGCGCGCTTGGCGGGTTCACGCCTTACCCGGTCATGTCGGCGCTTCAGAATTTTCCAGATGAATTTGGGGCCACCCCCGCCAATCAGGCCGCGGAATAGGAGGGTTTTGATCCATGAAAGATTTTATCATTCCTTGGGATGACCGCGACATGGGAACGCCCGCTAAGACGGGCGCGCCTGTCAGTCTGACGATTGATGGTGTGGCGGTTACTGTGCCAGAGGGCACAAGCGTTATGCGCGCCGCAGCCGAGGCGGGGTTGTCGATCCCCAAGCTCTGCGCCACAGACAGCCTTGAGGCCTTTGGCTCTTGCCGTTTATGCGTTGTCGAAATTGAGGGGCGGCGCGGCACGCCCGCCTCCTGCACGACACCCGTGGCCGAAGGTATGGTGGTTCATACCCAAAACGCCAAGCTGCACAAACTGCGCCGCGGGGTGATGGAATTGTATATCAGCGATCACCCGCTTGATTGTTTGACATGTGCCGCCAATGGCGATTGCGAATTGCAGGACATGGCGGGCGCGGTTGGATTGCGCGATGTGCGCTATAGTGCGACCGAAGGGGCGACTATCGCCAACCATTTCACCGCGCGTGACACCAATGGGGATCTCAACCCCGAATATTTACCCAAGGATGAAAGCAATCCTTATTTCACCTATGACCCCTCCAAATGTATCGTTTGCAACCGCTGTGTTCGGGCCTGCGAGGAAGTGCAAGGCACGTTTGCCCTGACCATCGAAGGGCGCGGGTTTGACAGCCGTGTATCTGCGGGCGGCCCGTTGGATGATTTCCTCAGTTCGGATTGCGTGTCATGCGGTGCTTGCGTGCAGGCCTGTCCAACGGCAACCTTGCAGGAAAAATCTGTCATCGAATTGGGCACGCCGCAACGCTCGGTCGTGACCACATGCGCCTATTGCGGTGTGGGCTGTTCGTTCAAAGCAGAATTGAATGGCGATCAATTGGTGCGGATGGTGCCCTATAAACATGGCAAGGCCAATCGCGGGCATTCTTGCGTGAAGGGGCGCTTTGCCTATGGCTATGCCACCCATAAAGACCGCATTTTGAACCCGATGATCCGCGATGACATCTCCGAGCCATGGCGTGAAGTGTCATGGGAGGAGGCGCTTGGCTTCGCCGCGCAAAAACTGCGGGGCATTCAGGCGAAGTATGGCCAGAAATCCATCGGCGTGATCACCTCAAGCCGTTGCACGAACGAAGAAACCTTCCTTGTGCAAAAATTGGCGCGTGCGGTGTTCGGCAATAACAACACCGACACTTGTGCGCGGGTCTGTCATTCGCCAACCGGTTATGGCTTGGGCCAGACCTTTGGCACATCGGCAGGGACGCAAGATTTTGACTCGGTCGCACATGCGGATGTGGTTGTCGTGATTGGGGCCAACCCAACCGATGGCCACCCCGTTTTCGCAAGCCGTCTGAAAAAGCGCCTGCGCCAAGGGGCAAAGCTGATCGTGATCGACCCACGCCGCATTGATCTGGTGAAATCCGCCCATATCAAGGCCGCGCATCACCTGCCGTTGAAACCAGGCACCAATGTGGCGGTTGTTACGGCCATGGCCCATGTGATTGTCACCGAAGGTCTTGCGAACGAGGCCTATATCCGCGAGCGCTGCGATTGGGATGAGTTCGAGGATTACGCAGAATTTATTTCTGACCCGCGCCATAGCCCCGAGGCGGTTGAGGCCTTGACGGGTGTGCCTGCTGCGGAACTCAGCGCCGCAGCGCGCCTATATGCAACGGGCGGTAATGGGGCGATTTATTACGGCTTGGGTGTCACGGAGCATTCCCAAGGCTCGACCACAGTGATGGGGATCGCCAATTTGGCGATGCTTACGGGCAATGTGGGCCGCGAAGGGGTGGGTGTGAACCCGCTGCGTGGGCAAAATAACGTGCAAGGCTCGTGTGATATGGGGTCTTTCCCGCATGAATTGCCGGGCTATCGCCATGTCAAAAACGCCGATGTGCGCGCTATTTTTGAACAAGCTTGGGGTGTTGAGATTGACCCAGAGCCGGGCCTGCGCATTCCCAATATGTTGGATGCGGCAGTGGCGGGTAAGTTTAAAGGGCTTTACTGCCAAGGCGAAGATATCCTTCAGTCTGACCCAGATACCAAACATGTCGCGGCAGGCTTGGCCGCGATGGACTGCGTGATCGTGCATGATCTTTTCTTGAACGAAACTGCGAATTACGCCCATGTTTTCTTGCCTGGCTCAACCTTCCTTGAGAAAGATGGCACCTTCACCAATGCTGAGCGCCGCATCAACCGCGTGCGCGAAGTCATGGCGCCAAAGGCAGGGATGGCTGATTGGGAAGTAACGCAAGCCTTGGCCAATGCCATGGGGGCTGGGTGGAACTATACGCACCCGTCTCAAATCATGGAGGAAATTGCCGCCACCACCCCAAGCTTTGCTGGCGTTGATTATGCGGTGCTTGAGGAAAAAGGCAGCGTGCAATGGCCGTGCAATGAGGCAAACCCAGAGGGCACGCCATTGATGCATGTCGATGGGTTTGTGCGTGGCAAGGGGCGCTTTATTCTGACTGAATATGTTGCCACCGATGAGCGCACAGGGCCGCGCTTCCCGCTTTTGCTGACCACAGGGCGTATCTTGAGCCAGTATAATGTGGGGGCGCAGACACGGCGCACGGAAAACACCGTCTGGCATGAGGAGGATGTGTTGGAAATCCATCCCCATGACGCAGAAACACGCGGGATCAAGGAGGGCGATTACGTCAAGCTGGCCTCGCGGTCAGGCGAGACATCCCTGCGCGCCAAGATCACTGATCGCGTCAGCCCAGGTGTGGTCTATACAACCTTCCACCACCCGCAGACGCAGGCCAATGTGATCACCACCGATTTCTCGGATTGGGCCACGAATTGCCCTGAATATAAGGTGACAGCGGTACAAGTGTCGCAATCAAATGGCCCGACTGAATGGCAAGAAAGCTATGAGGCGCAGGCCAAGGCGGCGCGGCGTATCCTGCCAGCGGCGGAATAGCCATGGCTGCGGCCCCCTTGGCGCGCGCGGTGGTAAAAGCCACCCGTGACGGCCTGACGTCCGAAGATCGTGCCTTGGCCGAAGAATGCCCTGTGGCCATGGTCTTTGATGGGGGCACGCAAGCGGTCATGATGGCCACCCCGCGTGATCTCGAAGATTTCGCGCGGGGCTTTGCCAAGACCGAAGGCTTTATCGCAAGCGATGCCGATATTCGCGAGATTGAGATTGTCCGCCACGAGGCGGGTGAAGGCATTGAAGCGCGGCTTTGGTTTGATGCCGCGCAATCGCAGGCCTTGCAGGCGCGGCGGCGCTCGATGATGGGCCCTGTGGGATGTGGGCTGTGTGGTATTGACAGCCTTGCGCAAGCGATGCGGGATATCGCGCCCTTACCGCACGATATAGCCCCTTTGCCCCTCACCCCGCTTTTGGGCGCGGCGGAGGCCTTGCGGGGGCACCAACCTTTGCACGATGAAACCCATGCGGTTCACGCGGCGGGTTTTTTTCAGCCCTCACAGGGCATTGTCTTGGCGCGCGAGGATGTCGGGCGGCACAATGCGCTTGATAAGCTGATCGGCGCGATGGGGGCGGCACATATTGATCCGACTGCGGGCGCGATTGTGATCACCAGCCGCGTCTCGGTTGAGATGGTGCAAAAAACCGTTATCGCAGGCGCGCCCGTGCTGATCGCGGTTTCCGCACCAACCGCGTTGGCCTTGGATGTTGCAGATCAGGCGGGTCTGTGCGTGGCGGCATTGGCGCGCAAAGGTCAATTTGAAATTTTCACGCATCCCGAGCGGATAGAACAAGGATAGATCACTATGGCATCGGATAAGCTGATTACGATGGCGAACCAGATCGCCACATTTTTCGAAAGCCAAAAAGGCGATGACTTGGCCGAACGTGTTGCGGCCCATCTGAACGATTTTTGGGGGCCAGAGATGCGCGCTGATTTCGCGCATCTGGTGAGTGACCCGTCACAGGCTGGCCGATTGCATCCGTTGGCACGCGATGCTGTGGCATTGTTGCGTCTGCCTCAAGACGTTTGATCATCCTCTGCTGCGAGGTCAGAGGTAAGATCAAGTTTTGATGCGGGCGAAAAGCCGCCATCAATGAAATCTTCGCGGTCAATATAGTCTTTGATCTGGTCATAGCTTTGCACCAGATTGCTTGACCACCCTTCAAGAAAGCGCAGGCGGCGCCGCTCTCTATGCGGTTGAAACCCATTATTGCGGATCATCTGCAAATCTTGTTCGCGTTCTTCATAGGTGAGAAAGGCGGTGATTTCGGTCAGATATTTCACATCAAAAAAGCCGATATTATCTGACCATGGTTTCCGCCCGCCCAAGAAATTCACAAGCTGTAAGGGTCGCATCGCACCAATAATGGCCATTTGTTCCGTCATCGGCCAATTCCATCTTGGCGCAAGCTCTTGCCAACGATCCGCGAAGGCCACGTTCAAGGCGCTGAAACTTGTGCCGCCCTCGCTGCGTAAATCGGCAATTGCGGCTTGCCCGATGCCCGTTTCTGAAAATTGCGCGGCATCCACAAGCAGCAAAGCAGGGCTGAGCGCCCGTTCACACCCCGCAGGCATGCGATCTTTGAACGGGGCAGGGATTTTGTCGCTCTCTGCCAATGTCCATGATGAGATATGGCGCACAGCTGCCGCTGGGGCGGTGAAGGGATAAGAGAACAGCGCATCAAACCCATCCCCTAAGGCAAAGCTGAACTTATCGACAAACAGCACCTTGCTGTGAATCCGCGTCAACGTCTCAAGCGCGAAGAGAACAAGGAAACTTTCCCGCGCGGGGTTTGGGGCGCCATCGGGGCCATCGGGGGCAAATTCGTCCAAATCAAAGACATCTTCGCAGCGGATCAAGGTGGCGTAACGCTTGATCATAGCGGATGTGCTGGCCGAGAGGGCGCGGTCGGTAAACACATAATAGACGCAGCTGCGCGTATCTGTGCGCTGACGCAACTGCGACATCAAAAAGGCAGCATTCCATCCCGAAGCTTCATCGCAACAGGTCAAAATTGCGTGTTTCGCGCTCATAGCTGTAGGTTGCATGGTCGATGCACTGGCCTTTTGGTAATCCCCGAGTTTAGCAGGGCAAGTCAGACCATATCGGACAGAATATCTCAAGCCCTGTGGCAGCCAATCCTTCCGAAATCCTACATAAATGAGCCGCCCACCTCTTGCAGAACCATATCTCGGGCTCTAGATCACCTCACAGAAAGTTGAGACCACCGAAGAAGGCAAAAGGAACGGGCAGCGGTCAGTGTGACCTTCCCATTATGCGCTCATGGCAGGTTGGCGCAGGTTGGGGCGATATCTTGGCGTTTTTCACGCGCATTCTCTATCGGACGCAGAAAATGCGCCGTTAATTGGGTGTCAGATATTGACCTTTCCCGCAAAGCCTTTGCAGATTGAGACAGCATAATCGCGCATCACCCAAGATGCGCCTAGAACAGGGAAGTAACATGAGCAGCGCAGGCCAGATATTGCCTATCATTGCCATTTTACCGTTTTTGGGCGCCTTGGTGCCGGGGTTGATGATCCGCGCGGGGCGCAATGCTTGCGCCACATTTACCGCGATCCCCACGGCTTTGGCGCTTATTATGTTGGGCACGCTTGCCCCTGCGGTATTTCGTGGCGAGGTTTTGACCTATTCCATCCCTTGGCTGCCTGCCATGGGTTTGGAGATGGCATTCTTCCTTGATGGTTTGGGCCTGATGTTTGCGGGCATGATCTTGGGCGTGGGCCTGTTGATCACGCTTTATGCGCGGTTCTACCTGTCGGACAAAGACCCGATGGGCCAGTTTTACACCTATCTTCTGCTGTTCCAAGGCGCGATGCTCGGCATCGTTTTGTCTGACAATATCCTGCTTTTGCTGATTTTCTGGGAGTTGACCTCGCTCTCCTCCTTCTTGCTGATTGGCTATTGGAAACACCTGCCCGAAGGTCGCCAAGGCGCGCGTATGGCTTTGGCTGTCACGGGTGCGGGTGGTTTGGCCATGATCGGGGGATTGGTCATTTTGGGCCAGATTGCAGGCAGCTATAACCTGACGGATATTTTGCAGGCAGGCGATGCGATCCGCGCTTCCGACTGGTATTTGCCCGCGCTGATTTTGATCTTGCTTGGCGCCTTTACAAAATCCGCGCAGTTCCCCTTCCATTTCTGGCTGCCCCACGCGATGGCTGCGCCCACACCTGTGTCAGCCTATCTGCATTCGGCAACCATGGTGAAGGCGGGCATTTTCCTGATGGCGCGGATGTGGCCCGTTTTGGCAGGCACGCCTGAGTGGTTCTACATCGTGGCCACGACAGGTTTGATCACGATGGTGATGGCCGCGAAAATCGCACTGTTCAAAGATGACCTAAAGGCATTGTTGGCTTTCTCGACTGTCAGCCATTTGGGCCTTTTGACCTTGCTCTTGGGGATGGGCACGAAATTTGCCGCTGTTGCGGCGGTGTTTCATATCCTCAACCACCTGACCTTTAAGGCCGCTTTGTTCATGAGCGTGGGGATTGTCGACCATGAAACCCATACCCGCGATATCAAGCGACTTGGCGGTTTGCGTCACCTGATGCCCATCACCGCGGTGATTGCGGTGATTGGGTCGTTGTCTATGGCAGGGATCCCGCTTTTCAACGGATTCTTGTCCAAGGAAATGATGCTTGAGGCGGCGGTGCATACCCCTTGGGCGGGGGCGCATTGGGTGATGCCAGTATTCGCAACCTTGGGGGCATTATTCTCGGTCGCCTATTCATTCCGTTTGATCGTTCATGTCTTTTTTGGGCCAAAGCGGGATGACTATCCGCATATGCCGCATGATCCAGGATTTGGGATGTGGGCCGCGCCCGCCTTCTTGGTCGTTTTCGTTGTTTTGATCGGCCTCTTCCCTGCGCTGATTGCGGGGCCTTTGGTGGCCACGGCAGGGCAGGCGGTCATCGGCGGAGAGTTGCCCTATTACGCCCTCAAGATTTGGCATGGCTTCACGCCCGCCTTGTTTATGTCCATCGGCGCGGTGGTCGGTGGTTTGATCCTGCTCGCCCTGCATGACAAGCTTGAGCGTCTTTGGAACGCGGTGCCGCGCCCTGAGGCGAAAGTGATTTTTGATGCTCTCTATGGCGCGGTTCAGCGGGCCATGTCGGCCCTTAACGGGGCGTTGCACAATGGCGCGATCAGTCGCTATTTGGCAATCTTCGTGGTTGCCATTTTGGCGGCAGGCTACATCGCATATAGCGGCGCGGGTATCGGCCCTGTCACGCGCGAGGCTTTGCCAATCACCCCGATAGCCGCAGCGGGGTGGGTGGCCATGGTGATCGCAACGGCGCTTGTTGTCTTGAACCACCGCAAGCGGTTCTTGTCGCTGATTTTGATCAGTATTATCGGCCTGGGTGTCTCTGGTGCCTTTGTCTACCTCTCGGCGCCTGATCTGGCGCTGACGCAAATCTCGGTTGAGACGGTGACGATCTTGCTGTTGTTGATCGCGCTACATTTCTTGCCGAAATACACTCCGACCGAAAGCAGCCCCGCTTTGCGCATGCGCGATGGTGCGATTGCGATTGCGGCGGGTGTTGGGGTTGCGGCCTTGTCTATGGCGTTCCTCTTGCGGGATTTTTCGTCAATCTCGCATTACCACCTCGCCAATTCCAAAACCGGCGGCGGCGGCACCAATGTGGTAAACGTGATCTTGGTCGATTTTCGTGGCTACGACACCTATGGCGAGATCATCGTTCTGGGTATTGCGGGTCTGGTGATCTATGCATTGATGGAGGCGCTGCTCTCTGGCCCTGTGGGGCGGCGGTTGCGGCGCAACGCGAACCCTGATCGTGGGGATTTGTCGCGTGATCGTCACCCGTTGATGATGGTTGTCGCAACCCGCGTGATGCTGCCTATCGTGTTGATGGTCGGGGTCTACATGTTCTTGCGCGGCCATAACCAACCGGGTGGTGGCTTTGTTGCGGGGCTGATCGTGTCGATTGCGCTTTTGACGCAATATATGGCGTCAGGCTTTGCTTGGGCGCAGGAGCGGCAAAAATTCGAATATCACAGCTTGATTGGTTGGGGCGTGGTGATTGCAGGCATGACGGGGATGGGCGCGTGGCTTTCGGGCACGCCGTTCCTAACCTCTGCCTTTGGGTATTTCCATTTCCCGCCCATTGAGGAATTCGAACTGGCAACAGCGGCTCTTTTTGATCTGGGCGTCTTCTTGACGGTGCTGGGGGCGGTGATGCTGATGCTCTATTCCTTGGCTCGTATTGCCTTTACCAGCGGCGAGCGTGCCAATCCCGAACCAATGGATTTTGATCCCGCCCGCGCCGATGACACGGCGCAAGAGCAGACCGCGAAGGGGGTTTGAGATGGAGTTTCTTGTAGCCAGCGCGGTCGGCATTCTGACCGCTGGGGGCGTTTACCTGATCTTACGGTTGCGGGCCTTTCCCGTGATCCTTGGTCTTGCCCTTTTATCCTATGCGGTGAACCTGTTTTTGTTCTCAACAGGCCGCCTTGTGGTAAATGCAGCGCCCATCCTCAACCCCTATGGTGATCAGCCCTACACGGATCCGTTGCCACAGGCCTTGGTTCTGACGGCGATTGTGATTTCCTTCGGGATGACGGCGGTTTTGGTGATGATCTCCTTGGGCTCATTTTTCGAGAACGAAAGTGATGAGATCAATCTTGACGCCGAAGACGCAGCAGAAGAGGGGACGAAATGATGCATTGGATCATTGCCCCCGTCATTCTGCCCGCGATGCTTGCACCGATCATCGCCTATGTGATGCGGCACGACATAACCCTTGCGCGGGTTGGGTCATTCGCAGGCGTTCTTGGCCTATTGGGTCTTGCGATTGGCCTCTTTGTAATGGCTTCGGGCGGCGAGAAATTTGTCTATCGCCTCGGCGATTGGCCCGCACCTTTTGGCATTGTTTTGGTGCTTGATCGCCTTTCGGCGCTGATGGTCTTGCTCACGGCGATTTTGGCCTTGGTGGTGCTTTATCATGTTGTCGCAACCGATTGGGATAAGCGAGGCCGCCATTTCCACGCGCTCTATCAATTCCAACTTATGGGGATTGTCGGGGCATTCCTGACGGGGGACGCCTTCAACCTCTTTGTGTTCTTTGAGGTTCTCTTGATCGCGTCTTATGGGTTGATGATCCATGCAGGGGGCAAGATCCGTCTGAAGGCAGGCTTGCAATATGTGGTGATGAACCTTGCAGGCTCGACCCTCTTTTTGTTCGCGCTTGGCACGCTTTACGCCTCGACTGGCACGCTAAATATCGCGGATATGGCCGTGAAAATTGCGCAGGTGCCCGTAGAGGATGCAGCCCTTGTGCGGGTTGCAGGGATTTTGTTGCTGTTTGTCTTTGCGGTCAAAGCTGCGTTGTTCCCTGTGCAATTTTGGTTGCCTGCAACCTATTCCAACGCACCCGCCCCCGTTGCTGCGCTTTTCGCCATCATGACCAAGGTCGGGGCTTATGCAATCTTGCGCATTCACACCATCGCCTTTGGCCCTGAGGCGGGCGCGATTGGGGATATGGTGACCGCGTGGTTGATCCCAATGGCGGCTTTGACTTTGGCGGTTGGGGCGATTGGTGTCTTTGGCGCCAAACGTTTGGAGCACCTCATCGCCTATGCGGTGATCGGGTCAATGGGCACGATGATGTTGGCGGTTGCCGCCATGACCCCTGCGGCGGCCTCTGCGGCGATATATTACATGCTGAACTCGACCCTTGCGGCCGCTGCGCTGTTCTTATTTGCAGATATTTACCTGTCACGGCGCGGCGAAGATGGCAGGCTAATCCTTGCAGCACCTTTGGCGCAAAACGGGCTGTTTGCGGCTGCCTTTTTTGCCGCAGGGATTGCGATGGTGGGTATGCCCCCATTGAGCGGCTTCTTGGGCAAGTTGTTGATCCTCGAGGCCTTGGCCGATGGCCCGCATATCACTTTGGCCTTTTCGGCCATCTTGATAGGCTCTTTGGTGATGATCTTGGGCTTTGTGCGCGCGGGATCAATCTTGTTCTGGAAATCGGTTACGGTCGCACCAGACCCCGATGTAGAGGCCGCACCGCCTGTCACCCTATCGCAAGGGGCGGGAATGGGTGCGCTTGTCGCGCTCTTAGTGGGGCTGACCCTCTTCGCAGGCCCAATTTATGACGCGGGCGCGGCTGCGGCGGATCAATTGTTCTTCCCGCAGGGATATATTGAGGCGGTGCTTGCACCCCATGGCGAAGGATGACCCCCATGCTCAGACGCATCTTTCCACATCCCTATCTTTCGCTTTTGCTGACATTGGTCTGGTTGGGCCTCGTCAACAAGGTGACGCTTGGCAATATTTTGCTTGGCGGGTTCCTTGGGCTTGTTCTGCCATTGATGACCTCGATCTACTGGCCGCATCGGCCAATTCTACGCCACCCGTTCAAGGCGATCGAATTTATGCTGATCGTGCTGTGGGATATTGTTGTCGCGAATATTCAAGTCGCGAAGGTGATCTTGTTCAAGCGCAATACCAATATCCATTCGCAATGGGTGGTAGTGCCGCATGATCTGACCTCGGCTGAGGCGATCACGATTTTGGCGGGAACCATCACGATGACCCCAGGCACGGTTTCGACCATGCTGTCCTCGGATGGGAAGGCGATCTTGGTTCACACTTTGGACACGGATGATCCCGATGCCGTGCGCGATGAGATCAAAACCCGCTATGAGCGCCGTTTGAAGGAGATTTTCCAATGATCACCTATGCGTTGATTTTCGCGATGGCCTGTTTTGGCATCGGCCTCTTGGCCAATCTCTACATTCTGGCCACGGGCGCTGATCTTGCGGATCGCATCCTTGCCTTGGATACAATGGTGCTGAATGTCATTGCCTTGGTCGTGCTTTACGGCATTTGGCAGGGCACGGGCGTTTATTTCGAAGCTTCCATGCTGATTGCAATGGTCGGGTTTGTGTCAACCGTTGCTTATTGCCGCTTTTTGTTGCGCGGCGACATTATCGAATAGGGGATAGCGATGTTGGCAGAGATTATCATCAGCGCGCTCTTGGTCATCGGCGGGATTTTTGGCCTTGTTGGGTCATTCGGGATGATCAAGTTGCAAGACACGTTGCAAAGGCTGCACGCGCCGACCAAGGCCGCAACTTTAGGCGTGGGTGGGGTGCTTCTGGCCTCGATGCTCTACTTCCTATTGATCAAGGGGCATCTGAGCTTCCACGAGCTGTTGATCACCTTGTTTTTGTTCCTCACCGCACCGATTTCGGGTCATTTCATTGCCAAGGCCTATATGGCGCGGCGGGTGCGCGAAACGGAATTGCCGCCATCAGGTGGGGATTACGGCTGGGCCGCCTATAACGATCCACCCGCACAGCCTGAGGGCGATAAGACCGCTTAATCAGCCAAACAGCCTGCCGCGGGCCGTGATGATATTGCCCGCGATCAGCGCGCCATAGCCCGCGCAGATTGCAGCGAAGAGCGTCCAAGGCATCGAAAAGATCAAGCCGATAAAGACCACTGTGACAATCATCAAAGGTGCGATTGACCAGCGCGGGATTTTCAGCGCCTTTGGCGAAAAGGTTTTTAGCGTCGAGATCATCAAAATCGCCACAATCCCCAACCAAAGCGCGGCAGCGAACGGGTGCATGATTGGGAAATCCCAACCTGCAAAAATGAGATAAAGCGGCAATAGCCCCAACATTGCGCCACCTGGGGCAGGGACACCTACGAAATAGGGTTTGCTGTTTTCAACCTCTTCGATGACATCATCGAGATCAGGTGTGCTGTCCTCGGTTTTCTCAGGTTCGGCCCGCATGACGTTAAAGCGCGCAAGGCGCAGGCAACTTGCCCCCGCAAAGGTCAAAACGGCGATCCATCCTAAAGATCCAGTGCCATCCAAGATCATATGATAGACAAGCAGCGCGGGCGCGACCCCAAAGCAAAGGAAATCTGACAGGCTGTCCAATTCTGCGCCCAGGCGAGAGGTGGCGTTGAGGCGGCGGGCGATCAGCCCGTCCAGCCCGTCCATCACAGCCGCAAGCAGGATTAACACCACCGCCGTTTTGAACCGCCCATCCATCGCAAAACGGATCGAGGTAAGGCCCAAGCACATGCCTGTCAAAGTAACAAGATTGGGCAGTAGAAGGGCGAAAGGCACCCCCTCATTTCCAGAATTGCGCGAAAACAGACGTTTCATTGCCGCGGGCCTTAGTGTTGCGTGTCAGGGTCAAGCGTGGCGATCACAGTCTCGCCTGCGACCATGGTTTGTCCGATCTCGACCAAAGGTTCTGCGCCCTCTGGCAGGTAAATATCAAGCCGCGAGCCAAAGCGGATCAGGCCAAAGCGTTGACCGCGCTCCATCGCCTCATCCACAACGCTCCAACACAGGATGCGGCGTGCAACCAATCCCGCAATCTGCACCACGCCGTATTTGCGGCCATCGGGCAGTTCAACGGCGATGCCGTTGCGCTCATTATCGGTCGAGGCTTTGTCAAGCGAGGCGTTGAGGAATTTGCCCTCATGATAGGCCACGGCCGTGATCCGCCCCGCCGCAGGGATACGGTTCACATGGCAATTAAAGACGGACATGAAAACCGAGATGCGCGTCATCGGCGCCTCGCCCAAGCCAAGTTCGGCGGGCGGGGTCGCAGGTTCAAGCAGGGACACCACACCATCGGCGGGCGAGACCATCACGCCAGCGCGATCTGGGGTGACGCGCTCGGGGTCGCGAAAAAAGTAATAGACCCACACTGTCAGACCCGTGCCAATCCACCCCAAAGGTTCCCATAGCGCGAAGAGGACAAGCGTGATTGCCGCTGCAATGGCCACGAATTTGCGCCCTTCGGGATGCATGGGTTTGACAAAGGTGGAGAGCATCGAAACCGACATTTTGGCAATTCCTGAAAGGATTACGTTAGCGCTTGCCTAATCTGCCAAGGCCGATGCGTAAAGGGGCAATAACAGACGCCCGTCATTCTGCCCCTATGTGCAGGGCAGGACAAGGGCGTTGTCATAAACTGCGCCCGCGGCATCGCGATAGAGCCATAATTCATTGATTGCATCCGTCCAAGCGCCCAAATATGCCCCGCTCTCGAGATAAAAAGTAACTTCCTCGCCCCGATCCGAGTGTTGATGTGCAAATTGCGCGGTAAAGCGCGCCCGTCCATCATCAATCTCGGCCTGTGGCAGTGCCGTGGCACGCAGAGACGCGAAATAGCGCCGCGGTTGATCGACCCGCACTGTGGCCGTGACATCCCCCGCGCGACAGGTCAGCTCACGCTGATAGGGTGGGGTGGCGGTCGCAAAAGCAAGCCCCGCGACTGTGAAACCCAAGAGGGCCCATGCGGCAAGGATAGGCTTCACGATCTGTCCCCCCGTTTTGCCCTGCGCCGTTGGTGCAAATGGTAAAGGGCGGGTGCCGCCACTTTGCGATAGGCCCAATCCACTAAGGGGCGCAGCGGCCATAGCCCAACCAGACGCGCAATCCATCTTGTGCGCGGCATGGCCTGCCAAAGCGCCAAAAAGGCCGCAACCCCCGTTTGATGCAGATCAGGGTTGCCTGTGTCGCGTAAATGCAGCGCCCGCAAAGCTGTATCAGGGCTGATGCCCCAATCTGCGGCGGCCTCATCGGTGATGGGCACAAAACGCAGATGGTCGGGCGCGTGTTTCTTATACTGATTGATCTCCCAATTGCAGATGGGACAATCGGCATTGTAAAGCAGTTCGATTTTCGGGGTCGAAGGGGTGCTATGCTCGGTCATGGGCCAAAGATAGGGCGTGTTTGGGCATTGTCACCGCCTTTGCGCCAATCCTGCCGCCACGGCCGCCCCAAGGGTCGCAATCATCGCGGCCTTTGCCTGCGCCTGCGCCCATGCTAGGGGAGAAGGGTGATGAGTGGGGGATGTGTTTTGCGAGATCGACTAGGCCTTGATGCAACGGATATCCGCATTCTCAGTGCGGTGCAGAAGCATGGTCAATTAAGCAAAACAAAACTGGCGGAACTGGTGAACCTGTCTGCTACGCCCTGTTGGGCGCGCCTCACACGGTTGCGGGCCGCGGGATATATCAAAGGATATCACGCAGATATCGTTCTTGATGCGGTGCTCGACACCACACGGGTGATTGTGACCCTCTCGCTATCACGCCACCGCAAAACGGATTTTGAGCGCTTCGAGGCCTATGTGCTTGGCCGCGATGAAATCATCAACTGCGTCTCAACAGGGGGTGGGTCTGACTATGTGATGACAGTTGTCACCACATCCATGGCGGAATTCCAAGATTTGATGGAAACCATGCTGCAGGCTGATCTGCTGATTGAGCGCTACATGACCTATTTTGCAACGCGTTTGGTCAAGGCCGAACAGCCCAATCTGGCCAAGCTTGTTACGCAAGCGCGCAAAACCCCCTAGGCCGGTCTAGTCCAGCCAGACTAGCGATGCCGATTTTTTCAGTCTGACTGGTCTTTGAATGGGCCGATTTTTAGTCTCGCCGCGCGACCATCCTGCCTTAAATCCCGCTGATCAGGGACGGGTATCCCCCCGCCCATATCATCTGAGGGAGGCACAGATGCAGGTTCAGGATTTTGGCTTTGGCACGCAAATTCGCAAATCGCCCTATTTTGACGCAACCGTGCGCTGGGGCGCGCAGGGGTTTTCGGTTTACAACCACATGTATATCCCCCGCGATTTCGGCGATCCTGAGGCGAATTTCTGGAACCTCGTCAATGACGCCATCTTGTGCGATGTGGCGGTAGAGCGTCAGGTTGAGGTCACGGGGCCAGATGCAGCGGCATTCGTGCAGATGCTGACGCCACGCAATTTGTCCAACATGGCGGTGGGCCAGTGCAAATATGTTTTGATGACCAATGCCTCGGGCGGGATTTTGAACGACCCCATCCTTCTGCGCCTTGGTGAAAACCATTTTTGGTTCTCGCTTGCCGATAGCGATATCCTGCTATGGGCGCAGGGCGTGGCGGTGCATTCGGGGATGGATGTCACCATCACCGAGCCTGATGTGTCGCCCCTTCAGCTGCAAGGCCCGAAATCGGGCGAGATCATGAAGGCGCTGTTTGGCGATGAGATTGCCGATCTGCGCTATTACTGGTTCCGTGAGATGGAGTTGGACGGCATCCCCCTGATCGTGTCCCGCACAGGATGGTCAAGCGAGCTTGGCTATGAAATTTATCTACGCAATTCGGAATATGGCGATGCGCTGTGGGAACGGATCATGGCCACGGGTCTGCCGATGGGGTTGAAGCCAGGTCACACCTCCACAATCCGCCGCATTGAAGGGGGGATGCTGTCTTATCACGCGGATGCAGATATCCAGACCAACCCGTTCGAATTGGGCCTTGATCGCTTGGTCGATCTCGAGATGGAGGCAGATTTCATCGGAAAATTCGCGCTGCAACGCATCCGTGACAATGGGATCACCCGCCGTCAGGTGGGCGTGATTTTGGATGGGGCGCCCTTGGCCACGCCAAACACCCGTTTCTGGGCGCTGTCGCATCAGGGGCAACCCGTGGGCAAAGTGACTTCTGCGGTCTATTCGCCACGGTTGCAGGCCAATATCGCATTGGCCATGGTCGATCTGGCCGCCGCAGAGCTTGGCACAGAATTAGAGGTCACAACGCATGAGGGGCCACGGCAGGCCCGTGTTGTGGAAAAACCGTTCTTTGATCCCCGCAAAGAATTGGCTGCGGGTGCTAAGGCCGCCTCAATCAGCGCATAAAGCCCCGCGCGTCTTTCGCAAGATCCTATCAAAAACAACCCCGCCAGCATGACGCTTGGCGGGGTTTTTCTATGCGCCTTTGTCATGCCAGGGCAGTCTTCCCTCAGAAATATGCCCCAGATAACAATAATTATATTGATAATATTTTATATATTAAATTAAAATACAAATCGATCTGCACCTCAGGCTCAATCTGGCCGCGCGGGCAGAAATCTTTTTGGGGTTACATCTAGGGGCAAGCGTGCATGGGGATGCGGGCTTGGGATTGCATGACACACAGAATACGCGCTGTCTGCGCTGCGCCGATTTCATTGGCCAAACAGACAGGCATCCGCCAACGCAGCCTGCGCAAACATTGCCGCCTTGGCCGGGCGACCGAGCTGGTCTTTATCACCGCCCTTGGCACGGCGGTCATGATCGGCGGCGGGGCTGCGGCGCAAAGCGTGACCTATACCGACGGACAAAACCGCACCGATACTGTGGACACCGCAGGCGGTGTTGACCTGACGGTGAATGGCGCCGATGCCGCCACGCAATCGGGCGTGGTATCGGGCGCGGGTGACGTCAACAAGCGCGGCAGCGGCACGCTGACGCTTTCGGGCGCGAATACCTATACGGGTGTCACCAAGATCCACGCGGGCACGCTGGACGTGACGGGGTCCATCGCGTCGTCTCGCATCAACCTCTTCCGCGGTGAACTCCGCGTGGATGGAGCCTCGCTGCGGGATGATGCAACGGTCATACTTTCGGCAGGTGCGACCCTCACACTTGCGGGGGACGAGACGATCGGGTCACTTTCTGAGGTGGCCATTCCTGCGTTGGGCACGGTCGCGTTGGGCACCCACAGGCTGACTCTCACGTCGGGGACGGGGGTTGACGCCGAATACTTCGGGGCCATCACCGGCTCAGGCGGCATAACGGTGACCGGCGGCACCCATCAACTGATTGGTGGTACCAGCGGTCTCGACAATACCTTTACCGGGGAAGTCCGTGTGACCGGCGGAAGCCTGTTACTGAGAGCGAATGGATCGACCAGTGCCGTCGTCTCTGGCGGGACCCTTTCCGGAACGCTGGGGAGCGGTCTCACACTCACGATCTCGGATACCGGCACTTTCTCCAACAGCAGAACACAGACCATCGCCAGCTTGACGCAAAGTGGCACTGGCACATTGGCGGGCAATCAAAACCTGACGATTACGGGGGCTTATAACCTCAGCGGCGGTTCCGTGAGCAATACCGCCACGATCACGGCAGGCACATTCACCATGTCGGGGGGCAGCATCAATTCGGGCGCAACGGTAAATTCGGGCAGCACGAAAACTCTGTCGGGTGGCACGATTGCGGGCACTTTGGGCGGGGCGGGGGCCACATCGGTAACGGGCAGTGTCGTTGTCAGCGGCACATTAAGCGGCAGCGCAACCACGATCAACGCAGGCACGTTGCAAATCGGTGATGGCGGCACAACGGGCAGTTTGGGTACGGGCAATGTGGTCAATAACGCCAATCTGACCTTTAACCGCAGCGATGATTTGACGGTGACCAATGTGATTTCTGGCACAGGCGGGATCACGCAGGCGGGCACAGGCACACTGACGCTGTCAGGGGCGAACACCTATACGGGCGCAACGACGATCACCGCAGGCACATTGCGCGTCACGAATATCAATGCGCTTGGGGGCATAACGGGCAATACGGTCGTCTCCGATGGCGCAACGCTTGAGGTCGAAACGGGCGGAAGCGCGCCTTTGCGGGAAGGCACGATCACGCTGAACGGCACGGGCGTTGGGGGCGGCGGCGCGCTGCGCTTTTCGGGGATAGGTGGCAACATCGCCTCAAACATCTCCCTTGGGTCGAACGCGTCTATTGTGAGTGTCGCGTCGGGCACGGTGATCTTCTCAGGCGAATACAGAGACGCGTTCGGCCGTGCTCTATATAACATCACGGGCAATAATCACGACCTCACCTTCGGCGGAACGGGCCGGATGATTGTCGAAGCCGATATCATACTTGGCACGGGGTCGCTGATCAAAACAGGGGGCGGGCAGCTTGATCTATTGGGCAGCACCAGTCTTTCGGGGACATTCGCCGTCAATGAAGGCAGGGTTGAGTTCGTAGCGGGCGGCAATCTTACCTCGACAGGGCTTGTCACCGTGGCCTCTGGCGCGCAACTGAATTTGGTTGGCAACAATTCGATCGGCAATCTTTCTGGCGCGGGCGGGTTGGAGCTGGCCAATGGCACGCTGACCCTCGGCGATGGCAGTGACCAAAGTTTTTCGGGGGTGATTTCGGATAGCACGCGTAGTGAGGGCAACCTGACCAAACAAGGCAGCGGCACATTGACCCTTTCGGGGGCCAATACCTGTAGGGGCGTGACCACGATCAACGCGGGCATTTTGCGCGCAACCCATAACGCGGCCCTTGGCACAACGGCGGGCGGCACGGTGGTGGCCAGCGGGGCCAGCTTGGAATTCTCAGGCGGCATCACCACGTCCGAGAACATCACCCTATCGGGCACAGGTGTTGGCGGTGGCGGCGCGCTGCGCAACATCAGCGGTAACAATGTGTTGAGCGGCGCGATCACCCTTATGGGCGACACACTGCTGAACAATAACACGGGAAGTTTTATCACAGGCGGTCTGGATCTGAACGGTAGCATTTCAGGCGCAGGTCACACGTTGTCTTTCAGCGGCAACAGCCGTTTTTCCCTGAATGGCAACATTGCCACTGGAACAGGCGGCATCACAAAATCGGGGACGGGACGGGTTATTCTTACTGGAACCAACAGCTTTACGGGCGATGTTGTGATCAACCAAGGTGATCTTTGGGTTCGAAATGGCAACGCGATTGCCGATACGGTCTTGGTGCGCGTGAACAGCGGCGGGACTTTTCGCATAGACGGGGCTGAAACCGTTGGGAATGTATCGGGGGCGGGCAATGTTGACATTGGCGTATTGGGGGGGGCTGGCCACCTGACCCTTGGCGATACGACCGATACCGAGATTTCGGGCGTGATTTCGGGTGGCAACGGCAACCTGACCAAACAAGGCACGGGCACGCTGACCCTATCGGGCACCAACACCTACACAGGCACGACGACCATCAACGCGGGCCGCTTGGCGGTGAACGGGTCGATCACCTCGGCCAGCACGGTCAATTCGGGCGGCACGCTTGGCGGTTCGGGCACGGTAGGGGCGGTCACGGTCAACGCGGGCGGGCGCTTGGCGGCGGGCAATTCCATTGGAACCTTGAACACAAGCAGCGTGACGCTGAACGCGGGGGCGATCTTGGAGGTCGAGGTTGACCCAAGCGATGCGGCCCGCGCCGATCTGATCAATGTCACGGGCGATTTCACGATCAATGGCGCAACGCTGCGCCATGTGGGGGAGGCAGGCACTTATGTGCCCTCCCGCACATGGCGGATCGTCACCACCACGGGCGCGGTCAGCGGCACATTTGGCACGGTCACCTCGGATTATACCTTCTTGGACCCGACCGCGATTTATGGGCCGAATTTCGTGGACCTGCGGCTGATGCGCAATGATGTCTCCTTTGAAAGCATCGCCCGCACCCGCAACCAACGCGAGACCTCGCGGGGGATCAGCACGATCTCGGGCAGTGATCCCTATAACACCCTTGTCACCCTTTCAGGCGATGCCGCGCGCAATGCGCTGGATCAATTCTCGGGCGCGGGTTTGGCTGCGATCGGGTCGGGGCAATTGGGCGAAGGTCAGGGGATGGTCGACACGCTGTCGGGCCAGATGGGCGGCGCGGGCGGCGGGATTGTGACCGCGTCAAGCCGTGGCACGGGTGGCGCGGCGCCGCTTTGGGCCAATCTCTATGGCACAGGCGCCAGCCGCGATGTCGATGGCATCACCACCGATCTGCGCAATGGCGGCGTGATGATCGGCCATGATCTGGATTTCGGCGCATGGCAAGGCGGGGTGATGGTCGGCTTTGGGCAAAGCCGCACCGACACCACCACCTTGCGCACCACGTCCAAGACCGACAGTTTCAGCCTTGGCACCTATGCCGCGCGCAGCTTTGGCGAGATGGATGTGAACCTTGGCCTGATCGCCACTTGGGGCGATGTGCAATCGACCCGCACACTGGCGGTGGGGG
The DNA here is from genome assembly GCA_015693905.1 of Rhodobacterales bacterium HKCCA1288. Lineage (NCBI taxonomy): Bacteria > Pseudomonadati > Pseudomonadota > Alphaproteobacteria > Rhodobacterales > Rhodobacterales bacterium HKCCA1288. The sequence goes on along the minus strand of CP065161.1, from coordinate 887,693 downwards.
CGCTGAACCAGACGTTGCAGGCGCGCTATTCCACCCGAATGCTGACGGGCTTTGGCGAGGTCGCACGGCGCTTTGAGGGGGCGGTCTGGTCTGCCACGCCCTTTGCGCGGATCACGCAGCAATGGCTGCAAAATGACAGCTTTGCGGAGACGGGCGGCACGGCCGCCCTGACGCGGGGGGCTGAGACCACCAACCAAACCCTGCTGAGCCTTGGCGCGGAGGTGGAGCGCGCGCTTGGCATCGGCACGCTTTCGGCCAATTTTGCGCTGACCCAATCCTTTGGCGCAGGCGCGCAGGCCACCTACCGCCTTGGCAATTCCACGCCCTTTACGATTGAGGGCGATGCCGCGCGGGACACAAGCGTGGATCTGGGTCTGGGCTATGACATCACCTTGCCCAATGCAGCGACCCTCAGCCTAACTGCGGGCACCACCCGCCAAGGCGAGACAAACACGCGGCGGATTGGCGTGAATTTAGGCATGCGGTTCTAAGTAGGGTTTTAATGCCTTCATTGGCATTAAATTCATGCATCAAATTATGAAACTGTTGCGTATTAATGGGACGCCATTCCTTGATTGGCCGATGTGAGTACAAAGCAAAATCATTGGGAGGGCAGCTATGTTGGATGCATCAATCGCACGGATTGCCGTGTTGCAGGGCCAAAGCATCGGCCTGTTGCGGGAAGATTACTTTGGGCTTGACCAATTCACTTTGGTCAATGCGCAAGGCGGTGTGATTGAGCAGGCCTATGTCGCGCTGCGCGATGGTGACAGTCTCATCCTGATCTATGCCGATGGCACGCAAGTGATCTTAACTGATTACTTTTTGGGGGATGCCGTCCTTGTGTTGGAGGGGGTGAGTGGCGCAACAGCCCTGCCGCAAAACGCGCCCCCCATGGGCCTTATGGATGATCTGGCGCTGTTGAGTTTCGGAGGGCGGGCGGATCTTGCGGCCGCGATTTTGGCTGAGACACCACGGTTTTCTGCGCTTCAGAGCATCCTTGCATCACAGACATTGGCCTTTACCGGTGAGGGCGCAGTCGGTGGCAGCCTCAATGCCATATCGGCCCTCTCAGGGATCATAGCGGCGGGTGCTTTGGGAAATATCATTGACGACCGAAAAGGCGAAACCAAAGAGGCGCCTTTTAACCCCAATCAAACGATTTTCGGCACATCGGGCGATGACACGCTCTCTGGGGATGGGGGGAATGACACCATTGAGGGCGGCAGCGGCGATGACAGTATCTTGGGCGATGACGATAATGACCTGCTGCGCGGTGGCGCAGGGAATGACACTTTGGATGGCGAGGCTGGCAATGACACGCTTGCGGGGGAAGCGGGTAATGACAGTCTAGTGGGTGGCGATGGTGACGATGTTTTCACCATCAGCACGGGCTTTGGTGCAGATAGCATATTTGGTGGTTCTGGGGGCGAGACCGCGGGCGATATGCTTGATGCCAGTGGTGTCACCAGTGACATCACCGTCAGCTTCACGAGCACGACCGCAGGCAGCCTGACAGACGGCACGGATACGCTGAGCTTTTCCGATATTGAGACGTTTTTCACAGGCTCTGGCAATGATACCGTGACGATCAATATATTCTCCGACCCCGTCACGATTGATACGGGCGCAGGCAATGACAGTATCCGTGGCACGGACGGCGCTGACAGCATTCGCGGTGGTGACGGAAATGACACTATTATTGGGACGGATGGACGCGATACCCTTGATGGTGGTGCTGGCAATGACAGCATCCTAAGCGGGCCAACGGACAGTGTCGTTATATTTGGCGGTGCGGGCAACGATACCATCACCACCTCAGTGGGGGATGACACGATAGATGGCGGTGCGGGCGATGATTCAATCGAAGGCGCGCTTGGCGACAACAGTATCTCAGGCGGCACAGGCAATGATACGATCATCGTTGCCAATGGTGCCGACAGTCTTGAGGGGGGTGAGGGGGATGACCTTATCAATGCCGCATTGGGAGATAATACGGTCAATGGGGGCGATGGCAATGACACAATCACGGCCGCCTCAGATGATGATCTGATTGATGGCGGTGCGGGAGATGACACGATCAATGCAGGCGGTGGGCAGAACACGATCTCAGGTGGTGTGGGAAATGATACGCTCGTCTCGTCCATCGGGAATGATACAATTGATGGAGGCGAGGGGAATGACCAAATCACCTCAGGCGGCGGCCGCGACACGGTTGATGGTGGCCTAGGGGACGACCTCATTGATGGCGAGGCGGGCAATGACCGCATTATCGGTGGTGCTGGCAATGATACGATTGCGGGCGGCGCGGATAATGACACAATCATTGCAGATATCGGCAATGACAGTGTGTCGGGCGGCGATGGGGATGACCTCTTTGTTGTCACAGATGGCTTTGGCAATGACAGTATTTTGGGCGGTGAGGCGGTCGAGACGAGCGGTGACACGCTTGATATGTCGGCAGTGACAGGCGCAATCACACTCAGCTTTGGTGGGTCTGAAACAGGTTCGGCTGCTGCGGGCGGGGATACATTGGCCTTTTCCGAGGTAGAACGCATTCTCCTTGGGGGCGGCAACGACACGGCAAACGGCAATACGGGTTCTGAAAATATTGATGGCGGTGCGGGCGATGATTTTATCAGCGGCGCTGCGGGGAATGACACGCTGCTTGGCGGGGTGGGCAATGATAACCTGCAAGGGGGTGATGACAATGACAGCCTAGACGGGGGGCAAGGCAACGATGCCCTAACGGGTGGGGCGGGCAATGACACCCTATCTGGCGGGGCAGGCAATGATGTTTTGAACGCAGGGGACGGCACCGATCAATTGCTGGGCGGCGCGGGCGATGATCGTTTTGTGCTCAGTATCAACTTTGGCACCGATAACACGATTTCGGGCGGCGAAGCGGACGAGGTCAATGGGGACACGCTTGATCTTGATGCAGCTGCGGCGAATGTCACGATCACCATGACAGGCAGCGAAGCGGGTAACATCACCAGTGCGCGGGCAGGGACACCCACCGCCAGCTTCACCGAGATTGAGCGCATTATCTTGGGCATCGGCAATGACACTGTCACGGGCGCAGAGGGCAACGATATCGTTGACGGCGGTGCGGGCAATGACAGCCTTGTGGGCGGTGCAGGCAATGACAGCCTGTTTGGCAATATTGACCGCGACACGATTGATGGCGGCTTGGGCAATGACACGCTTGATGGCGGCGATGGCAATGATAGCCTCATCGGTGGTCTGGGGGATGACACAGTTCAGGGCGGTGCTGGAAATGATGCAATCAATCTCAGCGATGGTGGCGCTGATGTTGTCTCTTTCCAAGTTGTCGTGGATGACAATAGGGGCGGCAATGGTCTTGATACGATCACAGGCTTTGGCGCGGATGATCGCCTTGACATCTCGGGGCTGCTTGATGGCAACCAAAATGCCAGCAATATCGGGGATTATCTGACCTTCACATCAAGCGCAGGAAACACCACCATATCAATCGACCGTGATGCAGGCGGTGGCACATATGCGCAGAGTGATCTGGTGGTGATCATCGGCCAAGTGATTGCCGAAGATGACCTGACGTTCCTTACCAATAATTTGATCATTAAAGGGCCAGGCCAGCAACCAGAACGGCGCGGTGGCCCAAGAGCCGCGGCTTGGAGCCTGATGGCGGAGGAGGTGTCTGCCATTGTCATATTCAAAGGCATCTCATAGTGCTCAATTATTCCTTTATAATAATGAACTATTCATTGATCAACGTTCATTGACGTCTTGTGCGATACAGTAATTTCCATTACTTTTTGGGGGACAGGATAGGGGACAATTATGCCCAAGACTGGAACTCCTTTATCGGCTGCGGCAGTGCGCAACCTTCGCACTGCAGGAAAGTATTACGACTTACACGGCCTTTTTCTACGCATTGAACCGTCTGGGTCTCGCCGCTGGGTTCAACGGTTGACCATTGACGGCAGGCAGCGAGAGATGGGCCTTGGCTCTGCTGATCTAATCACTCTGGCCGAGGCACGCTCGATCGCATTTGATAATAAAAAAATGGCACAACAGGGCGGCGATCCATTTGAGGCAAAGAAACAAAAACAGACTATACCAACCTTCGCTGAAGCCGTTGACGTAGTCATTGAGTTACATGCTCCAACTTGGAGCAATGCTAAGCATGCTGCACAGTTTCGATCTACTCTCGTAACTTATGTGATGCCGCGTCTGGGGAGGCGCTTGGTCAATGATATTGGTTCAGCTGACATTCTTTCGGTTCTACAGCCTATTTGGGCTGAGAAGAATGAAACTGCCAAAAGAGTAAAACAGCGCATTGGCACAATAATGAAATGGGCTATTGCTCAGGGTTACCGTCCAGATGACCCAACTCTGGCACTAAACCAAGTCCTTCCAAAGATTACCAAGCAGCCACAGCACTTTAAGTCTTTACCCTACAGCGAAGTAGCAGGTTGCTTAGAGGTTATTCGGATGTCCTCTGCAATGCCGACGACAAAGCTGGCTATTGAGTTTTTAGTGCTGACCGCAGCGCGTTCAGGTGAAGTAAGACTCGCTGATTGGCGAGAAATCGATCTAGACAAAAAGACTTGGTCGATACCCGCAGAGCGAACCAAGACGAAGCAAGAACATGTTGTCCCCCTTTCAGATCGTGCAATCCAAATTCTTAAAGATGCAGAGGCGCATGGGAGCAGCGGCCTAATCTTTCCAGGAATGATTAAAGGGCGGCCAATGTCAGACATGACAATGTCTAAGCTAGTGAAAGAGCTAGGCTTCCCAGTGGACATTCATGGGTTTCGCACAAGCTTTAGAACATGGGTGCAGGAGCAGACCGATGCTTCCTTCGAAGTCGCTGAGAAGGCGCTGTCGCACAAAACATCGAGCAAGATCGTCGCTGCATATGCGCGGTCTGATCTTTTTGAGAAGCGACGAACTTTGATGGAGCAGTGGGCAAGATATTTGAACGCGTGAATTTTGAGGAGGGCATCACTCAATGAGCGATAAACTTCAGTTAGCACTCGAGTATGCAATCAACGAACTACAAGGGTTCTACGATCGCGGGAACACCTTTGCCAAACTAAACCAGCATTACAGGTCTCAGATGTTGGGGGTTTCGGACAATGATTTTGACTGGCGGTCACTTCTGGAAAAAGCTTCCAGTGAGTTCAGCGCTTTTGACAGTTTGAAACGGTATTGCGCGCATCAAATCCGAATGGAAAAGCCGTTACCTGACCTATTAAAATATTGGATAGCCGATGTGCTCGAGGGAATAGAGCCAACATTAAAAGAGCAGAAAGGTGGCACAGAAACAGGTAAAGCCCAGAATGCCTTCTTGCCCCGTTTGGTTCAAAAGATAGTCGATAAATATAACCTGCCTGCTACGCGTGGCTCTGGCAGTGACCCGACTAGCGCGTGTGACATAGTTCAAAAGGCAATTATCAAAGTCCCTGAAGCACGAGAGATTAGATCACGCACTTACGAGACTATTCGTAAGGATTACGCACGAGCTAAGAAAAATGGTGCATTCGAATAAATCATTATGATGTTGGCACTTAGATAGCCATTTAATTGCCAAATACAGGAGAAGCTTAGCCACATATTTCTTGGATCATCTCACAACCAAATGGATGTAAAGATGATCAAGAAAATATACAGGCTACCCGAAGTGATGGATATGACAGGGCTTTCTCGCTCTAGTATCTACCTTCGTATTTCGACCAATGAATTTCCCAAACCAATCAAAATCGGCGCTCGTGCCGTAGGATGGCCAGAGGAAAGCATCATTACTTGGCAAGAAAAACTGATGGAGGCGCGCGATGAAAGTGCTTAGCGCCTCTGAAGTGGCGAAGAAAACTTCGATGTCAGTTTCGAATGTTCGCCGACTTGCCCGCAACAAACAGTTCCCACAGCCATTCGCACTCACAGAAAGCCGCTATGGTTGGCTAGAGTCCGACATTGATGAATGGATTAGCGAGTGCATTCGCAAGCACCAATCAGGAGGCGGGCATGGCTGATTACATCTCTATTGCAGATGCACTGGACGAAATGTCGAGCGATATTCGTTCGCATATGATCCTTCAGCATCAAAGTCATGCGGATGCTGCAGCGGTCTGGGCTGCGTGCACGTTCCTAATGGATAAGTGGAATATCTTTCCCAAATTCTACATCCATTCGCCAGAACGAGAATGTGGAAAAACAACCCTCTTGGAACTAATGGAGGCGATGGTAAAGAACCCTGAAATGGCGGGAAACGTTACGGCTTCTGCATTTTTCAGAATGATCGAACTGAGTCAGCCTACATTCTTAATTGATGAAGCAGACATAACTCTCCGCAAAAATGATGAGCTTCTAGCGATCATGAATGCAAGCCACCGTCGTCGCACTGCCTATAAAATTTTGAGTGATCCTACAAACACCAATGGTTGGACACCAAAAAAATGGTCGACTTGGACGGCACAAGTCATCGCAGGAATTGGCGATCAGGCTGATACGCTCATGAGCAGATCAATCTGTGTTAATCTGCGCCGTAAGTTAATCTCCGAAAAAGTCGAGCCAGTTCCTTCCAACTACTTTGAACGCAAGCAACCTCTGAGAGACTATCTCGAGGCATGGTCAGGTTCCGTTGATTTGGAAGAGACACTCGAGACAATCCCATCGGGTGGATCGGATCGAGCGAAGGATAACTGGTCGCCTCTGTTTGCGGTCGCAGCGCACGCTGGAGGTCTCTGGCCTGGTAATCTCCCCATTTTTAACGGGGTGCATCCGTAGAACTTACGCGGCCATTTTCAGTTTCATAGCGGGTGTGATGCCGCCGATGCCCATGTTCGGGCGGTCGTTGTTATAAGTCCAGAGCCATTGTGTGGCCTGATCCTGTGCCTCCTCGATGCTTTCGATGATGTATTGATCCAACCACTCATGCCGGACTGTCCGGTTGTAGCGTTCGACATAAGCGTTTTGCTGCGGCTGTCCGGGTTGGATGTGCTGGATAGTGATACCCTGCTTCTCGGCCCATATTCTGAGCTTCTCGCTGATGTATTCCGGGCCGTTGTCGACCCTGATCGTGCCAGGTTTTCCGCGCCATTCGATGATGCGGTCCAAGCTGCGGATGACCCGTTCGGCGGGCAACGAGAAGTCAACCTCGATCCCCAGCCCTTCTCGGTTGAAGTCGTCCAGCACATTCAGCAGCCGAAAAGCACGGCCGTCGCCAAGACGATCTGCCATGAAGTCCATCGACCAGGTCACATTGGGCGCGTCTGGCACCGCCAGAACATCAGGCTTCTCCCGTTTCAGCCGCTTTCGGGGCTTGATCCGCAGGTTCAGTTCCAGCTCGCAGTAGATCCGATAGACGCGTTTGTGGTTCCAGGGATGCCCCTTCACGTTGCGTAGATGCAGGAAACACAGGCCAAATCCCCATGTCTTGCGCGCATCCGTCAGCCCCGTCAGCAGATCGGCGATCACCTCGTTCTCGGCCTTCAGCTTTGGGCTGTACCGATAACAGGTCTCGCTGACCCCGAAGGCCCGGCACGCCAGCGCAATGCTGACACCCCGTCGTTCCACCGCCGTTTCGGCCATCTCTCGCCTCTGAGATGGCCCACCTACTTTTTTCCGAGGGCTTCCTTCAACAGATCGTTTTGCATGCTCAGGTCCGCATACATCCGCTTAAGCCGACGGTTCTCTTCTTCCATCGCCTTCATCTGGCTGACCATCGACGCATCCATGCCGCCATACTTGGCCCGCCATTTGTAAAATGACGCGTCGCTCATCCTATGCTCGCGGCACAGCTCGGAAACCGGCACTCCGCCTTCGGCCTGACGCAGGATCGCGATGATCTGCGCCTCAGTGTATCTGCTTGTCTTCATTCGAATTCTCCTCGTTCATCTTGCCGAGAAAATTCTACTTTTGCAGCCCCTTAATTTCGGGGGGGATTACCTGGCTACTGCGACAACGACTGCTCTCCAACCGCAAAAGTATGTCCTAAATGCGGTGATGACCTTGGCGCGATAGATCGGCCTTGGAAGGATTTTGATGGATCAGAAACCCTTTTTGACAAAGGTCTCAAGATAATAATGATTGGGGGGGCTATCTTATTTTTCTTTGTCACTTTGTTATTTGCACGCTTCTGATCGGAAACAGCTGCAGGTCTACGACGATACAATTTTAAAAGAATATTGGATCGCGAGCGAGCCTTTTTCAGGAAAAATGCGAGCGTGCTATAAGTAACACCTCAGGTAGCAGAGTTTTCCCCCACCCCCCCCCTGCGCCTAACGATGTCTGACTAATTTTTTCCCACACAGGATAGGGCACATGCACTGTGCATTGCTCTCACCATCTATCGTTTGGGGACTCTATTGGGGACAGGTTCATGCCCTGTAAAATTAAACTGAATAAAATCAATATCTTAAAAAAAATATATGGCGGAGGAGGTGGGATTCGAACCCACGGTACGCTTTTGACGTACGTCGGTTTTCAAGACCGGTGCATTAAACCACTCTGCCACTCCTCCGACTTGGGCGGGATAGCTTGTGGAGGGCGATTCTGGAAGGGGGGCTGCGGTTGTGGATTCATCCGTAGTCAAAATTGCGCGACATGGGTTTTCAGGTTGCTTTTTCATGTGTATTATTCGTGCAAAAATAACAATTGCACCCAGATGGGCGCGCGGCATCAGATTGAGAACAGGGTAGGGCAGATGGATTTTTCCTTTTTTGGACGGGCAAGGCCGATCTATGCCCTTTTGGTGGTGGCGGCTTTCGGGCTTGGCGGGTGTCAGACGGGGCTCACGGGGAATGCGGCCGATCCAAGCCTTGCTGATACTGGCACGACCCGTTTGGTCGAGCGCGATGTTGAGGCGCCCGATGTGTTTCAGGTGACCGAAGACGGGCTTTGGGATGGGCGGCCCTCCTTGGGCGGTGTTTGGGTGGCGCACCCGTCAGCCACGGATCCCGAGCGGGTGATTATTCGCAACGAGGCCAATGGGCGCTTTGTGATTGGTGCGTTGTTCCGCCGTGAACGCGACAATCCTGGGCCTGCGCTTCAGGTGTCATCTGACGCAGCTTCGGCTTTGGGGCTACTGGCGGGGGCGCCCTCGATGTTGAACGTCACCGCCTTGCGCCGCGAGGAGGTCGCGGAGGATATCGCCTTGGCCACCCCTGCCGAAGGGATTGCGCCGCCGAATTATGACGGGCCTGATGCGGGCGGGGCCGAGACGATTGCCGCCTTGCCTTTGGATAGGCCTGCCTCTGCTGCCCCCGTTGCGCCTGCACCTGCCGCAAGCCCCGCACCCGTTGCGACAAGCGCCCTTGAGCGGCCTTTCGTGCAAATTGGCATTTTTGCAGTGCAAGAAAATGCAAATAACACCGCGCAGGCCTTGCGAAATTCTGGATTGCAGCCCACCATCTATGATCAGACCTCCAATGGCCGCCGTTTTTGGCGGGTGGTGGTCGGGCCTGCCTCGACAACTGCGGAGCGGGCCAATAATCTGGACGTTGCACGCAGGCTTGGCTTCCAAGATGCGTATTTTGTAACCAATTGAACCCGCAGCCAAGCCCTGCGGGTCGAGTGACAGGTGGGGAATGGGCGTGACATTGGCAAAGACACTCGGCAGTTTTGGCTGCAGTTTGGCCTTGGCCTTGGGAATTTTGCTGCCTCAGGCGGTCAAGGCCCAAGGGTTTGAGACACAGGCAGGATCGGCCTATGTGGTGGATCACAATTCAGGGCAGGTTCTGTTCGCTCTGAATGCGGATGTGCCCTTGCCGCCTGCCTCGATGTCCAAGCTGATGACGTTGAACATGACGTTTGAGGCACTGGAAGATGGGCGCCTCACGTTAGACACCTCATTGCCTGTCTCAGAGCATGCCATGTCCTTTGGTGGCTCAACCATGTTTCTCAACACCACCGACCGCGTTCGGGTCGAGGATTTGATCCGCGGAATTGTTGTTCTGTCTGGCAATGACGCAACGGTGGTTTTGGCCGAGGCGCTAAGCCCTGATGGCACTGAGGCAGGATTTGCCGCACTGATGACAGAACGCGCACGGCAATTGGGGATGGAGACGGCAACCTTTCGCAACGCCAGCGGCTGGCCCGCTGCGGGGCATGTGATGTCGATGCGCGATCTGGGCATTTTGGCGGAACGTCTGATCACCGAGTTTCCGCAATATTATCACTATTTCAACGAGCGTGAATTTCCCTTCGACAACCGCGCGCCTGACAATCGCTTTAACCGCAACCCGATTTTGGGATTGGGCATCGGGGCTGATGGTCTGAAAACGGGCCATACCGAGGAGGCAGGCTATGGTTTGGTCGGCTCTGCCGTGCAAGGCGATCGCCGCGTGACCTTTGTGATTTCGGGCTTGCCTACGGCGGATGCCCGCGCCGGTGAGGCGGAGCGGATCGTGAATTGGGCCTTTCGTCAATTTGTCGAGCGCGATGTGATCGCAGCGGGGGATATTTTGGCGCAGGCGCCTGTGTTCTTGGGCGAAACGCCAACCGTGCCTCTGACAGTGGCCGATGATGTGCGTATGCTCTTGCCGCAATTGACGGTCACGGGCGGGTTGCTTGAGGCGGAGGTTACGCTGTCTGGCCCTATTCCCGCGCCGATTGCGGCGGGCACGCCTTTGGGTGAGCTGCACATCGCGGTTGAGGGGCTGGCGCCGACAACAGTGCCCTTGATTGCCGCCACTGATGTGGCGCAGGCAGGCATAATGGGGCGTCTGGGGGCTGCAACTTCGCGCGCTATGGCGGCCGTGATGGGTCAGGTGTCTAGCCTGAGTGATAATTGAATGTCGGGCGCGGCAAGCGGGCTGTTTATCAGTCTTGAAGGGATAGATGGGGCGGGAAAATCCACGCAAAGCCGCCTTTTGGCGGCGCATCTGCGCGGCCTTGGCCGTGATGTGATTGAGACACGCGAACCTGGCGGTGCGGCGGGGGCAGAGGATATTCGCAAGCTGTTGGTCGAGGGGGATCCAGATCGCTGGTCGCCCGAAACGGAGATCTTGCTTTTTTCTGCCGCGCGCCGTGATCACCTTGAGCGCACGATTGCGCCTGCGCTTGCCCGTGGGGCCGTGGTGATTTGTGATCGATTTGCGGACTCCACCCGTGTCTATCAGGGGGCTGCGCGTGGCGATCTGCGCGATCTTGTCGATGATATCCATGCCCGTGTGATCGGGGTGGAGCCTGACCTGACCTTGATATTGGATATGGACCCCGCTGTGGCCTTGGCGCGTGGGTTGGCGCGGCAATCGGGCGAAGATCGGTTCGAGGACATGGGGCTGCCCTTTCAAGAGCGGCTGCGGTCTGGGTTTCAGGCGCTTGCCCGCGATTTTCCTGACCGCTGCGCAATGGTTGATGCCAATCAAGCGCCCGAGGCGATTGCACAGGATATCGCGCGGATCGTAGAGGCGCGGCTATGAAAGATGATGATCTCCTGCCAGAGGCGGATGCCGCCGAGGGTCTGCCGCATCCGCGCCATGCCCCGCAACTGATTGGTCACGCCGCCGCCGTGACCGAGTTTTGTGCGGCGCTTGCCTCTGATCGGATGCATCACGCGTGGCTGATTACGGGGCCAAAGGGCATTGGCAAGGCTACATTCGCGTGGAAAGCGGCAGAGCATTTATTGAACAGCCCCGATGACGCAGGGGCGGCTTTGTTCGACATGCCGCCTGATCCGCAGGGCTTCGTCACTGATCCTGAGGGGGCCGTGGCACGGCGTTTGCGCGCGCTGTCTGAGTCACGGGTTTTGCTGGTGCGGCGCGGATGGAATGAAAAAACCAAGAAGCTCTCCGCCGAAATCACTGTGGATGAAGTGCGCCGCCTGAACCAATTTTTTGGACTTTCCGCCGTAGATGGCGGGCGGCGTGTGGTGATTGTTGATGCGGTGGATGAGATGAACCGCAACGCGGCCAATGCATTGCTCAAACTGCTTGAAGAACCGCCTGAGGATGCGATTTTGCTTTTGGTTGCGCATCAACCCGCGAAGCTTCTGCCCACAATCCGCTCGCGTTGTCGCACGTTGCGTCTTAACCCGCTTGGGGCGGATGAGATGGCCCAAGCCATGCACAGCATTGATGTGGCAGTGGACGACCCGCGCGCGGTGGTTGAGTTGGCCAATGGATCGGTTGGGGTGGCCGCGCAGATGATTGAGGGGGGCGGTTTGGCGCTTTACGGCGCTTTGGTTTCGCTGATTGGAACCTTGCCGCGATTGGATCGCGCCCAAGCGATGGCCCTCTCCGAGCAGGTCACGGGCAAAGCAGGAGAAGCGCAGTTTGATCTGATGCTTGCGCTGTTGGATCGGTTGTTGGCGCGCTTGGCCCGTGTGGGGGTAACTGGCGCACTGCCCCCCGACATTGTCACGGGCGAGGGGGCAATTTTGGCGCGCCTTTCGCCAAGCCCCCATGAGGGTCGGGGATGGGCCGATCTTGCGGATCGTTTATCCGCCAAGGCACGACAGGGGCGCGCGGTGAACCTTGACCCTGCCGCTTTGATCCTTGATATGATCATAAGCATCGAAAAAGCGGCACCGCGTGTGATGGCGTGATCCTCCTGGAGGGGCGCATCACCCCCTTGCTGTGCCATAATCTGCGAGACTGATCTTTTAGCCCATGAGTGACCGCGTGACCCCCTCCTCTGATGCCACCCCGCAATTGGTCGACAGCCATTGCCATCTGGATTTTCCCGATTTTGAAGGCGAATTGGGCGATGTCGTGGCGCGGGCCGTGGAGGCGGGTGTGTCCCGCATGGTGACGATTTGCACCAAAATGGGCAATGTTCCACAGGTGCGCAGCATTGCCGAGAGCCATGCGCCCGTGTTCTGGGCTGCGGGCCTTCATCCGATGAGCGTGGCCGATCAACCGCCCGTCACCGTTGAGGATTTAGTGGCCCTTGCAGCGCATCCAAAATTCGTTGGCATAGGCGAGACGGGTCTGGATTATCACTACACCGCCGATAGCGCAGAGGCGCAAAAAGACAGTTTGCGCATCCATATTGATGCCGCGCGCGAGACAGGGCTGCCCTTGATCATCCATGCCCGCGCCGCAGATGAGGATATGGCGCAGATCCTGCGCGAAGGATATGCAAACGGCCCTTATTCCTGCGTGATGCATTGTTTCAGCTCTTCGGCTGAATTGGCGCGCGCGGCATTGGATTTGGGGTTTTATCTTTCAATGTCGGGCATTGCGGCCTTCCCAAAATCGGGCGAGTTGCGCGCCATTTTTGCCGAAGCGTCCCTTGATCGGATTTTGGTTGAAACCGACAGCCCCTATTTGGCCCCGCCGCCCCATCGCGGACGGCGCAATGAGCCTAGCTATACAGCCCTGACCGCGCAGGTGGGGGCGGATATCTTTGGCATCAGCCTTGCCGAATTCGCCGCGGCAACCAGTGCGAATTTTGACAGGCTGTTTTCCAAGGCCGCCCAATGGCAGGGGGGCGTTTAGGGTTATGGGCAAGCTGCGTTATACCATACTTGGCTGCGGCTCATCAGGCGGGGTGCCGCGTTTGGGGGGCAATTGGGGCGCCTGTGATCCGCGTGAACCCAAGAACCGCCGCCGCCGCTGCTCGCTTTTGGTGGAGCGTTTGGGCGAGGGCGGCACAACGCGGGTCTTGATTGATACCTCGCCTGATATGCGCGCCCAGCTATTGGATGCAGATGTGGGCGCGCTGGATGGTGTGGTTTACACCCATTCACACGCGGATCACGTGCATGGTTTGGATGATCTGCGCATGATCGTTTTCAACATGAAATCCCGCCTCAATGTTTGGGCAGATGCAGCCACGGCCAGCGATCTCTTATCCCGCTTTAGCTATGCCTTTGTGCAGCCCGAAGGGTCGGATTATCCACCGATCCTGACGCTGAACCCGATTGAGGGTGAGATTGTGGTGACGGGGGCAGGCGGGCCTGTGACGCTGCAGCCATTCGATGTGCAACACGGGCGCATCATGGCGAAAGGGTTTCGCATCGGTGACGTGGCCTATTTGCCGGATGTCTCGGACATTCCTGCGCCTGCCTGGGAGATGCTATCGGGTTTGGATTGTTGGATTTTGGACGCGCTGCGCCGCACGCCCCACCCAAGCCACGCGCATCTTGAGCAAAGCCTAGATTGGATTGCCCGCGCCCGCCCGCGCCGCGCAATCCTGACCAATATGCATTTAGATTTGGACTATCAAACGCTTTGCGATGAATTGCCTGCGCATATCTCGCCCGCCTATGATGGGCTGCGTATCAGTTTGGATTTCTAGAGGATGTCCGCCCTTCTTGAAGTTGTCTTGCCCGTCTTTATCGTCATTGGCTTTGGCTATGTGATGGTCTGGCGCGGCTTGTTTTCTGAGGAAGGCGTTGACCTTCTCATGAAGTTTTCACAAGGGATTGCGATCCCTGCGCTGCTATTTTTGGCGATTGCGCGGCTTGATCTGAGCCAAGATTTCCATTTCCCGCTGCTGCTGAGCTATTATTCTGGCTCAATCCTTGTGTTCCTTTTGGGGATGTTCGGGGCGCGCGTCATCTTTGGGCGGGTTTGGACAGATGCGGTGGCGATTGGTTTTGTGGCCATGTTCGCCAATTCCGTGCTGTTGGGCCTGCCGATCATGGAGCGCGCTTATGGCCCCGATAGCCTTGCAGGGAATTTTGCGATTGTCGCGCTGCACGCCCCGTTTTGTTATCTGGTGGGCGTAACCGCAATGGAGGGGGTCAAGGCGGGCCGCGTGGCCCCGCATATCTTGGCCCTTGCCGTGGGGCGCGCGCTGTCGCGCAATGCGCTGACCTTGGCCATTGGGGCGGGGTTTGTTGTGAATTTCATCGGGCTTGGCATGCCCGTTGTTGTCGAGGATGGGATTGCCCTTTTGGCCCGTGCGGCCCTGCCGACCGCGCTTTTTGGCTTGGGTGGGGTGCTCTATCGTTATCGTCCTGAGGGCGAGGTGCGGGTGATCGCGATGGTCTTGATCCTGTCGCTGATTGTGCATCCCGCAATTGGGTGGATGATGGGATCGCAGATTTTGCATATTCCCAGTGATGATCTGAAATCTGTGGTCATCACCGCCGCGATGGCCCCAGGCGCCAATGCCTATCTGTTTGCCAATATGTATGGGGCAGGGCGGCGCGTTGCGGCCAGTTCGGTTTTGGTTGGCACGGGCGTGACAGTTTTGACCTCATCAATTTGGCTGATCATCCTCGGGTGAGGCCCCTTGTAAATTTTGTGCTGCGGCAACCTTCACGCTTCCCATTTGGTCAATTGTATACTATGGGATGCCGAAATCATCCTCCCTAAGGAGCCAAAGCTATGACCGACCAGACCCCAGATATCATCTATACCAAAGTTGACGAAGCGCCTGAACTTGCCTCGGCTTCGCTTTTGCCGATCATCGCGCGCTTTGCGCGGGCGGCGGGTGTCTCGGTTGGCACGCGTGACATTTCGCTGGCAGGGCGCATTTTGGCGGCATTTGCCGATCAATTGCCCGCCGATCAGCGCCAAAGTGATGATCTGGCCGCCTTGGGGGAATTGGTCAAAACGGCGGATGCCAATGTGATCAAGCTGCCAAATATCTCGGCCTCTGTGCCGCAATTGCAAGCCGCAATCAAAGAATTGCAGGGGCAGGGCTATGCGATCCCTGATTATCCAGAAAACCCCAAAACTGATGCGGAAAAAGACGCGCGCGCGAAATATGATGCGATCAAAGGCTCTGCTGTGAACCCCGTTTTGCGTGAAGGGAATTCAGACCGCCGCGCGGCTAAAGCCGTGAAGGCCTATGCGCAGGCCAACCCACATCGCATGGGCGAGTGGACGAAGGATAGCAAAACCCGCGTTGCGGCCATGTCGGGCGGCGATTTCCGCAGCAATGAAACATCGGTCACGCTGAAAGATGCCGCAACCGCGCGCATCGTTCACGTTGCGGAAGATGGCACTGAGACTGTGTTGAAGGATGCAGTCAGCTACCCGGCGGGCACGGTTGTCGATGCGACCTTCATGAGTGCCGCCGCGCTGAGCGATTTTCTGGCGGCTGAGATTGAACAAACGAAGAAAGATGGCGTGCTGTTCTCGCTGCATATGAAGGCCACAATGATGAAGGTCTCTGACCCGATCATCTTTGGCCATGCGGTCAAAGCCTATCTTGCGCCCGTCTTTGACGAATTTGGGGATCGTTTGGCGGCACTTGGCGTCAACCCCAATTCGGGTTTGGGTGATCTCATGGCCCGCATTGCAGGTGAGGCCGATATCAAAGCGGCGATTGACGCCTGCATGGCAGCGCGCCCGCCAATGTATATGGTCGACAGTGATCGCGGCATCACCAATTTGCATGTTCCCTCGGATGTAATTGTTGATGCATCCATGCCTGCGCTGATCCGTGCAGGTGGTAAAGGCTGGGGGCCAGATGGCAAGGAACATGATGCGGTCTGTGTGATCCCTGATAATTCTTACGCGCCCGTCTATGACGAGACGATCAAGTATTTCAAAGAAACGGGCAAGCTTGATCCTGCCACCTGCGGCACGGTGCAGAATATTGGCCTGATGGCGCAAAAGGCCGAAGAATATGGCAGCCACCCGACCACATTCGAAATTGCTGCAAAAGGCACGGTTCGGATGATCTTGGAAGATGGGACAGTGATCCATGAACACGCTGTTGAGGCGGGTGATATTTGGCGTTCGGCCTCTGCACGCAAGGCACCGATTGAGGATTGGGTGAATTTGGCGATTGATCGTCAGCGCGCCGAAGGCTGCGAGGCGGTGTTTTGGTTGGATGAAACCCGCGCCCATGATGCGGAATTGATCGCCTATGTGCGCCCGATTTTGGAAGCGCGCGGTGTGGCCGATAAATTCGCGATTATGGCGCCGCGTGAAGCGACCCGCAAAGCCCTAGAAACGATCCGCGCAGGTAAGAACCATATCGCCATCACAGGCAATGTGTTGCGCGATTACCTGACCGATCTCTTCCCCATCCTTGAATTGGCGACATCGGCTAAGATGCTGTCGATTGTAAAGTTGATGCAGGGCGGTGGTTTGTTTGAGACGGGTGCAGGCGGATCGGCCCCGAAACATGTGCAGCAGCTGCAAGGTGAAAACCACCTGCGCTGGGACAGTCTGGGCGAGTTCTGCGCCCTTGGTGAAAGCTTTAAGTTCTTGGCGGAGACAAAGAACAATGCCGCAGCCCGTATCTTGGGCGAAGCGGTCGAGGTCGCGACCCAAGGCGTGTTGGACGATAACCGCAGCCCTGGCCGCAAGGTGGGCGAGCCTGACAACCGCGACAGCCATTACTGGTTCGCGCGCTACTGGGCCGAGGCCTTGGCCGCGCAAGGCGAGGATGCAAAGCTTGCCGCAGAATTTGCGCCGATCGCCAAAGCATTGGCGGAACATGAGGCGCAGATTTTGGCAGAGTTGCACGCCGGTCGTGGTGCGGCTGTGGATTTGGGCGGCTATTATCACGCAGACCCCGCAAAGGTTGCAGCCGTCATGCGCCCCTCGGCCACGATGAACGCAATTTTCGCCTGACGCATAGGCCACTTCGCGTGATATTTTAGCAAAGCCCCCCGTGGTTTCGGGGGGCTTTTGTCTGTTTGGGGGCTTTCCATATCGGCCCCAATCAGACAGAACATGGCGCAACATGAGGGGGGATGCCATGCGCATTGTCATTGCAGGGGCGAGCGGGTTTGTGGGGCAAATGCTGGTGCCCGAATTGCGCGCGCGCGGCGCAGATGTGATGCTGCTTGGCCGCGACCCTGAGACGCTGCAGGCGAAATTCCCCGAATGCGCAGTGTCGGATTATGCAAACCTATCGCAGGCGCTGCAGGGGGCAGATCTGCTGCTCAATTTGGCGGTGGTGAATTCAGATGCGGGGGCAAGCCTGAGCGCCTATCAGGCCGTTAATGTGGAATTTGCAGCCACGCTTGCGCAGGCGGCGCAGGATGCGGGGGGGCGGTTTATCAATGTCAGCTCAACCCATGCTTTGGAGGCAGCCAACCGATCCGCCTATGCGCAAAGCAAACGCGATGGTGTCGCCGCAGTTGACGCGGTGGGAGGGGATATCGTGCATCTCTATCTGCCCGCGATTTATGGCGCGACATTCGCAGGTGCGCTGCGCCATCTAAACCGCTTGCCCAAGCCTCTGGCGCGGTTTGCCTTTGGCCCGATTTCGGCGCTAAAGCCGACCCTGTCCGTGACGCGGCTGGCGGAGTGGCTGTGTCATCACGCGCGGACGGCCCCGCGTGAGCTTGTGCTGAGTGACGGGCAGGGGGGCAACCTCACCTATCGCGCGATCAGCCGCGTCATGGATTTAGCTGCGGCAGTGGGTGGCTTGATCCTATTCGCGCTGCCTATGCTGATCTTGTGGGCTTTGATCCGCAAAGAGGGCGATGGCCCTGCAATTTTCGCGCAACCGCGCGTGGGCCGCGGAGGGCAGGTCTTCACCTGCTACAAATTCCGCACCATGGCGATTGGCACGAAACAGGCGGGCACGCATGAGGTGTCTAGCGCCGCCGTCACGCCCTTGGGGGCCAAGCTGCGCCGATATAAACTTGATGAGCTGCCGCAGCTTTGGAACGTCCTTTGGGGTGATATGAGCCTTATTGGCCCACGCCCCTGCCTGCCCGCTCAAGAGGAATTGGTGCGCCTGCGCGCTCAGGCGGGTGTTTTGGACATTCGCCCGGGTATCTCAGGTCTTGCCCAAGTTGCGGGCGTGGATATGAGCGACCCCGCGCGCCTCGTTGCATGGGATGCCCGCTACATCGCGCTGCGCGGTCTGATTTTGGACATTCGGTTGATCTTGCAAACGGCCCTAGGGGCGGGGCAGGGCGATCGCGTGGGGAAATGAGATTGATTTTGCGCGTGTTTGATAACTGATGTTTCGCGACATTTAAAAATTTTTATACATAATTTAAATTAAAAATCTAGTTTGGCTTCGTTTTGTGAAATTGATCCAGCTCTAGGAATCTCTTTAGCGCCTTGCGCCGGCCCGCGTGCGCGTCCTGCAAGTGGCGGCGCGCGGCGCGGCGGTCTCGCTCGTCAAAACGCGCAGACGTCGCCGTGAGTTGGCGCAGTAATTTGCGCCCTGATATCTGCCCCTCGATATTGAAGAGATAATCAAGGTCTTCGAGCTCGCCGCGCACCAAGTCTATTTCGTAAGCTAGGGTGTGTGGGGTTTCGCGGGCCACGATTTCGGCGGCGTGGCGCTGGGCATGGGTGAGCCGCGCCTCGGCTGTCGCAAGCTGGAGCGCCGCCGCGCTGCGCGGGGTCTGGGCTGCAGTTTCGGGCGTCGCCACAGGGTCGCCAAGTATCAGTCTGAGGTGGTGGAGAATTTCAGTCGCGGGTGGCGCGGCACTCAGACCGTGGCGCCGAGCGTTTTGGCTGGATTTTCGGCGGCCTTCGGCGGTTTTGGGCCCCGTGCTAAGCCGCGCGTTTTTGCGGTTGGACTGCCGCTTGAGGGCGCTCGTCATGGCTCTGAGACTTCAGCGTCATCGATATTCGCCAGCGCACGGCGCGCCTGCAAGTCGTGGAAGTCTTTTAATAATTGTCGGCGGCGGGCCTCTAGTCGTTCCACGCTCACCTCGTGGTGCGCGTGGATGTGTAGGTGATTTGCGTAGGCGACCGCCCCGAACTCACTCATGCGATCAAGCGCCGCTTCTTTGTTTTGAGAATTATGCGCTTTCTGGTCTGCTTTGGGGGTCAGCAATCGGCTGCGCTCCTCCCGCAGTGCTTCTGCACTCACACGCTGAGCCTCATGTCCGAGCAGGTGTGCGCTGAAGCGGCGGTGGCGCATAATTTCCCATTCAGAGTAGGCGATGAGTTCCACTTGACGCCGCTCGAGGTGGGTCTTTGGGTTCAGTTCCTCGCCGAGGGCTATCATCAACGCTTCGAACGCGCCTGCGTCTTCGTCTGGCGTGGTGATGGGGGGCGATATAATGGCTGCATCTATCAACATGTTGCGCTAACCCTTAATAGTGGCACTGCATATTGCTAGGGTATTGGCGCCCGCAATTGGTCGCAAGCCGTTTGCGTTGCTCCACTAAAAAATTATTTTTGGGATTGCTTGGGGTTGAAGCGTATCCCCGGCCGGTCGTCTGGGGCGCCTATGAACTCGATGCCGGCGGCCTCCAGTGTGAGACGGATAATTTTGATGTTGGCCGCCGTGCTCTTCGGGACGCCGTCGGCGGCTTCCATGCGAATGATGGTCCGTTCACTGACCTGAGTTTCATTTGACAGCCGAGTGATATTCCATCCCAAGGCCGCTCTAGCGGATCTGATTTGTGTACCAGTTATCATTGACAATCCCCAATTTGTCACTAAAAATGACACATGTCACCTTATGAGATTTACGCAAGCATATGATTACGTTGGCAGCTTTGGAAGGCGCTTATGCGCCGAACACCGTAACAGCTTACGAGCGCGATGCACAAAAGTTTGCTTCATGGTGTGAAGGCAGAGGCTATCCTAGTCTGCCCGCCACACCGGCAATTGTGCTAGAGTTCGTTGAGGCCTGTGGTCGAGACTGCCTCGCGCGCACTGTGCGGCGCCACCTGATCGCAGTTGGGATGTTGCATCGACTGAATGGTGTCAGTGATCCGACCACTGGCCACGATGTGACGCTCGCTTTGAGGCGGCTCGCCCGCGCCCGGCGCTCACCTCCGCGTCAGGCGCGGGGCCTCGCCCATACGGAATTGCGGAGCATGCTCGCGGCGATGCCCCGCACTTTGGTAGGTCGGAGAGACGCGGCCATGCTCGCTCTCGGTTACGAAATCCTTGGCCGTCGCGCTGAAATTGTCTCTATATGTGATGCCGACTTAGAATTCCGTGAAAATGGAACTCTCCGCGTGACGATATCCCGCAGCAAGTGCGACCAAACGGGTCTGGGGCGGTTTGCGTTTGCGTCACGCGACACATCCACCTTAGTTGCCAATTGGGTGGCGGATCGGGGGGATGGTTTTCCTTTTTTGTTTTGTCCCATCTATCGTGGGCGCCCCATTGAGCGCGGCCTTCACCCTGTCACCGTAGTGCGCGCGGTGAGGGCCGCTGCGAAGCGCGCGGGCGTGTCTCAGCACTCGGAGCTTTCGGGGCACTCACTGCGCGTGGGCGCTGCACAGGAGCTCTTGCTCCGTGGGTTTGATACGGTCGCGATTGCGCGGGCTGGAGGATGGAGGTCAATTACTACGCTGTCACGTTACCTCGAGGCGGCGCAGCACAGTGTTTGGGACTGAAGCAACTTGACTAGATACCGCGTAGCTGAACATACACTGACATTGACTGATTTTCACGATGTTTGTGGCTGGCGCGAGCTAGCGCGCCATTTGTGTTGACCCGCCCGCGTGCTTTGATATGCGTTCAATAACAAGATCTGAGCTTAGGTGGGCAGCCTACCTTCCTGGTCTGGCGTGATTGTTTGTGATATCTGACGGCAGTAGCGGAGAAGAGTGACGTGACGGCAGGACTAGACCTTCAACGAAAAATTGCTGTCATTGGGCTCGGCTATGTGGGACTGCCTCTCGCCGTAGAGTTCGGCAAGAAGTACGATGTCATTGGCTTTGATGTGAACGACGTTCGAATTGCCTCGTTGCAGGCTGGGCATGATGTGACTTTGGAGGTATCTGACAAAGAATTATTGGAAGCGGAGAGGCTACGCTATTCTTCTAATGCAGATGATCTAAAAGATGCGACAATATTCATAGTGACTGTGCCTACGCCTGTTGATGCCTCAAAACGTCCTGATTTGACCCCACTAATCCGCGCATCTGAGACGGTTGGGACAGCGCTTAAGCCCGGTGATATCGTGATTTATGAGTCCACAGTGTATCCGGGAGCCACGGAAGAAGACTGCGTACCAGTTCTTGAACGTGTCTCTGGCCTAACCTTCAACTTTGACTTTTTCTGCGGCTATAGCCCCGAACGTATCAACCCTGGTGATAAAGAGCACCGCTTGACCACAATTACAAAAGTGACGGCAGGCTCAACGCCCGAAGCCGCTGATATTGTGGACAGCTTGTACGCCTCTATTGTGACGGCGGGGACCCATAAAGCTCCTTCGATCCGAGTTGCTGAGGCCGCCAAAGTAATCGAAAATACGCAGCGTGATCTAAATATTGCGCTGGTCAATGAGTTGGCCATTATTTTTAATAAAATGGACCTTGATACTGATGCCGTACTGCGAGCGGCCGGTACGAAATGGAATTTCGTTCCCTTCCACCCGGGACTGGTTGGCGGGCATTGCATTGGCGTCGATCCCTACTATTTGACCTATAAAGCCGAGGCGATCGGCTATCATCCGCAGGTGATTTTGGCCGGGCGGCGTATCAATGATGGAATGGGTGCATATGTTGCAGGGCGATTGGTCCGTGCAATGATAAAACGTCAGATTCCCGTGCGCGATGCAAAAGTTCTGGTTCTAGGCCTGACTTTCAAGGAAAACTGTCCAGATTTGCGCAACACACGCGTAGTTGATGTGGTCGCGGAGCTCATGGACTATGGGATATCGGTCGATGTGCATGACCCATGGGTTGAACCAAGCGAAGCGATGCAAGAGTATCATATTGATCTCTGCGAACACCCTGCGCAGGGCGAGTATGATGGTATTGTTCTTACGGTGGCGCATGACCAATTTCGCAAAATGGGCGCAAAGGCCATCTGTCGCTTCGGCCGTGCAGATCACGTGTTTTTTGATCTAAAGTCAGTATTTGCTTCCGATGAGAGTGATTTGCGGCTGTAGATCATTACGCAGCGTCAGTTGGAAAAAATACGCCGCCTACTGAATTTTGATGACCCGATGATATCCGAAATGGTCCGCCTCGCTTTGCGTCGCGCGCATTGTTAGGATGTTGACCCTGAACGTTAGTCGCTGAGACGGACGCTAGACGATGTGAATGCAATTATATTTTTGAGGGCTCGATCGCTGGTCACTTGCGTGATGCTGCCATGATTTCGGTTGGCGTTGATGGATTGATGCGGCGGTCGTAGATCGTTGCGCTGATGGCGTGTGACCTTGGGTGGTGTAAGAGCGACATGCCGCATAATTGTAGGGCGCGGGAAGACGGATCAGTTAGCCGGTGGCAGTGTGATGTGGCTCACTTATAAATCATCGCAAGCGTTAACGGAGTGGATGCACGAACGTGACAGTGCACAGTTTTTGGAGCCGTTACGGGGAGTGTGTAATTAGTGGTGCTCAATCTAGTTACTGTTCAAAGTATTATGCACCGAACAATTTCCAAGATAGGCAAAGGCGAAAGTCGTAAATATACGGGGCGAGCATTGAGAGTTGGTACAGCCCAATAACTTCTAAAACTCGGTCGAACTAGTTCCGATACTATGAGTGTTGGTGAGGCAGTCGATATCTAGTGTCTTTCGGTATCTTGAGATAGCTGACCAAAATGTCTGGCCGGACGATGACAAGCGATAATCTCCATTATCGTAGATTTTTGCTAGGACTCACTCAAGGGTTTGCCTTGCCTTTTTGGCGCAGTCTGATATCCGTTCACGCGTGAACGCATCACAAGGCAAACAATTTAATGACTTGATATCGGAGCTTGCGGGTAGGGCTTCGTGCGGTAGCTTTGAACGCAACCAAAAGTCCAACCGGAATGACCTGAGGTTTCGTATTCTTCGCTTGCTTGAGAATAATCCTCAGATGTCCCACCGGCAGATCGCGCAAGAGCTTGGTGTTAGTGCTGGCGCCGTAAACTATTGCATTAATGCATTGATTGAAAAAGGCTTTGTGAAGGTGCGTAATTTTCGTGAGAACGACAATAAGTTGCGGTATTTGTACTTGCTCACTCCAGAGGGTATGTCAGCTAAATTAGCTTTAGCCCACGAATTTTTGATCCGGAAGGCGCTTGAGTATCAGGCATTGAGGCATGAGCTAGACACATTGGTGTCTGAATTAGAAGACTTGGACTACAAACCTGACGGCCAAAAGGCCTGAATGCATCTATATTTCATAGTTTCTTATTTTGGGGGCAATCCGTAACTAATGATCAAGAAGTCAGACATTTTATCGGCCAGCAGGGAGTATTTCGACCAAAAGTTTTCGGAAGTGCCATTCGAGGCCGGCGTTAGTTACGTTCCAGTGTCCGGTAAAGTGCTAGATGCAGATGACTGTGCTTCTCTTGTAGATGCGTCGCTTGACATGTGGCTGACTGCGGGTAGGTTTGCCGCACAGTTTGAGCCCACTTTAGCAAAAAAATGCGGCCGCAGACTGGCAAAATTAACAGTCTCTGGCTCTGCTGCAAATTTGCTGGCATTTTCAACACTCACTTCGTGGAAACTCGGCGATAAGCGTATCAAACCGGGCGATGAAGTGATTACTGTGGCGGCCGGATTTCCGACCACGGTGGCTCCAATTATTCAAAACGGCTGTGTTCCGGTATTTGTCGACATAGATCTCGATACTCACAACGTGTGTGTGGAAGCGGTGCGTCGCGCAGTTACCAACAAAACGCGTGCAATCATGATAGCTCACAGTTTAGGAAATCCGTTTGATGTCGTTGCGATACGAGAAATATGCGATGAGCACAGTCTTTATTTGATTGAGGATTGTTGCGATGCCTTTGGGGCTACCGTCACTATGGCAGATGGATCTGAAAGACTTGTTGGCACCTTCGGCGATCTATCAACTCTCAGTTTTTATCCTGCCCACCACATAACAATGGGAGAAGGCGGCGCAGTACTCATGGACAGTCTACGCTTGGCTCGGATCTGCGAAAGTTTTCGTGACTGGGGTAGAGACTGCTACTGTGAGCCTGGAACAGATAATACCTGTGGGAAGCGCTTTGATTGGCAGTTGGGTGAGTTACCTGAGGGCTATGACCATAAATACACATACAGCCATGTCGGTTATAACCTAAAAGTCTCCGATATGCAGGCGGCGGTTGGCTTGAGCCAGCTAAAGAAGGTTGATTACTTCATTGAGCGTCGTAGAGAAAACTTTGATTACTTAACAGACAGGCTTATCGAAGAACGTCTGGATCAATATTTCTATCTTCCTAAAGCAACGCCGAGTACTAAGCCGTCTTGGTTTGGCTATTTATTAACAATCCGTGAGACTGAGAAGCTATCGCGGACATCGATCGTGACTGCGTTAGAAAATTTGAGGGTCGGGACGCGCCTATTGTTTGCTGGTAATCTAACAAAGCAGCCAGGATTTATGAATGAGAGCTTTAGAGTTAGCGGTGCTTTAACCAATACAGACTATGTCATGAATAACTCGTTTTGGGTTGGTGTATGGCCTGGATTGCGAACAGAGCATCTAGATTATGTGGTAAGTTCATTAAAAGTTGCAGTTCAGCAGGGGGCACGTTGACGTGAAAGTTGTACTCCTTGCAGGCGGATTAGGTACTCGATTAAGTGAAGAAACTGACCTTAAGCCCAAGCCGATGGTCGAAATTGGCGGCAAGCCAATTCTGTGGCACATCATGAAATTATACTCTCATTATGGGTTCAATGACTTCATAATATGCTGCGGATACAAAGGGTATGTAATTAAAGAATATTTTTCAAATTATTTTATGCATCAATCTGATGTGACGATTGATTTAGAAAAAAATTCCATTGAATACCACAAAGGTAGATCTGAGCCGTGGCGCATCACTTTAGTCGATACGGGACAACATACAATGACTGGAGGGCGCTTGAAAAGGCTGTCAGGCTATATTTCAGAGAACGAGACGTTTATGGCGACTTATGGCGATGGAATTGGAAATATCGATATTGGTGCTCTTGTAAGATTCCATAACAAACACGGCCGTATGGCCACACTGACGTCTGTTGTTCCACCAGGTCGATTTGGAGCAATTGAATTAGAGGGCGAGCAAGTTCTCAGTTTTCGAGAGAAACCAACTCAGGAAACTGCAAGGATTAACGGAGGTTTTTTTGTGTTGTCTGGGAGCGTTCTTAATTTGATTGATGGAGAT
Source organism: Rhodobacterales bacterium HKCCA1288 (assembly GCA_015693905.1). Classification (NCBI taxonomy): domain Bacteria; kingdom Pseudomonadati; phylum Pseudomonadota; class Alphaproteobacteria; order Rhodobacterales; species Rhodobacterales bacterium HKCCA1288. The sequence continues at coordinate 861,823 of CP065161.1, read as the reverse complement.
GCAACGATATGGGAGCGCGAGCCGTTAGAAACACTCGCTAGCTTGGGACAGTTGATGGCTTTTAACCATACAGGATTTTGGCGCCCTATGGATACCTTGAGAGACAAGATAGATCTAAACGCGATATGGGACACTGGTAACGCAAAATGGTGTGTGTGGTAATCGAATGATTTGCAAGGACTTTTGGATCGACAAGAAAGTTTTGGTTACCGGGCACACGGGCTTCAAGGGCGCGTGGCTTACTCTGTGGCTTCAGCAATTAGGAGCAAATCTCTTCGGCATTTCCAATGAAAGTTTCGGTTCAAACAGTATGTATGAACTTTGCAATATATCTGGAAATTTAAAGAATGGAAAATTAAACATCTCTGATCGGGGCGACATAACACGGCATGACGAAATTTGCGAGGTGATAAAAAAGATAAACCCTCACGTCATTTTTCATCTAGCTGCACAACCCCTTGTTTTAAAATCATATCAATCGCCTCAGGATACTTATTTGGCAAATGTACTAGGAACCCTAAATGTTCTGGAAGCAGCTCGTGATTGCACTGACTTAAGAGTAGTAATTTCTGTAACGACCGATAAAGTGTATGAAAATACCGAGCTGACGAAGGTTGCATTTCGTGAAGAACACCCACTTGGCGGTTACGACCCCTACAGTGCAAGCAAAGCCTGCGCAGACATACTAAGCCAGTCTCACTACAATGTTTTTCTCAAAAAAAACGGCGTCGAGTTAGCGACCGTGAGAGCTGGGAATGTGATAGGAGGCGGTGATTGGGCTGCTAACAGATTAGTCCCAGACTTGATACGAAGCGCAATTAAAAATGAGAAACTCGTTTTAAGATACCCCAACGCTGTACGCCCTTGGCAGTATGTATTGGACCCAATAAGAGGATACATTATTCTCGCTCAGTATTTGGCTAATAGTGCAAATATTGAAGATACAAGATTTAATTTTGGTCCAACTCTTGATGTTCAAATTACAGTGTTAGAGTTAGTAAAGCAGTTGTGCAATGAAATAAATCTGCCGTTTTCATGTGAAATTAAAAGTGCTTATAGTCATCATGAAGCGAATTATTTAAATCTGAATTCAGAAAAAGCACAAAAATTGCTTGGATGGGAATCTATCTTAACATCTCATTTAGCTATATCTCACACAGCGAATTGGTATAAGTGTTGGATGGAAGGGAGGGACGTGCATGAAATTTCCATAAAAAGTATAGAAAAAATGACTATTTAAAGTTCGATGGTGCGGACTGGTAACAAGTCGAGAAAAGTAGCGTAATTACAAAGGTGGTATATGGGACAAGGTAACCATTCAGAAAAGACAGTGGCTGATTATATAGCACAATTCATTCAGCTATTGGGGATATCGAATGTCCACGGCTTAACGGGTGGTGGTGCATCCGGCCTAAATGATGCATTTATACGAAATAATCATCTTTCTTATTTGTGTTATCATCACGAACAATCAGCAGGATATGCGGCCCTTGGTGAGGCACGAAAAACTGGGCGATGGGCCATAGTGAATCCTACAACAGGATGCGGGGGTACAAATTGTATCACTCCAGTTTTAAACGCGTTCCAGGACTCAATCCCACTAGTGATAATTTCGGGGAATGTCCCAACAAATACACTATCATCAAAAATTAATGAAAGCTTGCCACAGCCAATTCGCTCTTATGGGGTGCAAGAGCACGATATTATAACAACAGTGCGATCCATCACTAAGTTTACTGAATTACTCGACATGCGCACCAATATTGGTGAAGCGCTATATGAATGTTTTGAGAAAGCTATTGATAATCGTAGAGGTCCAGTTTGGATTGACGTTCCTTCAGATATTCAACACCTGCTTATTGATGCCTCTGAGTTTGATTGTATTCATGACCATACATCACAACTTCTTGCAAAGCTAAAATCTAGAAATTCATTTCATAACCAAAAAAAATTCAATAGATTGAACGTAGCAATAGAAAAATCTCAGCGGCCTTTACTGTTAATTGGTGGCGGCGGAACAAGTAATCCTATCCTGAGGCAAAGAATTAATGAGTTTATTTTATCTAAAGATATTCCCGTCGTTGCAACATACGCTGGAACAAACGTAGTTGATCATAGCTATAATTACTATCTTGGCTGTGTGGGCATTAAAGGAAATCGAACTGCAAATTTTGCTGTACAAAATGCCGATTTATTAATTGTTCTAGGAAGCAGGCTTGGGTTTGCGTCAGTAGGATACGAAGTTGAAAAGTTTGCTAAAAACGCAAAAATCTTCATTTTAGACGTAGATCCTGCTGAATTAGACAAAAATAAATTGTTATTTGGGGATCGTGCCGAAAACATTTTGGGAGATATATCTTCATTTCTGGATTCGAAGCCTGGTGAGTTTGAAGCCATGACGGATGATTGGAGGTATAAATGCAAGTATATAAAAGAAAATTGGAGTGACATAGAAAACAATTTGTCTCACTATAAATATGAGGGGATAAGTATTTATAATGTTATATCTGAGTTAAATAAGAATAGGTATGATGATTGCAATTTTGTAATTGATGCTGGAAGTATAAGTTACGTAGGCCCCACATGTTTGAAGTTTAATTCCAGTCGCTCATTTATATTTTCTCCCGCGCAAGCGGACATGGGTTGCGCCTTGCCCAGCTCGCTAGGCGTAGCTGCTTGCTCACAACGCAAAACCATTTGTATTACTGGTGATGGAAGTTTTATGAGCAACCTTCAAGAACTTGCCACTTTGAGCTACCATCGATATGATGTTGTTGTGATTTTGTTGAATAACAATGGCTATCTCAGCATAACAAACACACAAAAAAATAATTATAGCCCAAATAATATATTCGGTGAACACGAGGGTCGCGGTCTAAAATTTCCATACTATGAAAAGGTTTGCTTGGCTTTTGACATTCCTTATCAACGCATCGACAACGTTGAAGACCTATCAAACATTGATTTGGCCGGGCCCCGCGTAATAGATGTAAACTGTGTATCTTCTGAAGAAATAGCTCCATATCAAGCACGAATTGATGGTGTTCAAGCAGGTGCGCATGACATGGCCCCTTTTCGTCCAATTGAGGAATTGAGGGCTATGGCTAGCGTAGACTTGAAATTCGTCAGGTGAAAACGGAAATGAACCAATACCTTACAGACTGTCACTTTATAAGTAGCAGATGTGATTTGGCGGCTTTCTCTGGTAAGAGAGTGTTGGTTACTGGCGTAACAGGTTTGATTGGTTCGCAAATTTTCCTTGCGCTCAGATATATAACTGAGGAACTTGGCGTTGATGTAAACATTCATGTGATTGCAAGAATGCCGGGGGTGTGGCCGTTAAATTTAAGTACGAAAATATGTATACACTACGTAGACTTGTGCAAAGATTTTGACCTGGATTTCGATTTTGATATTGTTATCCACGCTGCAAGTATTGCTTCGCCATCACTTTACAAAATTTCTCCCGCTGAGACGATGTTACCGAATATTTTCGGGACGTCCAATTTGTTAAAACACACTAAAAAATGTGGAACGTTTGTTTTTGTAAGTAGTGGTGAAGTGTACGGAAACTTAGGTTCATCGGTAGAAATTGATGAGGGTTCTTTCGCTCCAATCGATCCGCGTAACCTTCGTAATATCTATGCTGAATCTAAGCGAGCAGGGGAAGCATTGACCTTTGCAATAGCAGCCACGAGATCGATAAAGTCAATAATAGTAAGGCCGTTTCACACTTATGGGGCGAATGTCAGAAAGTCGGATGAGCGAGTGTTCGCAGATTTCATTTGGCGGGCAGCCCGCGGCCAAAAGTTATTCATCCGCGGCGATGGCTCTGTTCGGCGCTCGTTTTGTCACGTTGCTGATGTCGTAGTTGGAATTTTTCGAGCGATTTCAATGACAAACGCGGATAGCGTATTCAATCTGGGGAATCCCTATGAAAATTTATCAATTCAACAATTAGCTGAAGTCATTTCAAATTTGCCTCAAGTTAAAGTCAATATTGAATTTGGGCGTCATTCGGATACATATTTGTCAAGTGATATTATGGAGTACAACATATCTATTAATAAGGCTCGCCAGGAACTGAATTGGCAGCCAGAGATTGGTATTATTGATGGCATTACAAGAGCAATACATCTTCACCGAATCATCTATGATCTTTAAATTTATAATAACCTTCGTAAGAGGTCTCAATAATGTTGAAACTTTCTGAACCAGCAATAAACTTGACCAAGCAAGAATTTATTAATTTAGCATATGAAACCTATCATAAAAACCTATTTGAATATTCGAAAATTCTTTCTGGTACTGGGATAAGTGAAATAATAATCAAAAGTGGAGAGGTGTGGGCAACATGCGAAGACACAGGAATTAAGTTCAAATGCAGTGAGGGTGATAAAAGGATAGCTCCAATTGAAGCTATAAATTTCTCTGGCTATGAAACAAGCCTAACACAGGTGCTGTTCAACTATGCGAGCTCATCGAGAACATTTGTGGATGTTGGCGCCAATATCGGGTGGTATTCACTAAATCTTGCTCAAAAGTTCCCAACTTTGAAAGTCTATTCCTATGAGCCTATCAAACATACTTATGATATTTTGATCGATAATATCGTGAATGCGTCTCTTGAAAACGTTCAAGTACAAAATTGTGGCTGTTCTGATGAACATCGACGAGACAGGTTTTACTTTTCGCCGACTGGGAGTGGAAACGCTTCGAAAGCTCTTTTGGATAACCCAAACGACTCTATTATTGTTGATGTTCAATTAGTTAAACTTGATGATGAAATTTGGTTTAAAGAAAATCCAATTGACCTAATAAAAATTGATGTCGAGGGCGCAGAAAAATTTGTGATCGAAGGGGCGTTGAAGTTGATAAAAAGAGATAGGCCCGTTCTCGTAGTAGAGCTTCTTCGCAAGTGGTCAATCCAATTCGGGTATCATCCTCAGCAGGTTGTCGATATGTTAAAGAAGTTAAAATATTTGGCATTTGCCATTGGTGAAGATAGAAATTACGAGATTGATGAGATAAATGACGATACACAAGAAACAAATTTCCTTTTTGTTCCTTGCGAGAAGTTGATCAATTGTGATTGAGGAAAATTTTAATTTATGTGCACCTTTGGTTCTAATTGTACCAGTGTATCAGGGCGGAAAGTATTTTTATGACTGTTTGAGAAGTATTTCTGGGTGTGTGGACGCTTTTGATCTCATTGTGATCAGTTTTAATGGTGAGACGTCCAGTAGCGACTACAGCCATTTTAAACAATCTCGCCTTGAAGAAAAGTATGCTGGTAAGTTTTTGGCTTTACGCTCACTTATCAATTTGAATTCGATTGATCATATGAGGTTCATCTGCAGTAGTATTACTCCAATAGTTGATCCAAAATCGCGGATAATGCTGTTAGCACATGATGACTTGTTGGTTGAAAAAAATCTTTGTAGCCTTAATAAGGACACCTTGACTGAACCTAATTCACTTTTTATAGGTGATTACTATCTATTTCGAGACGACGCCACTTGTGCGTATGATGATGAAAAACTTGAGAGCTCGATATTGTCAGGACATTGCCATAAAACAATGTCAAAATTTGAATGGCACAAGATAAACTCTGAAGCGAAAAATAGCCATATGTTCACTAATATGAGTGGAATGGTGTTTGATTTTTGTGTTCTTCGTGACCTTTGTATGTTTTTGGGTCGCATGCCGGGCACTGTCAACTGTCGACTGGAGTACATGCTCGCAGCACACCGATCTGTTAAAAAAATTTCGAATTGTTTCCCTCCTATAGTGTCGATTCGTGAGCATGCTGGTCAGTTTGGAAAGCGTGTGAGTCGCTTGGAATATGGGTTGGGCGAAATACGTTATAGCCTTTGGCTCTATATTAATTGCCGGTCGCTTTATGAGTTCATTTCAACTTCATTCTCATTGTGGGGCGTGCTTGGATTTCTTCGTGGGTTTTATCACGTAATAATAAGTCTTTTTATAAGAGCGTAGATTATTTCCGAAGAAATAACCACTGTTTTTAGACTTTTCTTGTAAGATATGCTAAATGTTGAATAAAATTTGGTAAGGTTGTATGAAATATATTAAACGCTCTATTAAATTTTTGCTTTTGAAATTTGGTTACTCGATCGTTCCGACCAAAAGACTGTACTTTGGTGCAATTCTAAGACATTTGCGCATTAATTTAGTGCTTGATGTAGGCGCTAACGAAGGCCAGTTTGCGCGGTCGATAAGATACGAAGGTTACAAAGGCCGTATTGTTTCGTTTGAACCGACAAGCGCTGCCTACTCTGAACTAAAAAGAAATTCTGAATTTGACTCCGGTTGGATAGTCTATCCTCAATGCGCAGTGGGTGATGCTACAACACCGGTTAAAATTCATGTTTCTGGCAACAATGCTTTGAGCTCCTCTGTGCTCGAGGCAAACGATAACCTGCTCCAGATTGCGCCAAGTACTGAGACGGTCCGGGTGGAAACAGTTAACCAAATCACTTTAAATAGTATTTGGACCGACTTAACTGACGGGTCCGAACGCATTTTGATTAAACTTGACGTACAAGGCTACGAAAAAAATGTGTTAGAAGGGATTGGAGAAAAAATAAAATGTATAGTTGCTATAAAAATTGAATTATCGTGTGATCATTTATATCAAAACGACAAGCTTTTCGACTTTTATTTTAATTATTTTAAATCCCTTGGGTTTTCGCTTTGGGACATTGAGCCTGGGTTTAGAGATCTAACGAACGGAAAAATCATTCAATTTGACGCTCTTTTTGTTAACGAAGGCAAAAATGCTAGGTAATTATTTTAAATTTTTTAGCCTATTTTCGCCTTGGGAAGTGACTATGTTTCTATCGGTTGTGGTCACTGGAATTTTTTCTACTGCGTTTGACACATTTTCTATTTATTTAATTGCTCCTATTTTTGATATATATCAGAACAATGAAACAGATTCAGCCTTGTTTAATGTTATAATAAATATCCAAGATTTCCTCGGAGTCCATGTGGACTATAAGTATTTCTCCCTTATTTTATTTCTCTCCGTATTTATATTTTCCCTGTTTTTTAAGATATTCTTTCTAATTTTATCTGCCGCTGTGCTTCGGATTCTCAAGTATCGAATTTCGAAAAAAACATTTTTTGGATTCTTAAGGTCTTATTCTGTAGATTCTGATAATGGCCTTGACTTGAGCTTAGATAGGTTTCTGAAAGTCATAAATACCGACATTCCATTTGTATTTCAAAACTACTGCCTTCAGATATGGAATTTTATTACAGGTTCAGTCAGCGTAATTTTTTTGGCTCTTCTTATTGTTAATAGCAGCCCGCCGATAGCAACATTATTCATGTGTATCGTGGCTATTTTTTTTGGCCTCTATCTTTTTTTGTCTGCCAATACTGTTAGGGCAATAGCCAAAGTTATGGAAGTAAGTCATTACGAATTGTATAGGATAATTGCGCGTGCAAATTCGGTTAAAGATATGTTGAGGATACACAAGTCGCACACCGTGTTCGACGAATGGTTTGACCAAAATGCATTTATGTTGGCTCGTGCTGAAACCGTCGCGCATTCTGTGTCTGTCTTGGCAAAGCCGGTTTTTGAGCTTTTATTGGTTGGTTGCGCACTTGGTTTGTTCGTCTTTGCTGGTAACCAGATAGGCAACACAAGTTTTGAGACTTCTGCTATTTTAATGTCTGGCTTCGCTGCTTACCGTGTAGTTCCAAGTTTACAGCAGGTTAGTTCAGCAGTTTCTGATATGCGTGCTAGCAGAAATTTTTTAGATAGCTTATATGATTACAGTTGTCGCGTTTCTGCTTGCAAAAGCACTCAGCACTATCCAGTATTTTCCACTCACGGCGAGTTGGTTGCAATGAAAGATGTAACCGTTACTACTCCATCAGGTAGCAATCTTGTGGCTGGGGTGGCACTTTCGATTTCAAGTGGTGATTGGATATTTCTCTATGGACCTTCTGGTGCCGGGAAGTCGAGTTTCCTCAAAACATTGGCGGGCATCTCTCACCCGGCAGTCGGATTAGTGTCATTTTCCAGTGAGCTGAATGAAGTAGGTAGCGAATATCCTCCTCTCTATTTCCTTGGCTATTTGCCTCAACGGCCAATAGTTTTTGATGAAAACATACATTGTAATATTGATTTTTTACATGAACAGCGATGTATAGATGTGAACTGGTTTTCTGAGTGTTTACGAATTGCCGGGTTGGATACAGCACATGGTTTTCGTGAAAAGTTGGACGTTAGTCCACATTCTCGCTTCACACTTGGGGGACTGTCGGGTGGTGAGCAACAACGTTTTGCTTTGGCTCGTGCGTTGTATCGTAGACCTAAAATATTATTAATGGACGAAGGCTTGAGCGCTCTTGATTCCTCTTCGCAAAAATCGATTTTGGTGAATTTAAAAGAGTATTTTCCTGAGATGGCGATTGTTATGATCTCGCATGATTTGGCTTTAAGTGTTTATTTTGATAAAAAAATTATTTTGAGAGATCAAAAAATTACTATAGAGGGTGTTTGACGAAGCAACTATGGTAAAAGCTTTCATTCAGAAATTTTTTGAATTTTTTGGCTTTAATTTAGTAAAAAGCCAATCACTTGTTAAACTAATTGAAAACCAGAGGGACCTAGTCGATTATTTGAGTAGAAATAATATAGAAAAATTTTATAGATATACCCAGATATATCCAGATATTTGTCAGTTGAGCAAATCTCAAATTTATCAAGATTTGTTCGTTTTGTTTCAAACAAATTTTAAAAAGCATGGTTTCTTTGTTGAATTCGGTGCTACTGATGGTCTTAGATACAGTAATAGCTATGTCCTTGAGAAAAGTTTCGGCTGGAACGGAATTTTGGCTGAACCAGCACGGTGCTGGCACAACGACTTGATTGAAAATAGAGACTGCCACATTGATACACTATGTGTATGGTCAAGATCTGGTCAAAAACTCACATTTTTAGAAGTGGAGAATGGTGAGAATTCCAGCGCGGAGCTTTCGGGCGTTGCTAACCCAAGCTCGTTTTTTGGCGTTGATCGACATTCAAAAAATACAAACACAGTAGTGGTAGAAACTATTTCGTTAACTGATTTGTTGCGAAAATACGATGCGCCGCGATGTATTGACTATTTATCAATTGATACAGAGGGTAGCGAATACACCATTCTTAAAAGTTTTGACTTTTCAGAGTATGATATAAAAATAATTACGGTCGAACACAATTTCAGTAAAAATAGAGCGCTGATCTATGATCATTTGGTTAATAATGGATATGTACGAGTTCATGAGGAACTATCTCAATTCGATGATTGGTACGTCAAATCTAAATGACTGTTAAAATTAAAATCTCGCATGGCCATTCTGGACAATGGGATTTACTCGCGCGGCAAACGCCCAGTTTTTCCGGGAGGTGGAGAAACGCACAGTTCGTCGGCTCAGATTATAGGGGACCGGTAGATTGGTGGGTAGTACTTCACTCCAGTGGGTTAAGTTCCGCTGAGTCTACGTTAGTAGACCCTAGAAATATTGTGTTTGTTTCAATGGAGCCTTCAGTTTGGGGTCGGCCTGATCAATTTTTGCGACAGTTTCCTGTGGTGATTTCAGTGGATCGATCGATCTTATCTCATCAAAACTACTATATGAACTGTCATACTTGGTGGTCAGGTTTAGAAGTTGATTATAACAGTTCCGACCAATTTAAGCTCGCGCGTGACAGTGATTACGACAGTTATCAACGTGTGACCTCACCCTCTAAAACCAAATTAATCTCAGTGATTACTTCTAGTAAAAAAATTTTTCCAGGGCATAAGCGTCGCACTGAATTTCTAGAAAAAATTCTTTCTCACAAAATCTCACGTTATATTGATGTTTTTGGTTTTGGCCGGAATGAAATCAAGGATAAGGCGGACGGTCTGTGGGATTATAAGTATCATATATGTCTTGAAAATTGTATAGAGGAAAACTATTGGTCTGAGAAATTGGCTGACCCATTTTTAAACTTTTGCTATCCTATTTACTACGGATGTCCTAATATTTCTGATTTTTTTGACTCCCGCTCCTTTTGTTCTTTTAACTTAGGAAAATTTGAAAATTTCATTGAAATGATTGAGCGTATTTTAGACGAGGACCGTTATTCTAATGCGCTTCCTTACGTAGTTGAATCTCGTTTCAAGATATTAAACGATTACAATATTTTTAATACTCTTTTCAATTTGTGTAATAAACCAGCGTCAACTTTTAATTGGTGTACGTTGTACCCGCCAATGCATTTTACGAAAGATTCTTCTATTATTTCTCGCGGTCGACACATGTTACGGCGTAATTTTATTCTTCGGTAGATAAAGATGAATTTTTCGCGTCTTCTGTTTATTGTTGATTGTGTTGGCCCTTATCACATTGCCCGCCTTGATCAGATAAGTCATTTTTATGATATTTCTTGCTTGGAGGTTCGTTTAAATAGTCGGATTTATAATTGGGGTTCATCCGATGATACTAACTTTAAAAAATATACGCTTGAGAAATTATACCATTACTGGCCCGTATTTTTTAAAACGGTATTTTTTATAGTTAAAAATTGTTCGTCATTTGATGTAATCTTTACGTCGGGTTGGTCAACGACTGCAGATCTAGCCGGTATATTTTGTGGTAGATTACTAAATAAAAAAGTCATTGTGATGTCGGATAGTTCTGCACGCGATAGTGCGCGGCACAAGTTCACGGAATTTATTAAGAACTTAATTCTTCAGAATGTAGATGGGGCCTTTGTAGCGGGGTCACGTCATAAAGACTATGCAATATCCCTTGGGATTTCCTCCAATTGTATCGAATGTAACTATGATGTCGTTGATAATAACCATTTCCAAAAAGACGTTTCTGATGCTCGGTTGGGGTTTTTAGCAGTTGGAAGACTAATTGCTAAAAAGAATTATTTTTTTATGTTAGACTGCTACTCAGAATACTGCAATCTGAGCATTGCAAGCGGACACATACCGTGGTCATTGACCATTGCAGGGTACGGACCTCTTCAGAATAATCTCAAAGATTATGCTGAACATTTGGGTATCAGCGTACAATTTTTGGGAGGTAAAACTTACGACGAGTTACCTAGTGTGTATGCGTCACACTCTGTTCTGTTGCACTGTAGCACCACCGAACAGTGGGGACTTGTGGTTAACGAGGCGATGGCGGCGGGTATGCCGGTACTTGTGTCTGAACACTGTGGATGTGTCCCCGAGCTTGTTTTGCATGGACACACCGGTTTCGCTTTGCCGGTGTCTGATGTGAGGCCATGGGTTGACGCAATGTTGAGGTTATCTTCCTCTGAAGATGTTCGCGTTCAAATGGCTAAGACAGCTTCTGCTCACATATCAAATTTTGATTTGGAGTCTCATGCTTGTTCAGTATCGCAGCTGGTAAATAAGGTTGAGAGCAAAAGCGTAAAAGTGAGGACCAATATCCTTTCTCTGTTAATTGTATTACTTGTTGCTATTGTTCGCAGCTTCCGTCGTGGTGAATAATTAACTGTATCTCGATCCTTATAAAAAAACCTGCAATCACATCAAAAGAAAAGTCATGAAATCAAAGATAATGAATGAACCTTGCGGAATCGTGTTGGCCGGCGGGACTGGTAGCAGGCTTCAGCCAACTACACTGGCTATAAGTAAGCATCTTCTACCAGTGTATGACAAACCGATGTTGCACTATGCGCTCTCAAATCTGTTAATCGCAGGCATCAGATCCATCCTTGTTATCGGCTGTAGCAGAGACATACCTCACTACCGTGTGCAGTACGGGGACGGCAGCGATTACGGTATAAATATTCAATATGAGGTGCAAGATCGGCCTAATGGCATTGCTGATGCCTTCCTCATCGGCGAAAGCTTTATTCAAGGACGTTCTGTTGTGCTGGCCTTAGGTGATAATTTGTTTTACGGAGCAGGCCTTGGAAAAATATTGCGCGAATGTTTATTGTCACATAGAGGTGCCACCGTTTTATTGTCAGCTGTCTCCGATGCACGTAGATTTGGTGTTCTAGAATTGGATGAATTGGAAAAGCCAATTAGTATAGAGGAGAAACCTAATAATCCTAAAAGCGATTTGGCGATTACCGGTTTATATTTTTTTGATGAAAGTGTCGTTTCAAAGGCAAAAAAAATTGTTCCATCAGGACGTGGAGAACTTGAAATAACATCAATACTTCAGGAGTATCTTATCGAGAGGAGACTAGCGTACAAAAATCTGGGGCGCGGTGTTGTTTGGTTTGATATGGGCACGCCAGACTCATTGTTGGATGCCTCAAATTTCGTCAAGTCAGTGCAAACTAGACTTGGGGTTCAAATAGCTTGCATCGAAGAGATTGCCTTCAACAACAAATTGATATCACAACACAATTTGACTGCACTGTGTCAGCGACACAAATCCTCTCCTTACTTTGATTATGTAAAATCATTAATTTATAATATTTAGATTAAAAACAAGAAATATATTAATTTAAAAAAAATTATATGCTTTCTGATAACTTAAATTCTCAATATCAAAATGCCATTAGATATGAGGAGGTGAAGTTTGAGAATTCTTCATGTTAGCGGATATTGTTTGAGTGAATCAAATGGCGTTGGGCGTCTATTATTGGAATTAATATATGAGCAAAATAAAAATATTCCTGACTCGAAAATTGATCTTCTACTCACTCAAGATCAGATTTTGAATGATTTGAAATTCGATGTTTACTTTTACTCACAGGTTACGAAAAAATTTTTCAAATCATACGATCTTGTTGTATTTCATGGAGTTTACTTTTTAAATTATTATTTTATAAGTCAGATTATAAAAAATTATAATATACCTTATTTAATCAAGCCTCATTCAAGCTTAGTTGTAGCCGCGCAAAAAAAATCCTATATTAAGAAATGTTTATATTACTTATTTATTTTGAAAAATTTTATCAATCATTCATCTGGATTAATATTTACAAGTGAAGGCGAGCGCTTTCGATCATTGAAGCTGAAAAAGAATTATTACATAGAGCCAAATGGCCTATGTGCTCCGGATCCGATTGAAGTATTTAGTAAGCCCGACGTACATGTTTGGAATTTTATCTATATCGGTAGAATTGATATCCGTCATAAAGGGCTGGACATACTTTTTGATTCCTTGTTTATACTTAAAGACTTAGGTATTTTAGAAAAATTAAATTTTAAATTTTACGGTAAGGGAAATCGAAAAGACGAGATTATTTTTCGAAATTCTATTAAGCGGTTAGATTCACAGAGCGTAACGTTTAATGGTCCTATTTACGGATGTGAGAAATTTGAGTGTTTATCTGCTTCTGATGTCTTCGTGCTGACGTCTAGATATGAGGGAGTCCCAATGGCTGTTCTTGAAGCCCTTAGTCAGTCAGTGCCATGTCTTGTTACACCAGAAACAAATATTGGCGAAAGAGTAATTGATTTTGACATGGGCTGGGTTGCTGAGTGCGATCCACATAGTATTGCGAATGAGATTATAAGAATTATCAATTCACCTGAGACAGCATTCCAACAGAAAAAAGAAAACGCTCGATCATACGTATTGGAGAACCATTCCTGGACAGTGGTTTCACAAGTGTCACATTTAATATTTGAAGATTTCAGAAATTAAAATTATGAATGCTTACTTAATCTTAGGTGCGTCAAACTTCTTAGGAGTTGGGTTGACAAAATTTCTTTTGAAGCGAGGGCACCGAGTTATACTTTGTAGCCGAAGTCCAATTTCCTTTAAGCACGAATCTCTTGTAAACATAGTCTCTAACTTAAATAACTTTGATGATGTGATTTTTTTTGTAAGAACTTATTCAGTGACCGAAGCAATATACCTGATAAATACACGCAGAGCCCATGACAACATCAATGCTGACATATTTGAAAATAAGAGATTCCATCTTAAATTAATGAGATTTTTATTTGAAAACCTGGATCGAGTGATTTACTTTTCGTCAGGGGGTCGGGTATATGGTTTTTCGAATGATCCATTGCGCGAGGACAATAACTTGCAACCCAACTGTTGTTATGGAAAGGAGAAGTTGTTCTTAGAGCGCGCATTAATTTATTTATCGAAAAAATTTAATAAAGAATATTTGATTATAAGGCCGTCGAATCCATATGGGCCAGGGCAAGATATTTTTGGGTCACATGGTTTTATTTCTGTTGCCTTAGGTAAGTATTTCAAGCGAGAAAGTGTTACGTTGTGGAACGGGGGGGTGGATCGACGCGATTATATTTACGTTGATGATTTTTATAATATGTTTTACAATATTATAACAGCCCATATGTTGCCTCATTCAACGTATAACTTGGGCACAGGAGTTGGAACCACTGCGCTTGAGATTTTATCTTTAATTGAGAAGAAGACTAATTATAAATTTATAAGAAAATACGATAATTTTTCTGCAAGCAACGCAGGTCACGCAGTGTTAGATATCCAAAGGTATTCAACATTATTCCCTAACCATAAGCCTTTATCAGTATCTTCTGGGATTGATAAATTTATAAATGATATAAACAGTAAACTTGAATGAGTGGTGTAGGTTTTTATTTTCAGTATGGTTTTTCAGTGATTTTTTAATTATTGGTGCAAACTTGACACTTTTGGTATCTGTGATTACAGTGTGCTTAAATAATTCGAAAACAATAAGTGATTGTTTGAATTCTGTTCGGCTCCAAACGTACCGAAACATAGAACACATCATCATAGATGGCGGTTCAACTGACGGCACATTGAAAATCGTTGAGAGATTTCTTAGTGACCGCGTAAAGGTCGTATCTGAACCAGACTTTGGAGTCTATGATGCAATGAACAAGGGTTTGTTGCTTGCAACAGGTGATATAGTTTGTTTTTTAAATTCGGATGATCGATATATTGACGAAAACGTAATTGATGAAGTTGTGAGCCATTTTTCGAGCGCTGGGCCCGATATTGTCCTTGCAGATGTTAATTTTTTCGATCCGCGCAGGCCGCAACGAATTATTCGCAAGTATCCGGCGTTTCGGTTTAACCCATCTTCTCTAAAGTTTGGTTGGATGCCGCCTCATCCTGGTTTCTTTTGTAGACGAAAAATATATGACAAATTTGGTTCATTTGATGTTAGTTATAAGATTGCTGGTGATTTTGATTTTATAGCACGAGTTTTTTCAAGCGATAGGATTTCTTATTCATATTTGAATAAGGTGGCTGTTAGTATGGCCACTGGGGGTATTAGTACGTCGGGTTTGAAAAGCAAAATTACATTAAACCGAGAGGTGATGCGTGCGTGTAAACAGAATAGAATACGCACGAATTGGCTGTTTTTAATGATGAAGTATCCTCTAAAGATGTGGGATATGATCTTTGTAAAACCTCTTTAGGTACCAATTAATAGTTTTTTCTATACCGGCATCAAAATTATAACGTCGCCTCCAGCCAAGCTCAGTTTTTAATTTTGAGCAGTCAATTGCGTATCTACGGTCATGACGCAAGCGATCATTCACAAAGGTAATTTGTTCAGAATAACATCCGGTAGCTTTAGGCCGTTTTTGATCCAAAAGATTGCATGTAGATTTGACCAAGCCTATGTTTTCTAATCCTGTATCCCCGCCAATGTTGTAAGCCTGTCCAGGCTCACCTCTGTCCAATATTGTGAGGACAGCATCCGCGTGATCTTCCACGAAAAGCCAATCCCGTACGTTTTTACCATCTCCGTATACAGGTATGGGCTTTTCCGATAAGGCCATTTTAATGGTATTGGATATTAGCTTTTTATGATTTTGACGTGGGCCATAATTGTTTCTGCAGTTGCTTACAATTGTAGGTAGGCCACATGTTGCGTGCCACGCACGCACTAAGTGATCCGAGCTGGCCTTGCTAGCGGAATAGGGGCTCCTTGGGGCGTATGCAGGGTCTTATTTGAATTGGGCTGAGCTATTTAGCTCCAGGCTTCCAAATACTTCGTCCGTTGAGACATGGAGAAACCTAAATGATGGATCTTTTCGTTTTTCCATCCAATACTCAAGGGCGGCTTCAAGCAGTGTGCAAGTGCCAACAATATTTGTCTCTATGAATTCTGACGGGGAGGCAATGGACCGATCAACGTGACTTTCAGCGGCTAGGCGGACGATAGCATCAGGCTGATATTTTTGAATCCTCACTTTATAGCAGTATCGGCACAAATGTTAGTTTTCTGAAGAAAGTAATTTTCAGGATTGGGCAGGTCACTCAAGTTTTCTTCGGATGCTGCATAGGTCAGTGCGTCTACGTTGAATACCTCGAATTTAGCCGACAGAGATTGGCGGACGACTTCAGAGCCGATAAATTCCGCACCGCCTGTGATTAGAATACATTTCATTATTAATCGTGGCCGCTAAAAGCTTGAGCGTACGTTTTCTTGATCCCATCTCGCAAAGAAGTTCGCGCTTTCCAGCCCAGAGCGCTTAACTTTGTGCTATCCATGAGCTTGCGCGGGGTCCCGTCAGGCTTACTTGTGTCGAATTCTAATGAAACACTTCCTCCAATGACGTCTGCAATAATTTCTGCTAATTCTCTAATGCTGATCTCTTCTCCTGACCCGACATTGATATGTTCAACATCGGAGTATCTTTTTAAAATGAATATAAGTGCATCAGCTAGGTCGTCACTATGCATGAATTCACGCATTGGACTACCGGTTCCCCAAACGGTGACTGAGGCAGCGCCGATTTTCTTTGCTTCGTGAAACTTTCTGAGTAGTGCTGGCAAGACATGCGAGTTCTCCGGATGGTAGTTGTCTCCGGGGCCATATAGATTGGTTGGCATTGCAGAAATCCAGTCGTGACCGAATTGCTTTCTGTAGGCTTGCACCAGCTTTATACCGGCAATCTTAGCGATTGCATAAGCCTCGTTCGTTGGCTCAAGAGGGCCGGAGAGTAGCGCTCTCTCCCTAATTGGCTGCTCTGCATGCTTAGGGTAGATGCAGGATGAACCCAAAAAAATTAGCCGTTTTACTTGTGTATGGTGGGCGGCAGCAAACACTGAGTTTTGTATTGCTAGGTTTTCGTGCAAAAAGTCGACAGGGTATGTGTCGTTGGCTATAATACCCCCGACCCGCGCTGCAGCCATTATTAAAGCGTGTGGCCGGTTCTTCTGCATCCAATCTAAAGTTGCCGAAGCGTCAGTTAAGTCCAGTTCTTGCCGTGATGCAGTAAGGATGTCGCAGTCTTCCTTTTCTAATCTGCGAACCACTGCAGAGCCCACCATTCCACGGTGGCCAGCTACAAAAATTCTTTTATTTTTGGGATCAAAAATCATCTTAGCCTTCCATACTCACTGGAAGTTCAAGCCCGTGCTCTTTCAGTAGCTTTGTGCGACGAGCGGCAATCAGGTCTGCTTCAACCATTTCCGAGCACATTTCCTGTGCTGTGATCTCTGGTGCCCAACCCAACTTATCAGCAGCCTTTTTCGGGTCACCTAAAAGGGTTTCAACCTCGGCCGGACGGAAATATCTGGGATCAATGCGCATGATAACATCTCCCACTTTGACTGCTGGCGCGCGATCATTGTTAATGGCTGTAACCGTGGCAATTTCTTCCGTGCCTCTGCCTTTAAATTCAATAGAAAGGCCAAGTTCTGCAGCTGTCCAGGTTATGAATTCTCTGACGGTATATTGCTGGCCAGTTGCGATGACAAAATCGTCAGGCCATTTCTGCTGCAGCATCATCCACTGCATTCTTACGTAGTCTTTTGCGTGCCCCCAATCGCGCAGGCTGTCTATGTTGCCCATGTAGAGGCACTTTTCTAATCCGAGAGCTATGTTGGCCATGCCCCTTGTGATTTTGCGTGTCACAAAAGTCTCGCCACGCCTTGGGCTCTCGTGATTAAACAAAATCCCGTTGCAGGCATACATGCCATAAGCTTCGCGATAGTTTACTGTAATCCAGTATGCGTAAAGTTTCGCGACTGCATAAGGGCTCCTCGGATAAAATGGTGTGGTTTCTTTCTGGGGGGTTTCTTGAACTAATCCGTACAGCTCAGACGTTGAGGCTTGATAGAAGCGAGTTTTATGTTCAAAGCCTAAAAACCGTATCGCCTCAAGTAGCCGAAGCGTTCCAATTGCATCAACATCTGCGGTGTACTCAGGAGCCTCGAAACTTACAGCGACATGCGATTGGGCTGCTAGATTGTACACTTCATCGGGTTCGATATCTCTAATGATCCGAGTTAGATTAGAACTATCTGTTAAATCGCCATAATGTAGCTTGAACCGCGCGTTGTCTAAGTGAGGATCTTCGTAGATGTGATCCACTCTCTGAGTGTTAAATGATGAAGCCCTTCGTTTGATCCCGTGGACTTCATATCCCTTTGCTAAAAGAAATTCCGCAAGATATGAACCGTCTTGTCCAGTGATGCCAGTTATCAACGCTTTTTGCATAAAATTATCCCATAGATTGCGGCTGATGTAACAACTTTTGTAAAGTATTACTAGTTATAGGACTTGCCAGAAGGAGGTGCGTTTCGCGCATTTATGTTCTTGGTTGCTTCTTCTTTGAGAGTTGCGATGTTGTGCTTGGCGCGCCATACAAAATTATTGTCAAAACACCAGGTCGTTGACTGCTCAAAACGTTGTCTTTGACCGCTCTTGGAGCAGAAATAGCGTAGCCCGATATCATCCATGACCTAACCTGTCTTTTTTGCCTGCGTCTTAACTTGTAATTTCTTGCCCAAATTTTAAACAGAATTATGTGACGTATCCCCTTTAGCACACGGGCGTTTTCTCTTATAGTTTAGCGTGGTAAGTATCTGCAAGTTGAATGCGTAAGACGGGTATTTGCTTATGTTCAGACCCGTTTGCTACCCTCCTGATATTGTACGCTTCGACAGGGGGCGTTACTGGGTTTCGACACGTGTGTGGCTGAAAGGACGATATTTATGATTACTCCCGTTTTGCTGGCAGGTGGTTCAGGTTCGCGACTATGGCCTGCTAGCCGCGAAGCTTTTCCGAAGCAGTTTACAAAATTTTTTGGGGATAATAGTCTATTTCAGCAAGCGGCTTTGCGGGTTTCTGGTCCTCAGTTTGCGGCTCCTTTGATCGTAACGTCTGATCAATTCCGTTTCACAGTCAGTGACCAGATGAGCGATGCTCATATCATCCCGGATACGATTATTTTGGAGCCATCTGGCTTAAATACTGCCCCGGCGGTTTTGGTCGCCAGTCTATGGGCGGCGGCACGTGATCCAAATGCGCTACTTCTAATTGCCCCTTCCGACCACATAATTCCTAATGAAAACGCTTTTCGTGCAGCTGTAACAGCAGCGAGCCCCGATGCGGAACAAGGACAGATTGTTACTTTTGGTATTAAACCCGGCCATCCCGAAATTGGTTATGGATATTTGGAGCTAGAACAAAGCGGCCCACAAGCCTGCATGCCCCTCAAACGATTTATCGAAAAGCCTGACATGGCGTCCGCAGAAGCTATGGTAAAGTCTGACAAATATCTTTGGAATGCTGGTATATTTTTGTTTCGTGCAGATGTAATGCTTTCGGCGTTCAATACCTTGGCGCCTGATATGGTGCCTTTGGCCAGTGAAGCATTAGAAAAAGCACAATCTGATCTCGGATTTTTACGACTTGATGCCGAGGCATGGGCAGCGCTACCCAGCATATCAATTGACTATGCTATCATGGAGCACGCTAAAAATTTGTCGGTATTTCCTTTCGATGGACAATGGTCCGATTTAGGATCATGGGCTGCAGTGGCTGAACAATCGTTCACTCCTAGAGACGCGTTTGGAAATCAAACTTCTCAAAACGCTCACGCGATTAATTGCGAAAATAGCTTTTTGTACAGTGACGATGGCGGAGTCAGGTTAGTTGCGATCGGTCTCAAGGATGTCGTAGCGATATCCACGGACGATGCCGTGTTGATAGTTCCTAAAAATCAAAGTCAACTTGTGCGTGAGGCCGTTGACTTGCTCAAGCAACAAGGGGCTAAGCAGGCAACCGAATTCCGCCGCGATCACCGTCCGTGGGGATGGTTTGAAAGTCTAGCCTTAGGATCACGTTTCCAGGTTAAACGGATTGTGGTGAAACCGGGCGGTATTTTATCACTTCAATCTCATAAACATCGAGCAGAACATTGGATAGTAGTTGAGGGTATGGCAAAAGTAACTATCGGCAGGGACGTTAAAATGGTACACGAGAATGAGTCTGTTTATGTGCCCTTGGGTGCGGTGCACCGTATGGAGAATCCTGGAAAAGTTCCAATGGTTTTAATTGAAGTGCAAACGGGCAGCTATCTCGGTGAAGATGATATCACTCGGTATGAGGACTTATATCAACGGCGCTGAATTTAGACATGGTACGAGAATGGGCTTTCAAAATCCTCGATTTTCTGCGCAACATTATCCTTCTCACTTATAACGATTTTACCTGATACTGGCCAAGTTATTCCACAGCTATTCCAGTGGATTGAACCCTCTGCATCAGGCGAAAAGTTTGATGAACATTTGTAGGCAACCTCAGTGTACGGTTCCAAAGTTATAAAGCCGTGAGCAAATCCGATTGGTACATAGATTTGGTCTCCACACTCGGCACTTAGCTCATATCCAACCCATTGGCCGTAGGTTGGGCTGCCTTTCCTTATATCAACAGCAACATCGTAGATGCATCCTCTGCTGCAACGTATAAGCTTCGCTTGGGCCAATGGCGGGGCTTGGAAATGTAGGCCTCTAAGTGTGCCTTTGGCTTCTGAGAAAGATAAGTTATCCTGGACGAATTCCTCTTCTATTCCTAACTCAGCGAATACCTCTTTATCATAGAGACATCCCTTGAGTTGCTCTTTCTTAATCAAAGTGTAATCTAATAAAGGCATCGTATTTCTCACCTTGTGCAGTAGTAAAATTGGTCAAATGTAGTATATAATTCTCGAAACATATTTTATAGATTGTAAGTTTCTAATTGATAGCAGATTTTTCAATTAATTTAAAGTTATATTTTATCTAGAAAATCTTATTAGATATGTTGCGTGCTAGCTTTTTAAGGCACTGCATGATGCTAACTATATAAATAGTTTATCCTCGCCTTTTTGAATTGGCTGTTTCATGGCTACACACGGAGTAATCGATTGGTAGCCTTTGCAAGAGTGTCAATGCCTCTGCGGCATCTTCAGCCTGTAGCGCGGCCTCTAGGGCCGCAAGCGCGCGCGGGGTGTCGCTGGGGTCTGTGGCATTTTGGGCTGGCTCCAACATAATCCGCGGATGCGCGGTGGTCTCTGCCCCGTCATCGACCAAAAGCTCTTCATAGAGTTTTTCACCGGGCCGCAGTCCTGTGATTTCAATCGCCAGACCATCGGCAATCGGGGCCTCTTGCCCTGCGATATAGGTTTCGCGCCCCTGCAGACGGGCCATAGTGCGGGCCAATTCTAGAATTTTGATCGGCTCCCCCATATCCAACAGGTAAATTTCGCCCGCTTGCGCCATTGCGTTTGCCTGGATCACCAATTGCGCGGCTTCGGGGATGGTCATGAAATAACGGGTGATTTCTGGATCGGTCAGGGTGATAGGGCCACCACGGCGAATTTGGTCGGTAAATTTCGGGATTACCGAACCAGATGACCCCAAGACATTCCCAAAACGCACTGCACAAAAGCGTGTCTCGGGATAGGCCTTGGCGGTGGATTGCATCACCAATTCCGCCACGCGTTTGGTGGCGCCCATGACATTGGTGGGGCGCACGGCCTTATCCGTGGAAATCAGGGTAAAGTTTTTAACGCCCAAACGCCCTGCGGCTTCGGCCACGCATTTCGTGCCAAAGACATTGTTGCGCAGACCTTCAAGAATATTCGCCTCGACAAGGGGGACATGTTTGAACGCCGCTGCATGAAACAGCGTTTCGACAGCATTTTCTGTGATTGCGCGCGCAACCCGCCCCTCATGCGTGACCGAGCCGAGGATTGGGATCAGCTCTGTTGGGTGATCGCGCGGTGCAAGCCATGCCTGCAAATCCTCCAAAATACGATAAAGTGCGAATTCTGAATTTTCGAACAGAACAAGCTTGCTTGGTTTTTGCTCCAAAATCTGGCGGCACAGCTCACTGCCAATCGAGCCACCCGCGCCTGTCACCATAACAGATTTCCCATGGGTGGTTTTCGACATCAGATCAGGCAGCGGTGGGACGGGGTCGCGCCCCAACAATTCCTCAACCGTGATGCGCCGCAATTCCGATATCCGCACACGTCCAGAGACTAGATCGGACATATTGGGGATCACCCGCACCTCAAGGCCAAGGTCAGCCAAAACTTGCGCCGCATGCCGCCGCCCTGCGGGGTTGCTGTCTGGGATCGCGATCAGTGCGGTTTTGATCCCTAAATTTTTGATGCGTGCGCGCGCTTGGTCTGGGCGCACAATGCGCACGCCACCAATCTCGCTGCCCGATAATTTGCCATTATCATCCACGAATAGGGCAGGGCGGTAATTGCGGCTTTGCTCCAATGCCTGCAAAACCTGACGTCCCGCTTCGCCTGCGCCATAGATGAGAACAGGTTCCCGCGTGGCCGCTTGTGTGCTGAGGTAAATGCCGCGCA
Organism: Rhodobacterales bacterium HKCCA1288; assembly: GCA_015693905.1. Taxonomy (NCBI): domain Bacteria; kingdom Pseudomonadati; phylum Pseudomonadota; class Alphaproteobacteria; order Rhodobacterales; species Rhodobacterales bacterium HKCCA1288. The sequence goes on along the minus strand of CP065161.1, from coordinate 839,243 downwards.
TCACAAAGCGCGTGCCCCCTACAACAATCAGCAAGAGCGCAAGGTAAATCCCAGGAACGGAACGCGGAACCCGAAGGTTCAGCCCTTGACTGAGCGCGAACATGGCAACCGCCGAAATCAGAACCCCGATCGCCACGGTGCGCACAGCCCGATCCGCCATATAGCGGATCACCGCGCGATAGAGCCCCAGCATCACGAAGGCAAAAATGGTCACTGGGATCACGGGGATCAGAACCAACCAAGGCCGCGCTGTCATGGCCATAACATTGCCATCAAGGCGCAGCGCCATCGCAAGCCAAAAACAAAACACAATGGCCAAGGAGTCAAAAGCAACTTGGATCAGCCGCTTAGTGCCGCGACTTAATCCAAAAAGATGCTGCGCAAAGCCGAACATGTATTTCCCCATTAGCCTCAGATGTTTCGATACCGAGACAGGCCGTGTCTGTCCAGTCTCACGCCATCGGCCTCACAGGTTGTAATCAACAGTCCTGCCCAAAATATCTGAATATGATTCGGTTTGTCGTGCCGCTCTTGGGCTTGCCAATGCAAATATAAATTCCTGCTGCGTCTCTCGCCAGACAACATCAATTGCTGCAACTTTGTCTGGAAGTCCCCTTTCTAACCGCGAGATGCTTTTTGTCGCAGCTCGGTGAAGGGCAGGCAATACTGGGGCTTTGAATAAATAGCACGCCGTTGTTCGCGTGTTAGAAGTGATCAGAAAATCCTCAGTAACAGCGATCCCATTGCGCCGATTATAGGCCAGACACAGCACATCCATGCGGCTGTCGCGGTAAAATGTTTCAATCAAATGATCGAGCCGCGCACGATCTGCCAGAAATTCCAGATCATCCTCGCAGATCATGGTGATCCGCCCTTCTGCGGGGGTGGCGGCTTCGATCACATCGCGGTGGGACATCGCGCAACCCGTTGCGCCGCGCGCGTGTTTATGGGCCCCAAAGCGGGTCACATTTTGCGCGCCGATCTTGGTAAATTCTGCCTCGATCCGCTCGCGCCGATCCGTGCGGTGATCCAGGTTGATATAGGTGATGTCGCAGCGGTCTAGGCCATGCGCCACATCAAGGCCGCTTGGACTGGTCTGCGCCGCGCGCCGCCACCGCCATTTCAGGCGCATATTCTGCAACCAGCGCTGCAATTCACGTTTGGGGCTCATGGCGCCTACATCCTTACCCAATGGGGCTGATAGATATCTTCCATCGGCTCAGGGCTGCCTGCGAACCAAACTTTTGGTGCAATGACGATTTGACCATCATCCGCCGCCCCATGCGCAAGGGCCAACCATGCCCCCCACCAACTAAAACTGGAATTGGCGATTACATGGTGTTTGCAGCGCGCCATCAACATCATATCGCGATAGCTGACCGCGCCCGTGTTGCCCGTGACATAGGTGATGTCCGCACCTTGGCCGAACTCGGCTTTCGCGGCATCAAGATCATCAGAAAACACGAAAAACTGCGGCGCGTGAAGGGCCGCGCGCATATGCGCCATCGCTGCCCTGTAATAAGGCCAATCACAAATCCCGTGAAAAGCGTTCACATTGGCGTTCTTCACATAATCGCCGCGCCGCACATGAAGGCTGACAGAAGTGCAAGCAGCCATTTTTGCTGCAATCTCGGCATTCTCGCCCGTTAAATCCTCTCGAAACTCAAAGGCGCGGGCAATCGCCGCCTCGGCCCCTTGGAAATATTTGGGCGATTGCCAATAACCCGCGAGATAGGTTTTTCCCGATAATGCGCTAAAACCATCCCAATAATTATGCGAGGGTTGCCGAATTTTCGGACCTGTTTGCGGGTTGGGCAAGCGCGGGTCTGGGGTCACGCTGCCCCGCACGCCACGCCGCATTCCAAACCCCAAGACGCGAAACAAATCCAGTTTTGAGGCGGTTTGAAAATCGCCTGCAAAAATTTGGTCGAACTGATAGCCCTGATGCAGTTTGTATTTACGCAAACTGGTCAGATCGAGGCGCAACGCTTGGCCCGTTCGCGCCGCAAGCGCCGCCCCTGCCGCATATTGGAACATCTGGTTGCCCAAGCCCCCGATGAGGCGCGTTATGATCATGCCCCGCCCTCATGGTTCAAATAGTCGCTTTGCTGTTGCAATGATGCGCCCCGCCGATCAAAACCCGTGACAGGTGATAGACAGCGGCGGCCAAAAAGGTCAAGCATAGAGCGGGATTCAAAGGGACTGTGTGCAGAAGATGAGCCGTTTACGCCTCCTTATGGTCGCCGATACATTGGCAGGCGGTGGGGCCGAGCGTGTGATCCTTGATCTCGTCAATGCAAGCCTGTCGCGTGACGATGTGGACATTGTTTTGGCGGTGTCCCAAACGGCGGGGCCTCTGAAAGACGCCTTTCCCAAATCCATAAAAATCTATGAATATGGTGCCTTTCGTGCGGCGCATAACGCATTCGCCAATGCGCGTGCTTTGCGCAAAATCTGCACCGCAGAACGGATTGACGCCATCGTCTCGCATATGACCACTGTGAATAAGGCGATGCTGCGTGCCAAACTGATCGCACCCGCTTTGCCGCCTGTGTTTATCGTTGAGCATACGGAGATTGCGCGTCAGCTCTTTGATATTCCCTCTGCATGGAAGCGGCGCACACGGCCCATCGAATTCCGCCTCCTCTATCCGGGTGCGGCGGGGATTATGACCGTGTCACAGGGGATTGGGGAAGAATTACAACGGTTTTGCGGAATCAACGCGCGCCTTTTCACGACAATTCTAAACCCTGTTGATCGCAAGCGCGGACAGGGGGCGGCCGTGTCCCCAGTTCAAGCAGGCCCGAAGGGCCGTGTTGTGATCTCAGTGGGGCGGCTGGATGGGGTCAAAAATTTCAAGGCATTGTTGCGCGCGTTCGCCCAAACCGTGGCGGCCCGTGGGCATCGGGATGACCGCCTTGTCATTTTAGGTGAAGGATATCAGCGCGAAAGGCTTGTGGCGCAGGCGCAAGAGCTTGGCATTGCGGGGCAATTCCACCTCCCCGGCTTTAGCGATGATATTTTTGCGCATCTGGCCGCAGCAGATTTATTCGTGTCGACCTCGTTATACGAAGGTCTTGGCAATGCCACGCTAGAGGCCATCGCAGCAGGTATTCCCTGTATCTCGACCGTGACAGCGGGCTCACAAGAACTGGCGCAGCATATCACCGCGTTGCAACTTGTTGCGCAGGGGGATGATGCGGGCCTTGCCGAAGCCATAACAACCCAACTGGCGGAAGATCGCCTCAAGGTCAGCGCGGCGGATCAAGCCTTTATCGACAGTCTTACCCCCGACAGGGTTTTGACACGCTATCTTGAATTCATTGAAACGAAAAGGAAGGGCAGGGATGAGTGATCTCTCAGCCTCGGGGCAAAAACAGGCGCGTGCGGCCTCCATGGTGGAGGTGGCGCTCTTGGCATTGGCTTTTTTTGCCTTGCCCTTGTTCGAGGCGCCGAAGAATGTCGCAAGCTTATTGTTCTTGATCGTTTATGCGGTTCAGTCCCTGCGGCTGCGCCATCTAGGCCAAGCAAGCCCGTTTGAATGGCCGATTATAGGCCTGATCGTGGTGCTGTGGATTGGGCCCACCTTGTCCGAGTTTCGTGACGTTTTACCGCCACAAGAAAGTGCGGTGCGTTGGAGTTTGCTTGGTCTTTTTGTGCTTGCTGCGGGGCGCTTGAATTACAGCTCTCGTGATATGAAAGTTCTAATGGCGGCGTTGCTTCTGGGCGGCGCATGGGCAGTGATTGACAGCTTCTACGCGTGGTCGCTGAATGACAGGCCCTATCCTGAATTTCGATCTGTGGGCCATGTGAACCATTCGGGGATGTATTCCCTAATCCCATTGGCTGTGGGGATTGCAACATTCATGGGGCGGGCGTGGTGGTTGAAACTCATTGGCGCCTGTGCTGTGGCCACCACATTGGCCTATCTGCCCCCTTCGCGCAGTTTGGTGAGCGGGATCGCCATTGTGGCCATCATTGCGGTTGCGGCCATGATGGCGGGCTATGCGGCCCGCAGGCTGCGGTATCTCATCGTGGCGGGCCTAGCTGTCTTGGCACTTGGCGTGGGCATCATGACCCTCCCCGTTGCACAGGAGTTCCGCGCCGAAGCGGTTTCCCGCGTGACGGGCGATGATCTGTGGTCAGGCCGCGACAAAATCTTGAATTCTGCCCTCGAGGTCTATGATCGCCACCCGCTGTTTGGAACGGGATTTCAAAGTTTTGGCTTAGCCACGGCCGAGGAGATTGTCCGCGCCGAGGTTGAGGGCGATGGTCGCAACTATGACGCGATAAAAGATCGGTATTGGTTTTTTGGGCATGGCCATAACCTCTGGACAACCATGCTGATCGAGCGCGGCATCCTCGGTGTGGTGCTGATAACATGGCTGCTTGTGGCCTATTTTCGGGCCTTTTTGCCTTTGGCCATTCGGCAGGGTGCCGCATCCTCAGATCAAATGGCGGCGCAGGCAGGGGTTTTAATTGCAACAGGTTTTCTTGTGGCGGGCCTTGGCAACACCACCATGATGAATGAACATGGTCAGGCTGGCATGGGGATGATCGCCATTCTTTGGGGATATCTGCGCAGCAGTGATGCGCCACTGCCCAAGCCCTAGAAAAATCCCGTTTGATGGGGCCGCCCTCTCTTGGCAGGTCGATGACACTCCTCTAACAGGGTATTGCGGAGGACTTGCTGTGGCGCGTGAACAGGCGAGACATTTTTGGAACACGGTGCGCGATTTCTCGGCGCCGCTTGGGCTTGGGGTGAGTTTGGCTTTATCGGCCACATGGGGCCTTGCCCAAGACGCGGATTTGGCCGCACCCCCTGAGCTAAATCTTCCTTCTACGCTGATTGCGGATCAGATTTATTTCGACCAAGAAAGCCAATATTATCGCGCCTCTGGAAATGTGCAGATATTTTACGGCGGTATGGAGCTGCGTGCGCCAAGCCTTGCCTATGATGTAGTCAGTGACCGCGTTTTGGTGGATGGGCCGCTTTACATTATCGACCAAGAAGGCGGGCAGGTTTTTTACGGCGCGTTCGCCGATATGTCGACCGATTTGCAAGATGGCGTGATTGTGGCCGCGCGGCAGTTGGTGGACGAGACCCTGCAAGTTGCAGCGCAAGAAATGATCCGCCGTGAAGGGCGTTACACGGAATTCCCCTATGTGCGCGCCTCAGCCTGCGAGGTGTGTTCGGAAAACGCGACACCGCTATGGGAATTGCGCGCCCGCCGCGCTGTGCATGATCAAGAAACCCGCAGCATCACCTATCGTGATGCGCAATTGCGCGTGGCAGGCACGCCTGTCCTTTATACGCCGTGGTTGCGCACCCCTGATCCCTCAGTGGCGCGGGCAAACGGATTTCTTGCGCCGACCTATTCCGTCAATTCGCGCTTGGGCACGCGCATTGGCTTGCCCTATTTCCGTATGTTGGGGGATAGCGCCGATATCACGGTCACGCCGCAGATTTCGGTTGCGGGTGGCGCGACTGCGGGCGGGGGCGTCTTGCGCACCCTAGAGGGGCGATATCGGCAGGCCTTTTCCAATGGGTATTTGGAATTAAACGGGGCGTTCAGCCGCGATGATCTGACCGAGAAATCCTTGCGCGCGTTTCTGTTTTCTAACGGGCGCGCGGAATTTGACAACGGCATTGATCTTGTGTTCCAGACCCAATCGGCCTCAGACAGCAGCTATATCAGCACCTATGACTTCTTTGCCGTTAACCGCACCAGTTTTGGGGATGATCCTGTGGTTTTTGCACAAGATCGTCTGAACAATTTCTTACGCTTCGCACGCAGTTCTTCGGATGAGGTGCTGAGCTTTGATTACACCGCGTTCTCGGCTTTGCGCGATCAGACCTATGATTACAAAGCCTCAAACCGTGTGCTGAATGCACAATGGACATTCCTGCGCGAGACGGGTGATTTTGGCGATTTGGCTCTGAATTTTGGGGCGCAGGCCGATTATAACGAATTTGGCGATATTAACCCACGCCGCCGCGATATTGATCGGATGATGGCCAATTTGATCTGGGATGGCATGTGGCAGGCGGGGGATATCCTGCGCATTGATGCGGATTTGGGGCTATTTCTGGATCGCTACGGCATCCATGACGATGTAACCCTGCCTGATGAGCAAAACAGCACAAGTGGATTTGCCGCAACGCGATTGAGTTGGCCCTTTGAATTCCGCGCGTCAAATGGCGCACAGCAAACCCTGACGCCGTCCATTGGCTTTTTGCGGTTTGAGGCGGGGCAGGTGACCATGCCCTCGATTGACGGGTCAATCGATATGATTGATCCCTTTGATTACGCCCAACTTGGGCAATATCGCCGCGTCAATCGTGATCAAGTCAACCAATATGATGTTACGGTTGCGGATGTGGATGTGACCTATCGCTATACTTTGCCCTCGGGCTATTACTTCGGTGGTTCGGTTGAACGGGATCATATCATCTCAAGCGGCAAGACAGGCCTGCGCTCGGGCGCCCTCTATACGCTACGGTTGGGGCGCAGCATGGGGCCGTTCCAATTCTCGGCCACAAGCCGCTACAACCCTGATTTCGAGCGCGTCTCGGATGTTTTGACCTTCAGCCAATCCTTGGACAATGTCACGCTTGATGCCACCTATACCAAACTTGAGCGTGACGAGGCTATTGGTAACCCCGATCCCGTGCGGCGCTGGAGTTTGGGTTTGACGGCAGATTTGACCGAATTCATTGAGGCCCGCCTCGGCGTGACCGATGATGAATATAAATCGGATGCGTCCTTCATTACGGGGCGGCTCTCTTATGACAATCTGGTTGATTGGCGATCCTCGGTGGGGTGGACCTATGACAGTGACGATAATGAATTCGACACGATCAATTTTGAACTGGGCCATACCCTTGATTGGGGGGGAGAGGTCTATGCCCTCTATGGCCTTGAGACCGATACAGTGCGCCGTTATGGCCTTGGTGTGCAATTCGACAATGAATGTCTGCGCGCACGCGCACAGGTCTCGCGCGTGGACAATCGCGTGACGGGCCTGACCCCGATTACACAATTCTCACTGGATTTCGAATTGGGCAGTTTCGGTCGGGGTGCAGGGGCACAATCGCGTAAATGTATGTGAGGGCGCATGACGGCAGGGCCTGACAGACACTGGTATTTGGTGCAATTTAAACCCAATTCGCACAGCATTGCCTTGCGCAATTTGAACCGCCAAGGGTTTGAAACTTTCCTACCAATGCTGACTGTCACATCCCGCGTTGGGGCGCGGTTTGTGTCCAAGTCCCGCCCGCTTTTCCCAGGCTATCTCTTTGTGGCGCTAGATGCGGGTCAGGGGGCGTGGCGCAAGATCAACTCGACCTATGGGGTGGCGCGCATTGTTTCCTTCGCAGGTCAGCCAAGCCCTGTGCCGCATGATTTGGTGGCGGGATTGCAGGCGCGGTGCGATGAGGCGGGGGTTTTGACAGCCGCCAGTGATCTGGCCCCGCAAGATCAGGTGACCTTGCAAAAGGGCCCGTTCTCGCAATTTGTTGCGACAGTCGAAAGCTTGGATGAAGATCAGCGCGTTTGGGTTTTGATTGACCTGATGGGGCAAAAGACCCGGATCAATGTCGCGCGCGAAGATTTAACAAAGACCTAAATGAAAAGCGGCCCCACAAGGGGGCCGCTTTGTCGGATCAATCTAGGCCTTTGACATCGATCTGTGCATCCGCCTTTGGGTGGAACAGTTTTTGGATAAGATAGACCCCAACCGCACCACCAAGGCCGATCAGATCGGTCAGCAGCCCGCCTTCAATCATGAACAGCGCGGCCGCAATAAGGATGGCGCGTAAGAACCACGGGTTGCGCGCCCCCATGAACCACCCTTGCACCCCTGAGGACAACAGGAACACGCCGAAAATGGCCGTTGCCCCTGCGCGCAGGATTTCAAGCGTGGTGCCATCCATCAGCAAGGCCGAATTGTAGAAGAACATGAAAGGCACGATGAAGGCGGCGATGCCGATTTTGAACGAGGCCACCGATGTCTCCATTGCATTCGCCCCCGATATCCCCGCCGCCGCATAAGAGGCCAGCGCCACAGGCGGTGTAATGGCCGAGACGACCGCGAAATAGAACACGAAGAAATGCGCGGTCAGTTGCGGAATGCCAAGCTCAACTAAGCCTGGTGCCACCACCGAGGCCGCGACCGCATAGGCGGCTGTGGTGGGCATGCCCATCCCCAGAAGGATCGCGATACACATCGCAAAGAACAGTGCCAGAACTTGGCTCACACCCGCCAAATCCAACAGGAGGGACGAGAAGCGCGCACCAACACCTGTCAGGCTGATCACACCCACGATAACACCCGCGCAGGCACAAACCGCGATGATCTGAATGGCCATAATGCCAGCCAATTCAAACGCTTTGAGAATCTCCCGTGGCCCCATACCTGCGACCGAGGCGGCAGGCAGGCTTTGTGGGAAGAAGCGCACCATCAACACGGGCATCCATGAAATGACGGCGGCACTGAGCGTGGCCAAGGTGCCCGCACGGATGACGGAATAGCCTTGGAACAGGGCATAGATCAGGATCAGGATGGGCAAGAACAGATAGAGCTGCTTCAAAAGCAGTTTCAATTTTGGCAGTTCATCCTCACGCATGCCGCGCATACCCAATTTCGCGGCCTCAAGATCGACCATGAAATAGACCGACACGAAGTAGAGGATCGCGGGAATGATCGCGGCGATTGCGATATCCTGATAAGGGATGCCTGTGATCTCGGCCATGATGAATGCGCCTGCGCCCATGATAGGGGGCATGATCTGACCGCCGGTTGAGGCGGCCGCTTCGACCGCGCCTGCGGTTTTCTTGTGATAGCCTACCTTTTTCATCAAAGGGATGGTCAGCGACCCTGTCGCCACAACATTCCCCGCGGAGGTGCCGTTGATCATACCCATCAGGCCGCTTGCGAAAATGGCCACTTTAGCGGGGCCACCACGGGCGCGCCCTGCTGCGGCAAAGGCGAAATTCACAAAATAATCACCCACTTTCGAGGCCTGAAGGAAAGCCGCAAAGATGATGAAGAGGATGATATAGGTTGAGGACACCGCCGTGGTTGGCCCAAGGATGCCTGCATCCGAATAGAGATGGCCGAAGAAGCGTTGCCACGTATAGGGGTTTCGCACGGCCAAGATGCCGGGCAGCAAATGCGCGGTGAAGGTGTAAATAAGGAACACGCCTGTGATGATCACCAAGGCCAGACCTGCCACGCGGCGTGTCAATTCCATGATCATCGCGGTGCCTGCTGTCGCGGCAAAGGCCACACCGATTGGCACAAAAGGCGTGCCGACTGAATTGCGGGCCGCGGTTGAGAAAATCGGCACAAGATAGGCCGCGACAACAATTGCGCAGAGCGCAAGCACCAAGTCGCTGGTCGCAAAGCTATCGCGTGGCTTGCGTTCAAACCACCCCAAGAGGATGGCGCCAAAGGTCGCCACCAAGAGGGGCACACCAAAGTTCCAAATCTCGGTTTCATAAATCTCGGTTCCGGGGAAGGCGGCCCATGACACAAGCCCCCCCATCTCTGGCAATGTGCCAGAGTCGATCAACCTCCCAAAGGACAGCGCAGACCATAACGCCAAGGCGGCGGGAATGAACAAAGCATAGCCCGCCTTGGACAAGAGGGCCGTGTCTTTGGGGGCTTCTGCGTCTTCTTTCCAAGTGTAGGGCGCATAAAGCACAAAGCCCAAAACAAGCGCACCCGCGATGTGGACAATTCGGAAATTCCAAGTCTCAAGCGGGAATTGCGGCAAAAGCGGCAGATCTATGCCCGTCCAAGCCGAGATAGAAATCCCGTTCAAAGCGGCCATATGAAACCCTGCATAGAGCGTTGCAAGGACAGCCACGGCAATCATACGAGGGCCTGTGAACAGGCGGCGGTTATTCTCAACAGGTTCCTGATCTACGCCTTCGGCGATGACGGGGCCTGTCTCCGCGATCGCGTCAAGATCGCTGGCTTTGGTCTGTGAGGTGTTGGTCATGATTTTTGCTTCCGCTCTGCCGATAAGGGCAAAAGAAAAGGCGCGCGAAGGGTTTGAGGCCCCCGCGCGCCCGATAGATTACAGCATTAGCCGCCGAAAATCTGATCAGCCGCGATGGTCGCGCCTGCATTCTCGGTGAACCAACGTGCCGCACCTGGGTGCCACATCAAAACGCCGTTCTTGTCCCAGTTTTCGGGCAAGGTCGAACGTGCGGCGCCGTGGATGGCAACCATACGCGCATTGTCAGACATCACAGTGTCCACAACCGCGTAAACAAAGCTTTCTGGCAATTCGCAGTTTGCAATCGCAAAGTTCCACATGGAAACGGAACGCGCAGGTGCTTCGAGCGTGGTATAGGCATCTGCAGAGATGTTGAATTCAGACACAGGGAAGGCCGCCATGATTTGGGCCTGCTCTTCTTCGGTGAATTCGATGATGTTGATGTCCGTCTGCACTTCAAGCTGGCTGACCGCGGGCACAGGAACACCTGCGGCAAAGGCGATCACGTCCAACAGACCATCTTGCAACTGGCCACCGAGATCCGACCAACCGCCGTTACGGCGCTCAAAATTGACGCCCAGCTCTTCCATCATGCGAGGGAAGTAGGTGTCAGAGGTCGAACCCGCAGGGCCAAAGCCGATGCGCGCGCCATCTGGGATTTCATCAATGCTTGTGATGCCCGAGGAGGACAACGCCGTCACCGAGAATGGCGTCTGATACATTGGGAACATCGCACAGGCATTGGTCATTTGCAGACCAGGTGCGATTGGGTTGGTGCCTGCCAAGGATTCCGCCGCAGGGCCCATTGTGGTCATGCCGAAGGCGACTTCGCCTGTATGCACAAGCGCCATGTTCTGCATTGGGCCGCCGGTGACTTCGCCGCCGCCTGTCATGCCCAATTCTTCTGCGACAAGGTTTGCCCAGCCAGAACCATAGGCGAAATAGGTGCCGCCTTGGGATGCGGTGCCAACAGTAAAGCTTTCAGGCCATCCAGTGCGATCCATATGGCCATCTGCAAACGCGGCAGTTGCGCAAAGTGCAGTGGTCATCGCGAATGCGGTCATTTTGGTGAGTTTCATGTTCAAATCTCTCCCTAGGGTCATCCTGCGCCAGCATGCGCCCCTCTATTGGGCTTGATCTGGATGCAGGTTTTGCAGCCAAGGCTCCCTCCTTGGTCTGCAACGGGGTCAGCCCGTCATGTCCACAAACTGGGCTAAATCCCATCAAAGCAACTCAGTTGGCGCTAACAAATTATGCGATTTCAAAAGAATCTCGGAAAATTGGTCAAAGCTGACCCATTGCCGCAGAATCCATGTGTCGAAATCGACACAAGAGTTTGCAAGGCAAGCGCGCGGGGCTATTCGGTGAAATCCCCTTTATCAAGCCCGTGTTTCTGCATCTTTTCATACAAGGCTTTGCGGCTTAGCCCCAATCCCTCATAGGTGGCCTTGAGGCTGCCGCCATGGCGCACCAAGGCCGCCGCAATAAGGCTGCGCTCATATTGCGCCATTTGCACAGCGAGCCCCTGTTCGGGCGCGGGGGCATCGGGTGTCGCCAACCCCAAATCCAACCCCAACACAAAACGATCCGCCATGTTGCGCAATTCGCGCACATTGCCAGGCCAATCCCGCGCAACAAGTGCGTCCAAAACCGCGCCAGGAACCTGCGGGGGATTTATTTTATAACGTGCTGCCGCTTGCCCCACGAGATCTATAAAGAGGCGCGGAATATCCTCGCGCCGATCTGAAAGGGGGGGCATCCGCAGGCTTGTGACATTCAACCGATAGAGAAGATCTGCGCGAAACGTGCCAATCTCGGCTGCCTGTGCCAGATCAGCCTTAGAGGCCGCAATGAACCGCAGATCCAAATCAATTGGTTCATTTGATCCAAGGCGCGTGATGACGCGGTTCTGAATCGCGGTCAAAAGCTTGGCTTGCAGTTCAAGGGGAAGGCTGTCGATCTCATCCAAAAAGACCGTGCCCCCGCGCCCATGCTCAAACTTTCCGTAGCGGGGTCGCATGGCACCCGCAAAGGCACCCGCCTCATGGCCGAACAATTCGCTTTCAATGAGGGCGGCGGGCAGTGCGGCGCAGTTTATGTGAACAAAGGGCCCGCTTTGGCGGGGGGACATGCGATGGATGGCGCGGGCCGCCACCTCCTTTCCCGTGCCTGTTTCACCTTCGATCAAAACATCGGCTTCGGTCGCGGCGATGGCCCGCAGCGCGGCGCGCAATTGCACCATATTCTTGGCCCGCCCTGTCAGGCGCGCCTCGACAGGGTCGCGCTGCCCCACCTCGCGGCGCAAGGCGCGGTTCTCAATCGTCAAACGCCGTTTTTCCAAGGCGCGCCGCGCGCTATCGACCAGACGCTTTGGATCATAGGGCTTTTCGTGAAAATCATAGGCGCCTTGCTGCATGGATTTGACCGCCAATTCGATATCGCCATGCCCCGTCACAAGGATCACAGGAAATTCTGGGTCAATCTCTAAGGCGCGGTTCATCAGGGTGATACCGTCCATGCCTGCCATACGAATATCGGTAATCAGGATCGCATCGCCATCGCGTGCGATATGGGCAAGCGCCTCTTCACCCGTTTCAAAGCAGATCACATCAAGATCCGCCAATTGCAGCGTTTGCTTTGCAGCAACCCGCAGGTCTTCCTCGTCATCCACGAAATAGATCATGCCGTTCTTGATGGTCTGCGTTTCGGTCATGCTTTTTTCATTTCCCTTGGCACCGATGGCGTTTGTGGCGCGGCTTTGCGCAGATGCAAACTGAACTCCGCGCCCCCCTCTGGGTGGTTTCGCGCCTCAATGCGGCCGCCGAAGTCACGAATGATATTGTAGGAAATCGATAGCCCAAGCCCAAGACCCTGACCGACCTCTTTGGTGGTGAAAAACGGGTCAAACAATTGCGCTTGCGCATCTTGCGACAGGCCATGCCCCTGATCGCGCAGCCGCAGGGCAATCATATCCTCTGCCTCATCGGTCACAGAAAGGTGCAAAATCGGGGCGCTGACATCGGCCATGGCATCCAGCGCATTTGACAGCAGATTAACCAAGACCTGCTGCAGCCGCACGCGCCCGCCCACAACCATGATCTCATCCTCCTCAGGCGGCAAGTCTAGGGTCAAATCCACCTTTGCGCGCCGCAGCCTTGGATCGAGCAAATCAAGCGCGTCACGGATCACCGCGCGCAGTGGGATATCGCGCAACTGATCTTGTGGGCGGCGTGCGAAATTGCGCAGATGTTTCGAGATAGACGCCATCCGATCCGCCATATGCGAGATGCGTGAGATGTTCTCGCGCGCCTCATCCCCGCGGCCCCGGTCCAAAAAGGTCGCGGCATTCTCCGCATAGGATTTCACCGCAGCAAGGGGTTGGTTGAATTCATGGCTCAGCGCCGCCGACATTTGCCCCAAAGCCGCCAATTTGCCCGCCTGCACCAATTCGGCTTGGGTTTGGCGAAGGCGGTCTTCGGTGCGGGTGCGTTCCTCAACCTCTTGGCGCAATTGGGTGTTGGCACTGTTCAAGTCACGGGTGCGCTCCTGCACCCGTGCCTCTAGGGTTTCGGCCAATTCGCGCTGGGCTGCGATGCGTTCGAGCAACTGAGCGCGGCGCTGTAACAGAATGGCCGCCGATAGCCCCGCAATCAGGATCACCAGCCATAAAATCGCCAAAAGCCCCAAGGCCTCAGTGCGGGCCGAACCTGATGGCGTCAGGATATGCACCCGCCATCCAGCCGAGGCAATCAAGGATTGCTGCGCCAAAAAGGCTTGGCGCTGCTCTGGCCCTTGCTCCGATGTAGTGATGACCATGCGGGTCAGAGCGTTTCTGCGAAAATCAGATAGGCTCACGGCCTCGCGCCGCAGGCTGAGGGGGGTGAGCAAGGTGATCGGATATTGGCGGGTGCTTTGGATTTCCTCAAGCGCGGCTTCGCTCAAGGGGCCAAGCGTGCGGAACAGCCAATCCGACCGATCCGCCATGAAAATCACCCCATGTTGATCGGTCACGAAGATGCGCGAGTCACTGTCGCGCCACGCCGCCTCAAAGCGGTCAAGCGTGATCTTCACCGCCACAACACCCAAGATCCGCGTGCCATCAAAAATTGGCGCGGCAAAGTAATAGCCGCGCTGCCCCGATGTTGTGCCGAGCGCGTGATAGCGTCCAATCCCATTATCAAGGGCATCGGTGAAATAGGGGCGAAAGCGGAAATTTTGCCCAATGAATGAGCGATCCAACCGATAATTAGAGGCGGCAATGGTCGTGCCGAACGTATCCATCACATAGATATCTGAAATATCAAGCGACAGCGCGGTTTGGCGCAGCTGCTCATTGGCGAAGGGCAAAAGCCCTGTATTGTCAGGGTCGCGCAAAATGTCGCGCAAAATGGGGCGCTCTGCGATCAAGGCGGGCAGGGCTTCGGTGCGCGAGAGTGCGCCACGGATGACCTCGGTTACAAGGCGCATTGTGGCCTCATCCTGACGCAGGCGGCCACCCATCAAACGCTCTTCAATCTGGGGCAGGGCCGCCACGCTGAGGGCAAGCGAAACCATAACCACTAAGGCCAAAGCCGCCAAATTGCGCCGAGGGCGCTTGGCGCTGTTGCCCAGAGGACGGGTTTTTTGAGTGGATGCTGTCACCATGACGCGCAGTATGTGCTGATTTTTGCGCCCATGACCAGTGTCTGTTAGCCGATGTTTGCAATCCGCGATTTCGCTTTGATCCGCAGGTGGTTCCACTTATGATAGGCGCAAGCAAAAAGGACGATGCGCGATGAATGTGATGCCAGCAGGCGCCTCTTGGATTGACCGATTTACAGGTCTTTCGCGGCTAGAGCCGCGGGTGCGCGATGTGCTGACCGCGCGCGCGACTACGATTTCCATTCGCGAGGGCACGGTCATTTTCGGGCCAGGAAAGCGGCCTGAAAACTTGCTTTTGTTGCTTGAGGGCACAGTGCGCGTGCAGCAAACATCCGAGACAGGGCGCGAGGTGGTTCTTTATCGGGTCAATGCGGGGGAAAGCTGTGTGATGACCTCGGCCTGTCTTTTGGCCTATGAGGATTACTCGGCCGAAGGTATCGCCGAAACGGCGGTTGAGGCGGTTGCGATCCCGCGCAGCGTTTTTGATGATCTAATCAGCCAATCCGAAAGTTTCCGCACTTTCGTGTTTTCCGCCTATTCGCGGCGCATGACCGATTTGTTCCATGTGATCGAAGAAATTGCATTTCGCCGCGTGGACATCCGCCTTGCACAGCGGATTTTGGATTTGGCCAAGGATGACCTCATCCAAGCCACCCATCAGCAAATGGCAGCCGAACTTGGCACCGCGCGAGAGGTCATTTCCCGTCAACTGGCCGAATTTCAGCGCCGCGGTTGGATCAGCCTGTCACGGGGGCAGATCAAAATTGAGGCGCGTGGCGACATCGAAAAACTGGCGCGTTCCGAGCATTAAGCGCGGGTTGCTATTCGTATACCGCGCTTACTCCAAAACCCGAAAATCCTCGTGAGTGACGACCCTGAAGCTATCTGACACCTGATCACGGAATGTTTTCCACTCTTTGGGCAGGGTCTCTCGAAAGAACCTCAGGATCGCATCTGCGAACTTCTTTTGTGTGGGGTAGTAGCGATTGTGAGTGACGTATTGGTGCATGACCGCCCATAATCGTTCTATCGGATTTAGGTGCGGGCAATAAGGCGGTAGCTGGATCAGTCGTATGCGGCAGTCTGGTCGTTTGAGGAATTCGCGCACGTCCGGGCCCTTATGGTAAGCCGCATTATCCCAGATGACATAGATGATCCGCGAGAGAGGATTGCGTTCCTCAATCTTGGCCAGAAGCTGGGCGGCACTGACCCCGTCTACGGTGGTTGGTTCGACAAAGGGCGCATCAAAATTCTCAAGGTTGAGCGCGCCATGGATATTAACCCGCCCGCGTCCCGCGGTGGTTGTCACGGTGGGCTTTGATCCTGCCTTGACCCAGCCAAACGCAGGCTTTGTCTGATATTCGGGATGCACCGCATCGGCGAAATACACGGCTTCATCGGCGCCCAACCCGTTCAGCAGCTGCTCGTATAGCGCAATGAATTCGGCTTGTTTCTCTTCAGATGCAACGCGTGGCAGCCCTTTCGGCTTCCGGTATTCATAGCCCAGCCGCGACAGAAGCTTGATGCAGCCCGAGTGGGAATAGTCCACGCCATATTGTGCCGCGATGTACGCCCTGATCTCGACAGTCGATCGACAGAAGCGGTCGTCCAGCCAGGTGCAAAGCTCCGTCTCTTGAGCTGTCGTCATGCGGGACTGACCACCCTTCCAGCCGTCGGTCGAAAGCGCGTCCCAGCCGCCCTCTCGGTAGGTCTTGTACCAGCCCCGAATGGTATCATCGTCCAGATACAGAAACTCCGCGATAGCCTGACAGGACTTACCGTCATCAAGGAGCAGGATTGCATTGGCGCGCCGTGCAACGCCGTGATCTTCGCGCTGGCTACGCACGCAAACCTCAAGTTCACGCCGTTCTGAAGAGGAGAGAAAACCGGGACGGATCATGCGCATATCTGAATCGTTGCCCACTCGAACGTCAACCCTTCAAATCTCGGTTCTTCAATGACTCCCAGTATAACCTAAAAAAATTTTTGGCTTATGTGACTACATCACTGTCAGCGCGGGTGGTATTTTGTAGATAGATTTCCAGCGAACAACGTAACCAGCTTAATCACGCATAAAATAAGGGCGAATCTCTTAGGCCTTGATTTTACGCGCAGACATATGGACGTAAGATGGAAACCGAATTTACACCACTTCTTTCCGCCACTGGCGGTATTTTGATCGGCCTCTCAGCCGTTCTGTTGATGCTGACCTTGGGTCGCGTCATGGGGGCCACAGGCATTTTAACGGGCGTTTTGGCACCTGCAAGCCGCAGCGACTTTTCTTGGCGCGCGGCCTTGATGTTGGGCATGATCACCGGCCCTGCGGCACATTTCTTTTTGCGCGGCGAGATGCCCGAAATCAGCGTGCCCGCCTCGATGCCGATGCTCTTGATCGGTGGCTTTATCGTGGGACTTGGCGTCACCTTTGGCTCTGGCTGCACATCGGGCCACGGCGTTTGCGGCATGGCGCGCCTGTCCAAGCGGTCAATCTCCGCAACTTTGACATTTATGGCAACCACCGCGATCACTGTTTTTGTGATCCGCCACGTGATCGGAGGCTGATCTGATGCGCTATATTTCAACATATATCATCGGCCTGATTTTCGGCCTCGGCATTTCGCTTTCGGGCATGTCTAACCCCGCAAAAGTGATCAACTTCTTTGACGTTGCGGGCAGTTGGGATCCAAGCCTTGCCTTTGTGATGGGCGGTGCTTTGCTTGTCACCTTTATCGGGTATCGCTTGGTTCTGCCGCGCCCTTCTGGCCCTATTTTTGAGGGTAAATTTGCCCTACCAACCGCAAACAAATTAGACGCGCGCCTCTTGGGTGGCTCAGCCTTGTTTGGGGTGGGTTGGGGTATTGCAGGCTTTTGCCCTGGCGGGGCCTTGCCCGCAATCGGCACTGGTCGCCTCGATGTCTTGGCCTTTGTCGCCGCAATGCTTGTCGGTATTTTTGTGGCCCGCGCCATCATAGCGGCGCGTCAAAATGCCGAACTGAATTCAAATGTGAAACGCGCCTGACTGAAACGATCGTCTTTAAGGAGCAAGAAAATGACCACCTTCCCCGTAAATATGAATGTTCAGCCCGAGGTTGAGCCGTTCTTTGATCCTGCGACCAATACAATCTCCTATGTGGTCAAAGATCCCAATTCCAATTCCTGCGCGATTGTCGATAGCGTTATGGATATCGACTATGCGGCGGGCAAGATTTCCTATGAAAATGCCGATGCGATTATCTCCTATGTCAAGGAAAAGGGCCTCAAAGTTGAATGGCTGATTGAGACCCATGTTCACGCTGATCACCTGTCGGCAGCACCTTATATCCAAGAAAAACTTGGTGGGAAAATCGGTATTGGTGAAAATATCATCACCGTTCAGGAAACTTTCGGCAAAGTGTTCAACGAAGGCACTGAATTCCAACGCGATGGCAGCCAGTTTGACGCGCTCTTTAAGGATGGCGATGTCTACGAGATCGGGGGGCTACGTGCCTTTGCAATCTACACCCCTGGCCACACGCCCGCTTGCATGACCCATGTGGTTGGGAATGCGGCCTTTGTGGGCGACACGCTGTTCATGCCTGATGGCGGCTCTGCGCGGGCGGATTTCCCAGGCGGGGACGCAGGCACGCTTTACGACAGCATTCAGAAAGTTTTGGCTCTGCCCGATGAGATGCGTCTCTTTATGTGCCATGATTACGGCCCCAATGGCCGCAATATCGAGTGGGAAACCACAGTGGGTGATGAGAAAAAGCACAACATCCACGTGGGCGAGGGCAAGACACGCGAGGAATTTATCAAGTTCCGCACCGAGCGTGACGCGCAGCTTGATATGCCGAAATTGATTATTCCCTCATTGCAGGTGAATATGCGCGCAGGCGACATCCCGACAGACAAGGATGGCCGTCCGATGCTCAAGGTGCCTTTGAACACACTTTGAGCGTCTCGCTATCATAAGCCAACAGTCTCCGTTTTTCGGAGGGAGGAACGACAATGGAAATCAAGACCATCAATGCCGAGATTTCGGTTGCACCGCAAATCACGCCTGATGAGGTGCAGAAATTGGCAGATCAGGGCTTTCGCGCTTTGATCTGCAACCGCCCTGATGGCGAGGCGGCGGATCAGCCGAATTTTTCGGAAATCGAGGCGGCTGCGAAAAAGGCAGGTCTTGAAATCCGCAATCTGCCGATTGTGTCGGGCAAAGTGTCTGACCAAGATGCAGCAGATTTTGGCGCGGCAATGCAGGAATTGCCGCGTCCCATTTTGGCCTATTGCCGCACGGGCACGCGCTCGGCCACTTTGTGGTCACTCTCGCAAGCCAATCGAATGTCAGTTGCCGATATTTTGGCGGCCACCAAGGCGGCGGGCTATGATATGGGGGGCGTTGTGCGCCGCATTGCCAATGGCGGCAAAACCCCAACAGATCGCGCAGATGCAAGTTATGACATCGTCATCGTAGGCGGGGGGGCGGCAGGGCTTGCTGTTGCGGCCTCTCTCAAATCGCGCAAATCATCGCTTGATATTGCTGTGATTGATCCCGCAGATATCCATTACTATCAACCCGGTTGGACAATGGTGGGCGGGGGCATCTTTGAGGCCTCTGACACGGCCAAAACCATGGGCAGCTTGATCCCACGCGGGGTCACATGGATCAAATCCGCCGTTGCGGCCTTTGAACCCAAAGATGATTCCGTGATCCTTGATGGCTGTCGGGTGGTTAAATACAAACGCCTGATCGTGGCACCTGGTTTGAAACTGGCATGGGATCGGGTTGAGGGCTTGGAAGCCACGCTTGGCAAGAATGGCGTGACCTCAAATTATCGTTATGATTTAGCGCCTTACACATGGAACCTCGTCAAGAACATGAAGGAGGGGCGTGCAATCTTTACGCAGCCCCCCATGCCCATCAAATGCGCAGGCGCGCCACAAAAAGCGATGTATCTCTCTGGGGATCATTGGACGCGCGCGGGCGTGCTCAAGGACATCTCGATTGATTTCATGAACGCAGGTGGTGTTTTGTTCGGGGTCAAGGATTACGTCCCCGCGCTTGAGGGCTATGTGCAAAAATACGGCGCCAATCTGAACTTCTTTCACAATCTCAAGGCGATTGATGGGGAGGCGAGAAAGGCGTGGTTTACTGTGGCCAAGCCCGACACCACGCCCACTGAGGTTGAGGTGGAATTCGACATGATCCATGTCGTTCCGCCGCAGATCGCACCCGATTTCATTCGAGTCTCGCCTTTGGCTGACGCGGCGGGATGGGTCGATGTGGATCAAGCCACGCTGCGTCATAAAACCTATGACAATATCTGGTCATTGGGCGATGTGATGAACGCGCCAAATGCAAAAACCGCTGCGGCGGCGCGGATGCAGGCCCCTGTGGTCGCGCAAAACGTGGTCGATGACATTAATGGCCGCAGCGCCACCGCCCAATATAATGGCTATGGCTCCTGCCCGTTGACGGTTGAGCGTGGCAAAATCGTTTTGGCCGAATTTGGGTATGGTGGGGCGCTGCTGCCCTCCTTCCCGAAACTGTTGATTGACGGCACAAAACCCTCGCGCCTTGCATGGTGGCTGAAGGAAAGCTTCCTGCCGCCTTTCTATTGGAAAGGTATGCTCAAGGGCCGCGAATGGATGGTGAAGCCTGAAAAGATCAGCGCAAGCTGAGGATGAGATTGGTCAGGGCCGCGTCTGGCCCTGACCGCTAAACTGCCACGACACCTAGCGTGCCGCGTGCCAAAACCCTACCGCTAGACGACAGGCAATTGTCCCATGAAGAAGCTCTCCCGTTACCTCCCCGTCCTTGATTGGGGGCGGACATATAATTCTAACGCCTTTTCCAATGATATGATTGCGGCGGTGATCGTGACGATCATGCTGATCCCGCAATCGCTGGCTTATGCGCTTTTGGCAGGCTTGCCGCCTGAGGCGGGGATTTATGCCTCGATCGCGCCCATCATTCTTTATGCTATTTTCGGCACAAGCCGCGCTTTGGCGGTGGGGCCTGTGGCGGTTGTGTCCTTGATGACCGCTGCTGCCGTTGGACAGGTCGCCGAGGCGGGCACAATGGGCTATGCCATGGCGGCCTTAAGCCTTGCGATGTTATCGGGCGCGATGCTGCTGTTTTTGGGCATTTTCCGCCTCGGCTTCTTGGCCAATTTCCTCAGCCATCCTGTGATTGCAGGGTTTATCACCGCCTCTGGCATCTTGATTGCGGCAAGCCAGTTCAAACATATCATCGGGGTGCAGGCCAGCGGCCATACATTGGTTGAGATGGTCATTTCCTTGGTCGAGCATCTTGGCCAGATCAACCCGATCACTGTGGTGATTGGTGTGTCGGCAACCGCGTTTCTGTTTTGGGTGCGCAAGGGCCTAAAGCCGCGGCTTTTGGCCATGGGAATGGCGCCGCGCATGGCAGATATTGCGCAAAAAGCGGGGCCTGTTGCGGCCGTTGTTGTGACAACGCTTGCCACTTGGGCCTTTGGGTTGGCGGATCACGGCGTTGCGATTGTGGGGGATGTGCCCCAAAGCCTGCCGCCCTTGACCCTGCCTGACCTGTCGCCAGCACTGTTGGGGCAATTGTTTGTGCCCGCGCTGTTGATCTCGATTATTGGGTTTGTTGAATCGATTTCGGTGGCACAGACCCTTGCCGCCAAAAAGCGGCAGCGCATCAATCCCGACCAAGAATTGATTGGCCTTGGTGCGGCCAATTTGGGCGCGGCCTTTACGGGGGGCTATCCTGTGACGGGTGGTTTCGCCCGTTCGGTGGTCAATTTTGATGCAGGGGCTGAGACACCAGCGGCAGGGGCTTATACGGCGGTGGGGTTGGCCATTGCGGCCGTGGCATTGACGCCATTGGTGTTTTTCCTCCCCAAAGCCACGCTTGCGGCCACAATCATTGTCGCGGTGCTGAGCCTTGTCGATTTATCAATTTTGAAAAAAACATGGGGCTATTCCTTTGCCGATTTTGCGGCGGTGGCTGCAACCATTGTGTTGACCTTGGGCTTTGGCGTTGAGACGGGGGTTTCGGCAGGGGTGATTTTGTCAATCTTGCTGCACCTTTACAAAACCTCGCGCCCCCATGTCGCCGAAGTGGGTCTTGTTCCGGGAACACAGCATTTTCGCAATATCAACCGCCACAAGGTTGAGACGGCGGATAGCCTTTTGGCCATTCGGATTGACGAGTCGCTTTACTTTGCTAATGCCCGCTTCCTTGAGGATTTGGTGCTGGATCGCGTGGTCGAGGATTGCCCGATCAAGGATGTGGTGCTGATGTGTTCTGCGGTGAACGAGATTGATATGTCCGCACTAGAAACCCTTGAGGCGTTGAATACGCGCCTCAGTGACATGGGCGTGCGGCTTCATATGTCCGAAGTGAAAGGGCCTGTCACTGACCGCCTCAAGCGCAGTCATTTTCTGGATGAATTGTCAGGCGAATTGTTCCTGTCGCAATATGATGCGTGGGTCAAACTCTCGGGCAAAGCATGACAGCGTGCCTCAGGGCGGCGGGGGATTACTCCGCCGCTTGTGCTGGGGTTTTACGCAGACGGATCACGACATCCAATTTGGATATTTCATAGCCCTCAGGCAAATCGGGTAGGGCCGTGACCTTTAACTGGCCCGCAGGCGCATCTTCAAGCTGACCTGTTTCTTCCATGAAGAAATGCGGATGGTCATCCATGCGGGTGTCGAAATAACTGCGCGCGCCATCCACGATCACCTCGCGCATCAGCCCCGCATCGCAAAAGGCCCGCAAGGTGTTGTAGACGGTCGCAAGGGACACTGGATCACCCGCCGCTTGGGTTGCTGCATGCAAGCCTTCAGCCGTCACATGGCGATGATGACCATCCCCCACCAACAAAGTTGCAAGCGAAAGGCGCTGACGGGTCGGGCGGAGCGCCGCCTGTGCCAGCCAGTTTGTGCTGCGCTCTAGGGCTTCGGGTGTCATCATTGGTCAATGTCCTGCGAGTTCTGATTGCAATATATGCCCTAAGGCGTAGGTTTTTCAATTCGTTTGTCGAAATTGACGCAGTTGGATGCCAAGTCGCAGGAAAAAACCTTAGGCAAGCTGTCGCAAAATCGTTACCTTTGCTGCGTGCTGCCCTTGCATGGGGTGCAAACGCAATGGTAAGTCGAATACACACGATCGGACAGGCCGCCCCTCGCGGGTGCTCGGCAAAAATAAGCAGGGGAGGCAGAGCATATGTCGCAATATCCGACACGCTTTGACAGAGATGATCTATTGAAATGCGCGCGCGGCGAATTGTTTGGGCCTGGCAACGCGCAATTGCCCGAGCCCCCAATGCTGATGATGGATCGCATCACCGATATTTCCGAAGATGGCGGCGCGCATGGCAAGGGTCATGTGGTTGCAGAATTCGACATCAAGCCAGATCTTTGGTTTTTCGACTGCCATTTTCCCAATAACCCAATCATGCCGGGCTGCCTTGGCCTTGATGGCCTGTGGCAATTGACGGGCTTCAACCTTGGTTGGCGCGGTTGGCAGGGGCGCGGATATGCGCTTGGCGTGGGTGAGGTAAAACTGACGGGTATGGTGCGCCCTGATCGCAAAATGCTGACCTATCATATAGATTTCACGAAAGCCGTGCAAACACGGCGTCTGACAATGGGTGTCGCCGATGGTCGGGTTGAGGCCGATGGTGAGGTGATTTACCAAGTCAAAGATATGAAAGTCGCGCTTTCAGAAAGCTGATTGGAAGCGGTTCGAATACGCAAGAAGGAGCTTTGAATGCGCCGCGTTGTCGTTACGGGATTGGGCATTGTCTCACCCATCGGGAATAATGCCCAAGAGGTTTCCGCAGCTTTGAAAGCGGGGCAGTCTGGGGTTGAATTCAACCCTGACATGGCCGAGCGCGGGTTTCGCAGCCATGTCTCGGGCACGCTGAAAATTGATGTGACCGAACATGTCGATAAACGCGCCTTGCGCTTTATGGGGCCGGGCGCCGCTTATGCGCATATCGCGATGGCGCAAGCAATTTCGGATGCAGGCCTGTCTGAGGCCGAAGTTGTGAATGAACGCACAGGTCTGATCGCAGGCTCAGGCGGGCCATCCACCAGTGCCATGTTGGCTGCGCATCAAACAGTGCTGAATTCGGGCGCAACCAAGCGTATTGGGCCGTTTGCCGTGCCCAAATGTATGTCCTCCACCATCTCGGCAAATCTTTCGACCGCTTATCAGATCAAGGGGATCAACTATTCGATCACCTCGGCCTGTTCGACCAGTTTGCATTGCATCGGGGTCGCGGCTGAACAAATCATGATGGGCAAGCAAGATGTGATGTTTGCAGGTGGCGCGGAAGAGTTGGATTGGACCTTGTCTTGTCTCTTTGACGCCATGGGGGCGATGTCGTCCAAATATAATGACACACCCACAAAAGCGAGCCGCGCCTTTGATGCAGACCGTGATGGTTTCGTGATTGCAGGGGGCGGCGGCATCGTTGTGTTGGAAAGCCTCGATCACGCGCTGGCGCGCGGGGCCAAAATCTATGCCGAGGTCACGGGATTTGCCGCAACATCGGATGGGCATGACATGGTTGCCCCATCGGGCGAGGGGGGAGAGCGCGCGATGCGTCTTGCGCTGCAATCCCTGCCTGAGGGGCGCAAGGTCAGCTATATCAATGCGCATGGCACATCCACACCCGTGGGGGATGTGGGCGAGGTTCAGGCGGTGCGCCGCGTCTTTGGCGAAGGTCAGACCCCGCCAATTTCCTCGACCAAATCCATGACGGGCCACAGCCAAGGGGCCACTGGCGCGCAGGAAGCGATCTATTGCTTGCTGATGTTGGACCAAGATTTCATTGCGCCTTCGATCAATGTAGAAACCCTTGATCCCAATTTGCACCCCAGTGAGATTGCCACCACACTTGTTGAGGCGGCAAATCTGGATACGGTGATGACCAATTCATTTGGCTTTGGCGGCACCAATGGCTCGATGCTGTTGTCGCGCTATCGGGGGTAGGGGATTATGGCGGATTTGATGAAGGGTAAGCGCGGCCTGATTATGGGGGTCGCGAATGATCGCTCTATCGCATGGGGCATCGCCAAGGCCATGGCAGATGAGGGCGCAGAGCTTGCCTTTAGCTATCAGGGCGAAGCCTTTGGCAAGCGGGTCGAACCGCTTGCCGCATCCGTTGGGTCGGACATTTTGATTGATGTTGATGTGACTGATGATGCCTCGATGGAGGCGGCATTTGCGGCGCTCAAAGAGAAATGGGGCACACTCGATTTCGTGGTTCATGCCATCGCTTTTTCGGATAAGTCCGAATTGACGGGGCGGTTTTCCGATACAAGCCGTGCGAATTTCTCTAATTCCTTGGAAATCTCTTGCTACTCGTTCATTGATGTCGCCCGCCGCGCATCGGAATTGATGCCTGAGGGTGGCACATTGTTGACGCTGACCTATCAAGGGTCAAACCGCGTGACGCCATTTTACAACGTGATGGGCGTGGCCAAGGCGGCCTTGGAAAGTGCTGTGCGCTACTTGGCCAATGACCTTGGCCCACAAAATATCCGTGTCAATGCCATCAGCCCGGGCCCAATGAAAACCTTGGCAGGGGCCGCGATTGGCGGCGCGCGGAAAACCTTTAAGACGACAGAGATGAACGCACCTTTGCGCGCCAATGCCACGCTTGAGGCGGTTGGGGGAACGGCGGTCTACCTCGCCTCTGACTATGGGGCCTGCACCACGGGCGAGATTGTGCGCGTGGATGGTGGCTACCACGTTCTGGGCATGGCGCAGCCGGAGAATCTGTGACGAAGGCCAAAATATGATCGGCTCGGGCGGGTTTTGGGCCGCCCTTTGGCTGATTTTGATGCGCGTTAGAAACGGCGCGCCGCATTAAAAAACCGCCCCTGCATCTGGGGGCGGTTTTTTTCTCATCAGCCTAAATTAGGCGATTTCGACCAATTCCACCGCAAAGGTCAAATCCTTGCCTGCCAACGGGTGGTTTGCGTCTAGGGTGACTTCCTCATCGGTGACCGAGGTCACTGTGACGGGGATCGTCTGGCCGTCTGGGGTTTGCACTTGCAGGCCGCCACCCACTTCAAGGGGGATTTCAGCAGGGATTTGCGCCCGTGGCACCGCCTGAACCGCCTCGGGGCGGTGGTCGCCATAGGCCTCAGCCGCGGCGATGGTCACCGATTTCTTTTCGCCTTGGCTCATGCCCGTGATGGCCGCGTCTAGACCTGCGATGATCTGACCTGAGCCAAGCGTAAAGCGCAGCGGATCGCGCCCTTCGGAACTGTCAAACTGGCTGCCATCGGCCAAGGTGCCTGTGTAATGAATGGCGACTGTATCGCCTGCTTTCGCCTGCGTCATGGCTGTCCTTTCGGATATTTTGGGGGAAATGAATGTCACGGGGCCGCATCTTTGCAGGTGCCCGTATTGGGTTCTGTCTCAACTTAGGCGTTTCTACCCCAGATTGAAACCCCGTTGGTGAATTTTGCGATTGTGCGCGCGAAGGCGGCTGATACTCTGACCCAATAGATGCGCGAAAGGGGGGTATCTGATGGGCGAAACGGCCTATGTGACCGCCAAAGATGGGGTGCGCCTTGCCTATGATGACACGGGCGGGGCGGGGCCTGTTCTGCTCTGTCTTGCGGGGCTGACGCGCAATCGCGAGGATTTTGATTTTGTGGTGCGCGATTTTCGCGATCAGGCGCGCATCATTCGCCTTGATTTTCGGGGGCGGGGCGGCTCGGATTATGCGGATCCCGCCACCTACACCCCTTTGCAAGAGGCCGAAGATGTCGTGACCCTGCTGGATCATTTGGGACTTGCGCAAGCGGCTATATTGGGCACCTCGCGCGGCGGCATTGTAGCGATGATTATGGGGCTTACGGCGCGCGCGCGGCTCAGTGGTGTTTGCCTCAACGATATTGGCCCTGAAATTATGCCCGAAGGCTTGTCTGCGATCATGGGTTATATTGGCCGCAGACCCAAGTTTCGCAGTTTGTCAGAGGCGGCAGCGGCCATGCCTGATCTGCACCCCAGTTTTCGCAACGTGCCCTCTGAAACATGGGCCGCCCATGTGGCGCGGCTGTGGCGCGAGGATGAGGCGGGGCTGCATCTGCGCTATGATCCGCGCCTGCGCGAGGCGGTTGCGCCCGCCTTTGCAGCTGATGCCAAGCCCGTTGATCTTTGGCCCTGTTTCGATGCTTTGGCCGCGCTGCCCCTCGCGCTGATCCGTGGGGCAGGGTCAAATATCCTGTCGGGGGAGGTGGCTGAAAAAATGCGCGCTCTCAGGCCCGATATGATTTACGCTGACCTACCTGATCGCGGCCATGTTCCCTTTCTCGATGAACCCGCATCACAGGCGGTGATATCTCAATTTCTGAAGGAGATCGCATGAGCGATATCGCGCAAATCCGTGCCGCTGCTGCCCGCGCCAAGGGCCATGTGCGTCAAACCCCGCTCTTATCCGCGCCCGCCCTAGATGACATCGCGGGGCGCAGGGTTTTTGCCAAGGCCGAGGTTTTGCAACTGACAGGCAGTTTTAAGTTTCGCGGGGCATGGTCTGCCGTCTCGAATTTACCCGCTGCAGAGCGCGCCAAAGGGGTGCTTGCCTTTTCATCGGGCAATCATGCGCAAGGTGTGGCCTATGCCGCCGCGCTGCATGGGGTGCAGGCCACCATCATCATGCCCGCCGATGCGCCACAGGCCAAGATTGACAATACGCGCTTTTATGGGGCCGAAGTGATCCTTTATGACCGCAAAGGGGGGGAGGATCGAAATGTGATCGGTGCGCGCCTGCAAGAAGAGCGCGGCCTGCCTTTGATCAAACCCTTTGACAATGCAGATGTGATTGCAGGGCAGGGCACCTGCGGGCTTGAGATTGCCCAACAGGCGCGCGAGGCAGGTATCGAGCAGGCCGAAGTTCTGGCCTGTTGCGGGGGTGGCGGGCTTTCTGCGGGGATTGCCTTGGCGCTTGAGGCGGATGCACCACAAATGCGCCTGCGCACAGTCGAGCCAGAAGGGTTTGATGACACGGCCCGCAGTCTGGCTGCGGGCGAGATTTGCCGCAACACGGGGCCAGAAGCAGGGCTTTGTGATGCGATTGTCACCCCTGCGCCAGGGCAGTTGACCTTTCCCATCCTTAACCGCCTGGCAGGGGCGGGGATCGTGGTCAGCGATGATGAGGTGCGCGCTGCCATGCGCGCGGCCTATGCGCATTTGAAACTGGTGGTTGAACCCGGCGGCGCGGTGGCTTTGGCCGCCGCACTCTTTCATGGGGCCGAGTTGGAGGGCGACACAGCCATCGTCACCTTGTCAGGGGGCAATGTTGATTCTGATCTCTTCGCCGATATTTTACGCGGCTGAGGTCTTAATCCCGCGTCCCTTGCTGATGAAGATCAAGAGAGACGCCACCATCAGCAGGCTTGACACCAAGAAGGCCGCGCCCGGCAGGTAAAGATTGGCCCCTTCGCGGGTGAACCAGAAAAAGGCTTGGGTCATGACAAGGGGTGAGATGATCATTGACAAGGCGGAGCAGGAAGCAAGCACGCCTTGCAACGCCCCTTGTTGATCTGCCCCTGCCGCGCGGGACATCAGCGCCTGCATCGCAGGGGCCACCACCGCGCCCACGGATGAGATCGGGATCAACACCCAAACCATCCATGCCTCAGGCGCAAATCCATAACCCCAAAGCGATAGAATATTCAGGATCAAGCCATATCGCACCGCGCGCGCCTCGCCTAAATAGGACAGGATAGGTCGGATCAATGCGCCTTGTGTAACAGCAATGGCTACGCCATAGGCCGCCAATGAGGCCCCGATCAGGCCAGTATCCCATCCAAAAGCGGCTTGGGTGTAATAGGCCCAGATCGTGGGGTAGACGAAATTTGAAATTTGATACGCCAACATCACGGCCAAAAGCGGGGCAAGATTTGGCAGCGCCCCAATTTCCATGATGCCGCCCAAAGGGTTGGCCCGTGCCCATTTGAAGGGGCGGCGATTTTCGGTCCGCAGCGTTTCGGGTGCTACGAAAATCCCAAAGATCAGGTTCAATCCAGCCAGAAGGGCTGCCGCATAAAACGGCGCGCGCGGATCAAGTCCGCCCAAAATACCACCCAGAACGGGGCCCAAAATAAAGCCCATTCCAAACCCTGCCGAGATCAGGCCAAAATTCTGCGCGCGTTTTTCAGCGGGGGAAATATCGGCCATATAGGCAAGGGCAGTGGCGTGGGTTGCAGCGGCAATGCCTGCAATAATCCGCCCCAAGAACAGCAACCAAATCGAATTGGCTTGCGACATGATCAGATAATCAACCGTCATCACCAAAAGCGAGATCAGCAAAATGGGACGGCGGCCAAATCGGTCGGACAGATTGCCAATGATGGGGGAAAAGATGAATTGCATCACCGCATAAGAGGCCGACAAGATGCCCCCCCAAATCGCGGCATCAGAGAGGGTGATCCCCTGCACTTCCTCAATAAGATCTGGCATGACAGGCAAGATCAGCCCGATACCCATGGCATCAAGCGTCACAGTGATCATGATAAAGGTGAGCGACAGGCGCATTGTCATAGACCCCTCATGCGAGGGTGAATGCGACTTGTCAAGCTAGGTTGACAGATGGCCTGTGGCCGCAATGAAATCTGTGATCAAGGCAGCATAATCTTCGGGCGCCTCGATAGGGGGCAAATGTCCTGCATTGCGCATCAGTTCAAACCGCGCGCCGTGGATGAGATCCGCCATCTCGCGCATCAGATCGGGCGGGGTTGATCCATCTTCGGCCCCCGCAATGACAAGGGTCTGGAGGCGCAAAGCGGCGGTGGTGGTGTAAAAATCACTGCCTGATATGGCCTCGGCCCCGGCGAGATAGCCTGTCAGGGAGACATTTTTCAGGTCTTCCTCAAAGGCTGCGTGTCCCCCTCTGGCGCGAAAGGCGCGGGTGAACCAACGCTCCATCAAGGCGGGGGCTGCGGCCGCCATGCCGCCCTTGGCGATTGTGGCAATTCGGGACTGCCACATCTCGCGCGTGCCGATTTTGGTGGCTGTGTTCGACAGGATCAGCGCGCGGATGAGGTCAAGCCGCTTTGCCGCCAATCCTTGCGCCACCATCCCCCCAAGGGACAGACCCAAGAACATCACCTCAGAAAGCCCCAATTCGTCCAACAACGCCTCAGCATCGCGGATCAGCATCCCCATGGAATAGGGGCCGTCTGGAATATCGCTCTGGCCATGGCCGCGCATATCATAGGCGATGATCTGCAAACCTTCGGGCAAATGCGGAATCACCCCATCCCAAAGTCGCGTGCTGCACCCCAAGCCGTGACACAGCACAAGCGCGGGGGCCTGCTCACTGCCCCATCGTTCAACATGATGGCGCACCCCGTTCAGGATCAAATCGAAGGCGGTGTTATCTTTCGCGTTCATGGTCATAGCGTAATTTGGCGATTTGCTCATTGGCTTCGGCCTTTTGTTGCCGATGCAAATCTTCTTCGACATAGGTCAGATGGTGGCGGATGGCGGCCCGCGCCGCCTCGCCATCGCGGGCTTGAATTGCATCATTGATGGCGCGGTGATGATCGAGCAGCAAATCGCGCGTTGTGCGTTGCTTGAACATGACCGAGCGGTTGTAAAACACACCTTCGCGCAGCAGATCAAACATGGAGCGCATCATATGGAGCATGATGACATTGTGACTGGCTTCGATGATCGCCATATGAAATTGCGCATCAAGATCGGCCTCATACGCAGGATTGCGCTTGGAATGGGCAGCTTCCATTTTGCGAAATACGGTGTCGATCACTTTGAGGTCGGTATCCGAGGCAAATTGTGCGGCGCGTTCTGCGGCCAAAGCCTCCATATCTCGGCGGAAGGCCACATAGTCAAACACCGCTTCTGGGTGGCTGCCAAACAGACGGATCAGGGCAGGTGAGAACGCAGACCCCAAGACATCAGCGACATAAATCCCTGCGCCTGCGCGGGTTGCCAGAAGGCCGCGATCTTGCAAATCGGCAATCGCTTCGCGCAGCGAGGGGCGCGACACCCCAAGCCGTTCTGACAATTCCCGCTCAGATGGCAGCCTCTCACCAGGGCGCAATATGCCGCGCAAAATCAGCATTTCGATCTGGCGCTGCACAGAATGCGACAGTTTTTCGGCTTCGATCCGTTGAAATGGCATCCGCGCGCCCCTCCCTGATTGGTCAATTTATATGACCAGGCAGGGCGTGGGGCAAGGAATTAGCGACTTATCAGGTGCTCGGGCGAATAAAGATTTCCACGCGGCGGTTTTGCTGCCGTCCCTCAGGGGTCAGGTTCGAGGCGACAGGTTCAGTTTCGCCACGCCCAAAACTGCGCACGCGCCAAGGGGCAACCCCCTCTTCAAGCAAGACACCCGCAACCGCGCTCGCACGGCGCGAGGACAGATCCATATTATAGCCAGACGACCCCGTATTATCGGTGTGACCGATCACATCGACAGTCGTGTCTGGATAGGTTTGAAGGTTCTGCGCCAAGGCCCGCAAATCCGATTGCAGCATGGCCCGAATGGCGGCGCTGTCAGTGTCGAACAAGATGCCCTCGGGTAAGGTGACAATCAATTCCTCGCCCGTGTTCTGGATCATGATGTTTTCATTATCCATCTGCGCCCGCAGATCAGCCGCTTGGCGATCCAGCATTGATCCAATCCCTGCACCAATTGCAGCCCCCGCTGCCGCACCGATCACGGTATCGCGGCGGCTGTTTTCTCCGTCACGGGTCGCGCCAAGAAAGCCGCCCAACATCGCGCCTACAATCGCCCCGTCACGGGTGCGGTTGGCGTTTGGATCAGTGGCGGTGCTTTGGACACAGCCACTCAACACAAGGGCGATCGCGCTCAATGCGCCCAGAGATTTCAAGCGCAGGCCTGCAGTCTGTTGCGCCATGGAACACCTTCTTTCTTGGTTATTTGCTCGTGCGCTCATCATAGCTTTGCCTGGCCACAAAAGAAAGCGGGCAAGCCTCTCATCGGCAAAGCCTCGCGCAGACGTGAGAGGCGCGTGAGGTTTATCTGTGGGCCTCAAAGGCGGCGGTTTCCCATGCCAACATCGCGCGTTTGACGGGCAGGCCCCAATGATAGCCCCCCATCTCGCCCGATTTGCGCAAGGCCCGATGGCAGGGAATAAGCAGCGAGATGGGATTGCGCCCCACCGCCGTGCCAACCGCCCTGACCGCCTTTGGCGCGCCAATGGCCCCTGCAATTTCGGAATAGGTGGTGACATGGCCTGCGGGCACATTCATCAGCGCCTCCCATACCTTAATCTGAAACGGGGCGCCTATTAGGTGCAAAGACGCCTCGCCCTTGGCGTTTAGGGCGGCATTGGCCCATGGGGCGATGGCCGCTTGGTCATGCTGCAAATCGGCTTTGGGCCAACGTCTTGTCATATCCGCCAAACAGGCCGCTTCCCCCATCTCAGCGGCAAAGCCAAGCCCGCAAATCCCGCGATCTGATGCAACCACCAAAGCGGGGCCAAAGGCGCTGTCAAACCATCCGTAGCGCAGGGTCAGGCCTGCGCCGCCTTTGGCATAGTCACCGGGGGCCATGGCCTCCCATCGCAGGAATAAGTCATAAAGCCTGCCCGTGCCAGAAAGCCCCGTCAGCACGGCTGTTTCAAGCGTGCTGTGGCGCGTGGTCAAAAGCGATTTCGCATGGCCAAGCGTCAGGAATTGCGCATAGCGTTTGGGTGAGATGCCCGCATAGCGCGAAAAGACCCGCTGGAAATGCGCAGGGCTCAGGCCGATTTTATCGGCCAGATGGTCAAGGTTACTGGCCGCAGCAGGGTTTTCATCAATCAGGGCGATGGCGCGGGCAATGACGCCATAGTGATACTCGGTTTCACTTTCGGTGGTCTTCATCGCGCGCCTTCGTCCCTATGTGCTCTGTTGTGCCTATGCTAAACCTACGCGAGGCTTTGGTGCCGCGCGACCCGAAACTTGCGCAAAAGCCCCTCAACAGGGCTTGCGCCCGCGCGCCCCAATCGCCACAAGAGGCCATGGCACGCCAATTGGATTACAGCACCCTTGTCGAAATCTTTTCCCGCTTTGAGGCGGCTGAACCTGAACCCAAGGGAGAGCTGAACCATGTCAATGTCTACACGCTTTTGGTGGCTGTTGCCCTGTCTGCACAGGCCACAGATGCAGGCGTGAACCGCGCAACTGCAAAGCTCTTTCAGATCGCGGATACCCCGCAGAAAATGCTGGAACTGGGCGAAGCGGGTCTGATTGAACATATCAAGACCATCGGGCTTTATCGCAACAAGGCCAAGAATGTGATCAAGATGGCGCAAATCTTGGTCGAAGAATATGATGGTGTTGTGCCTGCCTCGCGCGCCGCGCTTCAGGCGTTGCCAGGGGTAGGGCGCAAAACCGCGAATGTGGTCTTGAACATGTGGTGGCGGCAGCCCGCGCAGGCGGTGGATACGCATATTTTCCGCGTGGGCAATCGAACGGGCATTGCCGTTGGCAAATCGGTCGATGCGGTTGAGCGCGCGATTGAGGATCATGTCCCCGCCCCATACCAACTGCATGCCCATCACTGGCTGATCTTGCATGGTCGCTATATCTGCGTGGCTCGCAAACCCAAATGCGGGGCCTGCCCCATCAAAGACTTGTGTCAATTCGAGGAAAAAACCCAATGAGCAAAACCTATGATCTGGTCGGCATCGGGAATGCCATTGTTGATGTGATTGCACATGGCAATGACGCGTTTTTGGCTGACATGGGAATTGACAAGGGCATCATGCAATTGATCGACAAGGATCGCGCCGAGACGCTTTATGCCGCGATGACGGATCGTGTGCAGACCGCTGGCGGATCGGTGGCCAATACAATTGCAGGTGCGGCCAGTTTGGGGCTGAAAACTGCGTTTTTGGGTAAGGTCAAAGACGATGAGTTGGGCCGATTTTACGCCGATGGCATGCGTGCCGATGGCAGTGATTTTCCCAACCCGCCCGTGGCGGACACGGATTTGCCGCCTACATCGCGCTCTATGATTTTTGTCTCACCAGATGGTGAGCGCTCGATGAATACATATCTTGGCGCAGGCGCTGATTTTAACGAGGCGGATGTGGATGTCGACACTGCCAAAGCCGCGCGCTGGATGTTTTTAGAGGGCTATCTCTATGACAAGCCCGAAGGCAAGTCCGCCTTTACCCTTGCAGGTCAGGCCTGCCGCGCGGGCGGGGGCAAAGTGGGGATCACCCTCTCTGATCCGTTTTGTGTGGACAGGCACCGCGATGATTTTCGCACTCTGATTGCGCAAGGTATGGATTTCACCATTGGCAACCATGAAGAATGGCTGTCGCTCTATCAGACCAGTGATCTTGACGCGGCCTTGGCTGAGGCAGCAGGGGCTTGTGGGCTGATTGTCTGCACCCATTCGGGCGAAGCGGTGAAGATCATTCACCAAGGTACGCGTTACGAAGTTGCCGTAACCCCCGTCACCCCTGTGGATGCAACA
This sequence comes from Rhodobacterales bacterium HKCCA1288, assembly GCA_015693905.1. Lineage (NCBI taxonomy): Bacteria > Pseudomonadati > Pseudomonadota > Alphaproteobacteria > Rhodobacterales > Rhodobacterales bacterium HKCCA1288. The sequence continues at coordinate 805,136 of CP065161.1, read as the reverse complement.
GGGGCGGGCGACCAATTCGCCGCGGGGTTCTTGGGCGGGATGGCGATGGATGTTGGCATTGCGCGCGCAGGCGAGATGGGTGTGGCTGCGGCGGCAGAGGTGATCGCCCAAATCGGCCCGCGCCCCAAGCGCAGCCTGCGTGCGGTATTCGCTGATCAAAACTTGATCTGATCAATCGCCGAGTTTGGCGTGCACCTCGTCTAGATCAATCTCGCCAATGGGCATCTTATTGGCGGGGTTTTCAAAGTCATATTTGAACAACTGAAAATCCCGTTTGTAGATTTCATAGACCAGGTGCATCGACAGATCGTCAAAATAATCCTCAACAGGATGGGCGCGCTTGGGGCCGTGCCCTTCGGATTCGTTAAAGCGCGGCACATCCGCCAGATTGACTGAAACAGGTGTTTCTACAGCGTCCAGAACCTGCTGCATCCCTTGATCGAAATGCTCCGTCCAGAAAATCTGGTTGTAACGTCCGCCATTGGCAATCAGGGTTGAGATGTGACCTGACATGGCTGACCAATGAATGTCAGGTTCCATGGGTTTGCGAAAACGGATCGTGTCGCGCGCAAACAGTAAAAATCGGCGGAAACTGGCGATTTGGTCGAATTCTTGTTTGCCATCATCACCGCCCACCTCGACCCCGTAGCGCTGCATGACTTGCGGAACGAGATTGCTGCGATACCGATTGCCATTGCGTTGGATGCCGCAAATTTTGTCAAAGAAACTGGAAAGAATGCGGGTATAGGGGTTGCGCACACAGGTGAAGGTCAGGGTGTTTTGCTCTGTCACGCCCGCCTCGATGATGGGCTGAGAATGCTCTTGCGCCCATTTGTGCAACCCTTCGCCTGCATCATGGATGTCCCCATCAAAAAAGCGGCCATGATCTGAGTAAAACATGATTTGGCCGATGCTTGAGCAGGCGCATTTGGGCACAACCCGATAAATCATTGACCCGCTTTCCGTCATCCATGTGCCTGGGAAACCCATAATCTCTTCCTCGAACTTTACGCCCTATTCTTTGGCTTTTCTCTGCGCCTGTGGCTTGAAATCCAACTTGGGCTATTTATTCAATATAATTTAGGTATTAACAATATATAGAAGAAAAAAGAAGAGACGGCAGGGCAGGCCCGCTATGGTGCGCATCGCTTTCATTCTACTATGTCACAAGAACCCCAAGCAGATCATCGAGCAAATCGAGGGTCTGACGGCGACTGGGGACTATGTGGCGGTGCATTTTGACGCCAATGCAGAGGCCGCGGATTACACGGCGCTGACCACGCGTTTCGTAGGCAATCCTTCTGTGGCCTTTGCGCAAAAGCGTGTCAAATGCGGTTGGGGGGAATGGAGCCTTGTGCGCGCCACGCTAAATGCGGTGCAGGCGGCGGTGTCTGCCTTTCCCAAAGCCACGCATTTTTATATGGTGTCGGGCGATTGCATGGCCATCAAATCTGCTGCCTATGCGCGCAATTTCCTTGCCGCACAGAACAAGGATTTCATCGAAAGCTTTGATTTCTTCAAATCAGGTTGGATTCAAACAGGCATCAAGGAGGAGCGGCTTTATTATCGCCATTTCTTCAATGAGCGCGAAAGCAAGCCTCTGTTTTATGCGGCGTTACGCCTGCAACGGGCATTGCGTCTAAAGCGCAGAATTCCGCGTGATTTGGATGTGATGATCGGGTCGCAATGGTGGTGTTTGCGCCGTGATACAATCGAAAAAATCATTGGGTTTTGCGCAGCCCGCCCCGATGTGATGCGGTTCTTCAAATATACATGGATCCCTGACGAGACGTTCTTTCAAACCTTGGTCAATCATCTTGTCCCAGATCGCGAGATTGAGCGGCGCACTTTGACCTTTTTGATGTTCTCAGATTACGGGATGCCCGCCACGTTTTATAACGACCATTTGCAGATGCTATTGGCGCAGGATTATATTTTTGCCCGAAAAATCAGTGCCGAAGCATCGTTTCTGCGAGAGGCTTTGTCGAAACTTTGGGCCTCGGGCGAGACGAATTTTGTGATCTCGCATGGGGGGCGGCGGCTTTATAAATTCTTGCGTGAACGCGGGCGGATCGGCCAACGCTTTGCGCCGCGGTTCTGGGAACGGGATGGCTCCATCGGGCAGGGGCGCGAGGTTCTGATATTGTGCAAAAAATGGCATGTGGCCAAACGACTGCTGCACAGCGCCAAAGACACGCTTGGCATTCCCGCCGTGGAATATCTCTATGACGAGGAAGATTGCGGCTTGCCGCATTTGGGCGGCATTGAGCGCACCTTAAAAAAGCGCAATCGCCACAGGCGCGCCTTGTTGCGGATGTTATTTGATTATTACCAGTCCGACCGCCTGATCATCTGTCTTGATCCCAATAATATCGAATGGATTAGGGATGTGATGAATGACCGTGCGAAGTCCGCCATTTTGGAGATCAAATGCGATTTTGACGATGATTACCTGCGCGGTCATGCCTATCGCGTGGGTCTGGCCAGTGCCGATGCCCCGCAGGAGGTGATGGATCGGATGCTGCCCGTTTTGCGCTATGAATTCCAACACCAAGAAATTCAGCTTTTGGAGGCAGGGTTTGATCCGCATTACATCATCCGCCAATCACGCAACAGCGATGAGAACTTGCAGGCGCTTGCGCAATTCTTCACCATATCGCAGGAACGGGCGCAGGGGCTGTTGAACACGCCGCATTTGTTTGACGACTAACCCCTGCCAAACGCCAATGCCAAAAGGGGGCCGCAACACATGCCGCATGAGTACGATCCGCAGAATATCTTTGCCAAAATCCTGCGCGGGGAAATTCCAAACAACACGGTCGCCGAGACTGATCATTGTTTGGCCTTTCACGATATCGGGCCACAGGCGCCGACCCATATTCTGGTGATCCCGAAAGGGGCCTATGTGACCTATGATGATTTTGCACAAAACGCGTCAGACGCGGAAATCTTGGATTTTGTGCGCCTAACGGGGCGGCTGTGCAAAGAGCTTGGCCTGTCCTTGGCTGAAGGCGGGCAGGGCTACCGCGTCATCTCCAACGCGGGCGATCATGGTGGACAAGAAGTGCCGCATTATCACCTGCATCTTTTGGGTGGGGCAGCTTTGGGGCCCTTGTTGGCGAAGCGCTCAGGCTGATTGCGTGAGCGAGACAAAGACATCCTGCAAATCGGGTTCTTGGGTTTTCACGTCACGAATGCCCACGCCCGCAACCCGCAGACTGTCTAAAATCGCGGCAGGGCTAGTTTTGGCGCGGCTATAGCTAAAGACCAATGCGCCATCGCTGCGCCGCTCAAGTGTTACGCCTTGCGGGGCGGTGACAGCATCGCTTGGCCCTTCTGGCAAGATCACGAGGCTTTTTTGATCCATCTGCGCCAGTAAGTTTTCGGTGCGGTCGCGTGCGATCACCGCGCCATGGTTGATGATGGCGATTTCATCGCACATCTCCTCGGCCTCTTCGAGGTAATGGGTGGTGAGAATGATGGTCATGCCGCGCTCTTCATTCAGGCGGCGCACATTGGCCCATAACATTTGACGCAATTCAATATCGACCCCTGCGGTTGGTTCATCCAAAACCAGCACATGGGGGTTATGAATCAATGCCTTGCCAAGCAGCAATCTGCGCCGCATCCCACCTGATAGGGTGCGGGCATAGGCTTCGGCCTTATCCTCAAGCCCGATGAGGCGCAAAACCCCCTCAACATCGCGTTGCGATTTTGGCATCCCATATAACCCTGCCTGCACATCCAATGCCGCGCGGGGGGTGAAAAACGGGTCGATGTTCAATTCTTGGGGCATCACCCCGATAGAGGCGCGCGATTGGCGCGGGTTTTTGTCCTGATCAAACCCCCAAATTGTCACTTGGCCTGAGGTCTTGGTCACAAGCCCCGCCAAAATATTGATCATTGTGGATTTGCCCGCGCCATTTGGCCCCAAGAGCCCAAAAATAGACCCGCGCGGAATGTCGAGATCAACGCCCTTCAGTGCCTCTTTGGCAGGGCTGCGCGCACTGGCCGCGTAGGTCTTGCGCAAATTGCGCAACTCGATGGCGTTTTCGCGTGGCATTGTCCTGTCTCCTCTTGCCCGATGAGAGGCAAACTGCGATATGAGGCAGATGTAAGCCTATGCTACGGCTAGGGCAAGCATCCCGCGCGCGCATCGCGCGCAGACAGACAGGACAGGAGGAACGGCTCAATGACCATGGACGCCCCAGAAACCGAGATTGTCAGCCAATGGCGTGTGGCCTGCGATGGCGGGCAGGGGGCCTTGGGTCATCCACGGGTTTGGCTGTCCATTCCGCATGAAACGGGCCGTGTCGAATGTGGCTATTGTGACAAAATGTTCATTCACGAAAGCGCCGCCAAAAAGGCCAAGTCCTAAGCACCGCTTTCGGGTCGCATCCCGCCTGATGCTGCGCTAGAACAGGGGAAGCAAGACCCCAGAAACAAGCGCGGTGTGAATATGAGCGGATTTAGCAAAGGGTGCCACCTTCATCTCGTCGATGGCTCGGCCTTTATTTTTCGGGCCTATCACGCGCTGCCGCCGCTGACGCGCAAATCCGATGGCCTGCCCATCGGGGCGGTGTCGGGCTTTTGCAATATGCTTTTGAAAATGATTGTTGAGAATGGCGGCTCTGACGGGCCGACCCATGCGGCGGTGGTGTTTGACAAAGGCAGCCACACGTTCCGCAATGATCTATACGATCTCTACAAAGCCAATCGTGATGCTATGCCCGAGGATTTGCGCCCGCAAATGCCGCTGACCCGCGAGGCCACGCGGGCGTTCAACCTCGCCTGTCTGGAGTTGGAGGGATACGAGGCGGATGACATCATCGCCACCCTTGCGCGGCAAGCGCGCGAGGCAGGGGGGCGCTGCACGATTATCTCATCGGATAAAGACCTGATGCAGCTTGTCGGCGGTGGGGTCGAGATGTTCGATGCGATGAAAAATGCGCGCATTGATGCCGAAGGTGTTTTTGCAAAATTTGGGGTCGGGCCTGAGCGGGTGATTGATGTGCAATCCTTGGCGGGGGATAGTGTTGACAATATTCCCGGCGCGCCTGGCATCGGAATTAAAACAGCCGCGCTTTTGATTAATGAATATGGCGATTTGGACACGCTTCTGGCGCGGGCCGAGGAAATCAAACAGCCCAAGCGGCGCGAAGCGCTGATTGAATTTGCCGATCAAATTCGATTGTCGCGGCAATTGGTCAGTCTCGATGATCAAGTGCCGCTTGAGATCACTCTTGACGATTTAGAGGTTAAAGACCCCGAACCAGAGACGCTGATGCAATTTCTGGCCGCGATGGAGTTTCGCAGCCTGACCAAGCGTGTCGCGGATCATTTGGGGGTTGAGGCCCCTGAAATTCAGACGAGCGCCGCGGCCCCTGCGCCTTCGGGCGGGGCGGCCCCTGCCACACCAGAATTCCCTGCCTTTGATCATGGCCAGTATGAGACAATCACAACGCTTGAGGCCCTCACCCCATGGCTTGAGGCGGCGCGCGCGCAAGGGTTCATTGCGATTGATACCGAGACAACCGCCCTAGATGAAATGCGCGCCGAATTGGTTGGCGTGTCCTTGGCCACAAAGGCAGGGCACGCCTGTTATATCCCGCTGCAACACCGCGCGGGCGGGGATGATCTCTTTGGCAGCGCCGCATTGGTCGAGGGGCAAATGCCGCTTGCCACAGCCCTAGATGCATTGCGTTCCGTGTTCGAGGATGAGGCCATCATCAAAATCGGGCAAAATATGAAGTATGACGCGAAAATCTTGGCCCGATACGGGATCAAGGTCGCGCCAATTGATGACACGATGTTGATGTCTTATGCGCTGCATGGCGGGTTGCACGGGCATGGGATGGATGCGCTCTCTGCGCGCTATCTCGATCATGAACCGATCCCGATTAAAACCCTGCTTGGGGCGGGCAAGGCCGCAATCACCTTTGACTTGGTCAAGATTGAGGATGCAGCCCCTTATGCGGCGGAGGATGCCGATATCACCTTGCGCCTGTGGCAGGTGTTCAAGCCTCAGTTGCATCAGGTGCAGGTGACACGGGTTTATGAAACGCTAGAACGCCCACTTGTGCCCGTTTTGGCGCGTATGGAAATGGCAGGGGTCTGCGTTGACCGCGATGTGCTGAGCCGAATGTCAAACGCCTTTGCGCAGAAAATGGCGGCGCTCGAGGCCGAAGCGCATGAATTGGCGGGCGAGGCGTTTAATCTGGCGAGCCCCAAACAGCTTGGTGAAATCTTGTTCGACAAGATGGGCCTTGAAGGGGGCAAAAAGGGTAAGACGGGGGCTTATTCCACGGGGGCGGATATCCTCGAGGATCTCGCCGCCGCAGGTCACGAATTGCCTGCGCGCCTGTTGGATTGGCGCCAGATTGCCAAGCTGAAATCGACCTATACCGATGCGTTGCAAGATCATATCAACCCCGAGACGGGCCGCGTGCATACCTCCTACGTCATTGCGGGCGCGAATACGGGCCGTCTGGCCTCAACCGATCCGAACCTGCAAAATATTCCCATCCGCAGCGAAGAAGGTCGCCGCATCCGCGAGGCCTTTGTGGCCCCTGAGGGGCGCGTTTTGGTCAGTTTGGATTATAGCCAAATCGAATTGCGCATTTTGGCCGAGATTGCAGGGATTGATGCATTGAAACAGGCCTTCCGCGAAGGGCAAGACATTCACGCTGCAACCGCATCTGAAATGTTCGGCATCCCACTGGATCAAATGACCTCTGGCATTCGCCGTCAGGCCAAGGCAATCAATTTTGGGGTCATTTATGGCATTTCTGGCTTTGGTCTTGCGCGCAATTTGCGGATACCACGCGCCGAGGCGCAAGGGTTTATCGACCGCTATTTTGAGCGTTTCCCGGGCATCCGTGATTATATGACCGCGACCAAGGAATTCGCCAAATCGCACCGCTATGTGCAAACCTTGTTTGGCCGCAAAATTCATACACCCGATATCGAGGCGAAAGGCCCCGCCGCAGGCTTTGCGCAGCGCGCGGCCATCAACGCGCCGATCCAAGGCACCGCGGCCGATATTATCCGCCGCGCGATGATCCGCATGGATCAGGCAATCGCAGATTTACCTGCAACCATGTTGTTGCAGGTGCATGATGAATTGGTCTTTGAGGTGGATGAGGGCGCGGTGGACGTCCTGATTGCCCGCGCCCGCGATGTTATGGAAAGCGCGGCAAGCCCCGTTTTGCATCTATCTGTGCCGTTGGTCGTGGATGCAGGGCAGGGTAAAAATTGGGCCGAGGCGCATTGAGGCGGCGCACAAATCGGCCGCGCCCCCGCAAGACGCTTGAGGGGCCACGGCGGCTTGTGGCTTTTAACAAGCCCATGGATGTCCTCAGCCAATTTTCGCCCGATGGTCATTGGCGGGGGCTTTCTGATTTTTTAGATCTGCCTGGCCTTTATCCTGCGGGTCGGTTGGATCGCGACAGCGAAGGGCTGCTGTTGCTGACCAATGATGGCCGACTGCAAGCGCAGATCACAATTCCTGCCGCCAAATTGCCAAAGACCTATTATGCGATGGTAGAGGGCGCGCCAAACCCCGATGCCGTTGCCGCATTGCGCGCAGGGGTTACACTAAAAGATGGGCCAACACGCCCTGCCGAAGTTGCGCAGGTGGCCGAGCCTGACTGGCTCTGGCCGCGTGTGCCGCCTGTGCGTTATCGTCAAACTGTGCCAGATCATTGGCTGCGCCTTACCATTACCGAGGGACGCAACCGCCAAGTGCGGCGGATGTGCGCCCATGTGGGTTTGCCTGTTTTACGACTTATTCGGTGGCAAATCGGGGATTGGGTTTTGGGTGACCTGCCCCCTGCCGCATGGCGCGAGATTGAATTGCCCAAATAAAAAGGCGCGCAAGGCTTTCACCCTGCGCGCCCTTATCCGAATGTCGGAAGCTGTTAGGCCAGCATCGCCATTGGGTTTTCCAGATTGCGCACAATCGAGGCCAGTAATTCTGCCCCAAGTGCGCCATCAATCGCGCGGTGATCCACGGAAAGCGTGACCGACATCACAGTCGCCACTTGCACCGCGCCATCCTCGCTGACGACAGGCTTTTTCACCCCTGCACCAACCGCCAAAATCGCGCCATGGGGCGGGTTGATAACAGCATCGAAATTATCGACCCCGAACATACCCAAATTGGAAATTGCGAAACTGCCGCCCTGATATTCATGCGGGGCGAGTTTCTTGGACCGCGCGCGTGCGGCCAGATCCTTCATCTCAGCCGACAAGCGCGACAGGGATTTTTGATCCGCATCTTTGAGGACAGGCGTGAACAGCCCACCTTCAATTGCCACAGCCACCGCAACATCAGACGGTTTCAGCTTGAGGATACGATCCCCCGCCCAAACCGCATTGGCATCTGGCACTTCCTGCAGAGCAAGGGCACAGGCCTTGATGATGAAATCATTGACCGAAAGCTTGACATCGCGCGCAGCCAATTGCGCGTTTAGCTGGCCGCGGAAGGCAAGTAAGTTGTCGATCCGAATATCGCGGCGCAGATAGAAATGCGGGATGGTTTGCTTGGCTTCGGTGAGGCGCGCGGCAACAGTTTTGCGCATCCCATCCAAGGCCACTTCTTCATAATCGCGGCCTTCGTAGATTTTCTTGATCTGATCTGCACCAGGCGAGGCAGGCAGAGCGGGCGCGCTTTGCGCAGGTGCCGCTGTCGCCGTGGGGGCAGATGCAACCGCCTTGCCGCTTTCGACATCGGCCTTCACGATCCGCCCATGTGGGCCTGTGCCCTTCACTTGGGTCAGGTCGATGCCCTTTTCCGCCGCAATCCGCCGCGCAAGCGGTGAGGCAAAAACCCGTGCGCCTTCTGCCTTAGGGGCCGCAGGTGCAGGGGTGGGGGTTGCAGGTGTGGCAGGGGGTGCAGATGCCGCAGGGGCAGGGGCCGCAGCGGCGGGTGCCGCGCTCATATCCTCGCCCGCTTCACCGATGATGGCGATGGCGGTGTTGACCTTCACCCCTTCGGTGCCCTCAGCCACAAGGATCTTGCCAATCACGCCTTCATCCACGGCCTCGAATTCCATCGTGGCTTTGTCGGTTTCAATCTCGGCCAAGAGGTCGCCTGCTTGCACAGTGTCGCCCTCTTTGACCAACCATTTCGCCAATGTGCCCTCTTCCATTGTGGGCGACAGGGCGGGCATTAGAATTTCGGTTGCCATAATCAGCCCCTCCTTAGCGATAGGTTACAGATTTGACCGCTGCGACCACTTCATCGGTGGTGACAAGGGCCAGTTTCTCAAGGTTCGCCGCATAGGGCATTGGCACATCTTTGCCCGTGCAATTGATCACGGGCGCATCGAGATAATCAAAGGCGTTCTGCATCAGATATGCCGAGATGTGATTGCCGATGGAGGCCACAGGGAAGCCTTCTTCAATCGTCACGCAGCGGTTGGTTTTTTGAACAGAGGCCAAAACCGTGCCGTAATCCAAGGGGCGCAATGTGCGCAGGTCGATCACCTCAGCAGAAATGCCCTCGGCGGCCAGTCGTTCGGCGGCCTCCATGGCGTATGTCATGCCGATCCCGAAGGACACGAGGGTCACATCATCCCCTGCACGGGCAATTTTTGCCTTGCCAAACGGAATGGTGAAATCGGGCAGATCTGGCACCTCAAAGGTTTTGCCGTAGAGAATTTCATTCTCAAGGAAAATCACGGGGTTCGGATCTCGGATAGCCTGTTTCAAAAGGCCCTTGGCATCTGCGGCGGTATAAGGCTGCACCACCTTGAGGCCTGGAATATGCGCATACCATGCGGCGTAATCTTGGCTGTGCTGTGCGCCCACGCGGGCGGCGGCGCCGTTCGGGCCACGGAACACGATCGGACAGCCCATCTGACCGCCCGACATATAAAGCGTCTTTGCCGCCGAGTTGATGATCTGGTCAATCGCCTGCATGGCAAAGTTAAAGGTCATGAACTCCACGATGGGGTTCAGCCCGCCAAAGGCCGCACCAACCGCGATCCCTGCAAAGCCATGCTCAGTGATGGGGGTGTCGATCACGCGTTTTGCGCCGAACTCATCCAACAAACCTTGGCTGATCTTATAGGCACCTTGATATTCACCGACCTCTTCGCCCATCAAGAACACGTTGTCATTGCCGCGCATTTCTTCGGCCATGGCATCGCGCAACGCTTCGCGCACGGTTTGCGTTTTCATCGGCGTGCCTTCGGGCCAATCGGGGCTTTGATCTGCTACGGGTGCCGCAGGGGCCGCGGCCGCAGGCGCGGCAGGTGCCGCTTCTGCAACGGGGGCCGCAGGGGCGGGGGAGGCTGCCGTAGGGGTCGCGCTCATATCTTCGTCCGCTTCGCCGATGATGGCGATGGCGGTGTTGACCTTCACCCCTTCGGTGCCTTCAGCCACAAGGATCTTGCCGATCACGCCTTCATCGACCGCCTCGAATTCCATTGTGGCCTTGTCGGTTTCAATCTCTGCGAGAATATCACCCGCTTGCACGGTGTCGCCTTCCTTAACCAGCCATTTGGCCAAAGTGCCTTCTTCCATCGTTGGCGAAAGGGCGGGCATCAAAATTTCGGTTGCCATTGGTTTATCCTCTCCTTCCGCTCACGCGTCCGCGTAAATATCTGTCCACAATTCATCCAAAGGAGGCTCAGGGCTTTCTTTGGAGAATTCGGCGGCCTCATTCACGATGTCTTTGATTTCTTTATCAATCGCCTTGAGGTCGTCCTCAGAGGCGTGACCGCCCGTCAGCAACAATTGGCGGACATGTTCAATCGCATCGCGCTTTTCGCGCATTTCCTGCACTTCTTCGCGGGTGCGATATTTTGCGGGGTCAGACATCGAATGTCCGCGATAGCGATAGGTTTTGACCTCAAGAATGTAAGGGCCTTTGCCCGCGCGGCAGTAGGCAACGGCGCGTTGCCCCGCATCTTTGACCGCCAGAACATCCATCCCGTCAACCTCTTCGCCCGCGATCCCATAGGCCGCGCCGCGCTCCCATAGGCTTGGGGATTTTGTTGAACGCTGCACCGAGGTGCCCATCGCGTATTGGTTGTTCTCGATCACGAAAACAACGGGCAGCGACCACAGCTCGGCCATGTTATAGGTCTCGTAGACCTGACCTTGGTTGGCTGCACCATCGCCGAAATAGGTGAAGGTGACGCGATCACTGCCGCGATATTTGTCCGAGAAGGCCAAACCTGCACCCAACGGCACCTGCGCGCCCACGATGCCGTGGCCGCCGTAGAAATGTTTCTCTTTCGAGAACATATGCATCGAGCCGCCTTTGCCCTTGGAATAGCCCCCGATGCGGCCCGTCAATTCGGCCATAACACCCTTGGCGTCCATCCCGCAGGCCAACATGTGCCCGTGGTCGCGATAGGAGGTGATCCGTTTGTCACCTTCGCTGGCCGCAGCCTCAAGGCCGACAACAACCGCCTCTTGCCCAATATAGAGATGGCAAAAACCACCGATCAAACCCATGCCGTAAAGCTGACCTGCTTTTTCTTCGAATCTGCGGATCAGCAACATTTCGCGATAGAATTTTTTCAATTCATCAGGCGAAACATTTGATTTCGCTTTGGTTTTTCCGCTCGATGCGGGGGTCGGTCGTTTCGCGGCCATATCCTTGGGCCCTCCCATTCGAAAGAATAGTTTAACGTTGAACTATTCTTTATCACAAAAGTCAGGGGAAAGGGTAGGGGGAATTCGGCCCAAGGGTTTTTGCGCAAATTTCTGCTATTTTTACAGCCGTTCAGCGTGCCAACGAATGTGGTCTTCGATTACAGACGCAATAAAGAAATAGCTGTGATCATAGCCCTCATGCATCCGCATCACATGAGGTTGCGCGCGCTCTGTCATGGCATGGACCAAACTGGCAGGGCGCAGCAGCTCAAGGAATTGATCTGCGCCGCCTTGGTCAATCAAGATGTCACTCGGATAGCCCCGTGTAGCCATCAAAAGACTTGCATCATGCGCGGCCCAATGGCCCTGGTCTGGCCCCAAATAGGCGGCAAGCTGCTTTTTCCCCCAATCTGATTGGGTGGGGTTGGCGATTGGTGCAAGGGCAGAAAGGCTTTTGAATCGTTCAGGATAGGTCATGGCAAGGGTTAGCGCCCCATGCCCGCCCATTGAATGGCCCGTGATGCCCGCGCGGGTGCCGTCAATGGGAAATTCCGCATCAATCAAGGCAGGCAATTCTTCTGCGATGTAATCCCACATCTTAAAATGTGCGGCCCAAGGGGCTTCGGTCGCATTGACATAGAACCCTGCACCTTGGCCCAGATCATAGGCCTCGTCATTGGCAACGCCTTCGCCACGCGGGCTGGTGTCGGGAAAGACTACGGCAATGCCATACTCTGCCGCCCATGCTTGGGCGCCCGCTTTGGTCATGGCATTCTCATGTGTGCAGGTCAGACCTGACAGGTAATACAACACGGGCACAGGCCCGTCTTCGGCCTGTGGTGGCAGATAAACGGCAAAGGTCATTTCGCAGTTGCACGCATCTGACAGGTGCTTGGCGACAATTTGCTTGCCGCCAAATGCACGATTTTCGCTGATTACCTGCATCAGAATTCCACCACCGCGCGGATGGATTTGCCCTCATGCATGAGATCAAACCCCTCATTGATTTGATCAAGTGTCAATTTATGGGTGATCATCGGATCAATTTCGATCTTACCATCCATATACCAATCGACAAATTTTGGCACATCGCTGCGCCCTTTCGCGCCGCCAAAGGCCGTGCCTTTCCAGACGCGTCCTGTCACAAGTTGGAAGGGCCGCGTGCTGATCTCGGCCCCTGCGGGGGCAACGCCGATGATGACGGAAACACCCCACCCACGGTGGCTGCATTCTAACGCATCGCGCATCACTTTGACATTGCCTGTGGCGTCAAAGGAATAATCCACGCCACCGATCTGGTCATCGCCGCGCTTGGTGAGGTTTACAATTTCCTGCACAACGCTGCCTTCGATCTTTGATGGGTTGATGAAATGGGTCATGCCGAATTTGCGCGCCATCTCCTCCTTGCCATCATTGAGATCAACGCCGATGATCATATCTGCACCTGCCATGCGCAGGCCTTGAATGACGTTCAAGCCGATGCCGCCAAGGCCAAACACGGCGGCTGTTGATCCGATCTCGACCCCTGCGGTGTTGATCACCGCGCCAATACCCGTGGTCACGCCGCAGCCAATGTAGCAGATTTTGTCAAACGGCGCGTCATCGCGCACTTTGGCCAATGCGATCTCGGGCAGCACTGTGTGATTGGCGAAGGTTGAGCAGCCCATATAGTGATAAATCGGCGTGCCATCGAGCATCTTAAACCGTGTTGTGCCATCAGGCATCAGCCCCTGACCTTGGGTGTTGCGAATGGCGGTGCAAAGGTTGGTCTTGCCTGAGCGGCAGGATGCGCATTGCCGACATTCAGGCGTGTAGAGGGGGATCACATGATCACCAGGTTTCAGGGTGGTCACGCCTTCGCCCACCTCAACCACAATGCCTGCACCTTCATGGCCAAGAATAGCAGGGAAAATCCCCTCAGGGTCGGCGCCCGAGCGGGTAAATTCATCCGTATGGCAAATGCCTGTGGCTTTGATTTCCACCAAGACCTCGCCCGCCTTCGGGCCGTCCAATTCGACCTCCATCACGGTCAATGGTTCGCCCGCTTTTAGGGCTACGGCTGCTTTGGTGCGCATGGTGATCTCCCCTGTTTTCATCCGATCTCGCCATAGTGTTAAGAAGCCCATCCCATGGGGGCAAGGCGGAATGCGGCGGTTGAAGGGGTTTTTTGCACCTTAACGCAGGACGATCTCATCCGCGCGCAGATAGCCGAGGATTTCGCGGGCTTGCTCATCCAGAAGGTCAAGGTCGAGGAACGTGTCCGACATGCGCCGTGTCAGCGTCTCAAGATGGGCTGTTTCGGCCTGCAACGCCGCCAATTCGACACGCAGCTCATCGGCTTCCGCTTCGATTTGGATGCGCTCAAACAGGCCCGAGTCCCCTTGGATCGCGGCAAGCCCAAAATACCCACCGACCAAAATCAGCGTGATTTGAAGAACTGCCCCCGCAAGGGAAAGTTTGCGTGTCTTCGACATGCGTTACTGCCTCATCAATTCGGCATTCTTTGAATTTGTGCCGATATCGTGCGGGCAGATTCGCATATCCCAATCGAAAAGGGAATCCCCCTGATTCGATTTTTTTTATATTTAGAGTCAGATATTTATAGCACTAAATTTAGGGGGTCAGGCCCCCAGCGCCGCAACACCTGGGAGGGTTTTACCCTCCATCCATTCAAGGAAGGCACCGCCTGCGGTTGAGATGTAGGTGAAATGCTCTGCCGCGCCCGATTTATTGAGGGCCGCGACCGTATCCCCGCCACCTGCGACAGAAATCAGATGGCCTGCTTGGGTGGCTTGCGCTGCCGCTTGTGCGGCCGCGTTCGTGGCCGCGTCAAAGGGGCTAAGTTCAAAGGCGCCAAGCGGGCCGTTCCAGATCAAGGTTTTTGAAGTTTCAATCTGGGCAATAATGGCTGCCACACTGTTCGGGCCTGCATCCAAAATCATTGCATCCTTGGGCACGGCCGTGCTTGCAACCACCTCATGCGCAGCACCCGATTTGAATTCGCGGGCGATGACCACATCGCTTGGCAAAATGATGGCGCAACCCGTGGTTTTTGCGTGATCCAAAATGTCGCGCGCCGTTTGCGCCAGATCATGTTCGCACAAAGATGCGCCGACATCATGGCCTTGTGCCGCCAAAAACGTATTGGCCATGCCGCCCCCGATTGCGAGGCGATCCACCTTACCCACCAGATTGTGCAGAAGATCCAGCTTGGTCGAGACTTTTGCCCCGCCAACAACGGCCATAACAGGGCGGGCAGGGGTGCCAAGCGCGGCTTCCAATGCGGCCAATTCCGCAGCCATCAGACGGCCTGCGCAAGAGGGCAGCAAATGCGCGACACCTTCGGTCGAGGCATGAGCCCGATGTGCCGCTGAAAAAGCGTCATTGCAGTAAATGTCACCAAGCCCTGCAAGGAATTGCGCCATTTGCGGATCGTTTGCCTCCTCCATCGGGGAAAAGCGAGTGTTCTCAACCAAGATCACAGCATCTGTGGGGGTTGCCTCAATCGCGGCGCGGCTTGGGGTTTCGATGAAAATCACCTCATGCCCCAGCGCGGCCTCAAGGGCAGGCGTCAATTGCGCAAGGCTCATTTCTGGAACGGGGCGACCTTTTGGGCGGCCAAAATGGGCCAAAAGAACCGTGCGGCCACCTTTCGCACGGATGTCGCGGATCGTGGGGATGATCTTCTCAATCCGTGTCGCATCTGTGACGCGGCCATTTTCCATGGGCACGTTGATGTCGACACGGGTCAGCACCGTTTTGCCCGCAAGATCGAAATCATCCAAGGTGTTCCAGCCCATTTGCGGCCTCCAATATTTGGGAAATATAGACTTCTTTGCGCTAGACTTTTCCAGCGCAAAGGTCAATTTTTTGGCAAACAAAAAGGCGCGGTGTTCCGCGCCTTTTTATCTTTAGATCAGTTTTCCCATCGCTACGGCCGTATCGGCCATGCGGTTTGAGAAACCCCATTCATTATCATACCAACTTAGAACGCGGCACATATTGCCATCCATCACCTTGGTCTGATCCAAATGGAAGATCGAGGAGCGGGGATCATGGTTGAAATCCATCGAAACATTGGGCTGATCCGTTACGCCCAAAATTCCCTTAAGCGGGCCATTGGCCGCCTTGATCACCGCCTCGTTGATTTCTTCAACTGATGTGGCGCGGGCCGCCTCAAAGGTCAGGTCAACAACCGAGACATTCGGTGTCGGCACGCGGATTGCGACCCCGTCCAGTTTGCCATTCAATTCGGGCAAAACCAAACCAACGGCGCGCGCGGCCCCTGTTGAGGTGGGGATCATGCTCATCGCGGCGGCGCGGGCGCGATAGAGGTCTTTGTGCATCGTGTCCAAGGTGGGCTGATCGCCTGTGTAGCTGTGGATCGTTGTCATAAAGCCGCGCGAAATGCCGATGGCATTGTGGATCGCGAAGGCCACAGGGCTGAGGCAGTTCGTGGTGCAAGAGGCGTTGGAGACGATGATGTCGTCCTTTGTCAACGTGCCGTGGTTTACCCCGTAAACGATGGTCTTATCCGCCCCTTTTGAGGGGGCCGAAACCAAGACACGGGAAGCCCCGTTTTCAAGATGCACGGCGGCCTTGTCGCGGTCGGTGAAAATGCCCGTGCATTCCAAGACGATATCAATATGGCCCCATGGCAATTCAGCGGGGTTGCGAATGGCGGTGACCTCAATTGGGCCACGACCCACGTCAATGGTCGTCTCGGTTGTTTTCACTTCGGCGGGAAAGCGGCCATGCACGCTGTCAAAACGCAAAAGATGCGCGTTGGTTTCAACGGGCCCCAGATCATTGATTGCGACCACCTCAATATCGGTGCGGCCCGACTCGATGATCGCGCGCAGCACGTTGCGTCCAATCCGACCAAACCCATTAATGGCAACTTTAACAGCCATAATCCCCTCCAGTGCGCCAAGCATGGCATTGTTAGCGGTAACAGTTGCGGGTGGTATAGTCCCTTAGCCGCGAAAAGGAAAGGGGATCTATATCGCCAGAACGCCATTTTATCGAGGATATGGATCAAATCTTTGCCAAGAAAAACGAGGCCTGCCGCATCTAGAAAAAGAAAATCCACTGCGATGATGCAAAGGATTAAAACACCCAGCCAGATTGCAATCATATTTGTCATAAAAATTAAGTCTAAACAAATTTCTGGCCGGGGGGAAGATGGTGGTGACGCCGCGCGTGCCCAAAGATTACGGGCGTTCGGCTTGCATTAAATCTTCGATCAGCAGGCTTAAAAGCTCGCCGCGATTGGTGACGCCTGCTTTGCGGTAGATTGCGTTCATGTGACTTTTGACTGTGCCCTCGGCTGTGCCGCGCAAATCAGAGATTTCTGCAATAGAGCAGCCCTTGACCATGAAATGCGCGACATCCTTTTCAGATGTGGTCAGCCCCCATTCGTTGAAATGGGCGTCCACCACATCATGAAAGGCCATAGCGGCGGTGGACAGTTGTTTCTCCATTCGCCGCGCATGGGCCACCAAATGGCTCAGATATCGGGTTTCAATCGCGACCGCTGCGGTCAGCAGCAAAGCCGCGATCAATTCCACCCGGAAATGTTGATCTAGATACCAGAAGCGCCCCAAACTCTGCGCATCGGTGATCACATCCGTCATGAAAAACAGGATAGAGGCCACCTGCCCCAAAATTAAAAGGCCGAGGAAAATGGGCTGCTTCTGCATGGATCGCGTCCCTATTTGATTTTGACTGTCTCGGGGATGGCTTTGATGCCTGTCACCATGGCGCGGGCAAGATTTACACCCGTGCGGCGCGACTCCCACAATACGGCAGCGATGTGCAGAACGATAGAAAGTTCCGCCCAAGTCACGAGAATTTCATGTGTTTCTTCCACCCATCCGATGCCCCAAAAGGTCACGGTGGTCATCATATAGCCTGTGATCGCGATGCCGATAATGGTTGCGATGAGATTAAAGATCATCAAGGCCCCAAGCGGCGAATGCCCCAAATGGGTGCTGCGGCGCGCGGTGATGATGTCGTCTAGCTGGGTGTTGATTGACCCGCGCGATGGCATGAAGGAAGAAAACCGCGCATATTTCGTGCCAATCAGCCCCCAAATCAGGCGAAAGGCAATCAGCCCTGCAATCGCATAGCCGATATATTCGTGCAGGTTGCTTTCGGGGTCAGTGATCAGCGCATTCGATGCAAAGCCAATCACAAGGCTCCAATGAAATAGGCGGATCAGCGGATCCCAGATTTTGTAACTTTTCGTATGTGACATGTCATATCCTCAGCGATGGGGGCAGAGGCGCGTTTTGCAGACACTGGGGAGGGGGCTGCAAAACGCGCGCGCGGACAGGGTCGGGATTAATCGCCGCGGGACACGCGGATGATTTCCAGATTGTCATTGAGATACAGCTCAAAGCGTTCGCCATCCTTGAGGGCGTAAACTTCGATCATGCCATCTTCCATGTCGATCTTGCGGGTCTCATAGCCCTGTTCGGTCATGGCGGCGGTGATGTTTGCGCGCTGCTCTTCAGTCAGACGCTCGTAGCCAGAGGCCTGTGCCGCCAAAGGCAGGGCGGTGGTCAGGGCCAGTGCTGCGACAAAGGTCGATGTTTTGATAAAAGACATGTGGATTTCCTTTCTGCTGTGGTGAACGGCCCACCTGTTTGTGGCGGCCTCGTGAGAAAGGATTTGAGAGGAAATTGCCCCAATCACCATTGGACGCGGGTTATAGATGGCAGAGTTCGATCTGTGGTTGGGGTCATTATAACTAGGGTTTAGGCCGTTCAGGGGGTGAAAAAGCAAAAACCCAGCCATGCATCATGGCTGGGTTTTGCAAAAGGTCGTCCCTTAGGACAGGGGGTCAGGCGATCAGACGCCCCATGGCAGCAGAGACATCCGCCATACGCGCCGAAAATCCCCATTCATTGTCATACCATGCCAAAACCCGAACCGTGCGCCCACCGATGACCTTTGTCTGGTCTGGCGCAAAAATCGAGCTATGCGTGGTGTGATTGAAATCAATCGAAACCTTGGGTTCTGGATCATAGGCCAAGACGCTGCGCATATGGCCCTCGGCCGCATCGCGCATGATTTGGTTGACCTCCTCCACCGATGTATCGCGCCCCGCCTCAAAGGTCAGATCAACGCAAGAGACATTCGGTGTCGGAACCCGCATGGCCGTACCATCCAACCGACCTTCGAGTTCAGGCAGAACTTCTTTCAGCGCTTTTGCGGCACCAGTCGATGTGGGGATCATCGCCATCGCAGCGGCACGCGCGCGGTAAAGATCGGAGTGGCGGCGGTCTAGTGTGGGCTGATCGCCTGTGTAGCTGTGGATCGTGGTCATGATCCCGCGTTCAATACCAATCGCGTCATTCAGCACTTTTGCCAAAGGGGCCAAGCAATTCGTGGTGCAAGACCCGTTCGAGACCACATGATGATCTTCGCGCAGATCGCGGTGGTTCACGCCATAGACGATGGTTTTATCGGCTTGTTTCGCGGGGGCGGAGACCAAAACCCGCTTTGCGCCGCGGGTCAAATGCACCGCTGCCGCGTCACGATTGTTGAACTTGCCGGTGCATTCGAGAACGACATCGCAGCCTTCCCAATCCAGCTCTTGTGGGTCGTAGGTGGAAAAGACTTTAATCGGGCCTTGGCCCAAATCCATTGTGTCCTCGGTCAGGCGCACCTCACCGCCAAAACGGCCATGCACGCTGTCATATTTCAGAAGATGCGCATTTGTCTCAAGCGGGCCAGTCGCGTTGATTTTGACCACTTGCACATCGTTGCGTGCAGCCTCTGCGATATGGGCAAGGGTGCACCGCCCGATGCGGCCAAATCCATTGATGCCAAGGGTGATGGTCATGATCCTGTCTCCGATCCGATTTGCGCTCTTGCTTGACCGCATACAAAAGCCGCGCCCGATCCCCAAGGAAAAAATGACGAATTTTCATAATGTTAGCGAAAACATCCGATGTTAGCGCGAACGGTTGCGCGAACATGCCGTGCCGCTATGCTAGAGGCGGCTGTTGGCTGCAAAAGGAATGGGGTGAATGAGCGGATTATTGGCGCTGTTGGATGATGTCGCGGCTTTGACCAAGGTTGCGGCGGCGTCCGTGGACGATATCGCGGCACAAGCAGCCAAAGCAGGGGCAAAGGCCGCAGGCGCGGTGATTGATGACGCGGCCGTCACCCCCAAATATCTCACAGGGTTTTCGCCAGAGCGTGAATTGCCGATTGTTTGGAAGATTGCGCGCGGCTCGATTGTCAATAAATTGGTGATCCTTTTGCCTGTGGCGCTTCTGTTGTCGCAATTCGCCCCTTGGGCGATTCCGCCGCTGTTGATGATGGGAGGGGCTTATTTGTGTTACGAGGGGGCGGAAAAAATCCTTCATGCCTTTCGTCCGCATTCTGAGACGCGCGATCCTGCGGCAAGCGACCCCGCTCATTTAGAAGAGGCGCGTGTTAAAGGTGCGATCAAAACAGATTTCATCCTTTCCGCTGAAATCATGACCATCGCGCTTTCGGCGCTTGAGGCGCCAAGCCTGATTTATGCGGGTTTCGCGCTTGCATTTGTGGCGATTGGCATCACCGCTTTGGTCTATGGGTCGGTCGCCCTCATTGTGAAGGCCGATGATGTGGGGTTGCATTTGGCGCATCCCGACCGCGCGCCCGCCTTACAACGTCTGGGGCGGGGGATCGTGGTCGCGATGCCCAGCTTCCTGTTGTGGCTCACCCGAATTGGCACAGCGGCGATGCTGTGGGTGGGGGGCGCGATCCTTCTGCACGGGGCCGCGCAACTGGGTTGGCCCGCCCCAGAGGAGATGCTGCATCACCTCAGCCTTGCCGCAGCGGATGCTGTGGCCTCGGCCCACGGATTGGTGGAATGGGCGGTGTTCGCCCTCGGGTCAGGTATTTTGGGCTTGGGTGTTGGGGCCTGTTTGATCCCGGTCGTTGCGGTGATCCTGCCACTTTTCCCAATGAAAAAGGGCGTGTAGGAGGCCCCCACACGCCCGATTGTGCATCTTAGGTTCTGTGCCTAAAGGCGCGCTTTGGCCTCGGCCACGACCGCCTCTGCGGTGATGCCGAAATGCTCGTAGAGAACTTCAGCAGGTGCAGAAGCGCCAAAACTGTTCATGCCAACAAAGCCCGCCTTGGCCTCACGACCACGCTCGCCCAACAACCAGCGATCCCAAGGCTGACGCACAGCGGCCTCAACTGCAATGCGCACGGGCCCTGCAGGTAGAACGCGCTTGCGATAGGCTTCGTCTTGCTCGGCAAAGAGTTCCATAGACGGCACCGAGACAACCCGTGTTCCGATACCTTCGGCCTGCAACTTGTCGCGGGCCGCCATGGCGATTTCGACTTCCGACCCTGTTGCCATCAAGATCACCTGACGCTTGCCTTCGGCCTCGGCCAAAACATAGGCCCCTTGGGCGGCCAAATTGCGCGAGACATGTTTTCTGCGCAACGTGGGCAGGTTTTGACGGGTCAGGGCCAAAACGCTGGGGCGGTTTGGTTGCGACAGCGCAATCTCCCAACATTCGGCGGTTTCCACCGCATCGGCAGGGCGCATCACAAGGCAATTTGGCGTGGCCCGCATCATGGCGAGATGCTCAACAGGTTGGTGGGTTGGGCCATCCTCGCCAACGCCGATGCTGTCATGGGTCATTACATAGACCACGTTAATCCCCATCAAAGCGGAAAGTCGCATCGAGGGGCGCGCGTAATCGGTAAAGGTAAAGAATGTCCCGCCATAGGGGCGCACGCCCCCATGTAGCGCCATGCCGTTCATCGCTGCCGCCATGCCATGCTCGCGGATGCCGTAATGGACATAGCGCCCTTTGCGGTTTTCAGGGCTGAAAATCCCCATATCGCCCGTTTTGGTATTGTTCGACCCAGTCAAATCTGCAGAGCCGCCCAAGGTCTCTTTCATGATCGGATTGATCACGGCAAGGGCCATTTCACTGGCCTTGCGGGTCGCCACTTTGGGCGCCTCATCCGCGAGGGATTTTTTATAGCGGCGCAGCGCATTGCCCAATTTCGCGGGAACCTCGCCTGCAAAGGCGCGGGTAAACTCGGCCCGTTTGGCGGCGGGCAGGGCCGCAAGACGGGCCTCCCATTCGGCGCGCGCAGTGGCGCCTTTTGCGCCGACAGCTTCCCACCAGTTTTTGAGATCGGCAGGGATTTCAAAGGCCCCATGCGTCCAGCCATAGGCGGCCTTGGTATCAGCCACGACTTTTGGGTCGGTCAATGCGCCGTGGCCCTTGGGGGTGTCCTGCGCGGCAGAGCCGATTGCGATATGGGTTTTGCATGCCACCATTGCGGGGCGCGGGCTTGCCTTGGCTGCCGTGATCGCGCGGTCGATATCGGCCGCATCATGGCCGTCACAGTCAAACACATCCCACCCTGCGGCGGCAAAGCGCGCGCGCTGATCCACACGGCAGGCCATATCAACCGTGCCATCGATGGTAATGTTATTGTCATCCCAAAGCACAATCAGGCGGCTGAGTTCATGACGCCCTGCAAGACCGATCGCCTCTTGGCTGATGCCCTCCATCAGGCAGCCATCGCCCGCGATGCAATAGGTGTAGTGATCCATAATCTTTGCGCCCCATGTGGCGCGCAGATGTTCCTCGGCCATGGCAAAGCCAACCGCGTTGGAAATCCCTTGCCCCAAGGGGCCTGTGGTCGTTTCAACCCCTTCGACATGGCCAAATTCAGGATGGCCCGCTGTGATGGCGCCCAGCTGACGGAAATTCTTGATCTGCTCCAATGTCATCTGCTTGTAACCCGTGAGATACAGCAGCGCATAGATCAGCATCGAGCCATGGCCCGCCGACAGAATAAAGCGGTCACGATTTGGCCAGTTCGGGGCCGATGCGTCAAAAGAGAGGTGCTTGTCAAACAGCACGGTCGCAACATCCGCCATCCCCATCGGCATGCCAGAATGGCCCGAATTCGCGGCGGCCACCCCGTCAAGGGCAAGCGTGCGGATACAGGCGGCGCGGCGCCAATGGTCAGGATTGCGGGCGGCAAGTGCAGAAAGATCCATATCAATGTCCTAGAAGAGGGCTGCGGGAGTGCTTGTGCGAGCGTTAACGCGCACGGGTTTAGCAGGGCGTGACCAAAGTTCAAGCCCGAAGCCCACGCCCAAGTCCTGTTGGTCGCTAAAGACGCAAGGGTTGCCTTAGATCAAGAAATCCTGCCAAACTCCCGAAATTGGATCATAATGTGTCGCAGGGGGTCAGATTCGGCCCGCACGATCTGACATGGTCTGCGTGATACGACTGCCGCGTAAATGTTTCATGAGGCGATCCAAACGCCCGCAATTGGGGGAGGCAAAATGAGCGATCCTTTGGCCATTGAAAAAGTCGATCAGCTTGAGGCGCGCCTGTCAGCTGCGCTTGCGCGAATTGATGCGGCGATGGGAAAGGCCCGCGCCCCCGCAAACGGCACTGCGTCCTCGGATGAGCTGTCCGATCTGCGCGAGGAATTGGCGCTAGAGCAGCGCACGCGATTGGATCTGGCGGCACGGCTTAAAGCGATGGAGGCTCAGGCGCAGGGCAGCACAGATGGGGCCGAATTGCGGGCCGCTGAGGCCGAGGCCGCGCGGGATGCGCTCAAGGCCGAATTGGCAGCCGCCCGTGCCGAGGTTGAGCAGCTGAAATCTAACCTTGCCCAATCTACCACCCAAGCCGAGCCCGCATCTGATGCCGCCCCAATACCCGAAGCCACGGGCGAGAGTGAGGTGCAAATCCTGCGGATGCGCGCCGCGCGCTTGCGCGAAGAACGCAACGAGGCCCGCGATGAGCGTGATGCCGCGCGCGATGCGCTCGAGGATCGGGGCGCTCAGATGACGAACAGCACATTGGGCGAATTGCGCGCAACAATCGCAAGGCTGCAAGAGACCTTGGAAGAGTTGCGCGAGGCGCCGGAAGGGAATTTTGATCGCGAATTGCTGCAATCTGGTCTTTTGGCGGAAATTCGTGCGCTCAAGGCGCAGCGCGCCGCCGATGCCCAAGAACTGGCGCAGATTTTGGCCGAGATTGATACCGTGACCGAAGAAGGGGGCGCGTAATGCCTGATGTAACGATTACCATCGGTGGCCGTAATTTCCCAGTCGCCTGCCAAGAGGGCGAGGAACCCCTTCTCAAAGCGGCGGCGAAAATGTTGGACACCGAGGCCTCTGTGGTCTCGGGTCAGATCGGTCGGTTGTCTGCGGAACGGATGTTGCTGATGGCGGGTCTGCTTTTGGCCGATAAAACCCTTGCCAAAACCGATGAGCTTGAGGCCGCGCAAACCAAAATCAAGGCGATGGAAGAGACGCTGGCCAAGGCTGAGGATCTTTTGCGCAAATCGCAGATGAAAATCGCAGATCTTGAAGCAGCGAAACCGCCGGCAGAGGTGGCGGTCATCCCTGCGCAAGTGGTGGATGGGTTGGCCGAGCTTGCCGCCCGCGCCGAGGCCTTGGCAGATCGTATCGAAGAAATGCCTGAGGTTGAAGCGCCCCGTCCCATGCCTGTGGCCCCGAAGGCCAAAGCGGCTGCGGTCGAGGACGAAGAAGATGACGATAAAGATTAGCTGACCTTCGGCTTTTAGCCGAAGATCGGTTGCAACAGCCGTTCGGCTTCGTCACTGGGCTTTGCCAACCCCTCCCGATCTTCACCAGGATAAAACCGTGCGCGCAACGCGGTTGGCATGGGATTTGGGTGTAACAGATGCACATTCGGCCCGTGCTTTGCCGTCTCGGATTGCCAGTTTTGCACCAAGGCGCGGGTGGCGGCCTTGCTCATACCATAGGTGCCTGCGAATTTCGCGTCCCATGTATCGTCAAAGAATACGGCATGCGGGTCGTCAGACGGCTCAATCAATGGCGCGATCATGGTGATCAAACGCGATACTGCGCGGATATTGGTGCCGATGGCCCGATCAAGGTCTTTTTCCGTGATATGCTGGGCAGGGGTCAGCGCGGTTGCGTGAAAGGCCGCATGCACCCAAATATCGGCGCGCCCCCACCGATCAAAAATTGAACGGCACAAATGCGCCATTGCAGCATCCGTGGTAATATCCATGGGGGCAAGCGTGGCTTGCCCGCCTTTGGCTTGGATGCGGTCATCCAATTCTTCCAAAGCGCCCGTGGTGCGGGCAACGGCAACGACATGAGCGCCGCGAGCGGCCAACCATTCCGCCGAGGCTGCCCCAATTCCGCGCGATGCCCCTGTGACGAGGGCGATTTTACCTGACAAAATCTTTTCCATGCCTCCCACATGGGATGAAAGCAGCGATTTGGCAAGCAGGGTTTTTTGCCGCGCCTGATTTGCGGTGGCTGTGGGTAATTTGCGTGCTCTTTGCTTGACTTTGCCGTGCTGCAAGCGGAAAACAGCTTAAACGCGAATTCCCCAGAACCTTTGAGGAGCCCGATTTATGAGCCGTTCTGACTTTCTAACCAAATCCCTGACCACCCCCACAAGCCTTGCGCAAAAAGCGGCATTGGTCTTGGCGGGCTCGCTTGTGATTGCGATTGCGGCGCAAATCTCGGTGCCGATGTTCCCCGTTCCAATGACGCTGCAAACCTTAGCAATCCTGACCGTTGCTTTCGCCTTGGGCGCGCGTTTGGGCGTTGCGGCACTTGTGGCCTATTTGGTTGAGGGCGCGATGGGGCTGCCTGTGTTCGCCAATGGCGGTGCAGGTTTGGCCTATATGTTCGGGCCTACCGGTGGTTTCCTTCTGGGCTTTGTTGTGATGGCTTATATCGCGGGTCTGGCTGCGGATCGTGGCATGGCGCGTAAGCCAATCCTTGGTTTTGCTGCGGCACTGGTTGCTTCGGCCGCGCTTTATGTCCCCGGCCTTGCATGGCCTGCCTTGGTCATGGGGGTTGAGCCTTCAACCTTGCTCTCTGGCTGGATGGCGCCCTTCATCGCGGGTGATATGGTCAAGGCGCTTTTGGCAGCTTTGATTGTGGCGGGGGCGTTTAACTTGCGCAAAGCGATCCGCTGATCTGCAGTAAAGATCAAAAGAAAAAGGCCGCTCCTCGGAGCGGCCTTTTTCTTTTGTGCCATGGTGCCGTTTATTCAGCAGCGGCGGGTTCATTCATGGCAAAACCTTTGGCGATTTGATCTGTGGGGCGCACAGGATATTCGCCTGAGAAACAGGCATCGCAATAGGTGGGGTTTTTGGGGTCACGGCCCTTGGCCTCACCCACGGCACGATAGAGCCCATCAAGCGAGATAAAGCGCAGGCTGTCCACACCCAGATGGGCGCGCATTTCTTCGGCGCTCATTGTCGCCGCAAGAAGCTTGTCGCGCTGTGGCGTGTCCACCCCGTAAAAACAAGGCCATGCTGTCGGCGGAGAGGCGATGCGGAAATGCACCTCGGCCGCGCCTGCGTCCAAAATCATTTCTTTGATCTTTTGCGAGGTGGTGCCGCGCACAACGCTGTCATCTACCAAGATCACCCGCTTGCCTTCAATCAAGGCGCGGTTGATGTTCAGCTTAAGACGCACACCCATATTGCGGATCTGTTCGGTGGGTTCGATAAAAGTGCGGCCCATATACTGGTTGCGGATGATCCCCATGCCAAACGGGATGCCGCTTTCATGGGCAAACCCGATGGCCGCAGGCGTGCCACTATCGGGCACGGGGCAGACGAGATCTGCCTCAACAGGGGCTTCGCGCGCCAATTCCACGCCAATCTGGCGGCGGGTTTCATATACTGACCGCCCGCCCAAAATACTGTCGGGGCGCGAGAAATAGACATGTTCGAAAATGCAAAAGCGCGATTTACGCTGCTCGAAGGGCATATAGCTTTCGATGCCCTGCGCGGTGATGACGACCATCTCACCGGGCTTGATCTCGCGCACGAATTCGGCGCCGATGATATCAAGCGCACAGGTTTCGGAGGAAAGCGCGTAACCATCGCCGATTTTGCCCAATACCAAGGGGCGCACCCCAAGTGGGTCGCGCACACCCATCAATTTTGTGCGTGTCATGGCCACAACCGAAAACGCGCCCTCTACGCGGCGCAGCGCGTCTTTCATGCGCTCGGGGATATTTTTCTGATAGCTGCGCGCCATCAGGTGAATGATGCACTCACTGTCCGATGAGGACTGGAAGATGGACCCGCGTTCAATCAATTCGCGGCGCAGTTCATCGGCGTTGACGATATTCCCATTATGCGCAATCGCCGCCCCACCCATGGCGAATTCGCCAAAAAAGGGCTGCACATCACGAATTGCCGTGTTGCCCTTATTGCCTGCCGTGGAATAACGCACATGGCCGATGGCAAGCGCACCGGGCAGCGTGTCCATCACACTGGCATTGGTGAAATTATCGCGCACATATCCGAAACGGCGGGCCGAGTTGAACCCTTCGACAGGGTCATAGCTGACGATCCCGCCCGCCTCTTGGCCGCGATGTTGCAGCGCGTGCAGGCCAAGGGCCACAAAATTCGCGGCATCCGCCACACCGATCACACCAAAGACGCCGCATTCTTCACGCAGCTTATCATCAGAGAGGGGATCAAAGGGATGGGCGGGGAATTGTGCGGTGCGCGGGGACGCAAAATTGCTGGGCATCGGCGGGCTCCTGCCTGCGGTCATAGCCGAAAGCTACGGAAATGGGCGAGTCGGTTGCACGCCTTACCTAGGACAAAGGCGCGGCGCTGTCACCTATTAGCTGTCATGAATGCGTCACAATTTGCGCTCGAAATTCACGTATAATTTTACCGCAACGCGGCGCGGGCACGCAGTTACGCGGCGGGCACGGATAGGAGTGCGCGCGCGCTTTGCGTGTCGCCTGCGGCAGGGGCCACGCATCCTGCGGTCAGCCCCTCATAGCGACCGATCAACCAACCCGGCGCATCGCTTGGGATTTCGCTGTCGATTTGCGTGGTCAGCGAGGCAAAGATTTGTGCGGTTTGGCTGTTCACAACTGCCGCCGCAGGATCGCTTCCTGCCAGTCGGTCATAGGCGACCAAGGCCACCGCCACCAAGGCAACACCGCGCAGCACGCCAAAGAAAAGACCCGCACCCGCGTCAAACCCGCCTAGCTTGGTTTTCTGGATGAATGAGGAAAACAGCGGTGAGAAGAGCGAGACAACAATCAGTGTCACAGCAAAGGCTGCCGAAAAGCCCAAGATCATGCCCAATTCGCAGCTGTCATCGACATATGGCCCGATATAGGGAATTTCCGAGATCAGTGGGCGCACTTCTGGCGCGGCCCAATAGGCCACGATGGCGGCGGCGATCCAGCCCAAGATGGACATGACCTCGCGCACAAAACCGCGCGAATAGGCCAAGATGGCCGAGATGAAAATCACCCCGCCTGCAATGCCGTCAATCATCGTGAACCCATCCATCGCCCGCTCCCTCACTTATTTTGGCGCTAGCCCGCGCCGAATATATCGCCCACAAATCGCGTCATATCCGCCATTTGCATCAGCTTAACACCCCCGACCGAGCCAAAATTGCAGCCCTCTGGCGCGATCACAGTCGAGAAACCAAGTTTTTGCGCTTCTTTCAACCTGTTTTCCGCCTGTGCCACGGGCCGAAGCGCGCCAGATAGGCTTAATTCGCCAAAAATCACCGACCCTTGTGGCAGCGCCGCATCCTCGCGCGCGCTCAGCAAGGCGGCAGCAACCGCCAGATCCGCCGCAGGTTCAGTGATCCGCAACCCGCCTGCGATGTTGAGATAAACATCAAGCCCCGCAAAAGCGATCCCCACACGGGCCTCAAGCACCGCCAAAATCATGGCAAGCCGTGCGCTGTCCCAGCCCACAACCGCGCGGCGGGGTTGACCAAGCGGGGAGGGGGCGACCAAGGCTTGGATTTCGACCAAGACGGGTCTTGTGCCCTCAATGCCTGCAAAGACCGCCGATCCAGGTGAGGCGGCTTCATTCTCTGAGAGAAACAGAGCAGACGGGTTTGCAACCTCGGAAAGGCCCGCACCGGTCATTTCAAAAACACCAATCTCACCCGCAGGGCCAAAGCGGTTTTTGACCGAGCGCAGAATGCGGAATTGATGACCGCGTTCGCCCTCAAAATATAGCACGCAATCGACCATATGTTCGACCACGCGCGGCCCCGCAATTTGGCCATCTTTGGTGACATGGCCCACCAAGATCACGCTGACCCCACGCCGTTTGGCGAAGGTAACCAATTCATGTGCTGCGGCGCGCACTTGGCTGACAGATCCAGGCGCGCTGTCGACTGTGTCAAGCCACATGGTTTGGATGGAATCGATAATCACTAAATCGGGGCGGGTTTCGTCCAAAGTGGTCAGAATATCGCGCAAATTGGTTTCTGCTGCCAAGGCCATCGGGGCTGCGCCCAGCCCCAGACGTTGCGCGCGCATGCGCACCTGTGCGCTGGCTTCCTCGCCCGAGACATAAACAACCGACAGGCCCTTGGCCGCGAAACTGGCCGCAGCCTGCAGCACTAGGGTTGATTTCCCGATACCCGGATCCCCCCCCAAAAGCAGCGCAGAGGCAGGCACAAGCCCACCACCAAGAACACGATCCAATTCCGCCAAGCCTGAAGGGTGGCGCGGTGGCGGGGCCTCTTGGCTGGCCAAATCCATCAGCGCCATTTTGCGCCCCTTGCCTGCACCCAAGCCCGATTTGGCGGGGCCTGCCGAAAGCGGGGCCTCCTCAACAATCGTGTTCCACTCGCCACAGCCATCGCAACGCCCGATCCATTTTTTATGAACCGTGCCGCATTGGCCGCAGATGAATTGGGTTATAGGTTTTGCCATGGCACAGGATTAGCGCGGGTCGCGCGCTTTGGCCAGAGTATGCTGCGCCTTAGCGCACCGCCTCAATCGGGCCATCGGCGGAGCCAGTGATAAACTGGCGCAAATAGGGGTCATCGGCGCTGTCCATATCCGCAACGGGGCCAGTCCATTGGATCACCCCGTCATGCAGCATGGCGATTTTATCGGCAATCGCGCGCACCGAGGACATATCATGGGTGATGGTCATGGCGGTTGCGCCCATCTCAACCACGATTTCGCGGATTAAATCATTGATCACGCCCGACATGATCGGATCAAGCCCTGTGGTTGGCTCGTCAAAAAAGATAATTTCAGGCTCCGCTGCAATGGCGCGGGCGAGGCCTACGCGCTTTTGCATGCCCCCTGACAATTCAGACGGGTAAAGGTCAGCGACATCGGGCTTCAGCCCCACACGGCGCAATTTTTCAATCGCGATCTCGCGCGCCTCTGATTTTGGCCGCTTAAGATGGCCGCGCATCAGACGAAAGGCCACGTTCTGCCATACGGGCAGACTGTCAAACAGAGCCGCACCTTGGAACAGCATCCCAAAGCGGGCCAAAAACGGGTCACGCGCGGCGCGGGTGACATCCTCGCCGTCAAGCAGGATCATCCCACTGTCATGGCGCACAAGACCCAAAACCGATTTCAGCAAAACCGATTTGCCTGTGCCAGAGCCGCCAATAATGACCATGCTTTCGCCTTTGGGAACCTCAAGGTTCACGCCGCGCAAGACCTGCTTGGGGCCAAAGGATTTATGGACATCGGACAGGGTAATCATGCGCTGAAAAACACCTCTGTCAGAATGTAGTTTGACGCCAAAATAAGGATAGAGGCCGAGACCACCGCATTGGTTGTGGCGCGGCCCACACCCGCGGCCCCTTTGCCTGAATTCATCCCGTGATAGCAACCCATCATGGCCACAATAAAGCCAAACACCGCCCCCTTGATCATGCCCGAGATGACATCCCAAGCTTCGAGAAAATCAACGGTGTTCTGAATGTAATTGGCCGCGTTGAACCCAAGCCGCGTTGTGCCCACCAAATAGCCGCCGAAAATCCCGATACTGTCCCCAACCGCCACCAAAAGCGGCAAGGACAGGGTCGCGGCCAAAACCCGGGGTAGGGTCAGATATTTGAGCGGGTTGGTCGAAAGCGTGACCAACGCATCAATCTGTTCGGTCACTTTCATCGTGCCAATCTCGGCGGCAATCGCAGCCGCCACGCGGCCCGCAACCATGAGGCCACCCAAAACAGGCCCAAGTTCGCGCACCATGCCAATGGCCACAATCGAGGGCACAACCGCCTCGGCGTTAAATCGCGCGCCCCCCGAATAGATTTGCAGCGCCAAGGCCCCGCCCGTAAACAGGGCGGTCAGGCCGACCACGGGCAGAGATAAAAACCCAATTTGCATCAGTTGGATCAGGAACTCGCGCGGGTAAAATGGCGGGCGAAACAGGTGCGAGACAGTCGCGCCTGCATAGATGCTGACGCGCCCTACACCTGCCAACAGCCCCATCACCGAGCGGCCAATCGTGGCAAGCGGTGCAAGAATGAGTGCAGCCATCCCTAACCCCCTTGATAGTGACGCTGATAGCGCGCGCCAAGCGAGGTGAGGATTTCATAGCCGATCGTGCCCGCATGATCCGCCAGTTGATCCACGCCTTGTGCGGGGCAGAGAATGTCTAGGTGATCTGGCACATCTGCCCCAAGCCCGCTGACATCCACCCCCATCAAATCCATCGACACGCGCCCCGCAAGCGGGCAGGGCGTGTCACCTGCATAGACTGCGGCTTTGCCCGTCATCGCGCGGATCAACCCATCGGCATATCCTGCAGCCACGGTTGCGATCTGGCGGGGGCTGTTGGGGCGATAGCCTGCGCCATAGCCCACAAACTCGCCCAACTCGACTGGCCGCACTTGGATGACGGGCAGGGAGAGACGCACCACGGGGGTCGCATCCGCAAAGGGCAGCCCCCCATAAAGCCCGATTCCAGGGCGGGTGAGATCAAAATGATAAGCCTCGCCCAAAAGAACGCCACCCGTGGCAGAGAGCGAACGGGGGTGATGCGTGCCATCGGTCATGGCGCGGAAATTTGCCAATTGCGCGGGATTTTCTGGGTGATCAGGCTCATCAGCGCAGGCCAGATGGCTCATGATCAACTGGCAGGGCCCGCGCTCGGCCTCATCGCGCAAGGCGGCCCAATCAGCCGCCTCCATGCCGAGGCGGTTCATGCCTGTATCAAGTTGAATTCCATAGGGCAGGTCGCCCGCATCGCGGTGGCGGCGGAATTGAGCGGCGGAATTCAAAAGGGGGATCAAATTGTGATCCCGCAACAGCGCGTCATCACCCGCCATATGACCCGAAAAGACGAAAATGCGGGCGTGCGGGAAACCCGCCTCCGTGAGGGCGGCGCGCAGTGCCGCGCCTTCTTCGGCAATTGCAACAAAGAATGTGTCAGCGCCTGCGCGGGCCAAGGCAGGGGCCACGCGCCCTGCGCCCAAGCCATAGCTGTCTGCCTTCACCACCGCGGCCGTTTTCGCGTTGGTCAAGCCGTCAAGGGCGTGCCAATTGGCGACAATCGCGCCCAGATCAATATGAAGCTTTCCAGATGCCATGCGCCTTCTGTCCCGTTTTCATCGGAACCCGTCAAGGGGCAAGGCGGGTTTTGTCCGAAATTCCAACAGATCATGGCACGAATGCGCGCCTTAGTTGAACCCGTCCGCGCCTTGCTGCCATGGTTTGACGAGATTGCCAAATTTGGTGAAGCGCCCCTCAAAGCTTAGCTCAACCGTGCCAACCGGCCCGTGACGCTGCTTGCCGATGATCACCTCGGCCTTGCCATGAAGCGCGTCCATGTCCTGCTGCCATTTTGCCATGGCCTCAAGATTTTCTTCGCCTGGTTTTTCGCGCTCTTTGTAATATTCGCCGCGATAGACGAACATGACCACATCGGCATCTTGCTCGATTGATCCAGATTCCCGAAGGTCTGACAATTGGGGGCGTTTATCATCGCGGTTTTCGACCTGGCGGGACAGCTGCGACAGCGCGATCACAGGGATATCCAATTCCTTCGCAATCGCCTTGAGCCCTTGGGTGATTTCCGAAATTTCGTTCACGCGGTTTTCGTTGCGGCCATTGCCCCGCAACAATTGCAAATAGTCGATGATCAACAAATCCAACCCCTGCGGGCTGCGCTTGAGGCGGCGCGCGCGGGCGGCGACCTGAGCAATCGGCAGCGCGGGGGTGTCGTCAATATACAAGGGGCAATTCTGCAAATCCTGCGCTGCGATCAGATAGCGTTGGAATTCTTGCTCGTTCAAATCGCCTTTGCGGATCAGTTCCGATGGCACCTCGGCCGCCTCTGACAGAACCCGCTGCGCCAATTGCGCGGCAGACATCTCGAGGCTGAAAAAACCCACCACACCGCCATCAATCGTGCCCTCTGTGCCATCATCCTTAAGACCCCGCTTAAAGGCACGGGCCACGTTAAAGGCGATATTGGTGGCAAGCGAGGTTTTTCCCATCGAGGGGCGCCCCGCAAGGATCAAAAGGTCAGAATGGTGCAAACCGCCCAACATCTTATCCAGATCAGCCAAGCCCGTGGAAAGGCCCGCCAAACCGCCCGACCGATTATAGGCTGCATTGGCCATTTCCACCGCATCATGCAGCGCGCGCAAGAATGATTGAAACCCGCGGGATGTGCTGCCCGTTGAGGCGAGTTGGAACAAATCGGATTCAGCCTGCACGATCTGCTCATCGGGCGAGACATCTTCGCGCATCGATTGCGCGCGATCTGAAATGGATTTTCCCAAATCAATCAGATTGCGGCGCACAGCCAGATCATGGATCAGCTGGGCGTAATCGCGCGCGGCCGATGTGGCGATGGCCGAAAGCTGCAATTTCAACAGGTATTCGGCCCCCCCAAGGGCGCGCAGACCTTCGTGTTCGGCCATAAAGTTTTTCAGGGTTGTCGCGTCTGTTTGCTGCCCCTTGAGGATGCGCGCCCGCGCAACCTCGAAAATCGCGCCATGCACGGGGTCATAGAAATGCGCAGGTTCAATCAGGTCTTGCAGGCGATCAATGACGTCATTTGACGCCAAAATCGCGCCCAGTAATTGCTGTTCGGCTTCGATGTTATGCGGCAGAGGGGAGAGGGCGCTTGCGTCCGTGTCGGGGTCACCATCGCCTGATTTGCGCAATGCTTTGGCATTGAGATTGGCGATCTCGCTCATGATTACTCCCCCGACAAATCACACCCTATCTGCGGTATGCTGCGTATGCCGCAGCGTCAATCTGGATATCCTGTGGATATGTTGACCCCCGACAATCACCCCAAGATATGGGTGCCCCCTTTGCAAACCCTACCACATAGGGCAAGGCGGCAGAAATTTTTTTCGGGCCTCTGCTTTGCTTGATGGATCGGGCTAATGAGGCCGCGTGAATTCTGGGCCGTTTTAGGGCCTGTGCCTTGGGGCTTAGGCGAATCCCCGCGCGGCGCGCCACCCTTCGGGGTCACGCAGGAAATGTTCGACCTGCTCAAGCGTGTTCGCGTCAAAGTCGTTGCCTGCGCGTGCCTCGGCAATCACATCGGCCCAAGTGCAGAGCCAATGCAATTCAACCCCGTGCTCCCGCAACCGCGGGATCGTGTCCTCGAAAATGCCGTAATAGAACACAACCGCCGTGTGCGCACAGCTTGCGCCTGTCTCGCGGATTGCATCGACAAAGCTCAGTTTTGAGCCACCATCCGTGGTCAAATCTTCCACCAATAGCACGCGGTCACCCGCATCCATTGCCCCCTCGATACGGGCGTTTTTGCCATAACCTTTGGGCTTTTTGCGCACATAGCTCATGGGGAGGGCCATACGCTCGGCCACGAAGGCGGCAAAAGGAATGCCTGCCGTCTCGCCGCCTGCGATATTGTTAAAGGCCTCAAGCCCCGCATTGCGCATGACTGTGCAGGTCAGGAAATCCATCAATGTGGCGCGCACGCGCGGGAAGGAAATAATCCGCCGACAGTCAATATAGGTGGGCGCACGTTTGCCCGATGCATGGGTATAGGGCTCGTCCGCGTTGAAATGCACCGCGCCAATATCCAGCAACATCCGTGCTGACATTTTCGCAATCTGCGCCTGATCGGGATAGCTTGCCGGGATCATGGCATGGCTCCTTTATTGGTCGAGAACCCGCCAAAACAGCGGATGGCCTGGGTCAAAGACAGTGACAGGCCCATCTTCTGTCTCGATTTTCGCGGGATAGGTCACAGGGGTGTCTTCCTTGACCAAGGTGATCATAGTGTCATTCGGGGCCAAACCATAGCGCGCTGGGCCAAAGAGCGAGGCGAAGCCCTCAAGTTTATCAAGCGCGCCTTCTTCCTCGAATACATGGGCGAGGCAGGCCATGGTGTTGGCTGCGGTGAAACATCCCGCACAGCCACAGGCGCTTTCTTTATTGGGGTCGGTATGGGGGGCGCTGTCCGTGCCAAGGAAGAAGCGCGGATTTCCCGAAATGGCGGCTTTGCGCAGCGCCTCTTGATGGGTCGCGCGTTTGGCCACGGGCAGGCAGTAGTAATGCGGCTTGATCCCACCCACCAAGATATGATTGCGGTTGATCATCAGGTGATGCGTTGTGAGGGTGGCCGCAATATCGCCACTTGCCTCCCGCACATAGTCGATCCCATCGCTTGTGGTGACATGTTCAAGCGTCACTTTGAGCTCAGGAATATCACGGCGCAGCGGGTCAAGAACCGTGTCTAGAAACACTTTTTCGCGGTCGAAAATATCGACATCATGGCGCGTGACCTCGCCATGGATGCACAAAGGCAGGCCAATCTCCGCCATCTTTTCCAAAACGGCGCGCACATTGGCGATGTCGCGCACGCCTGAGGCGGAATTTGTGGTCGCCCCTGCAGGATAAAGCTTCACCGCCGTGATCAGTCCCGCCGCATGCGCGGCGGCCAGATCGTTGGGATCAGTGCCTTCGGTCAGATATAATGTCATCAAAGGGGTGAAGGTCATGCCTTCGGGCAGGGCCGCCAAAATACGGTCGCGATAGGCGCGGGCATCGTCCCCTGTGACCACGGGCGGCACAAGGTTGGGCATGATGATGGCGCGACCAAAATGGCGCGCGGTTTCGGGCAATACGGCGCGCAGCATTGCACCATCGCGCAGGTGCAAATGCCAATCATCGGGGCGGCGAAGGGTCAGGCTGTGTGTCATGTTCCTTGCGCTACAGAATTCCCGCAGCCTTGCCAAGGGGTAAGCGCGCTATCTGGTGGGCGTATAGCCTGCGGCCCGTGCGGCGAGTTTTGGGTGATTGCGCGCCTTGGCCTGTGCCGCGAGATTGACCAAATAGGTTTCATCCGCGCGGGCGCGATCCCGAAAAATTTGGCGCAAGCGGGCGGTGGGATTGTCTGCCTCAAGGGCCAAAACAAGATCCCCCAATCCGCCATCGGCCATTGCCAATCGTTCGATCAGCGGGCTGTGGCGGGGCAAAGATATTTTCGTCACATGCGCGCCACGATAAAGCGCGGCATGAGCGGCGGACATCGTGGTTGCAGGGTCAAAAATCAGATAGAGCGCTTTGGCATGCGCACTCATCTCGGGGGCAAAGCCAAATCGGGTCGAAAAATCCAACCGCTTGGCCCGTGAAAACCGCGTCTCAAACGGCGCATCTTTGGGCGCAAGGCTGGCCACGGGGGAGGTCAGGATCAACTCGGGCTGTGGCGCTGCAATCGACAAGGCCGCGGCCGCATAGCCGCCAACAGGCCCAAGGCCGCAAAAGACAACGCGTTTGAAACTGTCAAAAAAACCCTCATCCACCAATCTGTCGATATAGGCAAAAAGATCAGAATCGCGGAACCATGTTTGCCCTGCGGACATGAATGTCAGGGTGGAAAACCCATGTTGCTGTGCCAATTCTGTGCCCAAGGGCAGGCCTTTTGTCCCCATCGCCGCCAATCGCGCTGCGTTGTCGAAGGTCACAACCAAATCCATACCACTTTCAACGAAGAGCGCGAAATGCTTGCGCCCAAGCTGTGTAAAACTGCCATAATCCTTGCCAAGCTGCGCCATTTTCGCGCGCCAGACTTGTGCTGCATTCGCGGTCTGGCCCTCGCCTGGGCGAGGCTGGCCAGTGCTTGGGATCAATTCATTCATGAAATATGCGTTGCAAGGGGGCCACTTTCGCGCCCGCTGCCGCTCCTTTTTTGTCGTAACCCTGTTGCGATCCTAGCAGCTGAGAAGGACGGAACAAAGGGAATTTGCACGGGCTTGACCGCGCGCTATTCTCTCGCCTTGATAGGGGCAACACATTGAGGGAGGCAGCATGAGCGGGACACCAAACCAAACGGCAATTCCCCCATCCATTGACGCATTGCGCGCAGGGTTGAGCGCCGAAGGCTATATCTGCGGCAAATCATTGGGCACGGTTGCCTATCTTGCCCTCAGCCTTGGGCGGCCTTTGTTTCTAGAAGGCGAGGCAGGCACGGGGAAAACCGAGATTGCCAAATCTATTGCCGCGATGTTGGGCCGCCGCCTGATCCGCTTGCAATGCTATGAGGGGCTTGATGCGGCCTCTGCGGTCTATGAATGGAATTTTGCCGCGCAGATGGTCGCCATCCGCGCAAGCGAGGCTGCGGGCGGCGCAGATCGCGCAAGCCTGACCGCTGACTTGTTCTCGCAAGATTATTTGATCGAACGGCCTTTGTTGCAGGCCATGTGCCCTGATCCCGCAGGGGCGCCTGTTTTGTTGATTGATGAGATTGACCGAACAGATGAACCTTTTGAGGCGTTCCTCCTTGAGGCGCTGTCAGATTTTCAGGTCACAATCCCCGAGCTTGGCCAGATCAAAGCCCCAGAGCCGCCCATCGTCATCTTGACATCAAACCGCACCCGCGAGGTGCATGACGCGCTCAAAAGGCGGTGCCTCTATCATTGGGTCGACTATCCCGACATCACCCGCGAGATGGAGATTTTGCACGCCCGTGTGCCACAGGCGGCAGAGACACTCTCGCGCGAGGTCGTGGCTTTCGTGCAGCGCCTGCGCAGCGAAGATCTATTCAAAAAGCCAGGTGTCGCAGAAACGATTGATTGGGCGAAATGTCTGCTTGCGCTTGATGTGATCGAATTATCGCCTGAGGTGATTGCAGATACGCTTGGCGCGATTTTGAAATATCAAGACGATATCGCGCGGCTGCAAGGGTCTGAGGCCAAGCGTATCTTGGACGAAATCCGCGCCGATTTGGGCTAGGGCGCTATGGAATACGCCCCGCTTGATCTGCCCGACAATCCGCAGCTTTTGCGCAACCTTGCGCATTTTGCGCGCGCCTTGCGCGTCGCGGGTCTGCCTGCGGGGTCAGGGCGTGTGATGGATGCGGCGCGCGCCTTGGCCAGTGTCGGTTTTACGGATCGGGATACGTTTTTCTATGCTTTGCGTGCTTGTTTTTGTACGCGCCCCGAGCATTTGCCAATTTTTGCGCAGATCTTCCGCCTCTATTGGCGGGATCCGCGTTATATGGAACATATGATGTCCTTGATGCTGCCCGCTATTCGCGGCGTGGCGGAGGAGCGCCAAGCCAAACCTGCCGAAAAACGCGCGGCAGAAAGTTTGCTGGACGGGATCACGCCTGAGGCCCCCGATATAAAAGGCGAGGATCGCCCGCAGGACACGGAAATCGAAATTGACGCAAGCCTGACGATGAGCCGTGAAGAACGCTTGCGCAGCCTTGATTTCGAACAAATGTCCGTGGCTGAAATGGCCGAGGCGCGGCGTATTTTGGCGCGGTTGAGCCTGCCTGTGCCACCGCTCCTGACCCGCCGATATGCGGCAGATGCCAATGGCACCAAGCCCGATTGGCGCAGAAGCCTGCGCCAAGCCATGCGCCATGGTGGCGAGATGCAAGGCTTCGCGCGCAAGGCGCGGCGCGAAAGGATGCCGGCCTTGATTTGTCTTTGCGATATCTCTGGGTCGATGTCAGCCTATAGCCGTGCGGTTTTGCATTTTCTGCACGCGCTCTCAAACGCGAAAGGGGCGGGTTGGTCAAAGGTCCATGGGTTCACCTTTGGAACGCGACTTACCAATATCACCCGCCACTTGCGTGGGCGCGATGTGGATGCGGCGCTGGCCGCTGCGGGGGCGGAGGCGCAAGATTGGGAAGGCGGCACGCGCATTGGGTATTGCATCGACCGCTTTAACCGCGATTGGTCGCGCCGTGTTATGGGGCAGGGCGCGATTGTTCTTTTGATCACCGATGGTCTGGATCGGGATGATCCCGAACTGTTATCGAGTGCGATGCAGCGTCTTAGCTTGTCATCTAAGCGGCTGATCTGGATTAACCCGCTTTTGCGTTGGGAGGGGTTTGCGCCAAAGGCCGCAGGTATTCGTGCCATTTTGCCCCATGTTGATATGTTCCGTGCGGGGCACAATATCGCGGCGTTGCAGGGCTTGGCCGAGGCGCTGAATGCGCGCGGGGATTTCAACGAAAAAGCACGGCTTGCGCGGATGCTATCCGATGCGGCAAGCTAAAGTGGAATGGGAGGGGTCATGATGGAAAATATGCCCGAATTGGCGCTTGAATGGCATCGCGCGGGTCGCGGTGCGGTCTTGGCCTCTGTGGTGGAGACATGGGGCAGCGCGCCGCGCCGTGTGGGCAGCCAATTGGTGGTTGCAGGCGATGGCGAGATGCAAGGCTCCGTATCGGGGGGCTGTGTCGAAGGGGCTGTGGTTCTTGAGGCGCAGGATATGCTTGCCACCCATGCAACCGCGCCCAAGCTATTGGAATTTGGGGTTTCTGATGATGCAGCCTTTGCTGTGGGCTTGGCCTGTGGGGGGCGGATTAAAATTCTGCTGCAGCCCATTGGCGGAGCCTTGCCCGAGGCCATCTTGCAGCATCTCGTTGCGGCGCGTGCGGCGCGCCATGCGGTGGCCTTGATCAGCGATGTCACGGGCGCAGCCCCGCCGCATGTCGTAGAACGCGCAGAAGCGCCCGATCTGAGCGAGGCCTTCGCCAAGGATAAATCGGGCCTTGATGCGGAGGGCTTGCGCTATATTGCAATCCACAACCCGCCGTTGCGCATGGTTGTTGTGGGGGCGGTGCATATTGCGCAAAGCCTGATCCCAATGGCGCAAATGGCAGGGTATGATGTGACGCTGGTTGATCCGCGCCCGGCCTTTGGTTCGACCGCCCGCTTTGAGGCGGTGCGACTGCTTGATGCTTGGCCAGATGAGGCCTTGGATGACATCGGGCTTGATGCCCGCACCGCCGTTGTGACCTTGACCCATGATCCCAAGCTTGATGATCCCGCAATCATGGCCGCGCTGCGGGCCGATGTGTTTTATCTGGGCTGCTTGGGTTCAACGCGCACCCATGCAAAACGGGTGGATCGCCTGACCGAGGCAGGCTTTGGTGCCGAGGCTATTGCGCGCATCCATGCCCCTGTTGGTTTGAATATTGGGGCGATGGGCCCTGCAGAGATTGCAATTTCGATCATGGCGCAAATCACTGAAAGGTTGCGCAAATCATGAGGTTTGGGCCGCGTCCGATAACCGAAGGGATGGGCGCGATCTTGGCCCATTCCGTGCCCGTTGAAGGGGGGGTGATCCGTAAGGGCACGCGCCTTGGGGCAGATCATATCGCGGCGCTGCAGGCCGCGGGCGTGGCCGAGGTGACAGTGGCCGCGATGGAGACGGGCGATGTCGATGAAAACACCGCCGCCGCGCGATTGGCGCATGCGTTATGCGGTGCCGATGCAGACCTTGAAATTGAAGCCGCCTTTACAGGGCGGGTCAATCTGCGCAGTCGCGGCGCGGGCATTGTGTCGGTGGATGCCGCAAAAATCGCGGCGGTGAATGCGATTGATCCCCGCATCACGGTTGCCACCCTGCCGCCATGGCAGCGTGTCTCAAAGGGGATGATGGTCGCCACAATCAAGATCATTCCCTATGCCGTGCCAGAGGCCGCGCTCTTAGCCGCGGAAGAGGCGGCCCGTGGTGGGGCCTTGGCCCATATCGCGCCGCAGATCTCTTCGGCCACCCTGATCCTCACGAGCCATGAGGGGCAAAAGGCGGCCGCGCTTGAGGCGAAATCTATCGCTGCGGTTGAGGCGCGTCTGGCTGCGTTGCATGTTGACCTCAAAGACACCCACATCTGCCCGCATGACAAAGCCGCACTTGAGGTTGAGATTGCGCAGGCAAAGTCAAGCCTGATCTTAATTCTCACCGCCTCTGCCACATCTGACATTGATGATGTGATGCCTGCTGCGCTGCGGGGCGCGGGGGGGCAGGTGACGCGGTTTGGAATGCCCGTTGATCCAGGCAATCTTTTGGTTTTGGGCGCATTGGCAGACATCCCTGTCATAGGCTTGCCCGGTTGCGCGCGCAGTCCCGCCTTGAATGGGGCAGATTGGGTGTTGGAGCGGGTTATCTGTGGCCATCCGCCAAGCGCCGAAGAAATTGGCGCGATGGGGGTTGGGGGCTTGTTAAAGGAAATTCCCACGCGGCCACAGCCCCGTGATGGACGCAGACGATAGCCCCCTCACGCGGGTTTGAGGGGGCAAATTGGCGCGAATGCATTTTTTTGTTTTGCCATTGGCAAAATCCATGTTTGGATAACAGCAAACGTTCAGGGAGGATCGAATGACGACGGTCAAACTATCAGTAAATGGAAAGGAAATGTCAGCCGAGGTTGAAGGCCGCACACTTCTTGTTGAGGTGCTGCGCGAAAAACTTGGTCTGACAGGCACCCATGTGGGCTGTGATACAAGCCAATGCGGGGCTTGCACCGTTCATGTGGACGGCAAATCTATGAAATCATGCTCGGTTCTGGCGATGGATGTCGCGGGCGCAGAGGTGACCACAATCGAAGGCATGGCCAATCCTGATGGCTCGCTTTCGGTGATCCAAGCAGCCTTCAAAGAGCATCATGGCCTGCAATGCGGGTTCTGCACACCTGGTATGGTGATGACGGCAGCTGCCTTGCTGAAAGAAAACCCAAAGCCCACCGAAGGCGAAGTGCGCGCCTATCTTGAAGGCAATATCTGCCGCTGCACGGGCTATCATAACATCGTCAAAGCGATCCTTGCGGCCTCGGGCCAAGATGTCGCGGCGATGGCTGCAGAATAAACGCCACCCCTTCGGGCGGAGGAGGCCCGAGGGTAGGTAATCAAAACAAACTGGCCTGCCTCATCGTCAGGTGGGCGTGACAGAACCCAAGGGAGGAATGACCATGCCAAAAGATAGTGGCATCGGGGCCGCGTCAAAGCGGCGCGAAGACCTTAGATTTCTGACGGGTGGCGGTCGCTACACCGATGATATCAATCTCAATGGACAGGCTTATGTCTATTTCCTGCGCTCGGATGTGGCGCATGGTCGGATTAAATCCATCGACACCAAAGCGGCTTCTGCAATGCCAGGCGTGGTGCGGATCTTTACCGGCGCAGATTTTGAAGGGGTGGGCACCATCCCCTGCGGCTGGCAGGTGACCGACCGCGAGGGCAACCCAATGAAGGAGCCCGCGCACCCAATCCTTGCCCAAGGGAAAGTGCGCCATGTGGGTGACCCGATTGCCGCCGTTGTGGCCGAAAGCCTGAGCGCCGCGCGCGATGCGGCCGAGGCCATCGAGGTTGATATCGAAGAATTGCCTGCCGTCATCGACATGAAAAAGGCGGTCGCTGCGGGCGCGCCGAAAGTGCATGACGATTTGGCCGACAATCTTTGCTATGATTGGGGCTTTGTCGAAGACAACCGCGCAGCGGTGGATGAGGCGATCAAGAACGCGGCGCATGTCACTACGCTGGAACTTGTGAACCAACGCCTTGCCCCCAATGCAATGGAGCCGCGCGTTGCGGTGGGTGATTATAATAAGGGCACCGATGAATCGACCCTCTATACCACCTCGCAAAACCCCCATGTGATCCGCCTTTTGATGGGCGCATTCGTGCTTGGCATCCCTGAGCATAAGCTGCGCGTGATTGCCCCCGATGTGGGGGGTGGGTTTGGCTCAAAGATTTTCCATTACGCAGAAGAGGCCTTCTGCACCTTCGCGGCCAAAGCGATTAAACGGCCCGTGAAATGGACATCTTCGCGGTCTGAGGCGTTTATGTCTGACGCGCATGGCCGTGACCATGTGACCAAAATCGAACTTGCCTTGGATAAGGACAATAACTTTACCGCCATTCGCACTGAAACCTATGCGAATATGGGCGCGTATCTGTCCACCTTCGCGCCCTCGGTTCCAACGTGGCTGCATGGCACATTGATGGCGGGCAATTACAAAACCCCGCTGATCTATGTGAATGTGAAGGCGGTCTTTACCAATACCGTGCCTGTGGACGCCTATCGCGGGGCGGGGCGGCCTGAGGCCACCTTCCAGCTTGAGCGCGTGATTGACAAAGCGGCGCGCGAATTGGGCGTGGATCCTGTGGAATTGCGGCGGCAGAATTTCGTCACCGAATTCCCCTATCAGACGCCTGTCGCCGTGCAATATGACACGGGCGATTATAACGCCACCATGGACAAGCTGATGGAGATGATCGACCGCAAAGGGTTTGATGCCCGTGCTGCCGAAGCGAAAAAGCGCGGCAAGCTGCGTGGTCTTGGGATCAACTCCTATATCGAGGCGTGTGGTATTGCGCCTTCGCAATTGGTCGGTCAGTTGGGCGCGCGCGCGGGCCTCTATGAATCGGCCACTGTGCGCGTGAATGCCACCGGCGGGCTTGTTGTCATGACAGGCAGCCACAGCCATGGGCAGGGTCATGAGACATCCTTTGCCCAAGTTGTGGCCGATATGATTGGTATTGATGAAAACATGGTTGAAATCGTGCATGGCGATACAGCCAACACGCCAATGGGCATGGGCACTTATGGCTCGCGCTCTTTGGCGGTGGGCGGCTCTGCCATGGTGCGCGCAACGGAAAAGATCATCGCTAAGGCCAAGAAAATCGCGGCTCATTTGATGGAGGCGTCTGAGGCCGATATCGAATTGAAAGATGGTCAATTCTCAGTGGCAGGCACGGATAAATCGGTGGCTTGGGGCGATGTAACCTTGGCCGCCTATGTGCCGCATAACTATCCGCTGGATGAGATCGAACCCGGTCTTGAGGAGACAGCCTTTTATGATCCGTCCAACTTCACCTATCCTGCGGGCGCTTATGCCTGTGAGGTGGAGGTTGATCCTGATACGGGCAAGGTCGAGATCATGGCCTTTGCAGCCGCCGATGACTTTGGCAACATCGTCAACCCGATGATCGTGGATGGCCAAGTACATGGCGGGATCGGTCAAGGGATTGGTCAGGCCCTGCTTGAAGGGGTCAGCTATGACGAGAACGGGCAAATCTTGTCGGCGAGCTATATGGATTATGCGATGCCACGCGCCGATGATCTGCCCTTCTACAAGGTCGATCATTCCTGTCAGACCCCTTGCACCCATAACCCGTTGGGCGTGAAAGGCTGCGGCGAGGCGGGGGCAATCGGCTCGCCCCCTGCGGTGGTGAATGCGGTTGTCGATGCGTTGAACCGCGGCGGTCATGCCGTGACGCATATTGATATGCCCCTGTCACCGCACCGCGTCTGGCAAGCAATGCAGGGCTAAAGAAAACACGCGCGGGCCGGTGCTCTGACCCGCGCACCATAAACGTCAAAGAGGGGCCATGCCCCTTGGAACCAGAGGAAACGGGATATGTATAATTTCGACTTTACCCGCCCAAGCAGCATCAAAGACGCGGTTGCGGCCATTGGCGTAGGCGGTCAGGCGCTCAGTGGCGGGCAGACCCTCATCCCCACGATGAAAGCGCGGCTTGCCATGCCTGAAACCTTGGTCAGCCTCACAGGCATTCAAGAGATGAAGGGCATTTGCACCAATGATGCAGGCCAGATTTGCATCGGCGCGGCAACAACCCATGCAGAGGTCGCACGCGAGGTGGCCAAATCTTATCCGGCGCTGTCTGATCTTGCAGGCCATATCGGGGATCCCGCCGTGCGTAACCGTGGCACAATTGGCGGCAGCCTTGCCAATAACGACCCCTCTGCCTGCTACCCGTCTGCGGTGCTAGGCTCAGGGGCCGTTGTGAAAACCAACAGCCGCGAAATCGCTGCGGATGATTTCTTTCAAGGCATGTTCACCACGGCCCTTGAAGAAGGCGAGATTATCACCGAGGTGAAATTCCCCGTGCCGCAAAAGGCGAATTATCAAAAATTCGTGCAGCCCGCCTCGCGCTTTGCGCTTGTCGGGGT
Organism: Rhodobacterales bacterium HKCCA1288; assembly: GCA_015693905.1. Classification (NCBI taxonomy): domain Bacteria; kingdom Pseudomonadati; phylum Pseudomonadota; class Alphaproteobacteria; order Rhodobacterales; species Rhodobacterales bacterium HKCCA1288. The sequence continues at coordinate 760,545 of CP065161.1, read as the reverse complement.
GTTTGTTGCGAAATTCGCAGATGGTGTGCGCGTGGCGGTCACGGGCGCGTCAGGCGAGGGCGTGTTCCGTTGGACGGAGGCCGAAGCGGCACTGTCCAAGGATTTCACCGCAGCGGCGCTTGACGGCGTAGCGGCCCCTTCGGCGGATGGGATGATCTCTGATCTGCACGGCACAGGCGCCTATCGCGCTCATTTGGTCAAAGTGTTGACCGCGCGGGCTGTCGCGGCAGCTTAAGGTCAGCACAATCCAAAAAAAGAAAGCCCCGCGAAAGCGGGGCTTTTTTCGTGCCATGGGCCTGAGGCCCATGCCCTCGTCCAGATTATTTTGCGGGGCCGATCATCATTACCATTTGGCGACCTTCCAGCTTGGGCATATTCTCGATCTTACCCACGCCTTCAATCTTTTCGGCTACACGTTCTAGCAATTCACGGCCCAATTGTTGGTGCGCCATTTCGCGGCCACGGAAGCGCAGCGTTACCTTCACCTTATCCCCATTCTCAAGGAATTTGATGGCATCGCGCACCTTGCGGTCGAAATCGTGATCATCGGTGCCAGGCCGCATTTTGACCTCTTTGACCTCGATCACCTTTTGCTTTTTGCGGGCTTCGGCTTCACGTTTCTGCTGTTCATATTTGAACTTGCCGAAATCCATGATTTTACAAACGGGCGGTTCAGCATTTGGGGAGATTTCCACCAAATCCAATCCTGCCTCATCTGCCAATTCCATTGCGCGTTCTGGGGTGACCACCCCAATATTCTCGCCCTCTGCGCCAATCAGGCGAACTTCGGGGCAGCGGATACGGTCGTTGACGCGCGGGCCAGTGTCACGGCTGGGCGGCGCGTTGTGGGGTCTGCGGGCTATGGGTTTTGTCCTTCTGTGGTTTTACAGTGATGATGCATTAACCTACAGGCCCACCAAAGGGCTTTCAAGGGGGCACGTTCTTGGCTGCTGCAATCAGTCAAGAAAGGCCTTTTCCACAACGTAATGCTGTGGGTTGGAATTGGCCCCTTCGACCAAACCATAGCCCTCAAGCATATCTTTGATCTCAAGATTGAAGGCGAGGTTGCCACAGACCATGGCGCGGTCGCATTCGGGGCTGAGGGGCGGAACACCCAAATCTTCGAACACAGTGCCTGCCCGCATCAAATCGGTGATGCGGCCCATCTTGGGGCTCGGTTCGCGGGTGGTGGTGGGGTAGTATCGGATTTTATCCGCGAACCCGTCACCGATCAATTCGCGCAACAGCTCATCTTGCCTGATCTCTTCGATCAGGGTGCGGCCATAATCCAATTCTGCCACTTCGCGGCAGGTATGGGTGATGATGACCTCGTCATAATCTTCATAGGTTTGCGGCTCGCGCAGGAGGCTTGCGAAAGGGGCAAAGCCCGTGCCCGTGGCAAAGAACCAAATCCGCTTTCCAGGCAACAGCGCATCATGCACCAATGTCCCCACAGGTTTGGGGCGCAGGATGATTTCATCACCCACTTGGATATGTTGCAGCTTTGAGGTCAGGGGGCCGTCTTGCACCTTGATAGAATAGAATTCCAATTCTTCATCCCAGGAGGGGGAGGCAATGGAATAGGCGCGCAATAGCGGTTTGCCGTTATCGCTCATCAATCCGATCATAACAAATTCGCCCGACCGAAAGCGCAGGCTTGCAGGCCGCGTTACGCGGAAGGAAAACAGCCGATCCGTCCAATGTTTCACAAAGGTCACGCGCTGCGCATCGGGCAGGGTGGGGGTGGCTTTGGGGAGGGTCGATGTTGCGTCTGTCACGTCACTTTGGCCTATCATTCGGAATGGGCACAGCCCTAGCATATGCCCGCAGTTGTAAACTTTGATTTATGTCAGGGAAAGGCGCTATTCGCCGCGTAGGCGATTTTGGTAATCATGCGCGCGCCAATCGGCCCGAAACACCCATGCCTCTTGCGGTTGTCTGCGGGCCAGATCAGGGCTGATTTCCACCTCGTCAAACCCTGCGCGCCGCGCCATAGCGTATTGATCCGCAATGACATGACCCGCAGCGCGCAAGCGCCCTGAGAACCCCGCCATGCGCAGGCGTTTGGCCCATGTGAAGCCACGGCCATCGGAAAAGCTGCCAAAGGGAATGCAGATCGCGCTATGGCCTTGCGGTGTCTGGAGGGCCGCGTCAAACGCGGCGGGATCGCTGAGTTCAACCATCTCTGCGGGCCGCGCCGCCTCTGGGGTAAAGCCCTGATCGGTGACCACAATATGGGGGGTGGTGTTCATGATATATCCTTTCACGCCACGTTGCGGCGGATGATTTTGCCATCCACAAAATGGATGCCGCATTCCTCTTTGTCTTGCCCGCGCCAACGGCCTGCGCGCGGGTCTTCGCCTGCGGCAACGGGGCTCGTGCAGGGGGCGCAGCCAATAGACGGATAGCCCTGCGCCACAAGCGGATGACGGGGCAGGCGGTTATTAGTGATATAGTCCTGCACATCCTCGCGCGCCCAATGGGCCAGTGGGTTGATTTTGATCCTGATCTCGCCCTCATTCTCGAAGAAGTCCAACGCTGCGCGGCTTTGCGCCTGAAAGCGTTTGCGCCCCGTGATCCATGCGTCAAACGGGGCCAAGGCGTGTTCAAGCGGTTCGGTCTTGCGCTTGGCGCAGCAGGCATCGGGGTTGGTTTTATGCAAATCGCCCTGCGGGTCGCTTGCCGCAATCATCGTGCGGCTTGCATGAATGCGGCGCACATCCTCAAGGCCCAGATGATCTGCCAATTCGTTTTGATAGGTTAAGGTTTCGGGAAAGAGCATTTCGGTGTCGATGAACAAAACGGGTGTCGTGCGATCAATCACAGACACCATGTGCAACAACACCACAGACTCCGCCCCGAAGGAGGATACCAAGGCCACGCGCCCGCAATCTGCGTCCCGCAACGCATGCTCAAGCACGGCTGTGGCACCATGTTTGTCATAGCGGCGGTTCAGCATAGCCACCCGTTCGGCGACTGTGCCAAAGGGGCTAGGCTGCAACATCTTGCGCGCCCTCCTGCGGGTAAAGCGCGGCCTTAAAGGGGCCGAGCCCTAAGCGGCGATAGGTCGTGATGAAGGGTTCATCCACCCCATCGCGCAAGGTCAAATAGGCGCGCAATAGACGCTCAAGCGCGGGGATCAGCGCATCGGCAGAAAAACCGGGGCCTGCGCGCTCGCCGATTGCGGCGGCCTCGGTGTGATCACCCCCAAGGGTGATTTGGTAATTTTCGACCCCTGCACGATCCAAGCCCAAAATCCCGATATGGCCCACATGGTGATGCCCGCAGGCATTGATGCAGCCTGAGATTTTGATTTTCAGCGCGCCAATTTCCTCCTCTAGGCCGATATCGCGAAAATGCGTGGCGATTTCCTGCGCAATAGGAATAGAGCGCGCCGTGGCCAAGGCGCAGTAATCCATGCCAGGGCAGGCGATAATATCCGAGATCTTCCCGATATTGGCCGTGGCCAAACCCACAGCCTTCAGCCGCTGATAGAGATCAGGCAGCGCTGCGCGGGGGATATGGGGCAGGATCACGTTTTGCTCGTGGCTGATGCGCAGCTCGTCATGCCCATAGGTTTCGGCAAGATCGGCCAAGACCTCCATTTGCGCGGTGGTGGCATCACCGGGTGTCGCGCCATGAGATTTCATCGAAACCGTCACAATCGCGTAATCTGCATGGCGGTGTGCCGTTACGTTGCTGTCGATAAAGGCGCGCAAAGCGGGGCTTAGGGTTGGGGCGCCGTTGTCGCCTTTAATAAACTCAGGGGGGGCAAAATGGCCGCGAATTTCTGCCAAGAGGCGTTGATCAACCCCTTTGAATGCCGCGCGGCGCGGGATGAATTCCTCTTCGACAAGGCGTTTGATTTCGTCCAAGCCTGTCTCGTGTAGGGTGATCTTGATGCGGGCCTTATATTTATTATCTCGCCGCCCGATCAGGTTATAAACCGCCACAATTGCCTCGATATAGGGCAGAAGATCAGCCTCGGGCAGAAACTCTGCCAAAACCTTGCCGATCATAGGCGTGCGGCCCAAGCCGCCCCCGACCAAGACCTGATAGCCAATCTCGCCTTCGCGCGCGACAATGCGCAGACCGATATCATGGGCGGCGGTGACGGCACGGTCATTGGGGCTGCCTGTTACGGCAATTTTGAACTTGCGCGGTAGGAATTGAAATTCGGGATGATCGGTTGACCATTGGCGGATTAATTCCGCCACGGGGCGGGGGTCTGCAATCTCATCTGCAGCAGCCCCTGCAAAATGGTCTGCGGTGACATTGCGCACGGTGTTCCCCGAAGTTTGGATGGCGTGAAGGCCAACTTCGGCCAAAGCGTCCAGAATATCGGGCACATCCTCTAATTTTGGCCAGTTGAATTGGATGTTTTGGCGCGTGGTGAAATGGCCATAGCCCTTGTCCCATTGCCGCGCGACCTGCGCCAAGGCGCGCATCTGTGCTGAATTGAGCGTGCCATAGGGGATTGCTACGCGCAGCATATAGGCGTGAAGCTGCAGATATAGCCCGTTCATCAAGCGCAGAGGTTTAAACTCATCCTCGGTTAATTCGCCAGACAGGCGGCGGGCCACTTGCGCGCGGAATTGCGCGTTGCGGGCGCGCAGGAAATTTTCGTCAAATTCAGTGTAGCGATACATCTGCCTTACCCTTGCGCTTGTTCTTGTTTGCCATGGGGATAGTTTGAGGGGCCGCGCATCCGAAATGCCTCGCGAAAATGCGCAGGCGCGGGCCCTGTTTCGGTTGTAATGGCATCGACCAAATAGGGGCCAACCACCAGATCGCTTTGCGCGAAGGCTGCGGCAAGCGCAGCCTCGGCCGTGGCGCTGTCAGAAAAGACCACCGCATCCGTGATGTCCCGCGCCCATCTTTTGTCGGCCGCCCAATAGACGACATCGCCAAGGCGCAGGTCATTCGCGGTCAGGATTTTGGAATAATCACGGCTCATAACGCAATCTCCGCTTTGAGAGTGTTGAGGGCCGTGCGCGCGGCGCGCGGCGCAAGCCCATATAGGATCACCGCAGGCGCACCTTTGCCTTGGGCCTCAATGGCGTGGGCAAGATGTGCAAGATCGGTATCAATGACATGGGTGTCGGCGCGGCTTGCATGTTCGACCACAGTGACGGGTGTGTCGGGGCGTGCGCCATGCATCAAAAGCCGCCCTTGGATAAAGCGCGCACCACGCTTGCCCATATAGATCGCCGCCACCTCGCCACTGCGCGCAAGGCCGCGCCAATCATGTTCGGCAAACCCTGCCACATCATGGCCCGTGAGAAATCGCAGCGCAGAATTGCGCCCCCGTTTCGTCAGGCTTTGCCCGATTTGCGCGGAGGCGGCGCTTGCCGCCGTGATACCTGGAATGATCGACCATGGGATATCAGCATCAGAAAGCGCATCAATCTCATCATCCAAGCGGCCATAGACGCACGGATCGCCCGCCTTAAGGCGCACCACCTTTGCGCCGGCGCGCGCATGTTCCACCATAAGGGCAGAAATATCTTCTTGCTTCATCGCAGGGCCAAAGCCCGTTTTTCCTGCATCAATCAGCACCGCCTCGCGCCGCGCAAGCTCTAGGATTTGAGGCGAGATCAGGCGGTCGTGGATCACCACCTCGGCCTCATCAAGGGCTTTGCGCGCCTTGAGTGTAAGAAGTTCGGGGTCGCCTGGGCCTGCACCGACCAAAAGCACCTCGCCCATAGGGGGGGTGGCGGTCAGGCTTTCCGTCAGCAGGGTTTCAAGCGCACTCTCAAGACCTGCTTCACCCTCGGCTGCAAAGATCCGTGGCGCGAGTTGATCATAATAGCGTGCCCAAAACCCGCGCCGCGCGGCCCCTTCGGGCAAGGCCTCGACCTGAGGGCGAAAGGACTTCGCCAAACGGGCAAAAATCCCAAGGGCAGGGCTTAACCTCTCCTCCAAGTCCCGCTTGATCCGCCGCGCCAAAACGGGCGCCGCGCCCTCGGTGCCGATGGCAATGGTCACGGGGTCACGATCAACGATAGCGGGGGTGATGAATTCGGATGCTTCGAGATTGTCGACCCAATTCACCAATGCCCCATCCGCGCGGGCCAAACGAATGACGCGCGCATCCTCGGCATCATCATCATTCGCGGCGTAAAAGAGGGCGGCACAAAACGCATCCCCCGCCGCAAGCGCACGCTTGATCAAGGTGATCTTGCCCGTGGCGGCCAAATCCAAAACCGCAGGGGCAGGGTCAGCTGCAAAAACCCAAATGCGGGCTTCGGTCTTAAGCAGCAAGCGCAGCTTGGCCAAGGCGCATTCGCCGCCGCCCGACACGATTACACGCCGTCCCGCGAGATTAAGGAAGATCGGAAAATGCTGCATGGTCAAAACTCCGCGTTCACTTCGTAATAAATAGAACAATTTCCTGAAAATTGGCAGATACCCCTTGCAGATAGGGACATATGTTCGGTATTAATGCCGCATAACCCCTCGCTGTTCTGTGGATGAAAGGCTTTGCGGATGGCTGTTCAAATAGACGAGACCGATCGAAAAATCCTTGCGGTGCTGCAAGAGGATGCAAGCCTGTCTTTAGATGAAATCGCGCGCCGTGTTGGCTCGTCCAAGACGCCGGTTTGGACGCGGATTCGCCGCATGAAAGAGGCGGGGATTATTGGACGGCATACTGTGGAATTGGATGCCGATGCGTTAGGCCTTGAGGCGTGTTTTTTCGTTTTGATCCGCACGTCTGAACATGATGCCGAATGGCAAAAGGCGTTTTTGCGCAGCCTCAAATCTCGCCCCGAAGTGTTGGAGGCGCATCGCCTTGCAGGGGAGATTGACTATATTTTGAAGGTTCGGGTGCGCAATGCACGCGCCTATGACGCCTTTTATCAGGCCTTGATTTCAGAGGTGAAAATCTACAACGTCACCGCATTGCTTTCGATGGAGGAGATCAAATCCACCTCCATGTTGCCGTTGGGATTGGCCGAGGTGAAATGATCTCAGACAGGATCTTATCCGACCCTATTTTGCACGACCATTTGCCAAGCGCGCCTTGGATGGCCGAGGCGACCCGCCGCCTGCCAGGGGTGCAACCTGTGCCGATGTCGGATTGGCTGATCCGTGACGAGCGATATGCCGAACAAATGGCCTTGCGCGATCATTTATTGGCGTCGCATCGTGCGCGGGTGTTTGAATGCCAAACAGGCGCAGAAGCCGCCTGTGCCGAATTGCGCGATCTGGTGGTCGCGCATCTGCCTGATGGCTTTCTGCGTCAAGGCCGCGTGATCACCCGACCAGATGGGGTGGCGATTGATCTTGATGCCGATCACCCGTTGATCGCCGCTGCCCGTCTTGTTCAGGAAGATTTGTGCATCCTCACCCATGATGCCCCGCAGGGCGAGCATCTGCTCAGTGCGGCGGTTTTGTGTTTCCCCGCCAGTTGGACATTGGCTGAAAAGATTGGGCGCCCTTTGAGCGCGATCCATATTCCCGTTGAAAAATACGATGATGTTATGGCCAAGCGCGTGCAGCGCCTGTTTGATATGGTGCGGGTGGATCACCCGCTGTGGCGGCAGAATGCGCTTTTTTATCAAAACCCCGCCCTGTTTCAGCCTGCCTCAGAGGCTCAGCCACGCAAAACCCCTGAACGGCGACCAGAATTTTTGCGCTCAGAGCGGCAGGTTATTCTGCGTCTGCCCCTTACAGGGACGATGGTGTTTTCGATCCACACATGGGTTTTGCCCTTTGGGCAATTAAGCCCTGAACAGGTCGAAGGTTTGGCAGCTCACCCTGTGCATTACGCAGGGCGCTCTGTCTGACGCCTATTTGAAATGCTTGGACAGTTTTAGCCCTTGGCCCTGATAGTTTGAGGCAATCTCACGGCCATAGAGCGTGCTGGGGAGGCTTTCCATCCGTTCATAAACTAAGCGGCCAACCACCTGCCCATGTTCGAGCACAAAGGGGGCTTCGTGGCAGCGCACCTCAAGAACCCCGCGCGCAGGTTGGCCGTGACCAAAACCTGGGTCAAAGAAGCCTGCATAATGAACGCGGAATTCTCCAACCATCGCCAGATAGGGCGACATTTCCGCTGCGCAATCGGGCGGTATTGAGACTTCCTCGCGGCTCACCAGAATATAAAACGCACCGGGGTCAAGGATGATACGGCCCTGATCCGTATGGATTTCTTCCCAAAAATCGCGCGCGTCATAGGCCCCGATACGATCAAGATCAATCACGCCCGTATGAGGTTTGGCGCGATAGCCGACAAGGGTGCTATTCTCGCGCTTGAGGTCAACGGAGAACCCCAATCCTTCGTCAATCACAGCTGTCTCGTCTGAGACAAGCTGGCTTTCTGCGTGGCGTTTGCGCAATTCATCATCGCTGAGAACCGCTTGCCCTTGGCGAAAGCGGATTTGATTAAGCCGCGCGCCCGCCCGCACCAGAACCGAGAAACTGCGCGGGCAAATTTCGGCATAAAGCGGCCCGTTATAGCCATGTGCGATGCGGTCAAATTCTGTGCCGCTATCGGTGATCGTGCGCGTCAAAAGGTCAAGACGCCCGGTTGAGCTTTTGGCATTGGCAACGGCGCTGATATCTTGGGGCAGGTTTAAGCCCTCCATCAGGGGCACAACATAAACGCAGCCCTTCTCCAACACGGCGCCTGCGCTGATGTCGATTTTATGCATCTCAAATTCGGCCAGCCGATCTGCGACACGCGCACCCTTGCCTGCAAGAAACGAGGCGCGCACCCGATAGGCCACGGGGCCAAGGCGCAGGTCAAGACTTGCGGGTTGCACTTGGGTTTCCGCAGGTGGGGCAGTGAGCGTGATCTGACCTTCTGCGATCATCGCCTCAATCCGATGATCTGGCAGCACGCCACGTGTCTGATCTGTCGCCATTGCGAACCCTCCCTTGACCTTTACCCAAGAAAAAACCGCCCCGCCGCAAAGGGCAAGAGCGGTTTTCAAAAATCTGGTCGGGCTAGCAGGACTTGAACCTGCGACCTTCCGTCCCCCAGACGGACGCGCTACCAGGCTGCGCTATAGCCCGAATGGGGCTCTTCTACCGATTTTATGGCGTGGCGCAAGGGCTAGGGCGCAGGAATTTCGACAAAGCGCAGGCTTTACCCATGCGCCGCAGCCATGAGCCCCGCCTGTAGTTTGCGCAGCCGTGCAAGGATCGGGGCGGATTGCGCCTCTGGCAATGATTTCAGCACAGTCTTGCGCGCCTTTAGCGCGGCCAAACCATCAGCGATGGGCAGGGGGGTTCCTTGCATCACAGGCTGAGCGGGGGCAGGGTGCGGCGTGGGGCTTGGCGTATTTTCATTGGCCGCTTCACGCGCCACCTCTGCAATGCTTGGGGCAGGTTGCGCCTCGGCCACCATCATATCGGGGTCAAGCTCAGGCGAGCGCGCAGCGACTGCCGCAACCCCGTCTTCGCGCAAAAGGCGCTGAACGCCCCGAATGGTCATCCCTTCATCATGCAGCAACACCTTGATCCCGCCGATCAGGCGCATATCGGCAGGGCGATAATAACGCCGCCCGCCTGCGCGTTTCACAGGTTTGATCTGGGTGAATTTGCTTTCCCAAAACCGCAACACATGGGCCGCGACACCAAGCCAATCGGCGACTTCGCGAATGGTGCGAAAGGCATCGGGGGATTTGGCCATCCTGCCCGCCTCTTAGCGTTTCTTATTGCCGTCTGCGACCCGCTCTTTCATCAGATGCGAGGGGCGAAAACTGAGGACACGGCGGGGCGTAATGGGCACTTCTTCGCCCGTTTTCGGGTTGCGACCAATGCGTTCAGATTTGGCGCGCACGCTAAATGTGCCGAAAGACGAGATTTTAACCTGTCCCCCATCGACCAATGCGTCTGACATCAACTCAATTACACGCTCAACAAGGTCGCTGCTTTCATTGCGCGACAAACCCACTTCACGAAACACGGCTTCGGATAAATCCATCCGCGTCAGTGTCTTATTGCTCATTGCTCATGTCCTCCCGACATTGGCGCAGCGGTATAAGGGTTGTTTTAGCACCGCCACAGAATGAGCAAAGCTGCGGCGCGAGTCAATCGCCGTGACGTAAGGGCAAGATTTTAGCGCCTTACCAGCGCAAAACCACCGCACCCCAAGCCAAGCCACCGCCAATCGCTTCGGTAACCAATAGGTCACCTTTTTTGATCTGGCCGCGCGCGACCCCGACCGACAAAGCCAAGGGGATAGAGGCGGCTGACGTGTTGCCGTGATCTTGCACGGTCACAATCACCCGATCCATATCGACCCCCATTTTTTGGGCGGTGCGGGTGATGATGCGCAAATTGGCCTGATGCGGCACGATCCAGTCCACATCTTGGGCCGCATTGCCCGAACGCGCGAGTGCGGCATGGGCGGTTTCGGCTAGTTTTTCGACCGCATGGCGGAACACTTCGCGCCCTTCCATCCGCAGATGGCCCGTGGTTTGTGTCTGCGAGACACCGCCATCGACATAAAGCAGATCCCGAAATTGACCATCTGAATGCAGATCAACGGCCAAAACGCCCCGATCTGTGGCCGCGCCTGCGCTTTCTTCGGCGCATAACAGAACGGCGCCTGCGCCATCCCCAAACAAAACGCAAGTTCCGCGATCTTCCCAATCCAAAATGCGGCTAAAGGTTTCCGCACCAATCACCAAAATCCGCTTGGCCTGACCAGAGAGGATATAGGCATTGGCGGTGGACAGCGCATAGATAAACCCCGCGCAGACGGCCTGCACATCAAAAGCAAAGCCCTGCGTCATCCCAAGCCCATGCTGCACCATCGTGGCGGTAGAGGGAAATGTGAGATCTGGGGTTGAGGTGGCAACGATGACGCCATCAACATCGACCGCAGACAGGCCCGCATCCGCCAAGGCGGCCTCACAGGCCTTGATTGCCATTTGGCTGGTCGTCTCGCCCTCGGCGGCGAAATGGCGCCGTTCAATCCCTGTGCGGGCGCGAATCCACTCATCCGAAGTGTCGATTTGCGCTTCGAACTCCGAATTGGGCACAACCCGCTCAGGCAGGTAATGGCCAATTCCAGTTGCGACCGCGCGAAGTGTCATGCCTGTTTCCCTTCCCCATGGACGATCTGATCTGCTGCGGTTTCCGCCTCGGCGATCCGTTTGGTCAACTGATCTGCAAAATCCGCTGCGGCCAATCGTGCCGCCAATTTGATTGCGGCTGCAACCCCTGTTCCATCTGCCGAGCCGTGGCTTTTGACCACTGTGCCATTCAGGCCCAAGAACACACCACCATTGACGCGGCGGGGGTCTATACGTTTTTGCAACCTCTTGAGCGAGCTATAGGCCATCACCGCAGCCAAGCGCGACAATATTGAATATTCAAATGCCTCGCGCAGAAATTCGCGGATAAGACGCGCGGTGCCTTCGCCCGTTTTGAGCGCGGCATTGCCTGTGAATCCGTCACAGACGATCACATCGACCTTATCAGAGGGGATATCCCCCCCCTCGACAAAGCCCACGAATTCAAAATCTGCCGCAGGTGCGGCGCGGGCGACAAGGTCATAGGCATCGTGTAATTCGGTGCGGCCTTTATGTTCCTCGGTGCCTACATTCAGGATTCCGACACGGGGGCGGGATTGGTCTAAGCCGCTGCGCGCATAGGCGCTGCCCATCAGGGCGAAATGCAACAAATCTTGCGCATCGGCCCGGATATCAGCACCCACATCCAACATGACGTTAAAGCCAGATGGGTTGCGCGAAGGCCACAAAACACCAATCGCGGGACGGTTCACCCCTGGGATTTTGCGCAACCGCAACATCGACAGCGCCATCAGCGCGCCCGTGTTGCCACAAGACACAGCGGCCCGCGCCTCGCCGTTTTCCACGGCCTGAACCGCGCTCCACATCGAGCTGCCTTTGGCGTGGCGCACCACCTGCGAGGGTTTGGCATCCATCGTGACCACATCGTCACAATGACGAATGTCGCAGCGCCCCTTTAGGTCACCGCGTTTGGCAATCAGCTTGTTCAGGGTTTTGCCATCGCCATGCACGATGAACCGCAAATCAGGGTTCTTACGTGCAGCTTTGGCCATGCCAGACACAACAGCAGAGGGGCCTAGATCGCCCCCCATTGCATCAATCGATAGCACCGTTCCAGGAACTTGACGCCCAGTCAGAACGGATGTCTCTGTCATGACTTTTAAATCCGCTTGCCTCGGAAAAACGCGCGGCCCTTAGGCCGCGTCATCATCGAGATCAATCTCGTCTGCTTGGGCAATAACCTCGCGGTCATTATAGCTGCCGCAAGACGGGCAGACGTGGTGGGGGCGCTTCAGCTCACCACAGCTGGGGCATTCATTTGGATTGCCAGCGGTCAACGCGTCATGCGAACGGCGTTGGTTGCGGCGCGAGCGGGTCACTCGGTTCTGGGGGACAGCCATGTCTCAACCTCGGTTTTGTTAGGGGCTTCGCGGTCAAGATTGACCAAACAGGGGCAGCCCATCGTCACGTTTCAAATCTCTGTCACATTTTTTTCACCAAAGGGCAACCTGTGATGCGCGGCTCATGGGGTGATTTGCCCGAAAAACGCGCGCAAAATTGGGATAAAATCCAATTGGCGAATGAGGGCGGGAACATACAAAGATTCTGCACCTATGCAAGCCCTAATAGACCTTTGGGTAAATTCCGCGCGTTTGCGTTTGTTTGCGGTTATTTATCGCTGTTTTTGGCGGGGCTGCCTGTGTTTTTGCTTGCGCCCGCACTGCTGCTGTCTGCGGGGGATTGCGCCAATTTATCCCGTAATTCTTGCAAAGCAGAAAGTGGGTTTGCGGTTTGGGGGGGCTCATCCTCTGCCTCAACTGGGCCCGCATTGGGGGGGCTTGCGCTGTAAATATGCACCAAATCGGCGGCGTCATCCTCGGTTGCGGCATCTGGTGCGCGCGGATAATCGGGCAGGGCCAATGCCAAGGCTTCGGTCATCACGGCATATAGGTCAATTTTTGCGGGCAATGGCTCGATGCTGTCATCTTCGGGCATCTCGGCCTCTTCGGCCTCGGGCGCCGTGAAATCGGCGATATAGCGGCGCAACACATCGGTATCGATCCGCGTCACCACATCCGCCAAACTGACGCTGCAGGCCTGTGTCACAGTGGCGCCCAGTTGCCCCTCAAGGCGCCAATCGCTTTTGCCTTCGGGCATAATTTTGCCTGTAAAGCGCAGTTTGCGCAGCGCACGCAGCTCTAGACCATCTGCAATCTCGCGCAACGCATCCGCATCGGGGGTCAAGGCAAATGTTTTGCCGCCTGCGCGGCGCAGTTCGGCCAAAGCCAAAAGATCAGGGCGTAGGCTGGCGTTTGACATGATCTCCCCTCAAGTTTCTGATCAATTTCCCCTCGAAAATGAGGGTCGCGCGATTGCAATGCTTGCTCTGTTGGTCGCTGTAAGTTAAGCCCAAATGAAGACAGACGCCATGCCTGAATGTTTGCGCCCAAGCGCAGAAGGGAAGCTGGCGCTAGGGTGAGGAAGATGGGCATGGCAGAACTTCGGATCAGCACGCAGGCACGCATGGGGCGCAAGCGGGTGCGTGCAGCGGTGATTGCAGTGGCCTTTGGATTGGCTTTGTCTGGCTGCACCGAAAGTTTCCGTGACCACGGCTTTATCCCGCCGCAAGAAGAATTGGATGCCATCACCATCGGTCAAGATACCCGCGACAGCCTCGGGCAAACCCTTGGCCGCCCTGCTGGTGAGGGCGTGATTGGCGAAACCACATGGTTCTATTCGCAATATCGTGTGCGCAGCTATGCATGGCGGGCGCCCGAGATTGTAAGCCGCGATATCGTGGCCGTGTCCTTTGCCGATAACGGCACCGTGTCGAATGTGGAAACCTACACGCTTGCCGATGGTCAGATTGTCGATATTTCGCGCCGCGTTACGGAAAGCTCGATCCGTGAGGTGTCGATTTTCCGTCAGGTTATGGGTAATTTTGGCCGCATCAATGTGGGTGAGTTGGTCAACGCCAACAATTAATCCTTTGTCTGCGTAACATAGGTGCATCATGCGCGAGAAGGTGGCGGGGAAATATCGGCTGCGCATGGCCCAAACCGCCGCCGATGTGACCGCCGCGCAAACCCTGCGGCACCGCGCTTTTCGCGGTGGGGCAGATGGGGCGGGTCTAGATGCAGATCCTTATGATGCGCTTTGTGACCATATCCTCATTGAAACGCAGGAAGCGGGGGAATTGGTCGCCTGCTTTCGCCTGATGTGCCTGCCCGATGGGGCAGCCTTGCAGACCAGTTATTCGGCGCAGTTTTACGATTTATCGCCCCTGTCCGATTTTGACGGGCCAATGGTTGAGATGGGGCGCTTTTGTCTTGCGCCAGAGGTGCATGACCCGGACATCTTACGTCTCGCATGGGGGGCATTGACCGCCTATGTGGATGAGATCGGGGTCAAGCTGCTCTTTGGTTGCTCGTCTTTTCGCGGCACGGATGCGCTGCCCTATCATGATGCCTTTGCGCTGTTGCGTGATCGCCATATCGCACCCGCCAAATGGCGGCCTCAGATCAAGTCGTCCCATGTGTTTCCATTCGCGGCAAAGCTGCGGCGCAAACCCGATCTGAAACGGGCAATGGCAACGCTGCCGCCGCTTTTGCGCAGTTATTTGATGTTGGGGGGGTGGGTCAGCGATCATGCCGTGATTGATCAAGATTTGAATACGCTGCATGTGTTCACAGGGCTAGAGATTGCCGCCGTTCCGCCCGCCCGCGCGCGGCTGTTGCGTCTGGCGCGCTAAGCGGTGCAAAGGGGCCAAAGCGCGGCTGAGCGCCCATGTGCCCCCAAGCGGCAAAAGTGTTGCCCCCGTTCCCCGTTTGAACCGCGCAAGCCCAGGGCTATCCGCCTCACTCAGCCCCAGATCAAAATGCTGCGCCCGCTTGGCGGCGTATTCCATGGCCGCAAAGAGCAGCATCTGGTGGCTGCCATAGGGGCAATCGGCGCTGCGCCATCCAATGTGATAGGCCGCTTCATGCCCTGAAAGTGAGAATAGCAACGCGGCCTGCCGCGACACCCCCTCGCAGATATAAAGCAGTTTTTGGGTCTTGCTGCGGCCAATTTCGGCCAAAAGGGCCAGCGCGATCCCGTCATAGTGGTTTCTTTTGCGCTGTGCAGTTTCGGCGGCCAAAAGCCACCCATCGCGCGGCGTATAAAAGGGCCGAATGCGGGCCACAGCGCCACGCTGCAACGCGGTTTTGCGCGCGGCCCGCCATTTGGGATGCAGGCGCGCGACCATCTCGGCGGTGTTTTGTGTCAGCGGCACGCTCAAGCTGTGGCGCGGTTTGGCAAGGCGCAGAAACCCCGCACGGGCCAAGGCCGCCCCTTGGGCAGGGGTGGCCGCGTTGATGAGCACATGTGCCATGCCCCGCGGGGATGCGCCTGAAAGAATGGAGGCAGGAATATGAGCAGGTTTTGCGCAATAGCCAACGGGGCCTAGGATTGGAAATCGGCGCGTTATGAAAAGCTGCCCGTCAATGCGCGCAACTGACTGCCCGAGCGCGCGCAATGCCTGCTCAAACCCCGCAGATTGGGTAAAGCCCGCTGTGGCAATGGGTAGGGCATCCTCAAGATCGGGCAGGCTGTGCAACATAGCCGCAAGACTGCCCGATCAAGGTAAATCCAAGATTAACGGATCAGCCCAATTCCACCAAAGCGTGGCGCTTTTTCCCTGCGCTCAGTTTCAAGGGCGTGGCCAGATCACTGGCTGTGATCATCAGGCCTGCATCGGTGATGGCCGCGTCATTCATCCGTGCGCCGCCTTCTGCGATCAGGCGCTTGGCCTCTTTGCCCGACCCTGCCAAGCCTGAACGCGTGATCAGCTGCACAATCGACACGCCCTCGCCAATGTCATCGGCGCTGAGCGTGAGACGGGGCAGGTCATCGCCCATACCCCCTTTTTCAAACACCTCGCGCGCGGTGGCCTCTGCGGCGGCGGCGGCATCGCGCCCGTGCAACAGACTTGTCACCTCATTGGCAAGAACGATTTTAGCTTCGTTGATTTCGGAACCTGCAAGCGCGCCAAGCCGCTCGCACTCTTCAAGCGGCAATTCGGTGTAAAGTTTCAGGAAGCGCCCCACATCCGCATCGGTGGTGTTGCGCCAGAATTGCCAGAATTCGTAAGGCGACAGCATCTCGCCATCCAGCCAGATCGCGCCACCTTGGGATTTGCCCATCTTCTTGCCATCTGATGTGGTCAAAAGCGGGGTGGTCAGGCCAAAAATCTCGTGATCCAAAACACGGCGGGTTAGGTCGATACCATTGATGATATTGCCCCATTGATCCGACCCACCCATCTGCAGCGCACAGCCATAACGGCGGTTCAGTTCAAGAAAATCATAGGCCTGAAGGATCATGTAATTGAATTCGAGGAAGCTCAGGCTTTGTTCGCGATCCAGACGCGATTTGACCGATTCAAACGACAACATGCGATTGACCGAAAAATGCCGCCCAATATCGCGCAAAAATTCCAGATAATTCAGCCCGTCCAACCATTCGGCATTGTTCAGCATCAACGCGCCTGTCGGGCTGTCATCATAGCTGAGATAACGCGCGAAAACGCGGCTCATGCCCGCGATATTGTTATCAATCGCCGCCGCATCCAAAAGCGGGCGTTCATCAGATCGGAAGGAGGGATCACCAACCTTTGTGGTGCCGCCGCCCATCAATGTGATCGGCTTATGCCCCGTTTTCTGATACCAACGCAGCAACATAATATTCAGCAAATGACCCACATGCAGGGATTTTGCTGTTGCATCATATCCGATATAGGCAGGGGTCACGCCCGCGCGCAGCTTTTCGTCTAGCTCTTGCAGATCAGTGCAATCCGCAAGAAAACCGCGCGCACGGATGATCTGAAGGAAGTCGGATTTGGGCTGGTAGGTCATTGCGGTGTGATCCATTCTTGGCAAGCGAGGCGCAGCGGTTTTATGCTCTGCGCGGTGATCTATAACGGGGGCGGGGATGAAGGGAAAGGGTCAAGCCAACCCAAGGCTACGCGTGGGGGGATTGATGTCTGGCACATCGCTAGATGGGGTGGATGCTGCCATTTTGGACACCGATGGCGTGCATGTGCTTGGTTTTGGTCAAACGGCCTTCCGCCCCTATAGCGCACAGGAACGTGCCGTGCTGCGGGGCTGCCTTGGCAAGTGGCCCGATGATGCGGGCCTTGCAGAGGCCCAAGAGGTCATTCACCGCGCCCATATCGAGGCGTTGCAGGCGTTGAACGCCCCCTTTGATCTTATAGGGTTTCATGGACAAACCTTGGCGCATGATCCTGATCAGGGACGCACGCATCAATTGGGCGATGGCGCGGTTTTGGCGCGGGCCTTTGACTGCCCCGTGATTTGGGATTTCCGCAGCAATGATATGCGGATGGGGGGGCAGGGCGCGCCTTTGGCCCCGTTTTATCATTTTGCCCTTGCCAAACAGAGGGGCGCCACGGCGCCCTTGGCCTTTCTCAATTTGGGGGGCGTGGGGAATATCACCTATGTTGATCCAAGCCATGACCGCCCAGAACAGGAAGGGGCGCTTTTGGCCTTTGACACGGGGCCTGCCAATGCGCCGATGGATGATCTGATGTCAGGGACAGGGCAGGTCTATGACAATGACGGCGGCTTGGCCGCATCGGGCCGCGTGAACGAGGCCTTTGTCGCACGCGTCATGGCGCAGGGATATTTCTTGAAAATGCCCCCAAAATCCCTTGATCGCGATACGTTTGCGCAGGTTCTGACCGAGGCGCAAACGATGCCCTTGGCCGATGGTCTGGCCAGTTTGGCCGAGGTCAGCGCGCGCGCTGTCGCCGAAGGTCTCGCACATCTGCCCAAGCCTGTTGCCCAGATTTTGGTCTGTGGTGGCGGGCGTAAGAATGGCCATCTTATGGCGCGCCTCGCCGCGTTAACGGGCCTAGAGGTCGTGGCGGTTGAGGTGGCGGGCTTTGATGGGGATTTCCTCGAGGCGCAGGCCTTTGCCTATCTTGCGGCGCGGGTGCAGGCAGGGCTGCCCACCTCTGCACCTGCAACCACGGGCGTGGCGGCGGCCATAGGGGGCGGGCAAATCAGCCGCCCTTAGCCACCAGCGGCGCGCGGGATATCAAACCCTGCGGGCGCAAGGGTAAAGCCGTCAAAAGAAAAGGCAGGGCTGACAGTGCAAGACACCAGCGTGTAATCCCCCGTGCTGCGCGCCGATTGCCAATGCCCCTCTGGCACGATGATCTGCGGCGCTGCGCGGGTCAGGTCTGGCCCAAGAATATGATCGCGCGCAGGCCCCTGATCGGTCGCGCTGAGCGACAGGATCAATTCCGCGCCCGCGTGGTAATGCCAAATCTCTGTCGCATCGACATGGTGCCAATGGCTGACCTCGCCTGCGGCCAAAAGGAAATAAATGCAAGACCCTGCAGGGCGGTCGCCCCCACCGCCGCCGACCCATGTCTGCCGATAATGCCCACCCTCAGGATGGGGCATCAGGCCCAGATGGGCGATAATCTCGGCGGCTGTCATCATGCCTTAGCGTAGGATGGATGTGCCCGCATAGCGCGCGACATCGCCCAATTCTTCCTCGATGCGGATCAATTGGTTGTATTTCGCCAAACGATCTGACCGCGCGAGGCTGCCTGTTTTGATCTGGCCGCAATTGGTGGCCACGGCCAAATCGGCAATCGTGGCATCCTCGGTCTCGCCCGAGCGGTGGCTCATCACGCAGGCCATGCGGTTGCGATGCGCCAGTTCGACCGCGTCCAAGGTTTCGGTCAATGTGCCGATCTGGTTCACTTTCACCAGCAACGCATTGGCGCAGCCTTTTTCGATACCTTCGGCCAAACGGGCAGGGTTGGTAACAAAGAGATCATCACCCACCAATTGCACCTTGTCGCCAATCGCATCTGTCAATTCTTTCCAACCTGCCCAATCATCTTCGGACATGCCATCCTCGATGGACAAGATTGGGTAATCAGCGCAAAGCGCCTTGAGATAGGCCACATTTTCCGAAGGGGTCAGGCTGAGGCCTTCGCCTGTCAGCTCATATTTGCCGCCTTTGAAATATTCGGTCGCCGCGCAATCAAGCGCCAACATCACATCAGAGCCAGGCTTGAAGCCTGCTTTTTCAATCGACTGCATGATGAAATCAAGCGCCGCGCGGCTTGACGAAAGCGCAGGGGCAAAGCCGCCCTCATCGCCAACACCCGTTGCCAGACCCGCGGCGGATAGTTCTTTTTTCAGGGTGTGGAAAATTTCCGACCCCCACCGCACAGCCTCAGACAATGTGGGGGCTGCAACAGGCATAACCATAAATTCTTGAATGTCGATTGGGTTATCTGCGTGCTCACCGCCATTGATGATGTTCATCATCGGCACAGGCAGAACGCGCGCCTGCGTGCCGCCGATATAGCGATAAAGCGGTTGGCCTGTGGCCTCGGCGGCGGCTTTGGCAACGGCCATCGAGACGCCCAAAATCGCGTTCGCGCCCAGACGGCCCTTATTCTCGGTGCCGTCCATTTCGATCATCACTGCATCAATTGCGGCCTGTTCGGTGGCGTCAAACCCAACCAACGTGTCGGCCAATTCGCCATTGACGCCCGCGACCGCCTTTTGAACACCTTTGCCCATATAGCGCGCTTTATCGCCATCGCGCATCTCAACCGCCTCATAGGCGCCTGTGGATGCACCCGAAGGCACAGCCGCGCGGCCCAAGGTGCCATCTTCGAGGATTACATCCACCTCAACAGTGGGGTTGCCACGGCTGTCGAGAATTTCGCGGGCGTGAATATCAATGATGGTGGTCATGGCTTGGCCTGTCTGTGAAGAAAGAAAAAAGATTTGCGCGATGCTTTAGCGCGATGTGGGATCAGAAGAAAGGGTCGATTGCGCCTGTTGTGCGGCACGCGCAAGCCGCGCTTCGCGGATCAACGTGTAAAGCCCCGCCGCGATCACGATGGCCGACCCTGTCAGCATATAGGCATCGGGCCGCTCGCCAAAAACAATCGCGCCCAAGATCAGGGCGAATAAGAGTCGCGAGTAGCGAAACGGTGTAATGACCGAGATATCCCCCATACGCATGGAGAGGGTCAGCGCGTAATAGCCCATCACCCCTGCAAGCAGGGCGGCAGCAAGGCGGATCACCTCGGGGCTTTGCGGGGCAAAGGCCCCCTCTGAAAAGGCCCAGAGTAACAGGCCTGCGGGCACGACCGCAAAAAAACCGTAACAAGACAGCTGCATCGAGCTGTATTTTGCGGGCATCACACGGGTTGCCAAATCGCGTGCCGTCAGGCCCGTGACCCCAAAAAGCGCCAAAACCGCGCCGATATCAAATTCGGCTGTGCCAGGGCGGATGATGATGAGAACCCCGATAAAGCCGATGATGATCGCACTCCACCGCCGCCACCCAACAGGCGCGCCTAAAAACAGGGCCGCGCCCATCGTCACCATCAAGGGCATAGCCTGCACAATGGCCGCGACAAGAGACATGGGCGAAAGTGCGAGGGCAGAGACGAAGGCCATCGTGCCAAACATCTCGCCCAAATTGCGGGTCAGCATCAGCGGGTCAAGCAAGTCACGGGTGATCAATTTGGTGCCTTGCGCCCACGCGATCCCGCCAAAGATCAGCGCGCCCCCTAAGCCCAAAAGGATCAAAATTTGTCCGACAGGCATGGTCACGCTGAGGGTTTTGACCAGCGCATCCTCAATCGCAAAGCCAAACATCGCTGCCGTCATCAAGGCGATGCCGCGTATATTTTCCATT
Source organism: Rhodobacterales bacterium HKCCA1288 (assembly GCA_015693905.1). Lineage (NCBI taxonomy): Bacteria > Pseudomonadati > Pseudomonadota > Alphaproteobacteria > Rhodobacterales > Rhodobacterales bacterium HKCCA1288. The sequence goes on along the minus strand of CP065161.1, from coordinate 739,813 downwards.
CTGGGGGTCGCTTCCGTGCAAAATAGCCTTGCCCGTGGCTTAGCCTGTGCCGTGGCGCGATGCTAGCCCTGTGGCGGGTCTGACTATTTTTTCTTGGGCGCTGTAATCGGCACGCCGTATAGCTCAAGCTTATGCCCCTGAAGCCTATAGCCCAACTTAGCCGCGATTTTTTCTTGCAAGGCTTCGATCTCGGGATCGATGAATTCGATGACATCGCCCGTTGTCACATCAATGAGATGATCGTGATGTTCGCGCTCTGCATCCTCATAGCGTGCGCGGCCATCGCCGAATTCTACCTTTTCTAGGATGCCTGCTTCTTCGAATAATTTAACGGTGCGATAGACCGTGGCCAAGGAAATGCGTGGATCAACGGCGGAGGCCCGAGAGTAAAGTTCTTCGACATCGGGGTGATCGGCGGATGCGTCTAGAACCTGCGCAATGACGCGGCGCTGTTCCGTCATGCGCAGCCCTTGCGTATTGCATCTCATTTCGATCGTCTCAGTCACCAATTTGGCCCTTTTTCCACCTCTGCCTTTTCTTCTGTAAGGGATTTGACATCGCCCGAAAAGACCGCTTGGGTCATGGCATATCAAAACACATAGGCAGGGTGATGGAGCATCAACCACAGCGCAAAGCGCAGATGGATCAATTCGGCACTGTGGGCATGATCCTGTTTGCGATTCTTCTGGCTTTTAATCAGGTCGTGGTCAGGGTCACGAATGAGGGGATTCAGCCCGTGTTTTTTGCAGGCATCCGATCTGTGGGGGCCGCATTTTTGCTGCTGCTGTGGATGCGCTTTCGCGGGATCCCGCTTGATTTCGCCCGTGCGCCCCTCTCTGGCCTTTGGGTGGCGCTGCTCTTTGCGGGACAGTTTATGTTTCTGTTCCTTGCTCTTGATTACACCACGGTCGCGCGCGCCTCGGTTTTGTTTTACACGATGCCGATTTGGCTGACACTGGCCGCGCATTTTCTGATCCCGGACGAGCGGATTACAGCCCAAAAAGGCATCGGGTTGGCGCTTGCGTTTGGTGGGGTGGTGTGCGCTTTGGCATGGCCGCATGACGGGCGGGCGAGCGGCGCAGGCGGGGTTTTGGGCGATATTTATGCGATTGCAGGGGCAATGTGTTGGGCGGCGATTGCGGTGTCGGCACGGATCACGCCGTTGCGCACGCTGCGGATTGAAATGCAGTTATTTTGGCAGCTTTTAGTCTCTGGCCCGATATTGATCGCGGCGGCGCTGTTTTTTGGCCCGTTCTTGCGTGACCCTGAGCTGATCCATTGGGCGGGGCTAGGCTTTCAGATTGTGGTGATTGCCTTTGCCGCCTTTCTGGTCTGGTTTTGGTTCATCTCGATTTACCCTGCCTCCTCCATTGCGTCCTTTAGCTTTTTGTCGCCGATTTTTGGGGTTGCGATGGGGTGGCTCTTTTTGGGCGAGGCGGTTGGGCTTGAGCTTTTGCTCGCGCTTGCTTTGGTTTGTGCGGGGCTGATCTTGATCAATCGCCGCTAGGTGCCGCAGAAGGTCTGTGTCACCCGTTCTGCCGCAGTGGGCGCGGCCTCATAGGCGGAAAGGCTGGGATCGGGCGTGTAGGGCGCAGCCAAGGCATGGCTTAGGGCCTGAAATTTTGACAGATCACCCGACATCGCGGCCGCGATCATTGCCTCAACCTGATGATTGCGCGGGATGCGCACAGGGTTGGCCTGACCCATTTCTGCGCGCGTCTCTGGGGTGGTTTCGGCCTCCCACATCATGCCCCAGTCGCGCAGGGCTTGATCCCCTGTCGCGCCCAATTCAGCCTCAAGGCCAGATAGGCCCCCATCGGTCAATGCCCGAAAGGCGTGGGTGAAATCCCCGCCCAGCCGTGCGAGATGCTCGAGAAACTGAAGCCCCATTGTGCCTGCCTGCGGATGATCAGGGCCAAGCCCCAGTTTGCGCCCCAAAACCGCATGCCATTCCGCGTCAAAGCGATCCGCAAATCCCTGCACGATCTGGGTGAAACGGTCTATAGCATCCTCACGCGGGCCATCGCAGATGGGCAAAAGCGAGGTGGCGAATTGGGCGATGTTCCAGACCGCGATATTGGGCTGATTGGCATAAGCATAGCGCCCAAACTGGTCGATGGATGAAAACACCTGCTCAGGATCATAACGATCCATGAAGGCGGCAGGGCCATAGTCAATGGTTTCGCCCGATATTGTCATATTGTCGGTGTTCATCACGCCATGGATGAACCCCACACCCATCCATTGCGCAACAAGGCGCGCTTGCGCATCGCGCATCCCGATCAAAAGATCATCAAGGCTTTGGGCCTGCGGATAGTGGCGCGCGATTGCGTGATCCGCCAAAGCGCGCAGGGCCTCGCGATCATCCCGCGCTGCAAAATATTGGAATGTGCCCACGCGGATATGGCTTTGAGCTACGCGGGCGAGAACCGCGCCGGGGCGGATATCTTCGCGCAGGATATCCTCGCCCGTGGTGACAGCGGCCAAAGCGCGGGTGGTGGGTATCCCAAAGGCCGCCATCGCCTCGCTCAAGACATATTCGCGCAAGACGGGCCCAAGCCATGCGCGCCCATCGCCCATGCGCGAGAAGGGTGTGCGCCCTGCGCCTTTAAGTTGGATGTCAAAGCGCCCCTGATCCGTTACCACCTCGCCCAAGAGGATTGCACGCCCATCCCCTAATTGCGGCACCCATCCGCCGAATTGATGCCCCGCATAGGCCTGTGCAATCGGGTCTGCCCCTGCAAGCATCTTGTTGCCTGCGAAAATCTGGGCCAGTTCGTCATCGCTCATAGCGCGAAGCGTATCAGCAAGCCCCAAGCGGTCTGCAAGCGGGTGATTAAGCGCCAAAAGCTTTGGATCTTGCGCAAGGGTCGGGGCAACCCGCGCAAAAAAGCGATCGGGCAGGCGGGCATAGCTGTTGTCAAAGCCGATGCTAGGAGGGGGTTTGTCTTGGCCTGTCATGGCAGTCTTGCGATCCTGTCATGCAGCAGCGCATAAAACCCATCTGCATCCATGTCGCGGATAAACAGCGCATTGGCCTTGCGATCTGTAACACCCCAATAATCCGCGACCGTCATGCCCAGTGTCAGCTCGGATTGGGTTTCAATCTCGACATTGATGGTGCGGCCAGAAAAGAGGTCAGAATCTAGCAGATAGGCAATTACGCAAGGATCATGCAAAGGCGCCCCAGCAGCGCCGTATTTTTCTTTGTCGAAGCGTTCAAAAAACCCTGTCCATGCGGCAACCATCGCGCCTGCGTGATTTCCCATTGCCTCAAAGCCTGCAACGCGGGGCGCGGTTGTCAGGGCCTGATGCGTGACATCAAGCGGCATCATCGTGATCGGCGCGCCGGATTGAAACACAATCTCGGCGGCCTCTGGGTCTACGTAGATGTTAAATTCTGCGGCAGGGGTGATGTTTCCGACCTCAAAATAAGCGCCGCCCATCAGCACGATCTCTTGCACCAGTGGGATCACATCGGGGGCCTTTTGAAAGGCCCGTGCGATATTGGTCAGGGGGCCAAGCGGGCAAAGCGTCACTTGGTTGGGATGGGCGCGCAGGCTGCGAATGATGAAATCCACCCCATGCTCAGGGTCAAGCGGCAGATGGGGTTCGGGCAAAGGCGGGCCATCTAGACCTGTTTGCCCATGCACATGCTCGGCGGTCACAAGGGGGCGGGCAAGCGGGGCAGCCTCGCCCGCGAAGACGGGCACATCAGTGCGCCCAGACAGACCCGTTACAATGCGGGCATTGCGCTCGGTCAGGGGCAGGGGGACATTGCCTGCAACGGCCACAACGCCCAACACATCAAGCGCCTCAGGGCAGGCCAAAGCCAACAGAATAGCCACGGCATCATCTTGGCCTGGATCCGTATCAATGATGATTTTGCGTGCCATGTGGTGTTGATCCTTGCGCTGCGTCATTGCGGCTAAATTGGCGTGGCTTGGCGGGCTTGTCCATGACCTGTGCGGCAGGTTTTGGAAATTCGCGCAAAAGGCGCAGTCCCTTGCGCTAATGCGGTCTGCGCAGTAAGCGGGGGAAAGAAGCGAGTTGGAACCTGAGATGACCAAAACCCCCACAGGAAAAAGCGGCAGCGGGCGCGGCGCGCGGGATTTGCGTGTGAAGGTCAAAACCGCGCGCGGGCGGAAACTCAGCTCAACCCGTTGGTTGGAGCGGCAGTTAAACGACCCCTATGTGCAGCGCGCCAAGCGCGAGGGCTATCGCGGCCGCGCGGCGTTTAAGATCATGGAATTGGATGACAAGTTCCGCTTTCTGGTGCCAGGCGCGCGGGTGGTTGATTTGGGCTGTGCGCCGGGGGGATGGTGTCAGGTGGCCGTGCCTCGGATCAACGCGTTGGGCGAGAAATCAGGCAAGGCCATTGGCCGTATCATCGGTGTTGATCTGCAAGAGGTCGAAGCCATCGCAGGCGCAGAGCTGCATCAATTGGATTTTATGGAAGATGACGCAGATGAAAAGGTCAAAGGCTGGCTTGGCGGCAAAGCCGATGTCGTGATGAGCGATATGGCCGCAGCCTCGTCAGGGCATAAGCAAACCGACCATTTGCGCATCATCGCCTTGTGCGAGGCCGCAGCCTATTTCGCCTTTGATGTGTTGGAAGAGGGCGGCATATTTGTAGCCAAAGTGTTGGCAGGGGGCGCGGAGGGCGATTTGCAAAAGATCCTCAAACAGCGCTTTGCCAAGGTGGCAAATGTGAAACCAGGCGCGAGCCGCGCGGATAGTTCCGAGAAATTTGTGGTCGCCTCAGGATTTCGCGGCTGAGATTTTTTCCCAATTGGGGCTTTCCCTCAGGGCTTATGCATGAGATAGGGCAGTGCCAATTGAAACTCCCGCAAGGAGAGATGCGTGATGGAGATTCGTGAGGCCCTTACCTTTGATGATGTTTTGCTGCTGCCTGCCGCGTCTAGCGTGCTGCCCTCGACTGCAGATACGCGCACGCGGGTGACAAAATCGATTGCGCTGAACATCCCGCTTTTGTCTTCCGCTATGGATACAGTGACCGAGGCGCGCATGGCGATTGCAATGGCGCAGGCAGGCGGTATGGGGGTGATCCACCGCAATCTTACGCTTGAGGAACAAGCCCGCGAGGTGCGGCGCGTCAAACGGTTTGAAAGCGGCATTGTCTATTCCCCCGTCACATTGACCCCAGATCAGACCTTGGCCGATGCCAAGGCCCTGATTGAGCGGTATAATTTCACGGGCTTTCCTGTTGTGGATGAAAAGGGCCTCGTGGTGGGGATCGTCACCAACCGCGATATGCGCTTTGCGACATCTGACGAGACGCCTGTGCGCGCGATGATGACATCTGATAATTTGGCGATGCTGCGCGAACCTGCAGATTTGGAAGAAGCCAAAAGCCTGATGAAGGCACGGCGGATCGAGAAGCTGTTGGTTGTCGATAAATCGGGCAAGCTCACGGGTCTTTTGACCCTGAAAGATACTGAGAAAGCAGTGCTGAACCCCAACGCCTGCAAAGATGATTTAGGCCGTTTGCGCGTGGCCGCCGCCACAACCGTGGGTGATGCGGGCTTTGAGCGTTCGGAGGCGTTGATTGACGCGGGCTGTGATCTGATCGTGATCGACACAGCGCACGGGCATTCCGAGGGCGTGGCCCATGCGGTTGAGCGGGTTAAGAAACTGTCCAATGCTGTGCAGGTCGTGGCGGGCAATGTCGCCACAGGCGATGCCACTCGCGCCTTGATTGATGCAGGCGCAGATGCGGTCAAAGTGGGCATTGGCCCCGGATCCATTTGCACCACGCGGATTGTGGCGGGCGTTGGTGTGCCGCAATTAACCGCGATCATGGATTGTGCCGAAGCAGCCGCGGCCTCTGGCACGCCGATCATTGCTGATGGCGGTATTAAATTCTCGGGCGATTTTGCCAAGGCGATTGCCGCAGGCGCCTCTTGCGCGATGGTGGGCTCTGCTATTGCGGGCACAGATGAATCCCCTGGTGAGGTGATCCTCTATCAAGGTCGCTCGTTCAAATCCTATCGCGGGATGGGCAGTCTTGGCGCCATGGCGCGCGGCTCAGCGGATCGCTATTTCCAAAAAGATGCCGCCTCTGACAAATTGGTGCCCGAAGGCATCGAGGGGCAGGTGCCCTATAAAGGCAGTGCCAATGCGGTTATCCACCAGTTGGTGGGCGGTTTGCGCGCGGCGATGGGCTATACGGGCTCGGCCACTGTGGATGAGATGCGCAAAAACTGCAAGTTCGTGAAAATCACCAATGCGGGCCTGCAAGAAAGCCATGTGCATGATGTGCAAATCACCCGCGAGAGCCCCAATTACCGCGTGGGCTGAGGCGCGCGCGTGACGCCTGCTGCGCGATATCAGGCCGCGATTGAGGTCTTAGACGCCATTCTTGCGGGCCAAACCCCTGAACCCGCCTTGCGGGCATGGGGCAGGTCTGCGCGCTTTGCAGGGTCAAAAGACCGCGTGGCCATTAGCGATCATGTCTATGATGTGCTGCGCAATCGGGGCCGCGCGGCGGCCCTTGCGGGATGCACCGTCCCGCAGGCTACGGGGCGCGCGCTGATTTTGGGGCTTTTGCGCCTGCAAAATGTGGCGGTTGAGGATGTCTTTGGGCAGATGCCATACGGCCCTAGCGCGCTTTCGGCGGATGAGGCGAAGGAACACCCAACCCCCGATATTTTGAGCGATACGCCCGATTGGCTGTTGGCGCTGCTCAAGGCCGAATTTGGGCCAGACTTGGAAGGCTTGCTTGCCGCCATGTCCACGCGGGCGCCTGTCTATCTGCGGGTAAATACGCGCAAGACCACGCCTGAGCATGTGATTGCCGACTTGGCCCAAGCGGGCGTGCACGCGATAGCCGACCCACGCCTTGCCACCGCGCTTGAGGTGCAGACGGGCGCGCGCAAAATTACCGCCACAGCCGCCTATCAGGCAGGTTTGGTCGAGGTGCAAGACCTGTCTGTGCAGATGGCAATGGCCGAGATTCCAGTGCCCCAAACAGGGCGCATTTTGGATTATTGCGCAGGCGCAGGGGGGAAATCTTTGGCCATTGCCGCGCGCAGTGATGCAGATCTGACATTACATGATAAATTCCCCAAACGCATGGGCGATGTCGCCTTGCGCGCCGAACGGGCGGGGATGGTCTATCAAACCCGCGAAGATGCGCAATTGGATCACGAAGTCCAATTTGATGTGGTTCTTTTGGATGTGCCCTGTTCTGGCAGTGGAACATGGCGGCGTGATCCGATGGTGCGGTGGCGGATGACACCCGAAACTCTGGCCGCCTTGCAGAGTGAGCAAGCGCAGATCTTGGATCGGGCGGTGACCCTTACCGCGCCGCGCGGCCTTATCATTTACATGACCTGTTCGCTGCTGCGTGCGGAAAATGAGGATGCGGTGCATGCGTTTTTGGCGCGCCACCCGCAGTTTGACCTGCTTCAGTCACGCCGATTTGATCCGCGCAATGCCTCGGACGGGTTCTTTTTTGCCGTGTTACAGGCAAAATAAAGCATCTTCGCGCGCTGCCGCGCCTTTCGCGTAAATCTTAATCAATCGTTAATTGTTTGGGCCGATGCTGCGTGAAAAAACGTGAACACGGAGGCGCGGCTTGTCAGATCAAGCCAGTATAGCGAGCGGGCAAACCAAGCCGCGGTTTGGTCAATTTTCTCCTGTTCTTTTGACAGTTCTTTTGGTGCTTGGGATTGTGACCCTTGGCTTGGGCCTGACCTATGCGGGGCGCACGACCTCTATGTCACCGCTGTGGTCGGTCGCGCTGATTTGTGGGGCGGGCGGGCTTTTGGCCGCTTTGATCCCTGCCTTATGGGCACAATCGCGCCGTGATGCAGATTTAAGGGCCTTGGCCAAGGTCTATCACGGCGATGTTGATGCGGTTTTGATCACCGATAGTCGCGGTAAGTTGGAACATGCCAACCCGTCTGCGCATACTATGCTGCGCCTGCAAGGATGTGATCGTATTGATCTGGCCTTGGCTCAGCGTCTGCCCAATGCCGCGGCGGTTGTTGCCCGTCACCTGGCGCAATTGGATCAAGATCTCGGCGCGCAAATCCCCGCACGCGAGGTGCTGCGGCTTTCAAAGGGCGGTTTGCGGCTGGCGCTGCACAACACGGGCGATTTCGTCATCTGGCGCATTGAATTCATGGAGGCGCGTGGCGAAATTTCGGGCTTTGGTGCAGGGTTGGGCCTGCCCGCGCTTCTTCTATCCGCCGAAGATGAGGTTTTGGCCATTAATGATGCCGCAATCGCGCGGCTTATGGCGCGCGATGGGAAAAAGATCGAAAGATTGGCGGATATTGTCGATGACTTGCCCTTGAAATCGGGCCAGACCCATCGGGTGCATTCCCCGCGCGGGGTGGTGGACATGCGTGCGGCGCTTGCAGCACGGGTTGATGGGACGCGGGAATTGTTCTTGCTTGGCCCCGATCACCTGCCACGCAATTCTACGGGCCTATCTGAGGTGTTTGATGCCTTGCCTGCAGCCCTATTGCATGTTGCGGGCGATGGTCAGGTTCTGGTCGCCAACCGCGCGGCGCAACGGCTTTTGGCGATTGAGGCGGGGGGGGATCTCGGCCCCCTTGGCAATCTGGTCGAAGGCTTAGGCCGCCCCGTGCGCGACTGGGTGGCTGATGTTCTCGCTGAGCGCGTGCCAAACCGCCCCGAGATGGTGCGGGTGCGCAATCGTGATGATGATTGCTTTGTGCAAATCACCCTAGGGCGTGTTGTTGCTGAAAATGCGCCTGCGGGGTTGGGGGGGGATACACTCTTGGCGGTGTTGCATGATGCGACCGAATTAAAGCAACTCGAGGCCCAATTCGTGCAGAGCCAAAAGATGCAGGCTATTGGCGAATTGGCAGGTGGCGTTGCGCATGATTTCAACAATGTTCTGACCGCAATTAGCGGCCACACGGATCTTTTGTTGCTGCGTCATGATCAAGGTGATCCTGACTTTTCGGATATCGAACAAATCCGACAAAACACCAATCGCGCCACCGCCCTTGTGGGGCAGCTTTTGGCCTTTTCGCGCAAGCAAAGCTTGGCCCCAGAAGTGGTCGATTTGCGCGATTGCCTGTCTGATCTGGGCCATCTTCTAAATCGATTGGTGGGCGAGACTGTCAGGCTGCGCATCGCGCATGATCCTGCGCTTATGCCCATTCAGGCGGACCGGCGCCAATTTGAGCAGGTGGTGATGAATTTGGTGGTAAACGCCCGTGATGCTATGCCCGAAGGGGGCGAAATCACGGTCGAGACGAAAATGGTGACGCTTGATGCCCCCTTGGCGCGCGACCGCGCGCTTGTGCCAGAAGGGCGCTATGTGACCTTGCAAGTGCGCGATCAAGGCACAGGCATTGCCCCTGACAAGCGGGACAAGATTTTTGAGCCGTTTTACACAACCAAAGGCGTGGGGAAGGGCACAGGCCTTGGGTTGTCGATGGTCTATGGCATCATCAAACAGACGGGCGGGTATATCTTTGTCGATAGCGAGTTGGGGCAGGGGGCAACATTTACGATTTACTGCCCTGCATATGATCCTGCGGCAGCCCCGCCCGTAGACACGCCAAATGCGGCCACCCCGCAGGCGCCTGCGCCCGCAAAGCAATCCAAGGGACGGGGTGAGAAAATCTTGTTGGTCGAGGATGAGCCGCCCGTGCGCGCTTTCGCCGCCCGCGCGCTGCGCCTGCGCGGCTATGAGGTGGAAGAGGCTGAGAGCGCGGAAGCAGCCCTTGAAAAGCTGCGCGCCCCAAATTGCGAGGTTGATTTATTCATCAGCGATGTCGTGATGCCGGGGCGTGATGGCCCCTCTTGGGTGCGCGAGGCGTTGGAAACACGCCCGCAAACCCCTGTCGTGTTCATGTCGGGCTATGCGGAGGATGTGTATCAAAAAACCTTGGGCGAGATCCCCAATTCTGCCTTTTTGCAAAAACCCTTTGCGCTGGCCGACCTCTTGGCCAAGGTAGAGCATCAATTACAAACGCGCGCAGAGCGCCTCCCATAGTGCGAATTCCTCGGGCCGCTCTGCCCTGAGGCGCGCCTCAAGCCCCTTGGGCAATTCCAATGGCAGGCTTGGCGAGACATTGCGCCGCTCTAGCTGCAGCGACACCCCCAATCTTTGTTCCAAAAACGCGACTGCCCGATCCATTTGATCATATCGAAACAAGTGATCGACCCCGATCTGCGCCGTGTCCGTGCCCAAAAAACGCGCCTGCGCGCCGATTTGTGCAAAGGCAGGGGGGGTATCAAGCAACCACGCCTCAACAAATTCGGCGAAACTTACATCAGCGGTGGAATTTGGTTTTCCCCTGATTTGATCGCGCCGTCTGTAGCGATACCAACTTCCAAGCCAGTCAATGGGTTCGCGCATGATGGCCATGGTTTCATGCGGCTGCTTGCCGCGCGCCTCGAAAAACGGGGCAAGCTGCGCCTTATAGCGCGACACCGAGACATGTTTCATCCCCGGCGGGTCAAGAATCGCCGCACTCGCATAGGGCAGGGCTGCGGCCTCTAATGCGGTTGTGCCTGTTTTTGGCACACTGAAAAGCACCAGTTTCTGCTTAAAAAACAAGAGCATATTAATATTATCGCCAAGGGCGATCCCCGTAACCACTTCTTTACCATTCACTGTAAAACATGGGCCTTGCAAGATTTTACTTGAAATGTTCTCTTTTTGTTTGCATTTATGTCTGAGAACAAGAAGTGAACACGGGCAAGCATTGCCGCCTTGGCAGCAGTGTGAAATAAGGAGCCAAACCAATGGCAATGGCGGATATTCTGGACATGACGGATCGCAACGCGGCGGAAAAGCAAAAGGCACTCGACAGCGCCTTGGCACAGATCGAGCGTCAATTTGGCAAGGGCTCGATCATGCGCCTTGGGGGTGAGAACGCCATCCAAGAAATTGAGGCGACATCGACAGGCTCGCTCGGGCTCGATATCGCCCTTGGGATTGGGGGTCTGCCAAAGGGGCGGATCATCGAAATCTATGGCCCTGAAAGCTCGGGGAAGACCACGCTGACGCTTCACGCGGTCGCGGAAGAGCAAAAGAAGGGCGGGGTATGCGCCTTTGTCGATGCCGAACACGCGCTTGACCCACAATATGCCAAAAAATTGGGCGTGAATTTGGATGATCTTCTGATTTCTCAGCCCGATACAGGGGAACAGGCGCTTGAAATCACCGATACATTGGTGCGCTCTGGCGCGGTTAGCCTTGTGGTGGTGGATTCCGTTGCAGCGTTGACCCCGAAATCCGAACTTGAGGGTGATATGGGCGACAGCTCGGTCGGGGTGCATGCGCGCCTGATGTCTCAGGCGATGCGCAAACTGACAGGTTCCATCGCGCGCTCAAACTGTATGGTGATTTTCATCAACCAGATTCGCATGAAAATCGGTGTGATGTTTGGCAGCCCAGAAACCACCACAGGTGGTAATGCGCTGAAATTCTATTCATCCGTGCGTTTGGATATCCGCCGCATCGGCGCGATCAAGGATCGTGACGAGGTTGTCGGCAACCAAACCCGTGTGAAAGTGGTCAAAAACAAGGTGGCTCCTCCGTTCAAACAGGTGGAATTCGACATCATGTATGGCGAGGGCATCTCGAAAACGGGCGAATTGCTTGATTTGGGTGTTAAGGCAGGCGTGGTTGAGAAATCAGGCGCTTGGTTCTCTTACGGGGACGAGCGGATTGGACAGGGCCGCGAAAACGCCAAGCAATTTCTGAAAGACAATCCAAGCATGGCTTTGGAAATCGAGGACAAAATCCGTGCCGCCCATGGGTTGGAATTCGGCATGGATGACAGTGATGACAGCGCAATGGTTGAGGATTAATTCCCCACTCCTTGCGTCAGCACAATTTCGCGCGTAGCCCCAATCGGGCTGCGCGCGTCTTGCATTTTAGGCCCTTGAAATTTCCATCCCCGCCCAAAGTTTTTGTCCTGTGGACAGTGCTTTGACAAACTTGTATCCCACGCAGAACCGATGGATTTAGTCAGAAAGACCGCGTGCTCATGGCCAGTTTGAACGATATTCGCTCAACCTTTCTCAAATATTTTGAACGCAACGGCCATGCCATTGTCGAAAGCTCGCCGCTTGTGCCGCGCAATGACCCGACTTTGATGTTCACCAATTCGGGCATGGTGCAGTTCAAAAACGTCTTCACAGGGCTTGAGCATCGCGACCCGCCGCGCGCCACCACGGCGCAAAAATGTGTGCGCGCGGGCGGTAAGCATAATGACCTTGATAATGTCGGCTACACGGCGCGCCATCACACGTTTTTCGAAATGCTTGGGAATTTCTCCTTTGGTGATTACTTCAAAAAAGAAGCCATTCCCTTTGCATGGGAATTGATCACCAAGGATTTTGATATCGACCCGAAACGTCTTTTGACCACGGTCTATCATACCGATGATGAGGCGTTTGAGATTTGGAAAAAGGTGGGCGTGCCTGAGGATCGGATCATCCGCATCGCCACATCCGACAATTTCTGGCAGATGGGGCCAACAGGCCCTTGCGGCCCTTGCACCGAGATTTTCTATGATCATGGCGACCATATCTGGGGCGGCCCTCCTGGATCAGCCGAAGAAGATGGCGATCGTTTCATCGAGATTTGGAACGTGGTTTTCATGCAAAATGAGCAATTCGCGGATGGCTCGATGGTGCCTCTTAAGATGCAGAGCATCGATACCGGCATGGGTCTTGAGCGGATTGGCGCGCTTTTGCAGGGCAAGCACGACAATTATGATACAGATCTGATGCGCGCCTTGATTGAGGCTTCCGCGCACGCAACATCCGTTGATCCAGACGGGCCAAAGAATGTGCATCACCGCGTGATTGCGGATCACTTGCGCTCGACCTCATTCTTGATTGCGGATGGGGTTATGCCCTCAAACGAGGGGCGGGGGTATGTGTTGCGCCGCATCATGCGCCGCGCGATGCGCCACGCCCATCTTTTGGGCGCGCAAGACCCGTTGATGTATCGCCTCGTGCCTGCTTTGGTCAGCCAGATGGGGCAGGCCTATCCCGAGCTTGGCCGCGCGCAGGCGCTGATCACCGAGACGCTTAAGCTTGAGGAAGAACGCTTCCGCACCACGCTTGATCGTGGGCTTAAACTGTTGGATGAGGCCCTTGTCGATCTGCCCGAAGGGGCCGCTTTGGCAGGTGAGACGGCGTTCAAACTTTATGACACATATGGCTTTCCGCTGGATTTGACCCAAGACGCTCTGCGCGAAAAGGGCCGCAAGGTCGACACAGACGGGTTTGACCAAGCGATGGAGGCCCAAAAGGCCAAGGCGCGCGCCGCATGGTCGGGGTCAGGCGAGGCGGCAGATGCCGCAATTTGGTATGATCTGGCCGATCAACATGGCCCGACCGAATTTTTGGGCTATGACACGGAACAAGCCGAAGGTCAGATTTTGGCCCTTGTTTCTGACGGGGCCGAAGTGAATGCCGCGGCAAAAGGCGGCGCTGTCACGCTGATCACGAACCAAACCCCGTTCTACGGCGAAAGCGGTGGTCAGGTCGGCGATACTGGTCTGGTTAAGACCGATACGGGCCGCGCTGAAATATCAGACACCAAAAAGGTTGCGGGCCTGTTCTTGCATATCGCCAAGGTGACAGAAGGCGAGATTAAGACCGGGCAGGCCGCGGAATTGGTTGTGGATCACAGCCGCCGCAGCGCCATTCGCGCGAACCATTCGGCCACGCATTTGTTGCACGAGGCCCTGCGCCGCGCGCTCGGCGATCATGTGGCGCAGCGTGGTTCATTGAACGCGGCGGATCGTTTGCGCTTTGATTTTTCGCACGCCAAGGCGCTCAGCACCGAGGAATTGGCGCGGGTCGATGCCGAGGTGAATGAATTCATCCGCCAAAACGCGGCTGTTGAGACACGGATCATGAGCCCTGATGCGGCGCGTGATTTGGGGGCGCAGGCGCTCTTTGGTGAGAAATACGGCGATGAGGTGCGCGTGGTCTCCATGGGTAAGCTTGCAGGGTCGGGCAAGGGCAGCGATGGAGCGACCTATAGTCTTGAACTGTGCGGCGGCACCCATGTGCGCCAGACGGGCGACATTGGGCTTTATGTGACGCTCGCGGAAACCGCTTCTTCCTCGGGTGTGCGGCGCATTGAGGCGCTGACGGGGCAAGCGGCCTTTGATTATTTGGCGCAACAAGATCGCATCCTCAGCCAGCTTGGCGGGATGCTCAAGGCGCAAGGGCCTGATGTTTTGGCCCGTGTCCAGTCCTTGATGGAGGAGCGCCGCGCGCTTCAGAATGAACGCGACCAATTGCGCCAACAGCTTGCGCTTGCGGGTGGTGGTGCGGGGGCCAAAGAGGTCGCTGCCGAAGATATCGGCGGCATCGCCTTTTTTGGGCAGGTGGTTGCAGGTGTTACTGGCAAAGATCTGCCCAGCTTGATTGATGCGCATAAGGCCAAAATCGGCTCTGGCGCGGTTCTTTTGATTGCCGAAGCCGATGGCAAGGCCGCAGTGGCCGCAGGGGTCAGCGATGATCTGACCGCGCGGCTTAGCGCCGTTGATCTGGTCAAGGCAGCCGTTGAGGCGCTTGGCGGCAAGGGCGGTGGTGGCCGCGCAGATTTGGCGCAAGGGGGGGCGAAGGATGCCACCCAAGCCGATGCGGCGCTTGCAGCCGTGCGGGATGTGATTAAGGGAGTATCATAATATGGCAGGGGCATATTGGGTGGCGCATGTCACCGTTACAAATCCAGAGGAATATGCGCGCTATGCCGAATTGGCAGGCCCCGCGATTGCGGCCTTTGGTGGCAAATTCTTGGCCCGCGGTGGTGAGGTGATCATCAAAGAAGGGCAGGGTCATGCGCGCAATGTGGTGATCTGGTTCCCCAGTTTGGCCGATGCCAATGCCTGCTATGACAGCCCCGCCTATCAAGAGGCGATGGCATTTGCCAAGGACAGCTCAATACGCGAATTGGTCTTGATTGAAGGCGTGGAATAATCCACCGCGTGCCCTCAACGACACAAAAAAGCCGCCCCCTAGAGAGCGGCTTTTCTTCTTCCGTCTAAAGTGGTGCCTTAGCGCTTGGCGATATCGACATAATCGCGCTTGGTTGGGCCCGTATAAAGCTGACGCGGGCGGCCAATTTTTGCCGCAGGATCGTTCAGCATTTCTTTCCACTGTGCAATCCAACCCACTGTGCGGCTGACCGCGAAGATCGGGGTGAACATTGAGGTTGGGAACCCCATCGCATCCAAAATGATGCCCGAATAGAAATCCACGTTTGGATAGAGTTTCTTATCCGCGAAATAGCTGTCCTCAAGCGCGATTTTCTCAAGTTCTTTCGCAACTTGCAGGGTTGGATTGTTCTCAACACCCAACAGATCCAGCACCTCATCGGCGCTTTCCTTCATCACCTTCGCGCGAGGGTCAAAGTTTTTATAGACGCGGTGACCAAAGCCCATCAGGCGGAACGGGTCATTTTTGTCTTTCGCGCGGGCAATATATTCGGGAATGCGATCCACAGTGCCAATTTCGCGCAGCATTTCAAGGCAGGCTTGGTTCGCACCGCCATGCGCAGGCCCCCAAAGGCAGGCAATACCCGCCGCGATACAGGCAAACGGGTTTGCCCCAGACGAGCCCGCCAAACGCACCGTTGAGGTCGAGGCGTTTTGTTCGTGATCTGCGTGCAGCGTGAAAATGCGATCCATCGCGCGGCTTAGCACAGGATCAGGCACATATTCCTCGGCGGGCACGGCAAAGCACATCCGCAAGAAATTGGTCGCATAATCGAGGTCATTGCGTGGATACACAAAGGGCTGCCCGATGGAATATTTATAGGCCATCGCAGCAATGGTTGGCATTTTCGCGATCATACGGATCGAGGCCACTTCGCGCTGCCAAGGATCCGCAATATCGGTGCTGTCGTGATAGAAGGCCGACATTGCCCCTACGACACCCACCATTGTCGCCATTGGATGCGCGTCACGGCGGAAGCCACGGAAGAAATTATGCATCTGTTCGTGGATCATAGTGTGACGGGTCACGCGGGTCTCGAAATCTTCCAATTCGGCCGCTGTCGGCAATTCGCCATAAAGCAAGAGGTAGCAAACCTCGAGATAATGCGAATCTTTCGCCAGTTGGTCGATCGGGTAGCCGCGGTGCAAAAGTTCGCCCTTGTCGCCATCAATAAAGGTGATCTGGCTTTCGCAAGACGAGGTGGAGGTAAAGCCTGGGTCATGGGTGAACACGCCCGCTTGGCCATATAGTTTGGTGATGTCGATGACATCAGGCCCTGCTGTGGGGCTGTAGACGGGTAGATCGAAGTCGCGATCATTGATGCTGAGTTTGGCCGTTTTCGTGTCAGTCATGACGTTCCCTCTCGCTTTGCCGCGCAAAACACGGGGTTTGCACGGGGGGTGTTGACGTATCTGGCCGTAGCATGCGCTTGGGGCCTCATTGGTGCGGGTCTGGTTTAATCCGCACCAACCGTTGCATCCGTAAGTCGGGCAATGGATTCGTCCCGACCCAGCACGAGCATCATATCAAAGACGCTCGGTGAAACTGTTTGTCCCGACAAGGCCGCACGAAGCGGTGCTGCCAATTTGCCAAGCTTGGTCTCATGCGCCTCGGCGACTGCGCCGATCAGCGTTTCAAGACCCTCACGCGTCCACGTAGCATTCTGCAACTGCGCAGTCAATGATTTCAGTATACCACGGGATACATTATCCAGCGCCCCTAAGGCCTTTTCATCAGGTTTTATTGGTCTTTCGTTCAAAACAAATGCGGCCTTCATCAAAAGCTCAGGCAGGGATTTGGCGCGATCCTTTGTGCAATAGAGCGCGGATTTGAGGCCATCTTTCTGCGATTGCGAAAGGGCGGGCTGATTGGCCGCTGCGAGATATGTTTCAATATCCCCCAAAAGCGCGGCATCTTCCATCTGTGCGATATGCCATTGGCAGACATTTTCGAGCTTTTTGAAGTCAAGCCGCGCAGGCGATTTGCCAATGCCGCCCAGATCAAACCATTCGGTCGCTTGGGCATCGGTGAACAATTCATCATCACCATGGCTCCATCCCAGACGGGCGAGATAATTGCGCATTGCGGCAGGCGGGTATCCCATCGCGGCATATTCCTCGACCCCCAAAGCGCCGTGACGTTTGGACAGTTTTTTGCCGTCTGGCCCGTGGATCAGCGGGATATGTGCCCAAATCGGTAAATCCCATCCCATTGCGTGATAAATCTGGCTTTGCCGTGCGGCATTGTTGAGATGGTCATCGCCACGGATCACATGGGTCACACCCATGTCATGGTCATCGACCACCACCGCCAACATATAGGTCGGGGTTCCGTCCGAGCGCAGCAAAACCATATCATCCAACTGTGCGTTGCCGATGGTGACACGCCCCTGAACCTGATCTTCGATGATGGTTTCACCATCACGCGGCGCGCGCAGACGGATCACAAAGGGCGCGTCAGGGTGGGTTTCAGGGGCCGCATCCCGCCACGGGCTTTGATAAAGGGTGGATTTGCCTTCGGCCCGCGCCGCCTCGCGAAAGGCTTCGATCTCGTCTTGGGTGGCAAAGCATTTATAGGCCTTGCCATTTTCCAGCATCGCGCGCGCCACTTCGGCATGGCGGTCTGCGCGCTCAAACTGGCTGATGGGTTCCCCATCCCAATCGAGGCCAAGCCAAGCCAAGCCCTTTAAAATGGCCTCTGTCGCCTCTGGGGTCGAGCGGGCGCGATCCGTATCTTCGATCCGAAGCAGGAATTTTCCACCCCGCCCGCGCGCGTAAAGCCAGTTGAACAAGGCCGTGCGCGCGCCGCCAATATGCAAATACCCCGTGGGCGAGGGGGCGAAACGTGTGACAGGCTGGCTCATCGGCTTTCCTTTCGCGGGTTTGGGCGGTGGCCCTTAACCCTTCTCTTACAAACTTACGGCTAGGTTTGGCCCTGTGTTTAGGCACTCCGCAACAGGGAAACAAGGGCGCAGAACGTGCCGATTGCAGCACCACATCCACCGATCCACATCTGGACGCGCCGCCTTGGGTTTCGCGCTTTTGTTTCTAACCTCCGCGCGCAAGCCCAAGATCGATTTTTATGGGTGCCGGTCTTTTTGGCCGCAGGCATTGCAGCATATTTTGCGCTGCCTGTGGAACCTGACACGGGCACGCGCATCGCCGTTTTTGCAGCGGGGCTGTGCTGCGCAGCCCTTGGTGTTTGGGCGCGTGGCGGGATTGCGCTGATCTCTATTGGGCTTTCACTTTTCTTAATGGGGCTGTCCCTTGGGGCATGGCGCGCGCATCAAATGCAGGCTCCTATCTTGGGATGGCCATATTACGGCGTGATTGAGGGGCGGGTGGTGATGCTTGACCGCTCGGCCTCAGAGGCGCCGCGCCTGACTTTAGACCGCGTCACCATGGCCCCCATCAGCCCCCCCAGAACGCCAGACAGGCTGCGCCTGTCTTTGCATGGGCAATCGGTGCAAGTGCCGCAAATTGGCGATATCATTCGGATTGAGGCGCGCGCCTTGCCGCCATCGCCCGCATCAGAACCGAATGGGTTTGATTTCCAACGCCATGCCTATTTTCTGGGGCTTGGTGCCGTTGGCTACAGCCGCAAAGATTTCGAAGTGATTGACCATGATCCATCGGGCCTGTGGTTGACCCGCGCGCGGCTTGATCTTTCGCGCGCCATTCAAGCACGCATGCAGGCGGGGGCAGGGGGATTTGCCGCCGCGATTTTAACAGGGGATCGCGCGGGCCTGATCGCCACCGATGTCGAGGCGATGCGCGACACCAATATCGCCCATCTCCTTGCAATATCTGGGCTGCATATGGGGCTTTTGACGGGGTTTGTTTTTACGGCCTTGCGGGTGATCTTGGCCCTTTTTCCGCGCGTGGCGCTCTACTACCCGACCAAGAAATGGGCGGCTATTGCAGCCCTTGCTGCGGGCGGGTTCTATCTGGCCCTTTCGGGCGGGTCAGTCGCGACCGAGCGCGCCTATATTCAGGTCGCGGTCATGTTCACGGCGGTTCTCTGTGATCGGCGGGCGATTTCACTGCGCTCTGTTGCGATTGCAGCTTTGATCGTGCTGATCCGCCGACCCGAGACATTGTTATCGCCGGGCTTTCAGATGTCATTTGCGGCCACGGCGGCGCTTGTGGTTGGGTTTGGGGCCTTGTTGCGCCTGTTTACGGGGCGGACGGGCCCGCGCTCTTAGGGGTGGCGGTTGGGAATGGCAGTGTTAGGGGTGGTTGTCTCATCCATTCTTGCAGGGGCAGCAACTGCGCCTTTTGCGGCGATGCATTTCAACCGCCTCACCACCTATGGCTTGGTCGCGAATTTGATTGCGATGCCGATCATGGGCATTTTGGTGATGCCATTGGGGGTTGTGGCAGGCCTGCTTGCGCCTTTTGGTCTTGCCAATTTGGCGCTCTATCCGATGGAGCAGGGCCTGACCCTCATCTTATCCGTGGCGCATGAGGTGGCGGCATGGCCGCGTGCGGTGCGTATGGTCGTCAGCCCCGCACCGCTTGTCATGCCCGTTTTCGCGGCGGGGTTTGTGGGCGGATTGATTTGGAACGGGCCAATGCGGGCCGCCTTTCTCTTGCCCATGGGAGTGGCCCTTTGGATTTCGGGCCAAAGCCCGCGACCAGACATCTTGATTGCCCCTTCAGCGCGTCTTGTCGGGGTGATGGATGCGGCGGGCCTACGTGTGCCAAGCCATGCGCGCGGCGAGAGGTTCGTGGTGGATCTCTGGCTTGAAAACGATGGGGATCGCGCGACCCAACCCGAGGCGGCCGCACGACCGCTTTGGCAGGCGGAGGGGGCAGGGCAGGCTGCCACCGTCAAAGGGTATCGTGTTTGGCACGGGCGGGGCGAGGCGGCCTTGGCGGATGCCCTTTCTGCCTGTGGGGCAGCGGATGTTGTGATCCTTGCCGCCCGTCTAAACCCATCGGATAGTCCGGGGCCTTGCCTATTTTTTGATGCGCGCGATATGGCCCGTGCAGGCGCTGTGGCCTTGCATTTGCCCCAAGGGGGTATCGGCCCAATTGCCATAGAAACAAGCCGCGCATCACAGGGTGCGCGGCTTTGGTCTGGCAGGTCACGATAAAAGGGGGGGTCAGTAAACCCGCACCAAGCCAACAAGGCGACCTTGCACTTTTACCTGACCTTCGGGCAGAACACGGGTTTCATAGGCAGGGTTGGCCGCCTCAAGCGCGATCATATTGCCCTTGCGGCGAAAGCGTTTGAGCGTGGCCTCATAGCCTTCGACCAAGGCCACAACGATGTCACCATTCTCGGCGCTGTTGCGTTCTTCGATGATGACCATATCGCCATCATTGATGCCCGCCTCAATCATAGAGTCGCCTTTAACCTCTAGCGCGTAATGCGCCCGCCCTGCGGCCAACATGGAGGCAGGCACGCTGACATGATGCGAGATATCCGCCAAAGCCTCAATCGGGGTGCCGGCTGCGATGCGGCCCATCATTGGCAATTCGCTGACCCCGCGGGTCTCAACCGCTTGCGCGCGGGCGGGCGGGTCGACCCTGTCCCCCTCGATCACGCGGGGCGCAAAGCCTGCTTTGGCCCCAGTGCCAAATTTCTGCTCCAACGCATCGGGCAGTTTTACAATCTCCAGCGCGCGGGCCTTATGGGCCAGACGGCGGATAAAGCCCCGTTCCTCAAGGGCCGTGATTAGACGATGGATGCCCGATTTCGAGCGCAAATCCAGCTCATCCTTCATCTCGTCAAAACTGGGGGGAACACCGTCCTTTTGCATGCGGCGGTGGATGAATTCCAACAGGTCTAGCTGCTTTTTCGTCAACATCTCGAACGGGCCTCTGCTCATGCATCGCTTGGCGTGATGCGGTTATGTTCGATGAATGTTCTACCCTTGTTCGCCTATTTTGTCAACGCCCCTGCGATTTTAGGTGTTAAAGGCTGAGGTAATCAACAAGATCACCCGCCTTGCGCGGCCCGTCATGCGGGGGGCGGATCAACAAGGCACCCGCCTCGGCGAAAATGGTCAAGAGCGCGCTGTCTTGGCTTGTAAAGGGGGCAATATGTGGCAGCGCCGCCCCCTTTTGCGGCGCGAGGCTCGCGCGCATGTAATGGGCGCGGGGGCCATTGGCGGGCAGATCCGTTGACAGTCGCGCCTGTTTGGTGCGGCGCGGGGATTTGGGCAGGCCTTGGAAGGCGCGCAATTGCGGCACCATGAAAAGATGCCCGCACACCATGGCGGATACGGGGTTTCCTGGCAAACCCAAGAGGGCCGCATCCCCCATCCGCCCCGCCATCAGCGGCTTTCCCGGGCGCATCGCAATTTTATAAAAGCTGCGCTCAAGCCCCAGATCTTGGGCCACGGCGCCAACCAAATCATGATCGCCCACCGATGCACCGCCCACAGTGACAATCAAATCCGCGCCTTTTGCCATCTCAAACGTGGCGGCAAGGCTGTCGCGCCTGTCGCGTGCAATCGGCAAAAGGCGCACGACCGCGCCCTCAGCCTCGGCCATTGCGGCCAAACCATAGGTGTTTGAGGCAATGATTTGATCAGGGCGCGGGGTTTCACCGGGGCTGACCAATTCATCCCCTGTGGCAATGATTGCCACCTCAGGGCGGCGATAAACCGAGAGGCGCGGCGCATTCATGGCCGCGGCCAAGGCCAGATCCGCAGGGGTCAGGCGGCGTGGTGGGGTCATCTCTGCCCCTTCTTTGAAATCAGCGCCCGCAGGGCGAATATGGGGTGCGTCATCCACTGCATTGATCTCGATATGATCCTCTGAGGTGGTGACATCCTCTTGGATCACAATATGATCGGCCCCTTGCGGCAGGGGGGCGCCCGTGAAAATACGCACCGCCTCACCTTGGCCAATCTGGCCCTGCCAGGCTTGTCCTGCGGGGGCCGCACCCACCACCCGCAGCCGCGCGCCAAGGCACAAATCCGCTTTGCGGATTGCATAGCCATCCATCGCAGAGGCCGCAAAGGGCGGCTGATCACGCATCGCCACAACAGGCCGCGCCAAAACCCGCCCCGCTGCATTGCGCAAGGGGATATCTTCAACCCCCAAGGGCTGCGCTAAGTCCAAACACTGCGCGAGGGCCTCACTTACGGAAATCATTGCGCCTCGTATTTCCCTGACTTACCGCCATCTTTGAGCAGCACGCGCAGCCCGCCGATTTCCATCGCGCGGTCGGCGGCTTTGAGCATGTCATAGACCGTCAGCGCGGCGGTAGAGGCGGCGGTCAGCGCCTCCATCTCAACCCCCGTTTGGCCCGTGGTTTTCACAATCGCCACGATCCGCACCCCAGGCAGGGCGCTGTCTGCCTCAAGCGTCAAGGCCACTTTTGACAAGGATAAAGGATGGCACAACGGGATCAAATCGGCGGTTTTCTTCGCCCCCATGATCCCTGCAAGCCGCGCGACCCCCAAAACATCGCCCTTTTTCGCAGTGCCACTTTCCACAAGCGCCAATGTCTCAGGGGCCATGCGCACAAAACATTCGGCCATCGCCACGCGATCAGTCGCGTCTTTGGCAGAGATATCCACCATATGCGCCTGTCCGTCTTTGTCGAAATGGGTCAGTTTTTGCTCGCTCATGCCGCCCTCACATTGTGCCAGTATAGGGGTCAGATAAGAGCGCGCTTGTGGCCGCGGCCACATCATCCGCGCGCATCAGGCTTTCGCCAATCAGGAAACTGCGCGCCCCATATTTTGCCATATCGGCCAAATCTGCGGGGGTGAAAAGCCCGCTTTCGCAGATCAAAAGCCGATCTTCCGGGGCCATGCGCGACAGGCGTCGGGTGGTCTCAAGGCTGGTCTCAAAGGTGTTGAGATTGCGGTTATTGATCCCCAAGAGGCGTGATTTTAGGGCGCTTGCGCGCTCTAGCTCGGCCTCATCATGCACTTCGATCAGCGCATCCATTCCCCAATCAAACGCTGCCGCCTCAAGCTCGGCGGCTTGGGCATCACTGACAGATGCCATGATAATCAAAATGCAATCGGCCCCCCAAGCGCGCGCCTCGGCCACTTGATACGTGTCATAGAGGAAATCTTTGCGCAGCGCGGGCAGGGTGGTTGCGGCGCGTGCCGCCACCAGATAGTCAGGCGCACCCTGAAAACTGGGGGTGTCGGTCAGAACCGAGAGGCAGGTGGCCCCGCCCGCCTCATAGGCCTGTGCAAGGGCCGGCGGATCAAAATCAGGGCGGATCAACCCTTTGGAGGGGCTCGCCTTCTTGATTTCAGCAATCAAGCCATAGCCTTCGCGGCTGGCCTCTTGTAGCGCCTCGGCGAAGGGGCGGAGGGGGGGGGCATTGCGCGCCGCATCCTCAACCTCGCTAAGAGGCCTCGCTGCCTTTGCGGCTGCGATTTCCTCAAGCTTATAGGCTTTGATTTTTTCTAGGATCGTGGGGGTGCTCATGCGGCCTCCGATGTCAGGCTTGCGATGTCAGGCGGGCAAGGGCGGTTAGTTTTGCCTTTGCCTTGCCGCTGTCGATGCTGTCGCGGGCCATCTCGACCCCAGTGGGCAGATCACTGGCGTGATCCGCAACGACAAGCGCACAGGCCGCATTCAAGAGAACCGCATCGCGATAGGCTGATGGCGCCCCCTCAAGCAGCGCGGCAAAAGCGCGGCCATTCTCCTCAGGAGAGCCCCCCAAGATATCGCGCAAGGGGTGAACGGGCAGGCCTGCATCCTCGGGGTGAATTTCACCGCCTGTGATTTTTCCATCCTCAAGCTTTGCAACCTGTGTGGCCCCGCAGATCGACACCTCATCGCTGCCGTCATCCCCATGGACAAGCCATGCTTTCTCGGATCCCAAATCCTTGAGAACTTCAGCCATTGGGAAAATCAGGTCAATCGCAAAGGCCCCCGTCAATTGCCGCCTCACCCCTGCAGGGTTGGTCAAAGGCCCAAGGATGTTGAAGATGGTTTTGCATCCCAATTCTTGGCGCACGGGCATGACATGTTTGATCGCGGGGTGATGCATTGGGGCCATCATAAAGCCGATGCCAATTTCATTAATGGCACGTTCTGCGACTTCGGCGCCGACCATGACATTGACCCCCAAGGCGGTCAGCGCATCTGCCGCCCCTGATTTGGACGACAGATTGCGATTGCCATGTTTGGCCACGGTCACCCCTGCACCCGCCACCACAAAGGCGGTCGCGGTGGAAATGTTCAGCGTGCCCATGCCATCGCCACCTGTCCCCACGATATCTATCGCGCCTGCGGGTGCGGAAACGGCGGTGCATTTTGCGCGCATCACAGCCGCCGCCGCCGCATATTCTGAGACGGATTCACCGCGCGCGCGCAAGGCCATCAACAAGCCCCCCATTTGCGCGGCGGTTGCTGTGCCCTCGAACAGATGTGTGAAGGCCGTCTCGGCTTGGGCGCGGGACAGTGGCCCTTCTGAGGCCGCAAAGATCAGGGGTTTCATTGCATCGCTCATGCAGGCACCGCTCCCTTCGTTGTGTCGATAAAGGTTTTCAGCATCGCATGGCCATGTTCCGAACGAATGCTTTCGGGATGAAATTGCACGCCCTCAATCGGCAGTGTTTTATGGCGCAGCCCCATAATCGTGCCGTCTGTTAATTCCGCTGTGACCTCAAGACAATCGGGCAGAGAGGCGCGCTCGACCACCAGACTGTGATAGCGCGTGGCAAAAAGGGGCGAAGGTAGGCCTGCAAAGACCCCGATCCCCTTGTGATGGATCTCGCCCAGTTTGCCATGCACGATTTCATGGCACTGCACGACCTTACCCCCAAAGGCCTCGCCAATGGTTTGATGCCCCAAGCACACGCCAAAAAGCGGCACGCGGGCCTCGGCGGCAGCGCGGGTCAGATCAAGGCAGATACCCGCCTGTGCGGGGTCACAAGGCCCAGGTGACAGAACAATCCCATCTGGCCCCATGGACAAGGCCTCGGTCACTGTCAGCGCGTCATTGCGCAAAACGCGGGTTTCTGCCCCAAGCTCGCCCAAGTAGTGAACAAGGTTATAGGTGAAACTGTCGTAATTATCGATCAAGAGAAGCATGACGGGCTCGCGGAATTGGGGGTGTTTTGGCAGATCACTCAGGCTATAAATGTTCAGAGCCGCGCCTCGGGGTCAAGGGAGGTGGGGCTGAAAACATGCGGCACTGCGCAGATTGATTGGCACAAGAGAGGGTAAAGTCGGATGCTAAAGGGGTTTTTGGTCGGTGCCGTGATCGGCACGGTGATCTCTTGACGGGATTATTGGGCACATCCTATTTCTTAGGGCAAGACACGAGCGGGGTGGTGGAGCAGGCCCAAGAGGCCGCACGCCCTGATCCCGTGGTCGCCCCCTCCCCAGATCCTGCCCCTGCCGCCGCACCTGAGCCAGAACCGCAGCCAGAACCCGAGCCAGAACGCGTGATTTTGCCAACAATCACGCCAGATGCCCCTGTTGCACAAGCCGCGATGCCCCCCGTTTCGGCCTCGGCACCCATGCCAGAGCCCGAAGATCTGCCTGCGGTTGTGGCCTACGCAACGCCGTTTTCTGCACCGCAATCTGTGCCGCTTTTCTCAATCTTGCTTTATGATGATCCCGAATTTCCGCTGACCGATAGCACCCTGCAAAGCCTAACTGTGCCTGTGAGCATCGTGATTGATCCCACGCGCATGGATGCAGAGGCGCAACTGGCGCGATATCGTGCGGCAGGGATTGAGGCGGTCATAGAGGCGCGGTTTGCCGATCTTGCGGCATTCGAGGCCGCGCTCGACCGCCTGCCGCAAACTGTGGCCTTGCTTGACAGCGCAGATGGAACATTGCGCGGGGATATTTCCCTCCAAGGTCAGGTTCTGGCGCGGATGGGGGAAACGGGCCATGGGCTGATTGCAGGCGCCTTCGGTCTTGGCGGTCTTGAGCAGGCCGCCACCCGCGATGGCGTTCCCGCCGCGCGTCTTTACCGCGTTTTGGATGACGAGGGGCAATCTGCGCCCGTCATGTTGCGGCTTTTGGATCGTGCGGCTTTTGAGGCACAGCAAACAGGCAGCGCGATTGTTTTGGGCCGCAGCTATCCCGAAACCTTGGCGGCGCTTTTGTCTTGGGGGGCAGGGCAGGCGGCGGTGAACGCAAGCTATGCGGTCGCGCCCGTCTCAGCGATCTTGCAACAGACCCTCGCGCGCTAGGCGTTCGGTCTAATCTTTGCTTTGGGATTGGCCCGCGAATTGCGCGGCCTCTGCCGCAGCTTTGCGCAAGGCGCGCGATTTGTTCACGGTTTCCATGAATTCCGCCTCGGGGTCACTGTCATAGACAACGCCACCGCCCGCTTGGATGTAAAGCTGTGCATCTTTTAAAACAGCCGTGCGCAAGGCGATACAAATATCCATATCGCCGCCCGCGCTGAAATACCCGACACCGCCCCCATAAACGCCGCGCTTTTCTGGCTCAAGCTCGTCAATAATCTGCATGGCGCGCAATTTCGGCGCGCCCGAGACTGTGCCTGCGGGCAGACCCGCCAAAAGGGCGGAAAGCGCGTCATGCTCATCCGACAATTCGCCCACAACATTCGACACGATATGCATCACATGGCTGTAGCGTTCGACAATGAATTCTTCGGTTGGACGCACTGTGCCTATTTTGGCGACACGACCCACATCGTTGCGGCCCAAATCCAGCAGCATAAGATGTTCGGCCAATTCTTTTTTATCGCTCAGCAAATCCGCCTCAAGCGCGCGATCTTCTTCGGGCGTTGCACCGCGGGGGCGTGTGCCTGCAATCGGGCGAATGGTGACTTGGCTGCCTTTGACCTGCACCAAAATCTCTGGGCTTGCGCCAACGACCTGATAAGGCCCGAAATTGAAGAAGAACATATAGGGCGAAGGGTTCGTGCGCCGCAACGCGCGATAGAGGGCGAAGGGCGGATGCGGGAAATCCTGCGTCCAGCGCTGCGAGGGGACAACCTGAAAAATATCGCCCGCTCGAATATAGGCCTTGGCCTTGTCCACGGCGGCGAAATAGCCCTCTTTAGTGAAATTGGAAATGGGCTCAACGCCAGACGTGTCTGCATCCGCCCCCAAATGGCGTTGCGCAATGGCAGGGGCCTGTTCGAGCTTGTCGAGCGCCTCTTGCACCCGCGCGCAGGCCGCCGCATAGGCGGTTTCCGCCGAAATATCCGCCGAGAAGAACGCAGGCGACACCAAGGTTACATCGCCCTTAACCCCATCTAGCACGGCAACCAAAGATGGGCGCATCATCACGGCATCAGGCAGGCCAAGCGGGTCTGGGTTCACATCGGGCAAATGCTCCACCAAACGGATCATATCATAGCCCAAATAGCCGAATAGACCCGCTGCGGCCTGTGGCATATCGGCGGGCAGATCAATTTGACTTTCGGCCAAAAGCGCGCGCAGTGAGGTGAGGGGCGCGCTGTCGCACTCAACAAAATGATCCCGATCTTGGGCAGCGTGGCGGTTGATCCGCGCCTGGGTGCCGTGACATTCCCAGATCACATCGGGGGCCATGCCCACGATTGAATAGCGGCCGCGCAATTCCCCGCCCGTGACAGATTCAAGCATGAAACTGTCTTGGCCCGCATTGGCAAGTTTCAGCATCAGCGAAACAGGCGTATCCAAATCAGCAGCCAAACGGGCATAGACAATCTGGTTTTTGCCTTGCGCCCAACCTTCGGCGAAGCTGTCAAAACGGGTGATTAGCGCCATGATCCGTGCCTTATGGGAAGGATGCGTGGACTTGGTTGACCACGGATTGGTTAAAGGTAAGGCCGACCGCCGATTGCATCTGGCGTCCGAAATCTTCGAATAAATCGGCCGTCAGGGACTGGCTGATTTGTTGGGTCAGGATATTGGCCAAAAGATCCGTATCAGGGTCGGCGCGATCGGCAGGGTTGATCGCATCAAGGCGCACGACCAAGGCCTGCGCCTCACCGCCGACAACCGCAATCTCGCCCGTGCGGGACAGGCCAAACACTGTTTGCACCAGCGCGTCAGGCGTATCCGCGATAAAGTCATTGCGCCGCACATCTGTCTCGCGCATCAAGCCGCCAAACCGCTCAAGGCGCCGACCCGAGGCCGCGATATCGGCGCGGATTTCTTCGGCGCGGGCCAAGAGCGCGTCTTGGGTCGCATAGATTGTCCAATCCGCGATGACATCCGCGCGCACATCGTCAAGAGGCGGCAGGGTTGGCAACACGATTTGGTCAAGCCGCAGGGCGAATACCCCGCCATCGGAGAGATCGAGAATTTCGGGGAAATCCCCATCTTCAATCGTGTCTGCAACCGCGCGGAAAGCTTCGTAGGCGGCAATGCCATCCTCTTGGCTGCCATCATAGCGGATCGTGCCAAGCACCATTTGCGTCTCATCCGCGACCTCCTCAAGGGTGGCGCCTGAGGCGAGGAGGTCGTCAAACCCTTCGCGCAGGTCAGAAATGGCGCGGCGCGCGGCATCCGCCGTGACTTCGCTGCGCAGGTCGTCCTGCACCTCTTCGAACGGGATTTCTGTCGCATCCAACACGGCATTGATGCGGAAAATTGCAGGGCCAAAGGGCGAGGCAACGGGGCCCACGAATTCCGCATCGCTTGCGGCGAAAACGGCCTCTGCCTCGGTGGCAGAGAGATCATCGCGGGTAACATCCCCCATATCGGTGTCTTCCAACAACAGCCCACGTTCGCTCACGAGGGTTTCAAAATCTGCGCTGCCGTCATTGAGGCGCGCCCAAGCGGCTTCGGCCTCGGCTTCGGTGGGGTAGACCAAACGCTCCACCAAGCGGCGCTCGGGTTGGCGGTATTCCTCAATGCGTTCCTGATAGAGGCTTTGCAGCGTGCTGTCGCTGACGGGGATATCATCCATGATGATGTTGGGCGTGATCCAGATATAGGTGATCTCGCGGGCCTCGGGCAAGGTAAAGCGATCTGGGAACGCCTCGTAATGGGTTATGATCTGCTCTTCCGTAGGGGCAGGCACGGGGGCGTCCAAATCGGCGGCGGTCAAAGGCAGATAAGAAAAGCCACGGGATTCTTGTTGATAGGCCACCAAAGGATCAACCAATGCCGCAGGCGCAGGCACGCGCCCCAAAATCGCAGATTGCAGGATGGAGCGGGCGATATCCGCACGAATTTCTTCCTCAAATTCGCCGGCACTCAAACCACGTTGGCTAAGAAAAAACTCATAGGCTTGGCGGTCGAACGTGCCATCTGCACCTTGGAAAGCGGGGATTTGCAAAATCTGGTTGGCGATCTCCTCATCCCCGATGGAGAGCGTCATCATCGCCGCCTCATTATCAAGGGCCGCGCGCGCAAAAAGGCCCTGACGCACCTGTGCATCTATGCCGTTGGCAATCAGCATCGACAGGGTCACATTTTCCCCCGTCTCCCCGCTGCGGGCACGCAATTCTTGATCTAGGGCGCGGGCATAATCTTCGGCGCTGATCTCAATATCGCCGACCGATCCCATCCGCGAGGCGCCGCCTGAGAACGACCCGATCCCAAAGCCTGCTAGGGCCACAAATAGCAGGCCAAGGATTGCCCAGACAAAAATCTTGGACAGGGATTTTCGGGCCGATTTGCTCATATGCGTATCTCGCTTTGTTGCGCTGTGCCGATCTTGTGCCTGACAAAAGCCACCACGCGCAACCCGCGCGGGTGGCATTTACCAAATTTGTGATGAGGATTTACGCGCTTGGGGCAGGGGGGGCAAGCAACTTAGAAGGGGATTTCGTCATCCATATCGCTTGGCATGGATTGGCCCGCACCACCGCGATCCATTCCGCGATCATCTGGGAAACCGCCGCCGCTGATGCGGTCATCTCCGCCGCCATAGCCGCCGCTATCGCCATAGCTGCCACCACCACCCGATTGGTCATTGCGACCATCAAGCAAGGTCAACTCGCCACGATAGGGACGCAAGACCACCTCGGTCGTGTAACGATCCTGCCCATTTTGATCCTGCCATTTGCGGGTTTCCAACTGGCCTTCGATATAGACCTTTGACCCTTTGCGCAGATATTGTTCTGCAATGCGGGCCAAAGGTTCTGAGAAAATCGCCACCGAGTGCCATTCTGTGCGCTCGCGCCGCTCGCCTGTGTTGCGATCTTTCC
The DNA here is from genome assembly GCA_015693905.1 of Rhodobacterales bacterium HKCCA1288. NCBI lineage: Bacteria > Pseudomonadati > Pseudomonadota > Alphaproteobacteria > Rhodobacterales > Rhodobacterales bacterium HKCCA1288. Next base: position 709,765 of record CP065161.1, on the reverse strand, counting down.
AGTTTTCAGATGTCGCGATGCGCAAATTGCACACTTTGCCGCCATTCTGAAAGCTGCGCACCTCAGGGTCGCGCCCCAAATTCCCGACCAGAATTACCTTATTAACCGAACCTGCCATGTCACCTCTCCCATAGTCGTGGCCGCGAATCTGCGCCTTTGAGATATGTTTAGACCATCGTAAATTGGTTAATGAAACCCGAATTTCATTTGCAGGCGGCGCACAAGCGCTTGGCGCTGTAGGGGATACAGGCTAAAACAACACAGGTTTATGAGGTGAATGGGCCGTGAAGGTGCAGAAAGTCAGCCTGATTTCTGTGGGATTTGTCCTAATATTTGGGCAAATCTCTATGGCCTATGGCAATAGCCTTGATCGTTTCCGTTCAGCGGCACGGGTTTTGGACAGCCGCGCCTCAAGCCAATATTCCAATTCAGAACGCTTGCGCCCTGATTACGATGCGGCCCTTGGCGCGGCGATCCCGCGCTTTTCGGGGCAGGCCCCTCAGGCCTATCTTGATCTTGCCCGCAATGCAGCGCGCCGTCATGGCGTGCCTGAGGATTTGTTCCTACGCCTTGTTGCGGTTGAATCGAACTGGAACCCGCGCGCCATCAGCCACGCGGGGGCGATTGGTTTGGCACAATTGATGCCAGATACGGCTGATCTCTTGGGGGTAAACCCGCATGATCCTGCGCAAAACCTAGAAGGGGGTGCGCGCTATTTGGCGATGCAATATCGCAATTTCCGCTCATGGCGTTTGGCCTTGGCGGCCTATAATGCAGGGCCACAAGCCGTGAACACCCATGGCGGTGTGCCGCCCTTTCAAGAGACACAAAATTATGTGCGCCGTATTTTGGGGGGTGGGTGAGCGCCTAGCCGGTCGGCTCGGCCCCCAATTCGACCAAGGCACGCCGATAGGTTTCGGCCTCGGGCAGCCCTGCATCTAGGGCAAACACATAAGCATGGGTCAAATAAAACGCGGCAGAGGCCGCATCCATATCATCGGCGGCCTTCGCATATATCTGCGCAATGCGTTCTTTATCGCCTGCCGCATGGGCCGCAAGAAGTGCGGCATCAAGCGCGGATTTTGGGGCGCTCACAATCCGCTTTCCGTGTCGCGCAACCGCTGCGCCACCCATTGGTGGAACATATGTGTCGGCCCGTCCATCGCGGGGGCAAAGCGGCCCCCATCAAACCCTGCGGCAGCACGCCCTTTTTGCATCCCCTCCACCACAAAAATATCTTCGATAAAGACATCCTTCCACAGCTTGGCGTTTTTCGCGCGCAAGGCAGGATCGGTCTTTGGGGTGGCATAGTAGAGATGCACATGTTCGCGCGTGCGGTTATGGGCGACAGGCTCTAGAATGATCGCAAAGGCATGATCGCGATGCACGCCCAGCAAGACATTGGGATAAAGCGCGATATATTCGGCGGCGGTGTCCCATGCCTGCGACAGCCCGTCAAAATCAGGGAAGCTTTGACCTTTCTCATCCTTGAGCTGGCGATAGACAAGCGTGCCTTGGCCCGAGAATTTTTGTTCTTCTTCAATGTGATAGTGATCTTCGAGGCGTGAATAGCTGTTCAGGCCCGGATGCACCCATGGCAAGTGATAGCTCTCGCAATAATTCTCGACTGCGAGTTTCCAATTCGTATTCACATCCAAGGTAAAGCGGCTGTCTTCGCCGCCATGATAAAGCGGCTTTTCAAATTCAGCCCAACGGGTGAGGGCGGCTTGGTGTTGGGTTTCAAAATCGGGCGCATCGCCCGAAAGGTTGATAAATACCACATCTCGCCAGATATGGCTGCGCACCTCTTTGAGGCCCAAGGTCGCCCGCTCAATCCCTTCATGTTGGTTTTGGCCTGGCCCGCCCACATGGGGCGTGGCCACAAGGCGGCCATCCTTGGCATAGCACCATGAATGATAGGGGCAGCGGATCGCGCCTTCGATTTTGCGCGGCGCATCGACCAAAATCATACCGCGGTGACGGCAGATGTTGAAAAAGACCCGCACCGCCCCTGTGTCATCACGCAAAAGCAGCAGGGGTTGGCCCAAAAATTCAATCGGTTTTGCATCGCCATTTTCAGGCACATCGGCCCCAACGGCCAAAGCGGCCCATTGATGCTCAAGCGCCGCGCGGTTTTCACGAGCGATTGTTGCGGGGTCGGTGTAATGCGCATTCGGCAGGCCATTGGCGCGCGAAATTGGCGCAAGAACGCTGTCGAGATCGTGCTTGATCAAATCATCAGGCATAGGTCTTTCCCCCCAAGAAAAGATGCGCCCCAGATGGGGATGATCTTTTTTGAAGGCTAAGGCCGCACTGATCTTATCAAAACGCGACCTTTGAGACTATGGGAAGCGACCTATGCGGTTACGCACCGCGCGCAATTGCAGCAACGCCTGTGCGGGCAACCTCTAACAGGCCCAAGGGGCGCATGAGATCGGCAAAGGCGTCAATTTTCTCGGGCGTGCCTGTGATTTCAAAGACGAAACTTTCCAAAGTGCTGTCCACCACATTGGCGCGGAAAATCTCGGCAATGCGCAAGGCTTCGACACGATGCTCACCCTTGCCTTTGACCTTGAACAAGGCCAATTCACGGCTGACCATCGCGCCTTCCACGGTGAGGTCATGCACCTCATGGACGGGCACCATACGCTCAAGCTGCATTTTGATTTGGTTGATCACCTGCGGCGTGCCTGAGGTCACAATCGTGATGCGTGACCGATGGCCTGCATGATCAACCTCAGCCACAGTCAGGCTTTCGATATTATAACCACGGCCCGAAAACAGCCCGATGACACGGGCCAGAACGCCCGCTTCGTTTTGCACCAAAACCGCAAGCGTGTGGGTTTCAATCGCGTCAGACATATGGCTGCGCAGATCATAGGCCGAATGGCTGCTAGAGCCTTTTTCGATATTGAGCGGAGACATGATTACACCCTTTCCTTAGACCAAGACGCTGCCCTTGGCGTCAATCACGCCTTGGGTTTCAGCCTCGCCCAACAACATTTCATTATGTGCCTTGCCCGATGGGATCATTGGGAAGCAATTTTCATGCTTCTCAACCAAACAGTCGAAAATCACAGGCCCGTCATAGGCGAGCATTTCTTTAATCGCCTCATCCAGATCATCAGGATTATCGCACAGGATACCCTTGCACCCGAACGCTTCGGCCAGTTTCACGAAATCGGGCAGGGCCTCTGACCATGAATGGCTGTAGCGTTCGCCATGCAGCAATTCCTGCCATTGGCGCACCATGCCAAGACGTTCGTTGTTGAGGATGAATTGCTTGACGGGCAGGCGGTATTGCACGGCCGTGCCCATTTCCTGCATGTTCATCAGCCATGATGCCTCGCCCGCCACATTGATTACTAAGGCGTCAGGATGGGCGACCTGCACCCCGATTGAGGCGGGTGTGCCATAGCCCATTGTGCCAAGGCCGCCAGAGGTCATCCAACGATTGGGGTCTTCAAAACCCAAATATTGCGCGGCCCACATCTGGTGTTGGCCGACCTCAGTTGTGATGTAGCGATCCATGCCTTTCGTCAGCGCCTCAAGCCGCTCAAGCGCATATTGCGGTTTGATTGTCTTGGTCGAATTTTTATAGCTGAGGCATTTCACGGCGCGCCATTCTTCGATCTGGCCCCACCATTTCTTGACCGCTGCGGAATTCGTTTTGCTGCCGCGCGATTTCCAGATGCGCAGCATATCTTCCAACACATGGGACACATCCCCGATGATAGGGAAATCCGCATGGATCACCTTGTTAATCGAGGAGGGATCAATATCGACATGCGCCTTGAGGCTGTTTGGCGAAAACGCGTTGATGCGCCCTGTGATGCGGTCGTCAAACCGCGCGCCAATATTGATCATCAAATCGCAGCCATGCATGGCAAGGTTGGCCTCGTAAAGGCCATGCATACCCAGCATCCCCAACCATTTCTCGCCTGATGCGGGATAGGCGCCAAGCCCCATCAAGGTTGACGTGATAGGAAATCCAGTCGCCTCGACCAGTTCACGCAGCAGCTTGCTCGCCGCGGGGCCAGAATTGATCACGCCGCCGCCTGTGTAAAAAATCGGACGCTCCGCCTGTTCCATGGCCTCGACCAAGGCGGTGATCATCGCGGTGTCGCCTTTGACGCGCGGGGTATAGTGATCAACCTTCGCGCGGGGCTTTTCGACATAGGTGCCTGTTGCGAATTGCACATCTTTTGGAATGTCGATCAAAACGGGGCCTGGGCGGCCTTTTGTGGCGATGTGAAACGCCTCGTGAATGGTGGATGACAGGTGATCTGTGTCTTTGACCAACCAGTTCATCTTGGTGCAGGGGCGGGTGATGCCAACTGTATCGGCCTCTTGGAATGCGTCTGACCCAATCATGAAGGTTGGAACCTGACCCGTCAGAACCACGATTGGGATCGAATCCATCAACGCATCCACCAACCCTGTCACAGCATTGGTTGCCCCGGGGCCAGAGGTGACCAACACAACACCCGGTTTGCCCGTGGCGCGGGCATAGCCTTCGGCGGCATGCACCGCCCCTTGCTCATGACGCACAAGAATGTGGCGAATGTGATTTTGTTGAAAGATCTCGTCATAGATGGGCAGAACGGCGCCACCTGGATACCCGAACACCGTATCAACGCCTTGTTCGATCAAGGCTTCGACCACCATCTTTGCACCGGTCATCTGACGAGTCATCTGTGTTTGTCCTTCGTTTTACACTTTGGCCGCTATACGGGGCGGTGTTTTATGGGGTGTTGCGAATAAAAAAGCCCTCGGTGATATCCGAGGGCGCATGGGGGTTTTTATGGCTATCGTCACCGACCCATGCGCACTGTCACTCCCACATTTACGACCACCAAATCTAGCATCCCAATCTCCTATAATTGGGGCGACATTAGGTATCCGCGGGGGGGAGGTCAACAGCGTTTGCAGGGTAGAAATTAAATAAACTGTCTTTTGGCGGCGAAAATGCGCAATTTTATATCCCAGAATAGCCCGATTGGATGGTTTTCTGAATTCGACCATCCGAACTTGGGGATGATGGCCGCTTTTGCTTTCCGATAGGACTATGCGCTTTGGGAGGGGCAAGATCGGGGAAACTGTAGGTGCCCTTGCGTTTGAAAAGATTCGGAGCGCGGGCGCAGATCATGGCGAGTGCGCAGCGTTCAATTGTAACCTTAAGTTGATCGCTTGCGTAAAATCCATTCACCTCTTCTAAAATTAGGTCAGAATTTGCGATATATTTTAGGGAAAATGGCTCTTTTGGTAAAAAAATTTTACAAAATCGGGGCTTCGAGCGCGGAAATTGGTTTGCGGCGCAATTTTGTTGCTGTAGCGTGGCAGAACCTTGAAACGAAAAACTGTCGCACCAATGCGGCAGTGTCCGAATGGGAGGAATACTATGGATCGTCGTTCTTTCTTGAGAACGTCTGCCCTTGGGGGGACAGCAGCCGCAGCTTCGACTTTGGCCGCACCACTTTACGCTCAGGGCAATCGTACGCTGACATTGGTAACTTCGGTTCCTGATGGTTTCGCGATCTTTGATGACGCGGCACAGATGGCGGCAGACTACATCACTGCTATGACCGATGGTCAGCTGACCATCAACAAGATGCCTGCAGGCAGCCTTGTTGGCGCGTTCGAAGTGTTTGACGCCGTGTCCTCTGGTCAGGCTGATATGTATCACTCGGCTGATTACTACTTCTTGAACCAGCACCCTGGCTTTGCATTCTTCACCGCCGTGCCTTTCGGTATGACTGGTCAGGAATTCGCCAACTGGTATTACAACCGTGGTGGCCACGAGCTGCACAACGAGCTTGCAGGTCTCTTTAACCTGAAATCCTTCACTTGCGGCAACACAGCGATGCAGCCAGGTGGTTGGTTCAACAAAGAAATCAACTCGGCTGATGACCTTCAGGGTCTGCGCTTCCGTATGCCCGGCCAGGGTGGTCAGGTTCTTGGCCGCTTGGGTGCATCCGTTCAGAACATTCCTGGCGGCGAAATCTATCAGGCGCTTGCTTCTGGTCAGATTGACGGTGCGGAATGGATCGGCCCCTTCGCGGATGAGCGCATGGGCTTCCAGGAAGCAACCTCGATCTACTACACCGCAGGCTTCCACGAGCCAGGTTCTGCATTGACCTTGTCGTTCAACCTCGATGTTTACGAAAGCTTCACCAATGCACAGAAGCAAATCGTTGACGCGGCATGTGCGGCAGCAAACTCCAAATCCTTGGCGATGACGCTGCAGGAAAACGGTGCGGCGCTTGAGCGTCTGCGCGCAGGCGGCATCCAGACACGTCAGTTCCCTGATGATGTTTGGGATGCGTTCGGCCGTGCTTCCGCAGAAGTGCGCGAAGAGAACATGGGCGATCCGATCTATGCACAGATCGCAGAAAGCTACTTCGCTGCGATGCAGGAATCGGTCGGCTGGTATGACATCGGTGATGGCGAATATATGCGCCAGCGTAACCGTGTGAACGCAGGCTAATCGTCTGAACTTCGGCTCCTCTCCCGTGCAAGCGGGGGAGGAGTTTTTCTTACATCTCCCCGAAGCTGCCTCTCATAGCGGGACAGATCCAGCGCCAAGCGCGTGCAGATTTCTGCGTGCTGCGGTGCTGCAAATTCCGTTGATGCAACGCCCGCTTCTGCAAGGATAGTCACATGATTGATTTCATTGTCTGGGTCTTCACCAATATCGCGATGGCCCCTTACAATCTGGCAATCGCGCTCATGAACCCTGGGTCATGGTTGGATTGGAGCAATAACGAGTCCCTCGTGCGGTTCATCTACTATGGTGCATCGGTGGAGTTCTTCTTTGTCGTCTTCACCGCCTTCTTGATCATCACCGTCATCGGTGCGGTTTGGAAACGCCAAATCCTATGGGCGATGGTGCGCGCGCTTGAGGCATTCGCCAATGGCGTGGGTCGCACAGTTGCATGGGTTGGCTTAATCATGGTGCTGCAGCAGGTGATGATCGTCTTCCTGCAAAGAATTTTCCGCGTGCCAGATATTCAGCTTGGCCCGCTTGGGATCAGTTTTGCGCAAGACCTGTCTTGGTGGGCTGAGGAACTAAAGCTTTATAACGCTATGATCGTCTGCCTTTGCGTGTCTTACACATTCGTGCAGGGCGGGCATGTGCGCGTTGACCTGTTTTATTCTGGCATGAAACACCGCGCAAGGCGCATTGTCGACATGGGCGGGGCGCTGTTCTTTATGCTGCCCACAACCGTTCTGACCTACCTTTACGCATGGTTCTTCATGTGGCGTCACCTTGTGGTGCCAAACCCCTCCGCCTCAAGCGAGTTGGATCGTATGATCATGCAAGCGCGTGTGTTGCGGTGGAACGTGGAAACCATCGGCTTTAGCCCCAACGGGTTTAACGCCTATTTCATCTTCAAGGTCTTGTTGGTCATCTTCTGCGTCATGGTTTTCGTCCATGCGCTGGCGGTGTTTTGGCGCGCCTTCCTCGAATATGTCGAGGGTGAAGAAAGCGCAGACAAGTATCGTGACCTTGACCCGCAAGATGCAGAGACTGAAGCCCTGCATGCTGCGGGCCATTAAGATCCACGCCTAGACGTGCCTGAAGGAAAGAAAAGAAAATGATTTTTGGATTGGATGGAATTGAGATCGGTCTGATTATCGTGTTCCTGACGCTGTTTGGCGGGATCATGACAGGCTTCCCCGTTGCCTTTGCTATTGGCGGGGCGGGGATCATCTCCTTTGCGATTATTGCTGCGCTCGACTCGGCGGGGTTATTGATCCACCAAGCGATTGATACGGCCTCTGACCAGTATCACGCCTTGGTCGAAAGCGGGATTGCCCGCGAAACCATATCGGTGTTCCGATACCCCGAATTGCCGCGGATTGAGGAACATCTCTTCCCCGGCGGGTGGGAAATGGCGATGGATCGCAACATCTCCTTTATCGTGAACCGCATGAACGAGCGTGTGATCGCGGGTCAGTCCATCGAAACGCTTTTGGCCGTTTTGATGTTCGTTTTGATGGGGATCACGCTGGAGCGTTCAAAGATCGCCGATGACCTGCTGACCACCATGGCGCGCGTCTTTGGCCCGCTGCCCGGTGGCTTGGCGGTGTCCATCGTGATTGTGGGTGCGTTCCTTGCGGCCTCCACGGGGATCGTTGGGGCGACTGTGGTGACCATGGGCCTCTTGGCTTTGCCAACAATGTTGCGCAACAACTACTCGCCCGAACTGGCAACGGGTGTGATTGCGGCCTCTGGCACTTTGGGCCAGATTATCCCGCCCTCTATCGTGATTGTTCTTCTGGGCACATTGGTGGGTGACCTCTATGCTACGGGCCAGGAAACCCGTGCCCAAGTGGCGGGTTGCACCGATGCGTTGACCTATCTGGGCGAGCCTGCGGTTCTTTCTGTGGGCACCTTGTTCCAAGCCGCGATTTTGCCAGGTATCTTCTTGGCGTTCCTTTATGCTGCTTATGCCTTCGGCTTTGCCTTGTTCAATCCAAGCAAGGCGCCTGCGGTTCAGATGGGCTCGACCAATGCGACCCCGATCACCCGCAATGAGGCGCTGACATGGTTCTTGGCCGCGCCTGCCGCCCTTATCTTTGCGGCGGTTCTTGGGGCAAGTAGCGGTGTGATTGGCAGCCAGTCGATCTTTGTTTCCAACATGGAAAACAACAGCCGTTCCGCCAGCCTGCGCACGAATGTGAGCGAAACCTGCCAAGCGGCGATGATTGAGCTGCATGGCCAAGAGGCATGGGATCAAGCCGTGGTTGAGACGGCCGAGATTGCAGCATCAGGTGCAACAGGTGAAACCCGCGAATTGTCCGAAGAGGAAATGGCTGCAGCTCGCGAGGCGGCGGTTGCCAATGCGGCACCGATCGGGTCTGGCGTGGCGACAATCTTTATCCTCTTGGCACTGATCCTGACCACGGCACGCGGTGTTGCGCCAAATGAAAACGCGCGTCCGTTGCTGATCGGTGGGATCGGCGTGGCCTTGGCCTTTGCGGTGGATATGTTGTTCATCACGCCCGCGACCAGTTCGGGTGCAGCGTGGATCTACCTCGCCCTTCCGTTTGCCCTCACCATTTATGGCTGTCGGATTGCAATGATGCGGATGTCGCAAAATGATCTGTTGCGCGTGGTGTTCCCGCCCCTCGTTCTGATCGTTGCGGTTTTGGGATCTATCCTTGGCGGTATTTCCAACCCGACACCTGCGGCGGCTTTGGGTGCGGCAGGGGCGATCATGCTCGCCGCGCATCGTAAGCTGAGCGAAGAAGACAAGAAATCAAAGATCGTGATCTGGGCGTCTTTCGCGCTGGTCATCCTGATCTTGGTGGGTGTCAATTTCGATCTGCGCATCAGCCGCTCTGAGGTGCCGTTGCAAGATTGGATTGCTTATTTCATCGCGCAATTTGCCTATCACTTCGCCTTCGGCGGGCTGCTTTACAGCTGCTATGTTCTCTATCGCCGCAGCGTTCTGACGCCTGTGGTGCGGGAAACGGCAAAAGTGACCTCGATGGTGTTCACCATTCTCATCGGGTCGCAGTTGTTGAACCTTGTTCTGATCTCCTTCGGGGGCGAGCATTACATTCAACAATTCCTGCGCGCTTTCGACAATGAGATGGTCGTGTTCCTCTTGGTGATGCTGATCTTGTTTGTCTTGGGCTTTGTTCTCGACTTCCTCGAGATCATCTACATCGTGATCCCAATCGTGGGGCCTGTTATTTATGGCGGCACATTGGATCCGAAATGGGTGACCATCATGATCGCGGTGAACCTGCAGACCTCGTTCCTGACACCGCCCTTTGGATTTGCGTTGTTCTATCTGCGCGGGGTTGCCCCTGCCAGCGTGACGACACGCAACATCTATCGCGGCGTGATCCCCTTCGTGTTGATCCAAGTTGTGGGACTGGGCCTGTTGTGGCTGTTCCCTGACATCGTGACCATCGTGCCTGACCTTCTGCCCAACAATTAAGGGCAGAGGACAGGGTGCATGAAAAAGCGCGGCCCCCCAATTTGGGGGGCCGTTTGCGTTTGGTGCTTATACTGATGTGAAACGGGTTGGCCTCAGGGCGTGTCTTGCGAAGATTTCGCTGTCTGCGGGGCCATCAAGTCTGGCAAGGAAATCTGCGCCACCTGTTGCGCAATCGGATCAACCGACAAAGGGTGCGTCTGGTTGGAATATTCATCAGGATTTCCGATATCCTGCCACGCGCCATAAACATATATTTCCAGGGCTGAGAACCGCGCCTTATAGGCCATTTTATCCGACCCCGGCACCCAATAGCCGAGATAGACATAGGGCAGCCCTGCCTCGCGTGCGAGATCGATATGATCCAAGATCACATGCGTGCCAAGTGATCTGTGATCCAAATCAGGATCAAAGAAGGAATAGACAAGGCTGAGACCGTCATCGAGAATATCGGTCAGGCAGACCGCCGCTAATCCCGCATCCTTGCCCGCATCGCGATATTCCACCACGCGCGAGCGCACGGGTGTTTCTTCAATCATCGCGGCAAATTCGAACACATCCATGTCGGCCATGCCGCCATCGGCGTGGCGCGCATCTAGATAGCGGCGGAAAAGGGTGAATTGCTCTTCCGTGGCCCAAGGGGCGCGGGCATTGCGGGTCATCCCCAGATTGCGCTTTTTGGTGCGTTTTTGGCTTTTGCTTGGTACGAAATCCGCCACCCTGATCCGCGCAGAGAGACAGGCGGTGCAATCAGCGCAAGCGGGGCGATAGAGCACATTTTGCGAGCGGCGAAAGCCTTGCTTCGATAGGCTATCGTTCAGTTCAGTCGCATGATCGCCCTGTAATGCGGTAAAAAGCTTTCTTTCCCGCCGATTTGGAAGGTAAGGGCAGGTTTGAGGTGCAGTCACATAGAATTGCGGTGCAATCGGTAAAGTGTGGCGCATGGATCCTCAGCGGCGAAAATTTGAATATAGCCTGCCTCAATGTAGGGGCATGGGCAAGTAAATTGCAACCATACCGCGAAAACTGCGCGCTTATTGCGGGCGATTTATGGCGACTGTGCCTAAGAAAAGATCGTGCAGACCCTGTTTGCGCGGGCCCAAAATCATCATGAGGGCAGAAATCGTTTGCGGCAGAACAAAGCCAGAGGCGAGCATGAACAAAAACGTATGCATCATCGCCTCGAAACTATTGAGCCGCGCGCCCGTTGCATTGCGCAATTCAATCGCCATGATCCGCATCCCCCATGTGGCGGATTGGCTGGCAATGGTAAACCATCGATATACTGGGAGTCATTGAAGAACCGAGATTTGAAGGGTTGACGTTCGAGTGGGCAACGATTCAGATATGCGCATGATCCGTCCCGGTTTTCTCTCCTCTTCAGAACGGCGTGAACTTGAGGTTTGCGTGCGTAGCCAGCGCGAAGATCACGGCGTTGCACGGCGCGCCAATGCAATCCTGCTCCTTGATGACGGTAAGTCCTGTCAGGCTATCGCGGAGTTTCTGTATCTGGACGATGATACCATTCGGGGCTGGTACAAGACCTACCGAGAGGGCGGCTGGGACGCGCTTTCGACCGACGGCTGGAAGGGTGGTCAGTCCCGCATGACGACAGCTCAAGAGACGGAGCTTTGCACCTGGCTGGACGACCGCTTCTGTCGATCGACTGTCGAGATCAGGGCGTACATCGCGGCACAATATGGCGTGGACTATTCCCACTCGGGCTGCATCAAGCTTCTGTCGCGGCTGGGCTATGAATACCGGAAGCCGAAAGGGCTGCCACGCGTTGCATCTGAAGAGAAACAAGCCGAATTCATTGCGCTATACGAGCAGCTGCTGAACGGGTTGGGCGCCGATGAAGCCGTGTATTTCGCCGATGCGGTGCATCCCGAATATCAGACAAAGCCTGCGTTTGGCTGGGTCAAGGCAGGATCAAAGCCCACCGTGACAACCACCGCGGGACGCGGGCGGGTTAATATCCATGGCGCGCTCAACCTTGAGAATTTTGATGCGCCCTTTGTCGAACCAACCACCGTAGACGGGGTCAGTGCCGCCCAGCTTCTGGCCAAGATTGAGGAACGCAATCCTCTCTCGCGGATCATCTATGTCATCTGGGATAATGCGGCTTACCATAAGGGCCCGGACGTGCGCGAATTCCTCAAACGACCAGACTGCCGCATACGACTGATCCAGCTACCGCCTTATTGCCCGCACCTAAATCCGATAGAACGATTATGGGCGGTCATGCACCAATACGTCACTCACAATCGCTACTACCCCACACAAAAGAAGTTCGCAGATGCGATCCTGAGGTTCTTTCGAGAGACCCTGCCCAAAGAGTGGAAAACATTCCGTGATCAGGTGTCAGATAGCTTCAGGGTCGTCACTCACGAGGATTTTCGGGTTTTGGAGTAAGCGCGGTATAGACAAAAGAAAGCGCCACAAAGAATACGGGCCAGAAAAACCACGCAAGCCCCACTGTGAAAATCCCTGCAATCAGCAAGATCACAGTGATCACCAGAACATCAATCACCCAAGCGCCAAAGCGTTTGAGCGCGACATAAGAATAAAATTCGCTTTGCGCGTAAGGATCGGGCAGGTGAGACATGATGGGTGTAACCTAATGGCTTCGGGGCAGGGTGAGAAGAACCATACCCCACCCAAAAGCGCAGGGTGGGGTAAGCGTTGCATTTATGGATCACTCGGCCTGTGGGGCCGGGGCGCCTGTTTTTGCATCACGCTCTTTCATAAAGGCGTCAAATTCGGTTTTGTCCTTGGCGTCGCGCAGACGTCCAAGAAACCCTTCAAAAGCGCGCTGCTCCTCCTCAAGGCGCTTAAGCGTATCGGCCTTATAGGCGTCAAAGGCGCTGTTGCCTGTGCTGCCACCCATGTGAGCATGGCGCGATTTTTTGCAGGTTTTGAACATGTCTTTTCTCCAGATCATATAAAATAGAAGGGCCAGACCTACGGGCCAAAATAGGATGAACCCCAGAACCATCGCGGCAATCCATGCGGGTTTGCCACGTTGATCCAAAAACGCCTCGGCCCGCGAGAACCAACCTTGAACAGGGGCAGGGGGCATAAGTGTTTGGCTTTGCATATGCGTTTCTCCTTTGCTGCGCAGCCGCGCCATAATGTTAATGTTAATTACATTAACACATATGGGCAGAAAAAACCCCGCCACAAGAGGGCGGGGAAATATTTTTGTAAATTAGGTGCTTTTTCTGCCCATTGCGGCCAAGCGTGGCAGCATGGCAGAGAAATCTTTGCCGCGCCCATCTTCGTTTTCGACAAATTGCGTATAGATCGCCTCGGCCAATGCGCCAAGCGGGGTGGCGGCATCCGCGGCCGTTGCGGCATCCTGCGACAGGCGCAGATCTTTCAGCATCAATTCCGCCGCAAATCCAGGCTTGTAGCCGTTATCAGCGGGGCTTTGCGGCCCAACACCGGGGGCAGGGCAATAGGCATTGATCGACCAACTGGCACCCGATGAGGTCGAGACAACATCAAACATCGCCTGCCGCTCAAGACCCAGCTTATCGGCCAGCGCAAAAGCCTCGCATGTGCCAATCATAGTGATCCCTAGGATCATATTGTTGCAGATCTTTGCCGCCTGACCATTTCCCGCTGCACCGCAATGCACGGCCTTTTGCCCCATGATTTCGAACAGGGGCGCGGCGCGGGTGAAATCCGCCTCATTCCCGCCGACCATGAATGTCAGCGTGCCTGCCGCCGCCCCACCAACGCCCCCTGAGACGGGCGCATCGAGAAATCCGATCCCTTTCGCGGCGGCGGCCTCGGCAATTGCGCGGGCCGCGTCAACCTCAATGGTTGAGCAATCAATCACCAGCGCGCCCTGTGGCAGAACGGCCAAAACTTCATCCGCCACGGCGCGCGCAATCCTGCCATTGGGCAGCATGGTGATCACCACTTCAGCCCCTTGGGCGGCCTTCGCTGCCGATGTGGCGCAGGCGATCCCGTCAGGTGCGGCAGCCGTGTCGAACCCCGTGACCCTGTGACCTGCGTTTTGCAAATTAAGCGCCATGGGTGCACCCATATTGCCCAATCCGATGAATGCGATCTGCATGATTTGGCCCCTTATTCTCGCTTAATCCAGTTTCAGCGCCCGTGGCCCCAATGGCAAGAGCAGCGATGCCACCATCGCAGGCGGCACATCGCGCGGGCTGCTATGCATCCAATTCGGGTTGCGGTCTTTGTCGATGATCTGCGCTCGCACACCCTCTAGGAAATCGGCCTTTTCCACCGCGCGCGAGGTAAAGCGGTATTCCTGCTCTAGCGCATTTTCGATTGTGTCGCGCAGGCGCGCACGATGCACCAGTTCCACCGTGCAGGCCATCGACAGGGGTGATTTCTTGCCCATCTCGGCTAAGGTGGATTTTGCAAAATCGCTGTCAGAGAATTCCAACGCATTGAGAATATCGCGTAGGGTTTCGCCACCAAAATGGTGGTCAATCTCGGCTTGCAGGGCGGCAAGCGGGGCCACAGGGGAGCTGTGGCCTGCGGCGGCCTGATCTACCAAATCATAATTCGCGCTTTCGCAAAGCTGGGTAATCAATGTGGGCCAATCCGCCTCAGGAATATAATAATCCGCAAAGCCTGCGTAAATCGCATCGGCCCCTGTCATCCGCGCGCCCGTGACGCCCAGATATTCGCCCAAGCGACCTTGGGCGCGGCTCAAGATCAAAGTGCCGCCGACATCTGGCACAAGGCCGATTCCAACCTCGGGCATGGCAAGAATGCTGCTGTCGCCCACGATACGATGCGAGGCGTGACAGCCCAACCCAACGCCGCCGCCCATCGTATAGCCTTGCATGAAGCTGATCACAGGGCGGGGGAAGTGGAATAGCTTTGCGTTCATGCGATATTCATCGGCCCAGTAGCGTGCGCCAATCTCCATATCGCCCGCGCGACCCGCCTCGTAAATTTCGGCAATATCCCCGCCTGCACAAAAGGCCCGCTCGCCCGTTGCATCTAGGATCACAATCTCGACTGTCTCATCCGTGGCCCATGCGTCAATCGTTGCGGCAATTTCCGCGCACATGGATTGCGATAGCGCATTCAGGGCCTGTGGCCGCGTCAGCGTGATACGACCTGCGCGCCCGTCTTTTCGGATGTTGAGAAACTCTGTCTCGCTCATGGCCCCCTCCCTAGTGTCACAGCGAACCCCCGCGCAAGGTCTGCGCGGGGGCTTGTCTTAAGTTTGGTGATTTTCGCGGCAGGATCAATCCATTGCCTTGAAGTTAAACGCAGCCCCTTCCTTGATCCCGCTTGGCCAACGCGAGGTCACGGTTTTGGTGCGGGTGTAGAAACGGAAGGAATCTGGCCCGTGCTGGTTCAAATCGCCAAAGCCTGACCGCTTCCAACCGCCAAAGGTGTGATAGGCCAAGGGAACAGGGATTGGCACGTTGATGCCAACCATCCCGATATTCACGCGGGACGCAAAATCGCGCGCTGCATCGCCGTCACGGGTAAAGATCGCGGTGCCATTGCCATATTCGTGATCCATCGCAAGACCCAAGGCCTCTTCGTAAGAAGCGGCGCGCACAGTCGACAGAACGGGGCCGAAAATCTCGGTCTTATAGATATCCATGTCAGGGGTGACGCGGTCAAAGAGATGCGCGCCCACAAAGAACCCGTTTTCATAGCCTTGCAGATTGAAATCGCGGCCATCGACAACCAATTCCGCGCCCTGATCCACGCCTGTTTGCACAAGGCGCAGGATGTTTTCCTTGGCGGCTTTGGTAACAACTGGCCCGAAATCGACATCATTGCCTGCGGTATAAGGGCCGACCTTCAAGGCCTCGATCCGAGGGACAAGTTTTTCGATCAACCGATCTGCGGTTTCGTCACCCACTGGCACGGCCACGGAAATCGCCATGCAGCGTTCGCCTGCCGCCCCATAGCCCGCGCCGACCAAGGCGTCAGCGGCCTGATCCATATCGGCATCGGGCATGATGATCATATGGTTTTTCGCCCCGCCAAAGCATTGGCAGCGTTTGCCTGTTTCGGCCGCGCGGCTATAGATATACTGCGCAATTGGGGTCGACCCAACAAAGCCAACGGCCTGAATGATCTCGCTGTCCAAGATGGCATCCACAGCACCCTTATCGCCATTGATCACTTGGAACACGCCATCAGGCAAACCCGCCTCTTTCAAAAGCGCACCCAACATCATCGGGCAGGACGGATCACGTTCCGAAGGCTTGAGGATCATCGCGTTGCCCGATGCCAAGGCAGGGCCCAATTTCCACAAAGGGATCATCGCTGGAAAATTGAACGGCGTAATCCCTGCAACAACGCCCAAAGGTTGGCGCATGGAATACATGTCAATGCCAGGGCCTGCGGCATCTGTGAATTCACCCTTCAGCAGATGCGGTGCGCCGATGCAAAATTCGATCACCTCCAGCCCGCGCTGAACATCGCCTTTCGCATCTGGGAAGGTCTTGCCATGTTCGCGGCTGATGGCCTCGGCCAGTTTGTCCATATCGCGGTTAAGAAGGCGCACCAATTCCATCATCACGCGCGCGCGGCGTTGTGGGTTTGTGGCGCCCCATGCAATTTGCGCCTCTGCGGCGGAGGCGATCGCGCGATCCATTTCTTCCTGCGAGGCCAATGCCACCTGCGCCTGCACTTCCCCTGTTGCGGGGTTAAAGACATCCGCTGTGCGGCCCGATGTGCCCGCGACATGCGCGCCGTTAATCCAGTGACCGATCTGTTCCATGATCCCACCCTTTTGTTGAAAATCTACACTTGGTGGCCCTTCTATACTTGCAATCCTGTCGGGAAAAGAGGCAGAAATCCAAATTAGTCTTGCATTTTTGCAAAATGGATGGGGCGATGAATTGGGATGATATCCGTGTCTTTCTGGCCGTTGCGCGCGCCGAAAGCCTGACAGGGGCAGGGAAAACCCTGCGGCTTGATGCGGCCACAATCGGGCGGCGTATCGCACGTCTTGAGGCGCAGCTGGGGGCCGAGCTGTTTGTGAAATCCCCGCAAGGGTATGTCCTAAGCAGTGTCGGGGAGGAGCTTTTGCCCGCAGCCGAGGCTGCCGAGGCGGCCCTTGCCGTTCCGCTTGCAGGCGGGCAGGGGCAGGCGGGGTTGTCTGGCACGGTGCGGATCGGCGCGCCTGATGGCTGCGCCAATTATTTGCTGCCACAGGTCTGCGCGGCCATTCGCGCCGATAACCCTGATCTCGACATCCAAATTCTGGCCCTGCCGCGGGTTGTGAACCTGTCCAAGCGCGAAGCGGATTTGGCGATTACTGTCAGCCCACCCGATGCGGGGCGGCTTTTGGTGCAAAAGATCACCGACTATCATTTGCATTTGGCAATGCGCGCCGATCTGACGCCGCCAGATGATCTGGCCAAGGCGCGGGATCATGCGGTGGTGGGCTATATTCCCGATATGATTTTCGACAAAGAATTGGACTATCTTGGGTTGTTGGGGCGCGGACGGGTGCAGATGGCGTCAAATTCTGTCGCGGTGCAGTTGCAAATGCTGCGGCAAGGCGGGATTGGATTTGTGCATGATTTTGCACTGCCATTCGCACCCGAATTGCGGATTGTGCTGAAGGATGACATCAGCCTGAAACGGGCCTTTTATCTTGTGCGCCACGAGCAAGATCGGCGCTCTGACAGGTTGGGGCGTTTGGTTGAGGCTTTGTCAGCGGGGCTGCGCGCCGAGGTGGCGCGGCTTGAAGCGGAGGCTGCCGCGCGCTGCTTTTAGCTTGCGTTTCGCGGCGCAATAATGTTGCGTGACCCCGTAATTGCGGCAGCATATGCCAAGTTTGGGAGATTTGCAGATGCGCACAGGCCTATATCCGGGCACGTTTGATCCAATCACATTGGGCCATGTCGATATTATCCGCCGTGCGGCCACATTGGTTGATCGATTGGTGATTGGTGTTGCGATCAACCGCGATAAAGGCCCGCTGTTCACCCTTGAGGAACGGGTGGCTATGGTCGAGGCTGAAAGCGCGAAACTGTCACGCGCTACGGGCATTGAGATTGTCGCGCATCCCTTCGACAATCTTTTGATTGATTGCGCGCGCGAGGTTGGGGCGGGGCTTATCATCCGTGGCCTGCGTGCGGTCGCTGATTTCGAATATGAATTCCAGATGGTCGGCATGAACCGCAAACTGGATGATGAGATCAACACTGTCTTTTTGATGGCAGAGGCCGAGCATCAGGCGATTGCCTCAAAACTGGTAAAAGAAATCGCGCGGCTTGGGGGCGATGTCAGCCATTTCGTGCCGCCCGCTGTGCATCAAGCGCTAGACGCGAAATTCTCATCCTGATAGGTCAAGGCCAAAGTCAGATATCCGCAAAAGGAATAAAGGCATGGCCGAGATCAAAGACCCCGAAAACACCATCCTGATGGAGCTGAAAGACGGCACTGTCACCATCGAATTGCTGCCCGACATTGCGCCTGCGCATTGCGCGCGCATGAAAGAATTGGCGCGTGAAGGCGCCTATGATGGTGTGATCTTTCACCGCGTGATTGACGGGTTCATGGCGCAAACGGGCGATGTTGAACATGGCAATGCCGACAAGGGCGCGAATATCCGCATGGCGGGCACGGGCGGTTCGGACAAGCCTGATGTGCCTGCTGAATTCTCTGGCATTCCGCATGATCGCGGCACATTGGGGGCAGCGCGCTCTTCCAACCCCAATTCGGCAAACAGCCAGTTCTTTATCAATTTTAACGACAACCATTTCCTCAATCGCCAATACACCGTTTATGGCCGCGTGATTGCAGGGATGGAGCATATTGACGCGATCACTCGCGGCGAGCCGCCTGCAAACCCTGATAAAATGATCAGCGTGAAGGTGGCCGCAGATGCGTAAGCTTGGCGCAGCGATGGCCTTGCTTCTGGCAAGCCCTGCCTTTGGGGCGGGGCTAGAGATTGATATCGCGGGCGAGGCGAATGGCACCATCGTCATCGACTTGTTCGAGGATGTCGCCCCAGGACATACGGCGCGGATGCTGCAACTGGCCGAAGATGGCGCTTATGATGGCGTGGTGTTTCACCGCGTGATTGATGGGTTCATGGCACAAACGGGCGATGTGGAATATGGCCGCATCGGGCAAGATATGCGCTTTGCAGGGCGGGGCGGATCTCAATATCCAGACCTGCCTGCCGAGTTTTCTGATCTCAGCTTTGAGCGGGGCGTAGTCGGCATGGCCCGCGCCGCGAACCCAGACAGCGCCAATTCGCAATTCTTCATCATGTTTGCCCCTGTGCCGCAATTGAATGGGGATTACACCGTTGTGGGCGAGGTCACATCGGGGATGGAGATTGTCGATCAGATCAAGCGTGGGCTTGGGCCAAATGGCGCTGTGATTGGCGAACCTGATCAGATGGCGGCTGTTCGGGCCATTCGTGATTGACCAAAGACAAGCCCGCCGTGTTCAGGCGGGCTTGCGTGAAAGATAGCCCCCATGGCCCGCCCCTCGCTTTTGCAGCTTTCGGATATTTCACTGACCTTTGGCGGTGATCCCATTTTTGATGGGTTGGATTTGGTTGTGCATCAGGGGGATCGCGTGGCGCTCGTTGGGCGCAACGGGTCGGGCAAATCGACCTTGATGAAGGTCATGGCAGGGTTGACCGAACCTGACACAGGCAGCATCACAAGCCCGCAAGGCACCTCGGTCGGCTATATGGAACAAGAGCCCGATTTTACGGGCTTTGCCACATTGGGTGATTTTGCCACGGCCACGCTTGGCCCAAGCGAAGCGTGGCGGGTCGAGGCCTTGGCCGATGGTCTTAAGCTGCGCCTTGACGCTGATCCTGCCAAGGCGTCTGGCGGGGAGCGCCGCCGCGCAGCCCTTGCACGGCTTTTGGCCGAAGAGCCTGATATCATGCTCTTGGACGAACCCACCAACCATCTTGATATCGAGGCCATCGGATGGCTCGAGGCGCGGCTTGCAGAAACCCGCACAGCCTTTGTCGTGATCTCGCATGATCGTGCGTTTTTGAACGCCCTGACCCGCGCCACCTTATGGGTGGATCGCGGGCAGGTGCGCCGCAATGAGCAAGGCTTTGCCAGCTTCGAGGCGTGGCGCGATAAGGTTTGGGACGAAGAAGACACAGCGCGCCACAAATTGGATCGCAAAATCAAATCCGAGGCCCGTTGGGCCGTTGAAGGGATCAGTGCGCGGCGCAAACGCAATCAGGGCCGTGTGCGCGCTTTGGCCGATTTGCGCGCAGAACGCGCTGCAATGATCCGCCGCCAATCCACCGCCGCCATGGTGTTGGAGGAGGGGCCGCAATCTGGCCGCAAGGTGATCGAGGCCAAGGGAATTTCAAAATCCTTTGGAGACACGCAAATTCTGAAACCCTTTGATCTGCGCATTTTGCGCGGGGATCGGGTGGGGTTTGTCGGCCCAAATGGCGCAGGCAAAACCACGCTTTTGAATATGCTGACAGGCCAACTTGCCCCTGACACAGGGCATGTCACCTTGGGCAAAGGCCTTGAGATGGCGGTGTTTGACCAAAACCGCGCAGGATTGAACCCTGAGGCCAGTCTGTGGGACAGCCTGACCTTGGATCGTGAGATTGCCGTGAATGGATCCTCTGATCAGGTCATGGTGCGCGGCAGCCCCCGCCATGTGATGGGCTATCTCAAAGATTTCTTGTTTGACGAGGCGCAAGCGCGCGCGCCTGTGCGCTCCCTCTCGGGGGGCGAGCGGGCGCGGTTGATGTTGGCCAAAATCATGGCACGCGAAAGCAATCTTTTGATCTTGGACGAGCCGACCAATGATCTCGATGTCGAGACATTGGATTTGCTGCAAGATCTGCTTGGTGACTATGCGGGCACGGTTCTTTTGGTCAGCCATGACCGCGATTTTCTGGATCGGGTTGCCACCAGCACGGTTGTCCTTGAGGGGCAGGGCCGTGCGCAGGCCTATGCGGGCGGATGGAGCGATGCCTTGGCCCAAGGGGCGCGGATCGGGGCCGCGCCGGAGGATCGCGAAGCACCGCCTGCCGCAAAATCAGGCCCTGACCGGGTGGTGTCAAATGCAGGTGCAAAACCCGCTGCAGGTCTCAGTTTCACGGAAACTCATCGTCTTAAGGAATTGCCATCGGTGATTGCGCGGCTTGAGGCGGAAATGGGTAAGCTGTCTGAATTGCTGTCTGACCCTGATCTCTACACGCGTGAGCCTGTCAAATTCGCCAAAGCGACCGAGGCCTTGGCCGAACGTCAGGCCAAACTTGCGGCTGCCGAAGAAGAATGGCTGCTGCTTGAGGAGAAGGCGCAAGGGGCGTGAGCGCCCAAACTGTGCCAATATTCGACAGGGTTAAACGTCCAATTCCTCAACAAAGTGCGCATTATCTTGGATATATTGGAACCGCAATTCGGGCTTTTTGCCCATCAAACGTTCCACCAGATCCCCGGTTTCGCCGGGCGTGTCCTCATCCACTGTGACACGGATCAACTTGCGCGAGGCGGGATCCATCGTGGTTTCTTTCAGGTCTTTGGCGTCCATCTCGCCCAGACCCTTAAATCGGCTCACATCAATCTTACCGCGCCCGCCTAAGCCACGCGTCATCCAACTCTCTTTCTCGGCCTCATCAAGGGCATAGACCCGATGCGCGCCTTGGGTCAGGCGGAACAAGGGGGGGCAGGCGAGATAGAGATGACCCTGATCAATCATCGGACGCATCTGGGTGAAGAAAAATGTCATCAAGAGCGAGGCGATATGCGCCCCATCGACATCTGCATCGGTCATGATGATGATTTTGTCATAACGCAAATCTTCAATATTGAATTTCGTGCCCATCGACACGCCAAGCGCCTGACACAGATCGTTGATCTCTTGGTTTTGGCCCATTTTGGAGGAGGCCGCACCAAGCACGTTCAAAATTTTACCACGCAAAGGCAGCAGGGCTTGGGTCTTGCGGTCACGGGCCATTTTGGCAGACCCGCCCGCACTGTCGCCTTCCACGATGAACAATTCTGTGCCTTCGCGGTTCGTGGCCGAACAATCCACCAATTTGCCCGGCAGGCGCAGGCGCTTGGTGGCAGATTTGCGCTGCGTTTCTTTTTCTTGTCTGCGGCGCAGGCGTTCTTCGGCGCGCAGGATCAGAAAATCGAGGATCGCCCCCGCCGATTTGGTATCGGCGGCCAACCAATTGTCAAAGCGGTCGCGCACCGCCCCTTCGACCATGCGCGCCGCTTCGGTGGTGGCGAGGCGGTCTTTGGTTTGCCCGACAAATTCGGGCTCTGCGATAAAGCATGACACCAACGCACATCCGCCCGCAGTCAGATCTTCGCGGGTGATGTTCGCGGCCTTGCGATTGCCCGCCAATTCGCCATAGGCGCGAATGCCCTTCAGGATTGCCGCCCAAAATCCAGCCTCATGGGTGCCGCCCTCAGGCGTGGGAACGGTATTACAATAAGATTGGATGAACCCATCGCGCGCAGGTGTCCAATTGATTGCCCATTCGACCGAACCCGCCGCACCGAAGCGTTCTTGAAACTCTACCTTGCCCGCAAAGGGGGCTTGCGCATAGGTCGCGGCATTTCCCAAAACCTCGCCCAGATAATCGGCCAAGCCGCCCGGGAAATGGAACGTGGCCTCCTGTGGGGTTTCGCCATCGTCAATTGCAGATTTCCAACGAATTTCCACGCCTGAAAATAAATAGGCCTTAGAGCGCACCATTTTGAACAGGCGGGCAGGCTTAAAGCGATGGCTGCCAAAGATTTGTTCATCGGCATGAAAGCTGACTTGCGTGCCGCGCCGATTGGGGGCCGCGCCAAGGTTCTGCAATCCCCCTTGGGGCAGGCCGCGCGAGAATTCTTGCGCGTAAAGCGTGCGATTGCGGGCCACCTCGACCCGCAAATGATCGGAAAGCGCATTCACGACCGATGCCCCAACCCCGTGCAAACCGCCCGAGGTTTGATAGGCCTTGCCCGAAAACTTACCGCCCGCGTGGAGGGTGCATAAAATCACCTCAAGCGCGGATTTGTCGGGGAATTTGGGATGCGGATCAATCGGCATCCCGCGGCCATTGTCGCGGATTGTGACGGTGTAATCTGCGGCCAGTTCAATCTCAATCCGATTGGCATGACCCGCGACAGCCTCGTCCATCGAGTTGTCAAGGATTTCTGCAACCAAATGGTGCAAGGCGCGTTCATCGGTGCCGCCAATATACATGCCCGGGCGCTTACGGACGGGCTCCAACCCTTCCAACACCTCAATAGATGAGGCGTCATAGGCCTGTTCCGAGGCCGCTTGGCCCAAAAGATCATCCGCCATGCTCTGCTCAATCACATTTTTGCTTTACGATTTTGCCTATATTGGCAGCTTTATCTCGCGGCGAAAAGCCAAAAACGGCCTTGCAAACCACTACATCTTGGGCGCTTGCGCGTGTTTGCATGTCAACCAAATTTAAATTTGCGCCAGATCAAATACAGGCGCGCGTCAATTTGTTACTTGGATTTTCAACAGCGAAGGGACTATCTGACACGCAACGCTGGCCGTTATCCCTGAAACCACGGCCTGCGCGCGGAAATGTAAGGAGACGAGTGTGGATTATAACAACGCCCTTAATCATGCCTTGGATAGCCTTCACAACGAGGGTCGCTATCGCACGTTCATTGATATTGAACGCCGCAAAGGGCAATTTCCGCACGCAACTTGGACGCGGCCCGATGGCAGCCAGCAGGATATCACGGTCTGGTGTGGCAACGATTATTTGGGCATGGGGCAGCACCCTGTCGTTTTGAACGCTATGCACGAGGCGCTTGACGCCACAGGCGCAGGGTCTGGCGGCACGCGCAACATCTCAGGCACCACTGTCTATCACAAACGCCTTGAGGCGGAATTGGCCGATTTGCACGACAAAGAGGCGGCGCTTGTATTCACATCTGCCTATATTGCCAATGATGCCACCCTCTCGACCCTGCCGCGGCTGTTTCCGGGTCTGATCATCTATTCGGATGAGTTGAACCACGCCTCTATGATTGAGGGCATTCGCCGCAATGGCGGGGCAAAGCGCGTGTTCAAACACAATGATCTTGCTGATTTGCGCGCCAAACTGGCGGCAGATGATCCTGCTGCGCCAAAATTGATTGCCTTTGAATCGGTCTATTCGATGGATGGCGATTTTGGCCCGATTGCGGGGATCGTAGAATTGGCCGAGGAATTCGGCGCTTTGACCTATTTGGACGAGGTTCACGCGGTGGGGATGTATGGCCCACGCGGGGGCGGGGTGGCCCAAAAACTGGGCTTGTCGGATCGTATCGACATTATCAACGGCACGCTTGGCAAAGCCTATGGTGTGATGGGCGGATATATCGCGGCATCGGCCAAAATGTGTGATGCTGTGCGCTCCTATGCGCCGGGTTTCATTTTTACAACATCCCTGCCACCTGTGGTTGCAGCGGGCGCTGCCGCTTCGGTTGCGCATCTTAAGACGGATCAGGCCCTGCGGGATCTGCATCAAGAGCGCGCAGCAGTTCTGAAACTGCGCCTAAAGGGAATGGGCCTGCCCATCATTGATCACGGCAGCCATATTGTGCCTGTGATCGTAGGTGACCCTGTTCATACTAAGAAAATCTCGGATATGCTTTTGCGGGATCACGGGATTTATGTGCAGCCCATCAATTTCCCAACTGTTCCCCGCGGGACAGAGCGGTTGCGCTTTACCCCAAGCCCTGTGCATGACCCCAAAATGATGGATGCTTTGGTGCATGCCATGGATCGCCTCTGGAGCCATTGTGCGCTGAATCGTGCCGAGTTGGCGGGTTAATACACAATAAGTTTATCACCTAGCCTAGCTTATGCTATTCTGTCATTGGGGGATGACGGGGCCGATACGAATCGGCCTTGTGATATATGGGCAACGGAAAAGCAGTTTTGGCCAGAAACTGCATCCAAGGGCAGGTTGAGCGGGGCGCCAAATGGGGCATGATGAGACGGGGATGATGGGGGCATCAACAGAAGAATTGCACAGCGAATTGCTGATGGATGTGCCTTTGGGCGATCTGATGCGCGGTGAACGCGCAACCATGGGTAAATCGCTACAGGATGTTGAGGCGGATTTGCGGATCCGTGCCTCATATATCGCCGCTATCGAAAACGCAGATTTAACGGTCTTTACCTCGCGCGGGTTTATCGCGGGTTATGTGCGGTCATATGCGCGGTATCTGGGTCTTGACCCTGAATGGGTGTTTTCGCGGTTTTGCGAGGAAACAGGGTTTTCAGGTGTCAGCGGGTTCTCTCCCGAGGTGGATCGTACCGCGCGCAGACCGCAGAAAATTGAAATGCCCAAAGGCCAGATGGGCGGCCTGCAAGAAGACCGCCGCTTTTCAAAACGCCATGTTTTATACGACACGGATGACGGGTTTCTCCCTCGACTTGAGGCGGGCGCGCTTGGCTCGCTTTTTGTCTTGTCGGTGGTTTTGCTTGGCGTGGGCTATGGCGCGTGGGTCTTGCTCAATGATTTTCAGCGCGTTCAATTCGCCCCTGTCGCTGATACGCCCGTTGCATTAACAGCGCTTGACCCGCTGCCCTTGCCGCAAAACACAACCAGCGATTTGGCCGATGCAAGCCCCGCTCTGCCCGCCCAAGAAGAGACGCGCGACAGTGCCGCGATGGAGCGTCTGTATCGCCCCACCTTGCTTGAGGCCCCCGTCTTGGTGCCGCGTGACCGCGCCATCAGCACCTTGAACCCCTCAACCACAGGGGCCTTTGCCCGCGATAACAGCCCCGTCTTGCGCCCCGATGATATCTCGCGCGCGATTGCCGCCGCAGGAGGGGGGGAGGCCACACCGACCGCCTCAACCAGCAATCCGCCCGTGACCCAAGAGCCGCGCGATGAGGTTGTCCTGTTTGCTGTGCGCCCCTCATGGATCAGGATCACCACGACCGATGGCACCGTTCTTTTTGAGGGCACGCTGAATGCGGGCGATAGTTATACCGTCCCCGTCATGGATGAGGTGCCCGTGCTGCGCGCAGGCAATTCAAGTGCGCTTTATTTTGCGCTGAACTCTGTCACCTTTGGCCCTGCAGGTGAAGGCAGCAGTGTGATCAAGGATGTGCCGATTTCTGCCGATGAGATTCAAACCCGCTATTCCATTGCAAGCGCGGCCTCTGATCCGCAATTGCCCGAAGTGGCGCAATTGGTTCTCGAGCGCCTCGCGCAAGGCGAATAAATCGGGGGCCTGTTCGCGCTCTGCGTGTCCAAGCATTGTGCAATCGGTGGCAAGGGCTTATCTTGCGCGGTGAAACGTCTTTGCGATGCGACAAGATAAAGGTCACACTCCCCATGTCTCATAATCCGATCCGCCCTTGGCGCAATATCGACCGCCGCAAAAGCCGTCAGATTCATGTAGGCTCTGTGCCAGTTGGGGGGGATGCACCGATTTCCGTGCAAACCATGACCAACACCCCCACCACCGATATAAAGGCGACCATCGCACAGGTTCAGGCCTGTGCCGAGGCAGGCGCCGATATCGTGCGCGTCTCTGTGCCAGATGAGGCCAGCTCGAAGGCGCTGAAAGAGATTGTGCGCGAAAGCCCCGTGCCAATCGTTGCAGATATCCATTTCCATTATAAACGCGGCATTGAGGCGGCAGAGGCAGGCGCGGCCTGTTTGCGGATCAATCCTGGTAATATTGGCGATGCAACCCGCGTGCGTGAGGTGATCAAGGCCGCCCGTGATCATAATTGTTCGATCCGTATCGGGGTGAATGCAGGCTCCTTGGAAAAGCATTTGCTTGAGAAATATGGCGAACCTTGCCCTGAGGCGATGATTGAATCAGGGCTCGATCACATTCGGATCTTGCAGGATAACGATTTTCACGAGTTCAAAATCTCGGTCAAAGCGTCCGATGTGTTTTTGGCGGCTGCGGCCTATCAAGGTCTGGCTGAGGCCACCGATGCCCCCATCCATTTGGGCATCACTGAAGCAGGCGGTTTGACCTCAGGCACGATCAAATCTGCAATTGGTTTGGGCAGCCTGCTGTGGATGGGGATTGGCGACACGATCCGTGTCAGCCTTTCGGCCGATCCTGTGCAAGAGGTGAAAGTTGGCTATGAGATCCTCAAATCCTTGGGCCTACGCCATCGCGGGGTGAATATTATTTCCTGTCCATCTTGCGCGCGTCAGGGCTTTGATGTGATCAAAACAGTCGAGGCTTTGGAAAAGCGTCTTGAGCATATCAAAACCCCAATGAGCCTTTCGATTATCGGCTGTGTGGTCAACGGGCCGGGCGAGGCGCTGATGACCGATGTGGGCTTTACAGGCGGCGGTGCTGGGTCAGGTATGGTCTATCTTGCAGGCAAACAAAGCCACAAGCTGAACAATGACCAAATGATCGACCATATCGTAGAGCAGGTCGAAAAAAAGGCCGCCCAACTTGAGGCGGCCCAGAAAACCGAAGCGGCGGAATAACCCCTTAGGGGATCAGACGCGCCACATAGGGGGGCAGGGCGAACGCGCCGCGATGCACCTCGGGGGTATAATACTCTGTGCTGATCCCTGCCGCTTTGAACCGCGCCTCAAGGGTGGCAAGATCAACATGCCGCGCGTTACTATCACTGCCCCAGCCAAAGGCCATAGGCCCGCCTGCATAGCTCGGAATGCTCGCCAGATAGCAGCTGTAATCAGAAAATAGCGTCTTGAAGGCCCGCATTGTGCCTGTCAGCTCATCTCCTTGCAGGAACGGAACCCCGTTTTGCGTGACCAAAATCCCGCCTTCGGCCAAACGCGCCTTGGCGTGGCCGTAGAAATGATCGGTAAAGAGAACCTCACCGGGGCCAACGGGATCGGTGCTGTCGATGATGATGACATCATAGACATCCGCGTTTTGTTTCATGAACACGGCACCATCATTGATCACCAGATCAAGGCGCGGGTCGTCAAAGGCCCCATCTGAAATGGCGGCCAGATATTTCTTGGAAAAATCCACCACGCCCGCGTCAATCTCGACCATGGTCACCTGTTCGATGCTGTCATGTTTCAGCACCTCGCGCGCCATACCACCATCGCCGCCGCCCACAATCAGCACGCGCTTGGCGGCCCCATGGGCCAAGATCGGCACATGGGTCAGAATTTCATGGTAGATGAAATTATCCGCTTCGGTCACCTGCACCACGCCATCAAGCGTTAAGATGCGCCCGAAAGTGGGGTTTTCAAACACGCGTAGGCGTTGGTGATCGGTTTCGCTGTCATAATGCATCTGCGCCACGCGCAAGGCTTGCCCGTGATCTTGGTGCAGACGCTCAACGCTCCAATCGCGCATGGTTTCAGGATCGCTCATCGGCGGCCTCCTTTCGGGCAGTTTGGGGCAGGGGGAGGGGCGGGGTTTCACCGCCCCTGCAAGCGCAATTATGCTGCGGCAATCGCCTCGGTCACCAGACCTTCGCCGCGCAGCAATTCTTTGACGCGCACATCTTGCGTGCCAAAGGCCGCTTTAAGCACATCCACCGCGCGCCATGGTTCGGCATCGCCGCACATAAAGACGTCAAATGCGCCATAGCCAATCTCGGGCCATGTATGCACCGAGATATGGCTTTCCGCCAAAACCGCCACACCCGACACGCCTTGGGGGCTGAATTTGTGGGTATGAATGTGCAGAAGCGTTGCCCCACATTCGCGCACGCAGTCGCGAAATGCAGTTTGAATCCGCGCCTCGTCATCAAGGCCATGGCCATTGACGACTTCGAGGATCAGATGCGTGCCCGCGAAAACGCGGCCATCGCGGCGAATGAAGTGATCATCGCGTGTCTCATCGAACACGCTTCGGTCAGCCGAAAGGCTGTGAGTGTCTTCCGCATGGGCGCCTGTCTCCAGACCAGTCCCCAGTTGGAAGAGGTCGGCGCTAGACATAGCACGCCCCCTTCTTACCAGCAGATTGATGTGGTGGGCCCTTAGCGCCCCCCCGCTGATGGCAGCGAGGTTGGGATCGGCACCCGGTTCGTAAGGGGGGCACCTAGTGCGTCATGTTTCCCATTTCAAGGAAAATCTTGGCATCTGTTCCGATTCTTTTTATTCGGCCACGAAATCGGCCTGTTTTGCCCCGGTCAGTCGCAAAAGCTGTTCGGGGGAGATGCCGAAAATATGGCGCGGTGTGCCTGCCGCCGCGTATACCAAATCAAAGGCCAAAAGCCGCGGGTCAAACCATATGCGCAAGGGGCGCAGATGCCCGACAGGGGCCACGCCCCCGATTGCAAAGCCCGTGACACGGCGAATCGTGTCGGCATCCGCCCGCGCCAAGGCGCACCCAGTCAGGGCTTCGGCGCGCGAGGGATCGACCTGATTGCCGCCTGCGGTGATGAACAAAACCAACTCACCGCTCGCGACCTCGCGGAATATGATTGATTTCGCAATTTGATCGATTTGGCATTGCGCCGCACGCGCCGCATCTTCGGCGGTGCGGGTGCCTTCGGCCATCTCAAGGATCACAGCCTCTAGCCCCGCCCTCTCTAGGGCATGGGCCACGCGGGCAAGGCTTTTGCTCATGCGCATTCCCTTCTATCATCTGTCACAACCTTTGAGCGCAAACGCATGATAATGACAAGATGACCCAAAACGCCGCCCCCTTTGCCGCTCGGATCACCCGCGCGCCCCTTGCCTATGACGGTGCCTTGGCGACAGGTCTATTCGCGGATCTGCCCCAATTGAACGAGCTTGCGCCTGAACTGCGTGAGGTCATCCATGGCGTGGCCGGATGTGCGCCGTATCTGGCGGGCCTGATCCGCCGCGAAATCGATTGGTTGATCCCCACCCTCAGCGCCGCGCCTGAGGCGGGTATGGCTGCAATTTTGGCAGAGGCGGCCGCCTTAGGGGCTAGTGATCTCGATGCGGGGCTGCGCCGCCTCAAGCGCCGCGCCGCGATCCTTGTGGCTTTGGCCGATTGTGGCGGTGTTTGGGATTTGTTGACCACCACGGCCCTCTGGTCGCAATTCGCCGATGCCTGTGTGCAGGCGGCGCTGCGGGTTCATGTCGGGGCCGAGGCGCGGCGCGGACGCATTCCCACCCAAACCGAGGAGGATGCGCTGCGCGATGGCGCGGGAATGGTGGCGCTTGCGATGGGGAAAATGGGGGCGGGGGAATTGAATTATTCCTCTGACATTGACCTGATCTGTCTCTTTGATGAAACAAGATTCGATGCAGGGGATGAGATGGAGGCGCGCACAGGGTTCGTGCGCGCAACCCGCCGCATTGCCGCAAGTTTGGGGGAAATCACATCCGAGGGTTATGTATTCCGCACCGATCTTCGGCTGCGCCCCGATGCCTCTGTGACGCCCGTCTGTATCTCAATGGCTGCGGCTGAACGCTATTACGAGGCGGAGGGGCGAAATTGGGAGCGCGCCGCATATATCAAGGCGCGCGCTGCCGCCGGTGATCTTGCGGCAGGGGAGCGGTTCTTGAAAACCCTCACGCCTTTCGTGTGGCGCAAGCATTTGGATTTCGCCGCCATCCGTGACACCCAAGACATGCGCCAGCGTATTCGCGACCATAAGGGCCTGCATGGGTTCACCCTTGAGGGGCATAATATGAAACTGGGGGCGGGCGGCATTCGTGAGATCGAATTTTTTGCCCAGACCCGCCAATTGGTGGCAGGTGGCAGAGATCCCGATTTGCGGATGCGGCGCACGGTTGATGCTTTGGCCGCCTTGGCCAAGAAATCATGGGTTGATCCAGAAGTCACAGAAAGTCTGACCGCGCATTACATCGCGCATCGCGAGGTTGAGCATCGTTTGCAGATGATCCATGACGCGCAGACGCACAGCTTGCCCAAATCGCCCGAAGGGTTTGCGCGGCTTGCGGCCTTTATGGGCGAGGGCGATGTCGCCGCATTTCGTGCCGCGCTTCTGGCGCGATTGCACGCAGTTGATGACGCCTGCGAGCCGTTTTACACCCCGCAAAAGCAAGCTGAGATTGAACATGAAGATGTCACTCTTACCCCCTCACAAATAGAGATTTTATCGCGTTGGCCGGGCTATTCCTGTTTGCGCGCCTCACGCGGGCGCGAGATTTTCGAACAGATCAAACCCGCCCTCTTGAGCAAGCTGATGAAATCCGCAAATCCAGATGAAAGTCTTTCGAATTTTGATAGCTTTCTCAAAGGTTTGCCTGCGGGTGTTCAACTATTTTCTTTATTCCAATCAAACCCGTCATTGATTGATCTTTTGGCTGATATCTGTGCAACGGCGCCTGCGCTTTCCATATACTTATCGCGCAATGCTAAAGTTCTAGATGCGGTTCTAAGCGGTGGGTTCTTTGCGCCATGGCCCGCACGGGGCGAATTGCTGCAATCTCTCAGCAGCACGCTTGAAGGGCTTGATTATGAAGGACAGTTGGACGCTGCGCGCCGTTGGCTGAAAGAATGGCATTTCCGTGTTGGGGTGCATCACCTGCGCGGCCTGATTGAGGCTGAAGAAGCGGCCAAGCAATATACCGATTTGGCCGATGTGGTGATTGCCTGTTTCTGGCCTTTGGTCTGTTCGGAATTGGCAAAAAAACATGGGGTCGCGCCAGGTCGCGGCGGGGTTGTTTTGGCCATGGGGAGCCTTGGGGCTGCGCGGCTCACGGCGGGGTCGGATTTGGATTTGATCGTTATTTATGACGCGGGCGGTGTTGAGATGACGGATGGCCCGCGCCCATTGGACGCGCGGGGGTGGTTTTCGAAGGCAACAAAAATGCTGATCACCGCACTCTCTGCACCGACCTCAGAGGGGCGGCTTTACGAGGTTGATATGCGTCTGCGACCCTCAGGCCGCAAGGGGCCTGTTGCGACATCCTTGGAGGCCTTCACGCATTATCAAATGAATGAGGCATGGGGGTGGGAGCATATGGCGCTCACCCGCGCACGGGTTGTTGCAGGCGATGCAAGCCTTGGCGCAGATGTCGAAGCCACGCGGATGCAGGTGATCCAATCCCCTCGCAAGCCAAGCACGATCATCGCGGATTTGGCCGACATGCGCCAACGCCTTGCGGCGGCAGGGCGCAAGGGCAGCACCTTTGACGTCAAGGCGGGCATGGGCGGTATGCAGGATATTGATCTGATCGGGCAGGCGGGCGCGCTGATCGCGGGCAGTGCGGCCCGCGCCACTGCGCGCCATCTGCGCGCAGCAGCCAAATGCGGTTGGCTGACCCAAGCCGAAGCGGAGGCCTTATCTGCCGCGCATGCGCTCTTTTCTCGTGCGGCGCAGGCTGCACGCCTCTTGACGGATGCGCCGCTTGATCCAAGTGATATCGGGCAGGGTGGGCTAGAATTTCTGGTGCGCGCCACGGGCCACGCGGATCGCGCCAGTTTGGAAACTGCGCTTGACGCTGGCCGCGTGGAATCTGTCGCAATTATCGAGGCCGCTTTGACGCGCAAGCCCTAGATCGGCCAAGGGCATATGGGATGCAGGAGTTTCGGTGTTATGAAGGGCGATATCTATGATCCAAAGGCGCTGATCCGCGAGGCCTATCGCATCGAGGGGATCACGCGGGGCGAATGCCGCACGATTTTCATGGATTGGGCATTGTCCATCACCGCGGATGACCCCAAAACCTATATTCGCCATCTGCTTGAGCAATATGCAGCCGAAGATAAAGGGCACCCGATGAGCGAAACCCTGCGCGAGGCGCTTGAGCAAGCCCCGCGCGCTGTGCGCCGTGGGGGACGCGCCGCAAGGGTGGGGCAATAAGGTATTATTTGACGATTATGTCAGGTTTGCTCGCATGGGTGCCCCGCTCGCGATAGGGGGTGGTGTCGTATTGCGCCCGATAGCATTTTGAAAAATGCGAGGGGGATGCAAAGCCGCAGGCCAATGCCACATTGATCACGCTCATATCGGTTTGCATCAGTAGATTGCGCGCTTTGGCAAGGCGCAATTCCATATAATACCGCTTGGGGCTGCGGTTCAGGTAACGGCGGAACAAGCGCTCTAATTGGCGCGTGGACATTCCGACCTCTTTGGCCAAACTTGCCGGGCTGATCGGGTCTTCGATATTATGCTCCATCATCCGAATAACTTGGCTGAGTTTTGGATGACGCACGCCGATGCGGGTTGGAATTGACAGGCGCTGCGTGTCTTGGTCGGTGCGGATCGAGGTATAGATCAACTGATCCGCCACCAAATTCGCCAATTCTTCGCCGTGATCATTGGCGATGATTTTCAGCATCAAATCAATCGAGGCGGTGCCGCCTGCGGTGGTGATGCGGTTGCCATCAATCACAAAGACCGATTTTGTCAGGGTGACGTCTTCGAATTCTTCGGAAAAGCTGTCTTGGTTTTCCCAATGGATCGTGGCGCGTTTGCCGTCTAACAGCCCCGCCTTGGCCAAGGTATAGCCTGCGGTGCAAAGTCCGCCCACAACAGACCCGCGCCGCGCCTCGCGCCGCAACCAGTTGAGAATGCGCTTCGTTGTCGCGGATTGCACATCAATCCCGCCGCACAGCATGATTGTGTCTTCGCGGGTCAGCTCTTCGAGATCCATATCTAGCTTATAGCCGATCCCCGCAGAGCAATACGCAACCTCGCCCCCATCCCCCGCCAAGGCCCATTCATAGAGAGTGCGTCCCGACATCCGATTGGCAATGCGCAAGGCTTCGACCGCAGAGGCAAAGCAGAGCATCGTAAAGCGATCCAACAGCACGAAAACATAGCGTTTCGCGGCGTCTGCATCGCGGGGTGTTGGTCTGCTCATCTCCAAAGTCCTTTGAACAAAGCCACAATCATTAAACATCGCACCGAGGCGCATATCACGATACAACCTTACGTGATCGTTTCTCTAGCGAAACCACCAAATTGCGCGCGCCGCAAGCCCCCCTTTTGATCCATAGCTTGCGAAATTGCCATTGGACGCGGGGGGTTTCCGCGTCTATAAGCAGGCCGAAATCGTAATTTTTATGGAAGACCGAAGGAGGCTCCCATGGGTGCTGAAGCCGCACAAACATGGACGAAATCTAGCTGGCGCAGCAAGCCGCGCGTGCAGATGCCTGATTATCCTGATCAGGCAGCATTGGCGGCGGTCGAGGCGCAGCTTGGGAAATATCCTCCTTTGGTTTTTGCGGGTGAGGCGCGCCGCCTCAAAGCCGCACTTGGCAAAGCGGCCCGTGGTGAGGCGTTTTTGCTGCAAGGGGGCGATTGCGCCGAAAGCTTTGCTGAATTTTCTGCAGATTCCATTCGCGACACCTTCAAAGTCATGCTGCAAATGGCGATGGTCTTGACCTATGGCGCCAAGGTTCCCGTGGTCAAAGTGGGCCGTATGGCAGGGCAATTCGCCAAGCCGCGCTCAGCGCCTACCGAGGTGATCAACGGGGTCGAGTTGCCCTCTTATCGCGGTGATATCATCAACGAGTTGGCCTTCACGCCCGAGGCGCGCATTCCTGACCCTGCCAAGATGTTGCAGGCCTATACGCAGGCTGCC
This sequence comes from Rhodobacterales bacterium HKCCA1288, assembly GCA_015693905.1. Classification (NCBI taxonomy): domain Bacteria; kingdom Pseudomonadati; phylum Pseudomonadota; class Alphaproteobacteria; order Rhodobacterales; species Rhodobacterales bacterium HKCCA1288. The sequence goes on along the minus strand of CP065161.1, from coordinate 675,412 downwards.
GCCTCGCTAAACCTGTTGCGGGCTTTCTCAACGGGTGGTTTTGCAGATATCGAACGGGTGCATAGCTGGACCTTGGGCTTTACCGATCACGATGACGCGGAGAGATACCGCGATATGGCCAATCATATCCAAGATAGCCTTGATTTCATGCGCGCGGCTGGCATCAGCCCACAGACCACACATGAATTGCACAGTGTTGATTTCTACACGAGCCATGAGGCGCTGTTGTTGGAATATGAGGAAGCCCTGTGTCGGATTGACTCGACCACCGGAAAACCGATTGCAGGCTCGGGTCATATGATCTGGATTGGCGACCGCACCCGTCAGCCAGAGGGTGCCCATGTTGAATTCTGTGCAGGGGTGCAAAACCCGATTGGTCTGAAATGCGGCCCAACCACCACCGAGGATGATCTGAAAATCCTGATGGATAAGTTGAACCCAGAAAATGAGGCAGGCCGCCTGACATTGATTGCGCGCTTTGGTGCGGGCAAGGTTGGCGATCATCTGCCACGCCTTGTGCGCACGGTGCAATCGCATGGGGCAAATGTGGTCTGGAGCTGTGATCCGATGCACGGCAATACGATCAAATCGGCCAGTGGGTTTAAGACGCGGCCCTTCGACTCGGTTTTGCGGGAGGTGCAGGAATTCTTTGCCATACACCGCGCCGAAGGCACCATTCCGGGCGGGGTGCATTTCGAGATGACAGGCAAAGATGTCACCGAATGCACAGGTGGCGTGCGCGCTGTGACCGATGAGGATCTCTCAAGCCGCTATCACACGGCCTGTGACCCGCGCCTCAATGCCAGCCAGTCGCTTGAATTGGCCTTCTTGGTGGCGGAGGAATTGTCCTCAACCCGCCGTGATGCGGCGGCAGCGGCGGCGGGATAAAACCCCGCCGCGCTGATGCGCTAGCTTGCGCGCCCCCCTGACAGGACGCGTAGATAGGGCACTTTGGTGGGTTTCATGTCCATATGGGGCGGCGGCGTTACAGCCGCCGTTTCTGCATGAAGCGGGTGCAGATCCGTGCGCTCAATCTCAAACCGATAGGGCGCATGGTTAAGCGGCCCTTTGGTTACAAAAGCCCCAATGGCGCGATCAATCATGCCCGAGGCGCTTTGCAAGGGCAAAAGGATCATGCGCGCCAAAACGGGTGGCTCAATCCCGCTATAGCTGCTTTGCAGTCTTATATCCAATTCCGCAGGCCCCGTGAAAACAGGCTCGACCGCAGCGGCAAAGCGCGGGCGTTCATTATAGGCAAAAAAACACCGCAGCGGCATTCCGCGCAGTTCCATCCCCATAACATCGCATAAATGCGTGCCGCCCAGTTTCAGGCGCAAAATTTCGCCGCCGAGATTTTCCACCAAAAACACGAATGGTAGGGCCGCGCCTAAGATATGCGGCTGCACATCGCGTGCTTTGGGTGGTTGGTGGACGGTGTCACGCAAACTGTTCCAATGCTGCCGCAATCGCGTGAAGGCCATATGGTGATCAAGGCTGTCGTCCTTGTCACGCGCGGCATCGCCAAAATAATAATTCCCCATCGTTTTCCCCTATCCTCAACGGGTTCGATACGCCTGCTGCATACCCCTATGCGGCGGATCGAAGGTTTATGTGCTGAGGTGTGTTACCTCGGGCATAGTAACGGCAAATTTTCGGAAAATTCAGCCCATATGACAGAAATTGGTTAATGGGGCATGGGCGCTGCTTTGGCTTGACCTCTGCGGTCTGATCCTCAAGATGCGCGCGCACAGTAAAGATCGCTATAGAAAGACGCGCCTGATGTCTCAGACCGATGCAAAATCTCTCAACGCTGCTACACGCCGTGGCTTGCTGATCATTCTTTCTTCGCCTTCGGGCGCGGGGAAATCCACATTGGCACGGCGTTTGATGGCATGGGACGGGTCGTTGCGGTTTTCAGTATCCGCCACCACGCGTGCGCCGCGTGTGGGCGAGGTGGATGGGGAACATTACCATTTCCTCGACCGCGCTGGGTTTGAGCGGATGGTGGATGAGGGCGCGATGCTGGAACATGCCGAGGTGTTCGGCAATCTTTACGGCAGCCCGATGCCACCTGTGCGTGCGGCCATTGATGCGGGGCGTGATGTCTTATTTGACATAGACTGGCAGGGGGCGCAGCAAATCCGTAACTCGGCGCTGGGCGCACATGCACTGTCGATCTTTATCCTGCCGCCGAGCATTGCAGCCTTGCACGAACGTCTGGTGACGCGCGCACAAGATGATGCCGAAACCATTGCCAAACGCATGGCAAAATCTTGGGATGAGATCAGCCATTGGGATGGCTATGATTACGTTCTCGTCAATGATGATCTGGACGCGTGCTTTGACAATCTGACTACAATCATAATGGCTGAACGGATGCGCCGCATTCAACAGCCAAGCCTTGCAGGGTTTTTGCGGGGTTTGCAAAGTGAATATGAGGGGATGCGCGCGCCATGATTTACGCATTTGAGGGGCATCAGCCCGATATTGCCGCCGATGCATGGGTTGCCGATGATGCCAATGTCATCGGCAAGATTGCCCTTGCTGCCGAAAGCAGCATTTGGTTTGGGGCCACGTTGCGCGGTGACAATGAACTGATTTCCATTGGCGCGCGCAGCAATCTGCAGGAAAATGTGATCTGCCATACAGACCCAGGTCTGCCCCTGACTGTGGGCGAGGATTGCACCATTGGGCATCGTGCGCTTTTGCATGGCTGCACGATTGGCGATGGCACATTGATTGGCATGGGCGCGATGGTGATGAACGGTGCGGTTGTCGGAAAGGGCTGCTTGATCGGGGCAGGGGCCTTGATCCCCGAGGGCAAAGTTATTCCTGACGGCAGTTTGGTGATGGGGATGCCAGGCCGTGTTATTCGCGCGCTAGACGAGGCGGCGCGCGCAGGGCTTATTCAATCGGCGGCGGGGTATGTGGCCAAAGCCGCGCGGTTTCGCGCAGGATTGCAGGCCTTATAACTGCGACCCCTGCAGGCTGATCTGCACACGGGTGTCCGAGAGGCTAAGGGAAATCTCAGCCCCGATGTCAGCGGCCTCCTTTAACAGCATCAGGAATTGCACCTCGCGCGGGCTTGGGGTGCTGTGACTGGCCCCGCCGAGCCATGCCAGACCTGATAAGTCGTGCAAGATCCGTGGCCCGTCAGCGCCGACTGTAAGCGTGCCGCGCTCTGGCTGTGCGATTGTAATATGCCCCCCCATAGGAAGGGCCGCTTCGGCACAAGCGATCATCAAGAAGGCGCTTTTTACATGATGGCGCGGTAAATCCCCCGTCAAAAGCCAGTCAACTGTCAGGCGGCCCGCGCCATACATCTGGCTCAGAATATTGCGCGCTTCGCGTTCAGAGATATGCTGATCAGGCCGCGCCGCGCCATAGGCGATCCGGAAAAACCGCAACCGCGCTTCGGTATCGCGCAGCGCATCGGCAATCAGGGCCATTTCAGGACTATTGGCCATGCCGCTCATTTGCAGAAGTTCAACCCCGTTTGACACAGCCCCCAAAGGGTTGCCCAAATCATGGCAGAGCCGTGATGCAACCAGGGCTGACAAATCCTGTGAATTTGGGCTAAAGACGATTTGATCCATCAATGAGGCCTCCGATGACCGAAGAGTTGAATGCGCTGCTTGAGCCTGGAATGTTGGTGCGCAACCCTGCGCAACCCGATTGGGGGTTGGGACAGGTGCAATCCAATATTGGCGGCAAGGTGACCGTCAATTTCGAGCATCAAGGCAAACAAGTGATCGACTCCCGCCATGTGACATTGCTGCCCGAATGGGGCGCTTAAGGGTTCGGTCTACTGGAATGATGGTTAACAATACCCTAATTCTGCATAACGAAGATCGTATCTTGGAAAGGCGCATCGCGCTGCACAGATAAACGCATTTGCCCCAAAGGCCGCAAAATTGCGGCGCGAAAGGCACAGCCAAGACAGGAAAGCCCGCCTTATGGTGTCGCAAGAGCCGCATTTTGAGCTGCGATTGGCCTCAAGCCCAGAGGATATTCGCGCGGCACAGCGCCTGCGCTATGAGGTATTCGTGGCGGAATTGGGCGCTGATGGGGCCTTGGTGGATCACGAGGCGCGGCTTGAGGCAGATCGCTTTGACCCATTTTTTGATCATCTCATGCTTCTGGATCATCGCCGCGCTGTGGGCAAGCAAGTTGTGGGCGTTTACCGCGTGATGCAGGAGCACGGGGCCAAAGCCGCAGGTCAATTCTATTCCGAGGACGAATATGATCTCGCGCCGCTCAAATCTTCGGGTCGGCGTTTGCTGGAATTGGGGCGGTCTTGCGTGCATGCCGATTATCGCGGGGGCACGGCGCTGATGCATTTATGGAATGGGCTGGCTGATTATATCGTGACCCATGAGATTGAAATTTTATTTGGTGTGGCGTCACTGCATGGCACTGATGTGGCCGAATTGGCCGCGCCTCTGTCGCTGCTGCATCACCGCCATCTTGCGCCTGAGGGGCTGCGCCCAAAGGCGCGGGCAGCGGGTTATCAGGACATGAACCTCATTGCCGAAGACGCGCTTGAGCGCACGGCTGCCACGCGTGCGCTGCCCGCGTTGATCAAGGCCTATCTGCGCCTTGGCGGTGCAGTTGGGCAGGGGGCCTTTGTCGATCACGCCTTTAATTGCACGGATATTTGTTTGATCCTTGATACGGCCCTGATGTCGGAAAAACACCGCGCGCTCTATGCGCGGGGTCGGGGGATATAGGCCCATGCGCTGGGATGGCGCCCCTCAGGTCACGCCCGCATCTGTTGGGGTTTTGGGTCTTCTGCGCGCTTGTCTGCGCGGGGCAGCGATCATTCTGGTCATTGGATTTGGCTTTTTGACCCTGCTTTTGTGCCGCGTGCCAGAGCGCGTCATAGCGGGGCCTTTGCGCCGCCCTCTAACTGCGCGGATCACGCAAATCGTCTGCGCCTTTGTCTGTATGATTTTGGGCCTCAAGGTGACGCGCAAAGGAAATGCCGCACAAGCTGCGGGCGCGATTGTCGCCAATCATGTGTCTTGGCTTGATATTTTCCCGCTCAATTCGGGCGGGCCTGTGGTATTCGTGGCGAAATCCGAAGTGCGCGCTTGGGCGGGTATTGGGATTTTGGCGCGCGCAGCAGGCACCGTTTTCATCGAGCGGCGGCGCATGGCGGCAAAAGATCAAAATCGCCTGTTGCATATGCGCCTTACAGAGGGCGCCGAGCGTTTGGTGTTTTTTCCAGAAGGCACATCCACCGATGGGTTGCGCGTTTTACCCTTCCGCTCAAGCCTGTTTGAGGCGTTTTTTGCGGCTGATCTGCCACGGGATATCACTGTTCAGCCCGTCACCATCGCCTATCACGCCCCCGCAGGCGAAAATCCCGCCTTTTACGGGTGGTGGGGGGATCAATCCTTTGGTGCGGGTCTGATGCGGGTGCTATCTGTCCGCAAAAATGGCCATGTCACAGTCATCTATCACGCGCCTTTGCGCGTCTCACAGTTTGCATCGCGCAAGGCACTGGCGCAGGCCGCCGAAACGGCCGTGCGTGCAGGGCTTGCTCAGGCCCTCAGCCCAGAGGGGACAGAAGCGTCTTAAGGGCTGCCACAGGGTCGTCTTTGCGCCAAATTTCCTCACCGATGGCGAAGAAATCCGTGATCGGCGCAAGGCGTTCGATATCTGTAAGCGTCAGCGCGCCTTCGGCCACGACTGGCAGTTCGATCATCTGGCTCCACCATGCGAAAAGATCGTCTTCGGCGCGGCTGCCATCGCCAAGGCTTGTGTCGCCAACAGGGCCGAAACTGATGTAATCCGCCCCCATTTCCCCTGCATTCATCCCATCATGGCGGGAATTGGCACAGAAGCAGCCGATGATTGCATCGCCGCCAAGATCCGCACGGGTTTTGCGGGTGCTGCGCGACCCATCCAAGAGATGCACGCCATCAAGCCCCAAGCGTTCGACCAGTTTGATATGTTCTGACATCACCAAGGGGATGTCGCGGGCATGGGCAATTTCGCGCAAGTGATCTGCCGCGCGCGCGAGGTCATCTTCATCACGGCTTGCCAGAGCAAGGCGCAGGCAGGCGATAGGATAGGCATCCAAAACTGCCGCAAGCTGTGCGCCAAAGCCCGTCAGTTCGAAATTTGGCGGGGTCACAAGGTAAATCTGTGGAATATCCATGTCGGACATAGGGCTGCCTCTTGTCAGTCTTTGTTTGTTCCTAATGGTTTGCTTCGTGTTCAGCAATGGGGCGCTTGGCAAGAATGCCGCCGCGCGCTATGGCAGGATCATGAGTGACGATAGCCAAATTCCCGCAACCGCCCATCCAATGCCCTGTTTCGTGCTTGTGCGCCCGCAGATGGGTGAGAATATCGGCGCGGCGGCACGGGCGATGTGGAATTTCGGCCTGAACCATATGCGCCTTGTGGCCCCGCGCGATGGGTGGCCGAATGAACGCGCGGTGGCCTTGGCCAGTGGCGCCGCAGGCGTGGTGCTTGATCCTGCTTTGGTGGTGGAGACAACGCCCGAGGCGATTGGCGATTGCACCCATGTGTTTGTGACCACTGCCCGCGAACGGGGCCTGACCAAACCCATCCTTAGCCCCGAGGCGGCGATGGCGCAGGCGCGGGCCATCCATGCCGCGGGCGGCAAGGTTGCGGTGATCTTTGGCCCCGAGCGCGCAGGTTTGGAAAATGACGATATCGCGCGGGCTGATGCGATTATAACTGTGCCCGTGAACCCTGATTTTCCATCGCTCAATCTGGCGCAATCTGTGCTGCTCTGCGCTTATGAGTGGCGCCGCCAAACCACCGAGGTGGTGGAAATGCGCATGGAATTTGCCCGCAGCGATTTTGCCACCGCGATTGAGGTGGAAAAACTGGCGGATCACTACGAAGAAAAGCTTGATGAAATGGGCTATTTCTTTCCTGAAACAAAGGCCGCAGGCATGAAGCTGGTCTTGCGCAATCTGTGGGGGCGTCTGCCCCTGACGCGGGCCGATGTTCAGCTGTTTCACGGCATTTTGCGACAGATGCAGCGTTGGCGCGATCGGCCCTAGCGCCAAACTGCCGCGCATTCTTGCGAAGCCTTTGCCAAGGCGCTAGGTCTTTTGCCAAATGAAGATCGAGAAGGGGCCGCGCCATGAGCCGCAATATTTTCGAAGAGGTCGACCAATCCGGCAAAGGGCCCTCTGGGGCGGGGAAAACAGGCCCGAACCCTTCGGGGATTTCCCGCGACACGGGCGCGGCGCGCAGATGGATGCGGGCCTATTTGGCGGTTCTCTTTGTGATGGTTGCGGCAATGATTGCCATTGGGGGCATGACGCGCCTGACCGATTCAGGGTTGTCTATCGTTGAATGGGCGCCGATTTCGGGGGCCATTCCGCCGCTCAGTGATGACCAGTGGCAAGAGCAATTCACCGCCTATCAGCAGACAACCGAATACCAACAGCAAAATCGCGGCATGTCGATGGCCGAGTTTAAGTATATTTTCTGGTGGGAATGGGGCCATCGTCAATGGGGGCGCGCAATCGGTCTTGTTTGGGCCCTTGGGTTTGCCGCGCTTGCGCTCTCTGGCAATCTGATCAGAGGGTGGGTTCCAAAAATCGTGGCGCTTGGGGCGCTTGGTGGTCTGCAAGGGGCCATCGGATGGTGGATGGTCTATTCAGGTCTTGCGCCTGGCATGTTTGATGTTGCCTCCTATCGATTGGCGACACATTTGGGTGTCGCGTTCTTCATCCTTGCCCTTATCACATGGTTTATTTTGCAGCTCAGCCGACCTGCGCCCGCGTTATTGGCGGCGCGGCGTGCGGGCGATAAGCGCCTTTTTGGTATGACCACGGGGCTTTTGCATCTCACCTTTTTGCAAGTCTTGGTTGGGGCTTTGGTCGCGGGGATCGATGCAGGGCGCAATTATATTGATTGGCCTTTGATGGCGGGCGGGTTCACCCCGCCTGATATGTGGGCGATTGACCCTTGGTATCGCAATCTGTTCGAAAATGATGGCACCGTCCAATTCATCCATCGGATGCTGGGCTATCTGGTCTTTGCCTATGGGATTGCGGTTTGGCTCAAAGGGCGCAAATCGGGCAATGCGCTGGTGCGCCAATCCTATGCGTGGATGGCGGTGATGCTGTTTGGTCAGGTGGTGATCGGGATCGTAACGGTGATGCATTCTGCGCCAATTGCCCTTGGGTTGACCCATCAGCTTGGCGCGGTGGCCTTGGTCGTCTTGATTTTGCGCGCGCGCTTCCTTGCGATTTATCCGCCTGAGCAATCCTTGCGTGGGGCAGCCGCATGAGCGCGATGGGGGATCTTTTGGCGCATGCAGCGCAAACCGCCGCGCTTGAGCAGGTCGCGGGGCGGTTGCATTGGGATCAAGAAACCATGATGCCCAAAGGTGCAGCGGCACAGCGCGCCGAGGAAATCGCAGCGATGGAGGGGGTTCTGCACGCCCGCCGCACTGACCCTGCACTTGGCGAACTGCTGGAAACCGCACAGGCTGAAACGGATTTTGAAGCATCCTCTTTGCGGCTGATCTCGCGGTCATATCAGCGTGCTACAAAAATCCCTGCGCGTTTGGCGGCGGAATTGGCGCGGACGGCCTCGCTCGCCCATGGGGTCTGGGCCAAGGCCCGCGCCGAAGATGATGTTGCGGGATTTCTACCGGTTCTTGAGCAACTCATCGCCCTGCGCCGCGAAGAGGCTGCCTGTCTGTCAGGCGAGACGCGTGGTGCGGCCCTTTATGATGCGCTGTTGAACGATTACGAACCTGAGATGCGCGCCAGCGAAATCGCGGCCCTGTTTGATGCGATGCGCCCGCGCCTTGTGGCTTTGCGCGCGGCGATCCTTGAAAAGCCGATGCCTGCGGCGATATCGGGTGATTTTGACGAGGCGGCGCAGCTTGCCCTGACGCGCGAGATTGCTTTGGCCTTTGGCTATGATCTCGATAAAGGGCGGATTGATCTTGCCGTTCACCCCTTTTCTTCTGGCTCAGGCAGTGACAGTCGCATCACCACGCGGGTGGCGCGGGATGACCCGTTTAATGCGCTTTATTCGACCATTCACGAAGTGGGCCATGCCTGCTACGAGCAAAACATAGATCCGCTCTATCATTTGACCGCATTGGGGCAGGGCGCCTCGATGGGGGTGCATGAAAGCCAAAGCCGCATTTATGAAAATCAACTTGGTCGGTCCCTGCCTTTTGTGACATGGCTTTATGGGCAGATGCAGACGGCCTTTGGTGGGCTTTCAACTGATAGCCCCGCTGCGCTATACGCGGCGATCAATCGAGTTGCCAAAGGCTATATCCGCACCGAGGCCGATGAGGTGCAGTATAACCTGCATATCATGCTGCGGTTTGATCTAGAGCAGGCATTGATCAGCGGTGATCTGGCCGTGGGTGATCTTGAGGCGGCATGGAATGATCGCTTTATGGCTGATTTTGGGTTCGCCGTGGATCGCCCCAGCCACGGGGTGTTGCAAGATGTGCATTGGTCGGCGGGCCTGTTTGGATATTTCCCCACCTACGCGCTTGGCAATGTCTATGCTGGCTGCTTGATGCAGGCTTTGCGCGCGGATGTGCCGAATTTGGATGTGGCATTGGCACAGGGCAATCCACGCCCTGCAACCGATTGGCTGCGCGAAAGATTGCAACGCCACGGCAGCCTGAAACCGCCGCGCCAGACGATTGAGGATGCAATCGGTGGGCCTGTCTCCCCTGAGCCGCTGTTGCGCTATCTCGAGGAAAAATTTGGCGCCCTTTACGGGCTTTAGCCCCGAGGGCGCGCGCCCCCTTTTTCTTCTATGCGGCTGTCGCTAAACATAAAGGCAGCAACAGAGAAAGTGCATCACCATGGCTGAAATTTTAGATCTTCCGCGCAATGAGCATGGCATTGCCGCCGTAATCGAGGCGCTTGCAGGGCAATTTGGGGCGCGGCTTGCGACCAGTGCCGCCTTGCGCGAACAGCATGGCCACACCACCACATGGCTGCGCACCCAAGCGCCTGATGCTGTGGTGTTTGTGCAATCGACCGAGGAAGTCCAAGATGTTGTGCGTCTATGCGCGCGTCATCATGTGCCTGTGATCCCCTTTGGGGCAGGCTCATCCCTTGAGGGGCATGTGAATGCGTCCGCAGGGGGAATTTGTATTGATTTCAGTCAGATGAACCGCATTCTTCGGGTCAGTGCCGAGGATATGGATGTCGTGATTGAGCCAGGTGTCACGCGTAAGGCGTTGAACATGCATTTGCGCGACACGGGGCTGTTCTTTCCTGTGGATCCAGGAGCAGATGCAACGCTTGGCGGTATGGCGGGCACGGGGGCAAGCGGCACGAATGCCGTGCGCTACGGCACGATGAAGGAAAATATCCTTGGGCTGAAGGCGGTTTTGCCATCGGGGGAGATTGTAAAAACCGCCGCGCGGGCGCGGAAATCTTCGGCAGGGTATGATTTGACCCATCTGATGATCGGCTCTGAAGGCACGCTTGGCCTGATCACCGAGTTAACCTTGCGTCTGCGCGGTATCCCTGCGGCCATTTCTGCGGCGACCTGTTCGTTCCCTTCGGTCGAGGCTGCCTGCGAATGTGTCATTGCGACTGTGCAATATGGATTGCCCGTGGCGCGCATTGAATTGCTCGACAAGCTGATGGTTGAGGCCGTTAATCGTTATTCCAAACTGGCCCTGCCAGAAACGCCGCTTTTGTTATTGGAATTTCATGGCAGTGAGACAGGCGTGGCCGAGGATGCGGCAAGTTTTGGCGAGATTGCAGCTGATTTTGGCGGCACGGGTTTTGCCGCAACCACCCTTGAGGAGGAGCGCAATCAACTGTGGCAAGCGCGCCATGATGCCTATTGGGCGGGTTTGGCCCTGCGCCCTGGGGCAAAGGGGATTTCCACCGATATTTGCGTGCCCGTCAGCCGTCTGGCCGAGGCTGTGACAAAGGCACAGACGCGTGCGTCAGAATTGGGCATGATCGCCCCCGTTGTGGGCCATGTGGGCGATGGAAATTTCCATGTGCTGATGTTGATCGACACGGACAGTCCTGCCGAGGTTGAGATGGCCGAAGGGTTTGTTGCATGGCTGAATGATATGGCGATTGCGATGGAGGGCACCTGCACAGGTGAGCATGGCATCGGCCAAGGCAAAGCCGCCTATCTGATCCGCGAATTGGGGCCAGAAGCGATGGAGGTCATGGCCACAATCAAGCGCGGGATTGATCCGCAAAATATTTTTAACCCAGGAAAAATGGGATTGCCCAATTATGGCTGAACACCGACCTGATACCCACAATGTCCCCTCGGCCCATGAGGAACCGCATTTGTCGCAACGCTCAGGATGGTTGCGCGCGGCGGTGATGGGGGCGAATGATGGGATTTTGTCGACAGCGTCATTGATCGTGGGGGTTGCTGCGGGCGGTGCGGATCAAGGCACGATCCTCTTGTCGGGGATTGCAGGCATGGTTGCAGGGGCGATGTCGATGGCAGCGGGGGAATATGTTTCCGTCTCAAGCCAAGCCGATGTTGAGCGCGCCGATGTCGAGCGCGAAAAGCGCGAGTTGAAATTGAACCCAGCGGGCGAATTGGCCGAATTGGCGGCGATCTATCGTCAACGCGGCTTGTCGGAGCAGTTGGCCGATGAGGTGGCGCGCGAATTGACCCGCAAAGACGCGCTTGGCGCACATTTGCGCGATGAGATTGGGCTGACTGATCTTTCGCCGCCCAAGCCTGTAGAGGCAGGGGTGGTGTCTGCCGCGACATTTGCAGGCGGTGCTTTGGTGCCGTTGCTGATGGGGGTCGTGGCCCCGCATGATCAGGTGGAGATTTGGGTGGGGGCGGCCACATTGGCGGCCCTTGGCACGCTTGGGGCGCTTGGTGCGCAGGCGGGCGGCGCCCCCAAAGGGCGCGCCGCATTCCGTGTTATGTTCTGGGGCGTGTTGGCAATGGTAGCCACATCCCTAATTGGCCGTGCCGTGGGGTTGGCGATCTAAGCCTCACCTGCCGCTGCCAGAAGCCGCGCATTGCCGCCCGCCGCCGTGGTGTCAATGCAGATATGCCGCTCAAGGATCAGGCGCGGTTTAGGGTCGCTCTCGCAAATCAGCGGGATCAAGGCGCCCTCGCGCGCAGCCAAAGCCGCGCGATAGGGGCGGGCCTCTTCGGGGTCTGCCCATAAGATCACGGCATCAAACCCCGTGAGACTGCGCAGCATGTCAGCAGGAAGTAGCCCTTCAACTCCATGCGCGCCAACACCGGGCGCAATCGCAAGGGCGGTGCAGCCTGCCTCTTTGGCCATTTGCGCCTGCATCATGGCCGCTTCCGCCGTTGGCCCAAGACACAGAACCCGCCCGCGCGCATAGCGTGACAAGAGGTTTGATTCACCTGTAGGCCCAGGCATTTCTGTTTGGGAAAGGGGCCTGTCAGAGGGGTGCGCAAGTGCTGCCAGGGCGCGGGTCACTTTGGCCTCATCACAGGGGGGCGCATCGCCCATTGGGCCTTCTGCTGCGAGGTCGGGGGTCGTAAAGCGCGGCAAATAGTGCGGCCCGCCCGCCTTTGGCCCTGTGCCAGACAGACCCTCGCCCCCAAAGGGCTGACTGCCCACAATGGCACCGATTTGGTTGCGGTTGATGTAGAGATTGCCAACCTTGATCTGGCTCGCCACCTCGGCGATGCGGTCATCAATGCGGCTGTGCATCCCAAAGGTCAGGCCATAGCCCTTTGCATTCACATCCGCCACAACCCGCGCAAGATCGCGGGCCTTATAAGTGGCCACATGCAAGACAGGGCCAAAGACTTCGCGCTCAAGGTCGTTGATCCCACCGGGCAATGAGATCAAGGCAGGCCCCACATAATGGCCCGTGCTGGGCGGGGTGATCTGTTTGATCAAACGCCCCTCTCTCTGGGCCTGTTGGACATAGGCATTGATCTCTGCCGCCGCGCTTGCCGTGATCACGGGGGCCACATCGCAGGATATGTTCCATGGGTGGGAGAGGGAGAGTTCCTCCATCGCGCCCTGCAACATCTGTAACAGGCCCTCTGCGATATCTTCTTGTACATAGAGCAACCGCAGGGCCGAGCAACGCTGACCCGCTGATTGAAAGGCCGAGGCGACAATGTCGCGCACGGCCTGTTCGGGCAGGGCTGTGCTGTCCACGATCATGGCATTCAGGCCGCCTGTCTCTGCAATCAAAGGGGCTGCGGGGTGCAGATGGGCCGCCATGGCGCGGTTGATCCCTTGGGCAGTTGCCGTTGATCCCGTAAAGCACACGCCCGCAACACGCGCATCGCTGACAAGGGCCGCCCCGACCTTGGCCCCTTGCCCTGGCAAAAATTGCAGGGCGCCACGTGGCACGCCTGCGGCATGGAGCAATTCCACGGCCCGCGCACCGATGAGGGTGGTTGTCTCAGCGGGCTTTGCCAAAACGCCATTTCCCGCCGCAAGCGCGGCAGCGATTTGCCCTGTGAAAATGGCCAAGGGGAAATTCCATGGGCTGATACAGGTAAACACCCCGCGCGCGGGCTGCTGCAAAAGCGGCGCATGGGCCGCGTAGTAGCGTAAGAAATCCACCGCCTCACGCAGTTCGGCCACTGCATCGGCTGGGCTTTTGCCCGCCTCGCGGGCCAGAAGCGCAAATAATTCGGCATGATGCGCTTCATAAAGGTCGGCGGCCCGTTCAAGGCAGGCGCGGCGTTCTGCGGCAGGTGCGTCCCAAGCCTGCGCAGATGTCAGTGCAGTCTCGATATCACCTGCGGCGGCCTCGGTAACACGGCCCACGATGTCGGTGGGATCGGCAGGGCAGGTTTGGGTGATGTCATCGGCCCCTGTCGCAGGTTTGGCCAAAATAGGGCCTGCCTGCCACTGATGCGTTCGAAATGGCGCGCGCGCCGCGTCTAGCTCGGCCAAGGTGACAGGATCGCTAAGGTCGAACCCGCGTGAATTTGCGCGCTCGGGCGCAAAAAGCGCGCTTGGGTGGCGCACAGCAAGATTTGGCCCTGCGCCTTCGAGCCGTTCAAAGGGGCAGGCTGCGACCACCTCAGGTGGCGTGTTTTCATCCATGATTTGGTTCACGAAGGAAGAATTTGCGCCATTCTCCAATAAGCGGCGCACGAGATAGGCCAAAAGATCCCTATGCGCCCCCACAGGCGCATAGATGCGGCAGCGCGTGGCGTTACCCTTCAGCACCAGATCATGCAGCGCCTCGCCCATCCCATGCAGGCGTTGGAATTCAAAAAGGGTAGGGTCTGTTGCCATTTCGATAATGGCCGCCACAGAATGGGCGTTATGGGTGGCAAATTGCGGATAGATGCGATCCGTCAGACCCAGCAGCTTTTTGGCCAAACACAGATAGGCCACATCGGTGGCGGATTTTCGTGTATAGACAGGAAAGCCAGATAGCCCTTCAACCTGCGCCAATTTCACCTCGGTGTCCCAATAGGCGCCTTTGACCAGACGCAGCATGATCTTGCGATCAAGTTTGGTGGCAAGGGCGTAAAGCCAGTCAATCACCGCGCCTGCACGCAGGCCATAGCCCTGCACCACAACACCAAACCCGTCCCATCCTGCAAGGCGTGGATCAGCCAAGACCGCCTCAATTACATCAAGCGACAGATCAAGACGATTTGCTTCTTCGGCATCAATGTTAAGACCCATCCCGCCCTGACGCGCATTAAGGGCCAATTCCAAAACGCGCGGCACAAGTTCGGACATAACACGATCTTTTTGTGCCACCTCATAGCGCGGATGCAGCGCCGAGAGTTTGATCGAAATTCCAGGGTTGCTGCGGATATCCCCAGCGTTACAGCGCGGCGTGATCTTGGCAATGGCCGTTTTGTAAGAGGCAAAAAAGGCATCCGCGTCGGCCATGGTCATCGCCGCCTCGCCCAACATATCATAGGAATAGCTATATCCCTTTGCCTCTTGCTTGGCGGCGCGGGCCATCGCGTCTGGCATGGTTTGCCCCAACACGAATTGCCGCCCCATCTCGCGCATGGCGCGCGCCACGGCTGTGCGGATCACAGGTTCGCCCAAACGGCGCAAGGCCCCGCGCAACACGCGATCCATGCCTTCGCCGTCTTGCAAAACGCGCCCCGTCAGCATCAGCGCCCAAGTGGATGCGTTTACAAGCGAGGAGGAGGATTTTCCCAAATGCTCGCCCCAGGCTGAAGGGGCAATTTTATCTTCGATCAAAGCATCAATCGTGGTCGCATCTGGCACGCGTAACAACGCCTCTGCCAAACACATCAGTGCAATGCCTTCGCGGGTTGAGAGGCCATATTCGGCCAAAAACACCTCCATCAACCCTGCGTCCGCGTCATTGCGGATGGATGTGACCAAGCGGGTTGCGCGCGCCTTAGCGGCTGTGCGCGTCGCCTGATCGGGGCCATGCGATTTTATTAAGCGGTCGAGAATAGCAGCCTCATCGGCCAAGTGATCGTCACGGATCGCATCGCGCAGCACAGAAAGGTCGGTCATGTGGACACCAGGGGTAAAATGAAGATGAATTACAATACGAAGATATTGGCGGGAAATCCGCCTTGACTTTGTAGTTTGGCGGGAAAATAAATTGATTAAACAGGAAAAGGGTGGGTCTGATGGTATCAAAATCGCCAGAACGCGGGCAAATTGATGGGTTTGATCGGAAGATTCTGAAGGAAGTCTCAGAAGATGGCCGAATTTCCGTCACGGAATTGGCGGATCGCGTGGGGCTGTCGAAAAGCCCAACCCAAGTGCGTCTGCGCCGTCTTGAGCAGGAAGGCTATATTCGTGGCTACCGCGCGGAACTTGATCCCGTAAAGCTTGACCGCGAACATGTGGCTTTTGTTGAGGTGAAATTGTCCGACACGCGCGAGGCGGCATTGGCAGCCTTTAACAAAGCCACCATTGCCGTGCCCGAAATCGAAGAATGCCACATGATTGCGGGGGCGTTTGATTATTTGGTCAAGGTGCGCTGCCGCGATATGGGCGCCTATCGCCGCGTGTTGGGCGAGGTCATATCCGCCCTGCCGCATGTCGCCTCAACCTCGACACATGTCTCTATGCAGGCCGTGAAAGACCGCGCGTTCTAAAGCTCGATCAAGGCCTGCGCGCAGCCTGTGAGCGCGGCAAAATCATCTTCCACCACACTGACCCCGAATTGCGCCATAAACGGGCCAAAGCGGCCTTTATTCGCAAAGGCCTCGGCAAATCCGAATTGCATCAAATAGGGGGCAAGGGCGCGCGAGACGCCGCCAATCAGATAGACCCCACCAAAAGGCAGGTTCACCAAGGCCAGATCCCCTGCGACATTTCCCAGAACCTGTGCAACGAGCGCAGCAGTAGCGCGGGCCTTGGCATCATCTTGCTCAAGCGCATCCATGATCTGTTGGGCGGGCTGAGCAATCCCGTGCAAAAAGGCGTGAACATGGCTGATCCCACGCCCCGAGAGAACTTCCTCGACTGCGGCGAAGCCATGCTTTTCGGCTAAGAAGCGGGCAAGATCGCGGGTTTGGTCATCAGGGGTGGGCAGGGTGATATGGCCCGATTCCGAAGGGGGCACCACGCGGCCCCGCGGCCCGTCAAATACGGCGGCGGCGTTAAACCCCGTGCCAAGCCCGATGACCAATTTCGCCGCATGGGCAGAGGCGGGATCATGGGGCAGGATTACACGCAATTCCGTATCGGAAATATGGCCAATCGCATAGCCTTGCGCCTGTAGATCATTGAGCACAGCCACGCGTGATGCGCCCGAGACATCAGCCAACATCGCGCGGTCAATATGCCAATCCAAATTGGTCATTTTGGCCACGCCATCGCGCACGGGGCCTGCGGCGGCCACGCAAATGCCCGAGAGCGCGCCAGAACGGAGGCCCGCCTGCTCCATGAATTGCGCCAATATCTCGCGCAAATCAGCGGCGTCTTTATTGGCAAAGCGGCGGATGCTGTCGCGGTCAATGACGCCCGCGCGCGCCAAAGCCACGCGGGTGTTGGTGCCGCCGATATCTGCGACCAAATCCAAATCGGGGGAAGATGTCATCCTGTCCTGCCTTATTTAGCCCGCGCGCCAGCCCTGTGCGAGCGCGTGATAAGACGCTTTTGGTCGTCTTTGCAAGCTGTCGAAATCAACATGGACAAGGCCAAAGCGTTTTTCATACCCAAAGGCCCATTCGTAATTATCCATCAGCGACCACGCGATATAGCCTTTCAAAGGTGCGCCATCCTCAATCGCGCGCAAACAGGCGCGCATATGGGCATCAAGATAGGTGATGCGCGCCACATCTGGCTGTTCGGGCGTATCGTCATTCGCCATGCCGTTTTCGGTCACATAAAGCGGCAGGTCGCCCGTGTAGGTTTTCGCCGTATGGGTCAGGAAAAGATGCAACCCCTCGGGGTAAACTTCCCAGCCCATTTGGGTTTTGGGCAATGGCCCCTCAACGCCTTGGTAATTCGGCCAAATTCCACATCCTGCGGTCAGGCGTTTGCAGGTGTAGTAATTCAGCCCCAACCAATCGAGCGGGGCGGTGATATGGGCAAAATCGTCTTGGTAATTCTGGGGAAGATGTTGCTCTAACCCCTCAAGCACCAGATCTGGATAGCGGCCATGAAACAGGCCTGACAGGAAGAATTGGTTATAGATCGCATCGTAACGCGCGGCGGCGGCCTTTGATGCGGGGCTTTCATCGGCGGGCAGGGCGGCCTCAAAATTGCACACGGCACCCAGATTGCACATGCCACGCGCGCGCATCACCTCAATCGCGCGGCCATGCGAGGAGAGGACATGGTGCATAGCGCGGGCTGCGGCGCGAATATCGCGCAGACCGGGCGCATGATGCCCCTCGAAATGCGATAGCCATGAGACGCACCACGGCTCGTTAATGGGGGCGACCGACCACAGCCTGTCGCCAAGGCGTGCCATCACAATCTCGGTGTAATCGGCAAACCAGTTTGGCATATCGCCATTCACCCAACCGCCTTGATCCGCGAGGGCCGAGGGCAATTCCCAATGATACAGCGTGGCTGCAGGGCGCAGCCCGCGCGCCAACATCCCGTCAATCAAACGATCATAGAAATCCAAGCCCGCCTTATTCACCACGCCGCGCCCCTCGGGCATGATCCGCGCCCATGACAGCGAGAAGCGATATATATCGGCGCCAAGATCACGGATCAGGTCAAGGTCGTCTTCCCATCGGTTCAGGTGATCGCAGGCAAGCGCGCCATTTTCAGCGCGGGTGACGTTATTGCCCGTAGCGGCGAATGTATCCCAATGGGTCTGGCCCGCGCCACCCTGAGCGTGGCCTTCGATTTGATAGGCCGATGTGGCGACACCAAGCAGAAAATCTTGCGGAAAATCCGACCGCGCGGGAAGGGTGGGGGTGGTCATGGTGAGAGAACTCATTGAAATGCGGCAGCGGGGTTAAAGCAGTGCGGGCAGAGACAGGCGTTATGGTGCAGGGCCAGTCGAGCGCCCGACCATCAATTCAGCCTCCCATAATTCATGCACAAAGGGCGCGTCAGGCTGTTTGATCCTTTCGATCAAAATTTCTGCACAGCGCCGCCCCGCCAAACGAATTGAACTGCGGGTTGAGGTAAATGCGGGGCCTTCGGCATCATTGTTGAGATAGGAAAGCACATCATCATGGGTGATGATCGAGACATCGCGGCCCAGTTGTAGCCCGCGCTCCCATGCCGCTTGGCGCACCCCAATGGCAGAAATCACCGATGACACCAAAAAGGCGGTGGGGCGGTTTTCCCGGTCAAGCAATTGTGCCGCGGCGCGGTGGCCATAGCCTTCGGTCATGACATCGGCATACATCAGGCTTGCGTCAGGGGTGATGCCGCGCGCGCGCAGCGCCTCTTCATATCCGCGGCGGCGGCGGGCGGCGAAATCCATCGCCTCTTGGCCATTGATCAGGGCGATGCGGCTATGCCCCAAATCCAACAAGAATTCGGTCGCACGGCGAAAGGCCCGCAAATTGGCAATATCTAGCCAGTTATAGCCACGCGCATCCCCCGTGCGGCCATGCACCAAAAACGGCAGCCCCAATTCCTGTAGCAGCGCAATGCGCGGGTCTTCTTGGCGGGGGCCTTGCACCATCACCCCATCAACCGAGCCATTCGCTGCCATCTGGCGATAGGCGCGTTCGGCGGCCCCCTCATGCACGATAGACAAAAGCAGGTCATATCCTTCGCGGGCATAAACCTCGCCTGCACCTGCAAGAAAATCTGCAAAAATCGGGTTTACCATTTCAGTTTCGCCCGTATGCGTGATCACATGGCCGATGGTCATCGCGCGCCCTGTAGCTAAGCGGCGGGCGCGGGAATTGGGTTGATAATTCGCCGCGCGCGCCGCAGCCTCGACACGGGCGCGGGTTTCAGGGTTCACCTCGGGATAGCCATTCAAGGCACGGCTGACTGTGGTTTGAGACAGCCCAAGCGATGATGCCAATTCTTTTAAATTCATCGCCTCCCTCCTTCCTTTGTCGCGCATGGCGCTGGGTCGTTTCATCGTCTGGCGCGACACGATTGCCTTCAAAGCGCTTTCAAATTTCTTCTCAGCTAGGCGAATTTTATGCGGCTTGTCAAAAGTAAATTTTTAAAATTGCGGCGCGCTGTATCTGCGAAAAACAAATGCAAAATCAAATATATTGTAATTCTCTTGTCCTTTCAGCGTCTTGGGCATTTAAAGACATTTCTTTTCCAAAGCGCTTTGAAACACTCTTGACGGAATCGCGGAATAGGTTTTGAAATGCAGGTTCTAAGCATCCTCACTCAGGGGGTGCGGTTCTGGGAGGTTACTTATGAAACGTTCGTTTTACGCAAGCGCCGCAGCCCTTGCGCTGTCCTCAGGGATGGCGATGGCTGACGCGCATGGTGGTTTGGTGTTCCCCGTGGGTGAGGGGGATTTCAATTGGGCCAGCTACGAGGCATTCGCAGCGGCGCATGATTTGACAGGTCAGACTGTCACGATTTCTGGCCCTTGGCTTTCGCCTGAGGCGGATCGCTTTGATGCGCTTTTGGCCTATTTCGAGGCGGCAACAGGCGCGGATGCGACCTATACAGGGTCGGATAGCTTTGAGCAGCAAATCGTGATTGACGCTGAGGCAGGCTCTGCCCCCAATATCGCGGTTTTCCCTCAGCCTGGCCTTGCGGCCAATATGGCGGCCAATGGTCTTTTGACCCCGCTTGGCGCGGATAATGCCGCATGGGTGTCTGAGAATTTTGCAGCAGGCCCATCATGGGTTGATCTGGGCACATATGCCGATCAATCGGGCGCGGATCAGTTCTATGGCTTCTTCTTCAACGTCAACGTGAAGTCCTTGGTGTGGTATGTGCCAGAGAATTTCGAGGATGCAGGCTACGAAGTGCCAACAACCATGGAAGAGTTGATCGCACTTTCTGACCAGATCGTTGCGGATGGGGGCACGCCTTGGTGTATTGGTCTGGGTTCTGGGGCCGCTACAGGCTGGCCTGCGACTGACTGGGTTGAAGACCTGATGCTGCGCACACAGACACCTGATGTCTATGACGCATGGGTTGCCAATGAGATCCCATTCAATGACCCGCGCGTTGTTGAGGCGATCGAAACCTTTGGTCAATTCGCACGTAATGATGCCTATGTGATGGGCGGCGCTGGCGCAGTTGCAACCACCGATTTCCGTGATAGCCCTGCGGGCTTGTTCCAGTCCCCTCCCGGCTGCTACATGCATCGTCAGGCCAGCTTTATTCCTGCCTTCTTCCCTGATGGCACGGTTGTGGGCGAGGATGCTGATTTCTTCTACTTCCCTGCATTCGCGGAAAAAGACCTTGGCAGCCCAGTTTTGGGTGGCGGCACTTTGATGGCAATCACAGATCCATCTGACGCGACCATGGCGTTTATCGAGTTTCTCAAAACACCTGTCGCCCATGAGATCATGATGGCGCAGGGTGGCTTCTTGACGCCCCATTCTGGCGTGAACTTGGCCACATATGAAACCGATACACTGCGCGGTCAGGGGGAAATCTTGCTCAACGCAACGACCTTCCGTTTTGATGGCTCCGACCTGATGCCCGGCGCGATTGGCGCAGGCAGCTTCTGGACGGGTATGGTGGATTATGCAGGCGGCGCAGATGCGGCGGCTGTAGCAGACACCATCCAGCAAAGCTGGGACGCGATTAAATAAGATCGCGCTAGGTTTTGGATCAGCCTGCGTATCGCGGGCTGATCCTATTTGTGTTTGCGCGGATTTTTCGTGCGCATCGGGGGAGGGCACCCATGTCACCAATCATGCAAGCGGCATTGACCATCCTGATCGGGGTGGGGGGCTGCGTGGGTTATTTTTACCTCTCGAACCAAATTCTTGATCGCGTGCTGTTTCCTGCGCGCGGGGCAAATGCAGGGCGCAATATCAATCGCGCCAATGCGATACGCCCATGGCTTTTTCTATTTCCCGCTCTTTTCGCGCTAGCGCTCTATTTGACCTATCCCGTCTTTGAGACCTTGCGTCTGTCCTTGACTGACCGCAGCCTTGGTGGCGCCTTTGTTGGGCTTGAGAATTACGCACGCATGACGGATGACCCCAAGTTTTGGGAGGCGTTGCGCAACAATTTCCTGTGGCTTTTGATCGTGCCTGCGGCCTCGACTGCCTTTGGCTTGTTGGCGGCGCAGCTGACAGATCGGATCAGTTGGGGGAATATCGCGAAATCCCTGATCTTTATGCCGATGGCGATTTCATTTGTTGGCGCGGCGGTGATTTTTAAATTGGTCTATGATGCCCGCCCCGAGGATGTGGCACAGATCGGGATTCTTAACGCCGTTTATTTGCAGCTTGGCGGCGATAGCCCAATCACTTGGCTGACTGTGCCCTTTTGGAACAATATTTTCCTGATCATCGTTTTGATTTGGATTCAGACAGGCTTTGCCATGGTGATCCTGTCTGCGGCTTTGCGCGGTATTCCTGAGGAAACCATTGAGGCCGCCATCGTGGACGGGGCAAACCCATTTCAAATTTTCTTCAAAATCAAAGTGCCGCAAATCGCGGGCACGATTGTCGTGGTTTGGACGACCATTACGATTGTGGTTCTCAAGGTGTTCGACATCGTTTTTGCGATGACCAATGGACAATGGGAAACCCAAGTTTTGGCGAATTACATGTATGACAAACTGTTCCGCGCCAATGATTGGGGGGTGGGTTCGGCCGCTGCCATGGTGATCATGATCTTGGTGCTGCCGATCCTTGTGTGGAACGTCTATAACGCCAGACGGGAGATGCGCTGATGGATCATGTTGCGGGGCGCAAATCGGGCCTGTCATGGGCGGTGCATTTTTCGGCCTTGGCCCTTGTGATCGTATGGGTGCTGCCGACACTGGGGCTATTGGTGTCTTCCTTCCGCACAACGGATCAAATCCGCAGTTCGGGATGGTGGGCTGCGCTGTTTCCTGCGGTGCAAAACGAAACCTATCGCACCGCAGATCCTGACGAGGCGCGGGTGGATTTGGGCGATGGTTTCTATCTCGTTTCTGGCAATATTTTTGTCGAGGGCGGGGCCGCCGCAAACTTGGATGAGATCGTCCGAGAGATCACCGTATGGGGTGCATCCTCGCGCGCGATTGACGCCTATCAACCCGATGAGGTCGCTGATCTGGGCGAGGGGGAAACCCTGACCGTCACGGCGCGCGGCGATTATGAATGGCGCGGCACTGCGGATCAGATTGAGGGACGCGGTGCGCGGATTTTCGTGACTGTTTCTGCCCCCCCTGATTTCACCCTTGGCAATTATCAAAATGTTCTGTTCGACCCTTCGAACCGCGAGGGGATGTCAAAGGCGTTTTTCAACACGCTGACGGTGACAATTCCTGCAACGATTATTCCCATTTTGATCGCGGCTTTTGCGGCCTATGCCTTGGCGTGGATGGAGTTTCCAGGGCGGGCGCTGCTGATTGCGGCTGTTGTGGGGTTGTTGGTTGTGCCGCTGCAATTGGCGCTGATTCCACTGCTGAAGCTGCATAATGATATCGGTATTGGCAAAGGCTATTTGGGTGTTTGGTTGGCGCATACGGGTTTTGGTTTGCCCTTGGCTATTTACCTTTTGCGCAATTACATGGTGGGCCTGCCGCGCGAGGTGATTGAAAACGCGCGCGTGGATGGCGCGACCGAGTTTCAGATTTTCACGCGCATTATCCTGCCGCTCAGTTTTCCCGCCTTGACGTCCTTTGCGATTTTCCAATTTCTTTGGACATGGAATGACCTTTTGGTCGCGATGGTGTTCTTGATCGACAGTTCGGGTGAAACCACGGTGATGACGCGGCAATTGGTCGAAATGATGGGCACACGCGGCGGCGATTGGGAAATATTGGCAACCTCTGCCTTTGTATCCATCGCGGTGCCTTTGGTGGTTTTCTTTTCCTTACAACGTTACTTGGTGCGCGGCCTTTTGGCTGGCTCTGTAAAATGAGAGATATAAATGACAATCATGCCTGAAATTAACCCCAACGATATCCTTGGCATTGATAAGGATTGGTGGCGTGGTGCGGTGATCTATCAGATCTACCCGCGCAGCTATCAAGACAGCAATGATGATGGGATTGGCGATCTGGCGGGGATCATTCACCGCCTTGATCATATCGCAAGCCTTGGGGTGGACGCGATTTGGATCTCGCCATTCTTTAAATCCCCCATGCTTGATTTCGGCTATGATGTCTCGGATTACCGCGATGTCGATCCGATGTTCGGGACATTGGGTGATTTCGATGCGTTGATTGAAAAGGCGCATAATCTGGGCCTGAAGGTTCTGATTGATTTGGTGCTGTCGCACAGCTCGGATCAGCATCCTTGGTTTATCGAAAGCCGCGAAACCCGCGACAATCCAAAAGCGGATTGGTATGTGTGGGCCGATGCCAAGCCAGATGGCAGCCCACCCAATAACTGGTTGTCTATTTTCGGCGGCAGCGCGTGGGAATGGTCGCCCGAGCGGATGCAATATTACCTGCACAATTTCCTTGTCGAGCAGCCAGATTTGAACCTGCATAATCCAGATGTGCAGGATGCGCTTTTGGATGTGTGCCGCTTCTGGTTGGATCGGGGGGTTGATGGGTTCCGCCTTGATACGATCAATTTCTATTTCCATGACAAGCTGCTGCGCGATAACCCCGCGCTTGCGCCCGAGCGGCGGAATTTCACCATCGCGCCTGAGGTGAACCCTTATAATTGGCAAGATCACCTTTATGACAAAAACCAACCCGAGAATTTGGATTTCTTGCGCCGTATGCGCGCGGTGATGGACGAATATCCTGCTGCCACCGCTGTAGGCGAGGTGGGTGATGCGCAATATGGCCTTGAGATACAGTCACAATACACCTCAGGCGGTGATAAGGTGCATATGTGCTATAGCTTTGACTTCCTCTCAGGGGAGACGCCAAGCGCGGAAACCGTGGGCGCGGTCATTGAAAAGCAAGAGGCCAGCATTGGCGATGGTTGGGCCTGTTGGGCCTTTTCCAACCATGATGTGGTGCGCCATCCAACCCGTTGGAATTTGGATGAGGCAGGGCAGCGCGTCTTTGCGGCGCTTTTGTTGTCGCTGCGCGGTTCGGTTTGCCTGTATCAGGGCGAGGAATTGGGGCTGACCGAGGCCTATGTCGCCTTTGAAGAATTGCAGGATCCCTATGGCATCCGCTTTTGGCCAAAATTCAAGGGCCGTGATGGCTGTCGCACGCCGATCCCATGGGTCAGCGACAATCACAATGGCGGGTTTAGCCAAAGCAAGCCATGGCTGCCTGTCGCGGTGGAGCATTTGCAGCGCTCGGTCGAGGCGCAGACCCGCCTTGAAGACAGCACTTTGGCCTTCTATCGCAACATGATCGCTTTGCGGAAATCTTTGCCTGAATTGGTCAAAGGGGAGTTTGAATTTGTCACCCATACGCAAGATGTGGTCGCGTTCTGGCGCAGATATCAGGGGCGCGCGGTCCTTTGTGCGTTCAACCTAAGTGGCGAGACGCGCGAGCTGCCACTGCCTGAGGGCGCGTATGACGATATTACCGCACCATTCCATGCAACGGTTGCGGGGGGCATGTTAACCTTGCCCGCCTATCAAGCATGGTTTGGCGCGCAGAACCGCTAAGGCGCGGCAAGGCTGTTCAAAAGGGGGGCTGAAGATGACCGATTTGAAACTGAGTGCCGTGGAAAAGGCTTATGGGAAGGTCAAGGTGCTGTCTGACATTGATCTTGAGATCAAGACGGGCGAATTGGTTGTTTTCGTTGGCCCCTCTGGCTGCGGGAAATCCACGCTGTTGCGGATGATCGCGGGGCTAGAGCGGATCACGGGCGGCACGTTGGAAATTGACGGGATGCGCGTCAATGATATGCCGCCCTCGCAACGTGGGATTGCGATGGTGTTCCAATCCTACGCGCTTTATCCGCATATGAGCGTCTATGATAATATGGCCTTTTCCCTGCGGATTGCAGGGCAGGGGAAAGAGGCCATTGACAAGGCGGTGCGCGCCGCTGCCGAGAAATTGCAGCTTGGCAGCTTGCTTGATCGCCTGCCCAAGGAATTGTCAGGCGGTCAGCGGCAGCGCGTGGCAATTGGCCGTGCCATTGTGCGCGACCCCAAAGTGTTCCTCTTTGACGAGCCTCTGTCGAACCTAGATGCGGCTTTGCGTGTGGCGACCCGCCTTGAGATCGCGCAGCTTAAAGAGGCGATGCCAGAAACCACCATGATCTATGTGACCCATGATCAGGTTGAAGCCATGACTTTGGCAAGCCGTATCGTGGTCTTAGCAGGTGGCGGTATTGCGCAGGTCGGTGCGCCGCTTGATCTCTACGAGCGGCCCAATTCCACATTCGTGGCGCGGTTTATCGGCAGCCCCGCGATGAACCTGCTCTCGGGTGAGGTGGTTGGCACAGGCAAAACCACCAAGATCCGCACGGATCAAGGCGGCGGGATCATCACAGCCGCCATCCCGACCCAAAAGGGCGATGAAGGGATGAAGGTTGAGATCGGCATCCGTCCCGAAGATTTTGTCGCCGCAGAAGGGGATGATTTCGCTTTTGAGGGGCGTGTCGGCATCACCGAGGCGCTTGGCGAAGTGACGCTTCTCTATTTCGACAGCAAAAGCAGCACGGGCGATGATCCTGTGATTGCAAAACTTTCGGGGATTCACCCCTCAAAGCGCGGGGAAGTTCTGCGACTGGGTGCAGCACCTGAGAAAATTCACCTTTTCCACAAGGGAATTTCGCTGCTTTATCGCGGTGAAAAGGTGTTTTTGCCGAATGTAGCCCCGCATTGAGTGCGATTTCCCTCTGGCATAGTTAGCGCTAACATATTATAGCAAGCCTCAGAAGATGGAGGTTTTTGTCTATGTCCTTGGATACCCGTATCGAAGCTGTCACCGCGCGGATCATTGCGCGCTCGCAAGGGCCGCGTAAGACCTATCTGGATCGGATGCGTGCAGCGGCCGCCGATGGCCCGCGCCGTGCGCATTTGACCTGTGGCAATCAGGCCCATGCTTATGCGGCGATGGAGGGGGACAAGGATCCTTTGGTGGCGGCACGCGCGCCAAATCTTGGGATTGTGACCGCCTATAACGATATGCTTTCCGCGCATAAGCCCTTTGAGGCTTTCCCCGAACGGATTAAGGCCGCAGCGCGGGCCAACGGGGCCACGGCGCAGGTTGCGGGCGGTGTGCCTGCCATGTGCGATGGGGTCACCCAAGGGCAGGTGGGGATGGAGCTAAGCTTGTTCTCCCGCGATGTAATCGCCTTGGCCGCGGGTGTCGCGTTAAGCCATAATACCTTTGACGCGGCAATTTATTTGGGCGTTTGCGATAAAATCGTTCCGGGTTTGGTAATTTCAGCGGCGACATTTGGCTATTTGCCATCCATCTTTTTGCCTGCAGGGCCGATGACCAGTGGTCTACCCAATGATGAAAAGGCGAAGGTGCGCCAGAAATTCGCCGCAGGCGAGGTCGGCCGCGAGGAATTGATGAAGGCCGAGATGGCCTCTTATCATGGGCCAGGCACCTGCACCTTTTATGGCACGGCCAATTCCAACCAAATGCTGATGGAATTTATGGGTCTGCATTTGCCAGGCGCCAGTTTCGTGAACCCGCATACGCCCTTGCGCGATGCGCTGACCGATGCTGGGGTTGCGCAGGTGGCCAAGATCACCGCGCTTGGGGATCAGTATCGCCCTGTTTGCGATATTCTGGATGAAAAGGCCTTTGTGAACGGTCTTGTTGGGTTGATGGCCACAGGCGGGTCGACCAATTTGGTCATCCATTTGGTCGCCATGGCCCGCGCGGCGGGTGTTATCCTAGAGCCGCAGGATTTCGCGGATATCTCTGCTGCAACGCCGCTGATGGCGCGGGTCTATCCCAATGGGTTGGCCGATGTGAACCATTTCCACGCTGCGGGCGGTTTGGGCTTTATGATTGGCGAATTGCTCGATGCGGGCTTATTGCACCCCGACACCCAGACAGTGATGGGGCAGGGTTTGGCCCATTACACGCAAGAGCCAAAACTAAGCGATGGCGGGGTGGTGTATCAGGCAGGGCCCAAGACCACGCTGAACGAAAAAATTCTGCGCCCTGCGAAGGATGCCTTCCAAAGCACAGGCGGGCTTGTGGCGCTTAAGGGCAATTTGGGCGAAGGTGTGATGAAGGTGTCCGCTGTCGCCCCTGAGCGTCAGGTGATCGAGGCCCCCGCCGCAATTTTCCATGATCAAGCCTCGGTCAAAGCGGCGTTTCAGGCAGGCGATTTGAACCGCGACGTTGTGGTCGTGGTGCGGTTCCAAGGGCCAAAGGCCAACGGGATGCCAGAATTACATAACCTGACACCGATTTTGGCGGTGTTGCAGGATCGCGGCCACAAGGTGGCCTTGGTGACGGATGGCCGTATGTCGGGCGCATCGGGCAAAGTGCCTGCCGCAATCCATGTCAGCCCCGAGGCGTTGGATGGTGGTTTCCTTGCGCGGTTACAGGAGGGCGATATGATCCGCGTGGATGCTGTCAAAGGCGTGCTTGAGGCTCTGGTGCCTGATTTGGCAGATCGCGCCGCCGTCACACCTGATCTTGGCGCCAATGGCCACGGGATTGGCCGTGAATTGTTTGAAATCTTCCGCGCCCATGCTGGCCCCGCCTCAAGCGGTGCTGGTGTTGTCGTGTAACAAAGGGAAGGGGTCCCATGACACCGCAAGATCAATCAAAATTCGCGCGGGGCCTTGCGGCCCACGCCCCCATAATTCCCGTTTTGGTGATCGAGGATCTCGCCCATGCGGTGCCTTTGGCCCGTGCCTTGGTTGCGGGTGGTCTGCCTGTGCTAGAGGTCACATTACGCAGCGCCTGTGCCTTGGATGCCATCGCCGCCATGTCTGAGGTTGAGGGTGGGATTGTAGGTGCAGGCACGATCTTGACCCCTGCCGATATGAAGGCCGCAAAGGCCGCAGGGGCGCGTTTTGCGGTTAGCCCCGGCGCGACAGATCGTGTCTTGGCCGCGGCAGAAGATGAGGCGCTGCCGCTTCTTCCAGGCGCTGTCACCGCGTCTGAGGTGATGGCGCTTTATGAGCGAGGCTATGATATGCTGAAATTCTTCCCCGCCGAGGCGGTTGGCGGGGCGCCTGCGTTGAAATCCATCGGCGGGCCAATCCCGCAAGTGGCCTTTTGCCCCACGGGTGGGATCAGCCTTGCCAATGCGCAAAGCTATCTGAGCCTGTCCAATGTGCTGTGCGCAGGCGGATCATGGGTCGCGCCAAAGGCGGCCATGGCCGCAGGGGATTGGGAGGCAATCACCAGCCTTGCGCGCGAAGCGGCGGCATTGCCCCGTTAACCCTTGAATTGCGCCGCATCAAAGGGCGGCAGGCTGGCCTGTTGGTTTGGGTTTAATTCTGCCCGCACTTGGGCATAGCTTTGCGTGATATAGCGGCGCAGCTCATGCGGGCTTGTGTTGCGCCACTCAACCATCACCCAGCCCCCGCTTTTGAGATAGGGGGCAGAGACGGCCTTGCCTTGTTGGATCATTTTTTGCGCCTCTTGGGCCGATCTGGCGCGAATAGACACGCCCGTGCTGCCTTTGGTGTAAGCAGCAAACATCTTCTCGGCCACTGTCCAGACATACATGTCTGGGCCAAATGGTTCAGCCAGGCGCGCACCAGGCAGGGATTTGCAATGGCGCTCGACAAACTCTTCAAACATGGCCCTAAAAATGTGCAATTTCTTATCGAATGCAAGGAATTTATGCGGCACTTGCTCGAGGGTTGGGTCGCGCTGACGGGAACGGGCGCGCGAAGGGTTATTTTCAATTCCAAAACAACCTGATAGGGCAATGGCGCTAATTCTGCTGTGGCCGCAGTGCCGCGTCAGGCTCAGGGAGAGGGGCAATCTAAGCGATGGGTGAGATCAAGCTTCGCAATTCTATGACGCGCAAAATCGAGGTTTTCGCCCCGATTGATCCAACGAATCTGCGCCTCTATGTTTGCGGGCCAACTGTCTATGACCGCGCCCATCTCGGCAATGCCCGCCCTGCGATTGTGTTTGATGTGCTGTATCGGCTGCTGTGCCATGTCTACGGCAAAGATCATGTCACCTATGTGCGCAATTTCACCGATGTGGATGACAAGATCAACGCGAAGGCCCGTGAAACAGGGCGCGCGATTGGCGAGATCACTGAGGAAACCATCGGTTGGTATCACGCCGATATGGATGCTATCGGCGTAAGCCGCCCCACCCATGAGCCGCGCGCGACCGAATATATCCCGCAGATGATCGCGATGATCGAAGATCTGATCGCCAAGGGTCACGCCTATGCGGCTGAAGGGCATGTGCTCTTTTCTGTTGCCTCCTATCCTGATTATGGCCGCCTTTCAGGGCGCACAGTCGAGGATATGATCGCAGGCGCGCGGGTCGAGGTGGCCCCCTATAAACGCGATGCGATGGATTTCGTGCTGTGGAAACCATCTGATGCGGACACGCCCGGATGGGACAGCCCATGGGGGTATGGCCGTCCGGGGTGGCATATTGAATGTTCGGCCATGAGCCACGAATTGCTGGGGCCGCATTTCGACATCCATGGCGGCGGCAATGATCTGATGTTCCCGCATCATGAGAACGAGATCGCGCAAAGCTGCTGCGCCCATCAAGGCGCGGGCTTTGCCAATATTTGGATGCATAATGAAATGCTGCAGGTCGAGGGTAAGAAAATGTCCAAATCCTTGGGCAATTTCTTCACCGTGCGCGATTTGCTGGATCAGGGTGTGCCGGGCGAAGTGATCCGCTTCGTGATGCTGTCCACGCATTATTCGAAGCCCATGGATTGGACCGCGAAGAAGGCGGCGGAGGCGGAGAAGACGCTGCGCAAATGGTATGCTCAGGCCGCTGATGCGCCGCAGGCCCCTGTGCCTGACGCGATGCTTGCGGCGCTGTTTGATGATTTGAACACACCCCTTGCGATTACGGCCTTGCATCAGATTTCGCAGTCTGGGGATGCTGCATCCTTGCGTGCGGGCCTCTCGATTTTGGGTCTAGCCTCTGTCGGAGTGCCTGATTGGGCAGCCTCCCCCGATGTTGATCTTTCGGCATTGGAGGCGCAGTTGTTTGCCGTGCGGCAGACTGCAATGGAGACCAAAGATTTCGCACCTGTTGACGCGCTGAAATCTGCCCTGAGCGATGCGGGGGTCGAGGTGCGGATGAGTAAGGAGGGGGTCGAGTTGATCCCGACCGCGAAATTTGACCCGTTGAAATTGGAGGGCCTCTTGTGAGTGGCCTTTGGAACAGAACTACGCCCGCCCCTTGGGGGGCGGTGCGGGCGCTGCCTGCGCTTTGCGCAGGCAAAACATGGGGGGCAACATGACCCGCGATCGCCTCTATCTCTATGACACCACCCTGCGGGACGGGCAGCAGACCCAAGGGGTGCAATTCTCCACCCAAGACAAGCTGCGCATCGCCGCGATGCTCGATGATCTGGGCGTGGATTATATCGAAGGGGGCTGGCCCGGCGCCAACCCTACGGACAGTGCCTTTTTCGAAGCGGTGCCTGAGACCCGTGCGACCATGGCGGCCTTCGGTATGACCAAACGCGCAGGCCGCTCTGCCGCGAATGATGATGTTCTGGCGGGCGTGATGAATGCGGGCACGGCTGCGGTTTGTCTGGTGGGCAAAACCCATGATTTCCATGTGACCGAGGCGCTTGGGATCAGCCTTGAAGAGAACCTTGAAAATATCCGCGCCTCCATCGCCCATCTCGTGGAAGCAGGGCGCGAGGCGCTGTTTGACGCAGAACATTTCTTTGATGGCTATAAGGCCAACCCAGATTATGCATTGGCCGCCATTCACGCGGCGCACGATGCGGGGGCGCGGTGGATCGTTCTGTGCGATACGAATGGCGGCACTTTGCCTGATGAGATTGGCCATATCACGCGGGCGGTAATCGCCTCTGGCGTGGCGGGGGATCGTTTGGGCATTCACACCCACAATGACACCGAAACCGCCGTTGCGGGCAGTTTGGCCGCGATAGATGCGGGCGCGCGCCATATTCAAGGCACGCTCAATGGTTTGGGCGAGCGCTGCGGCAATGCCAATCTGACCACACTGATTGCGACCCTGCTTTTGAAAGACCCCTATTGCAGCCAATATGAAATTGGCGTCAGCGAAGCGGGGTTGAAAAACCTGACCCGTGCCTCGCGCTTGTTGGATGAAATTCTCAACCGCGTGCCACAGCGCCAAGCCCCCTATGTGGGCAGCTCCGCCTTTGCGCATAAGGCGGGTTTGCATGCTTCGGCAATCCTGAAAAACCCCACCACTTATGAACACATCCAGCCCGAGTTGGTCGGAAATGCGCGGGTGATCCCGATGTCAAACCAAGCGGGACAATCCAATCTGCGCCGCCGCCTGAGCGAGGCGGGGATTATGGTGGATGATGGTGACCCCGCGCTTGGCCAAATCCTAGAGGAGATCAAAGCGCGCGAGGCGGCAGGGTATTCCTATGACACCGCCCAAGCAAGTTTCGAATTGCTTGCGCGGCGCGCCCTTGGCCAGATGCCCCGCTTTTTTGAGGTCAAACGCTATCGCGTGACTGTTGAGCGGCGCAAAAACAAATATGACAAGATGGTCAGCCTTTCCGAGGCGGTCGTGGTTGTGAAAATTGGCGATCAGAAAATGTTGTCTGTCTCTGAAAGCATGGATGAGACAGGATCAGATCGCGGCCCCGTAAATGCGCTCTCCAAAGCCTTGGCCAAGGATTTGGGGCCGTATCAAAGCTATATCGACACGATCCGTCTGGTTGATTTCAAAGTGCGGATCACCCAAGGGGGCACCGAGGCGGTTACGCGTGTCATCATTGACAGCGAAGATGATACAGGGCGGCGTTGGTCGACTGTGGGTGTTTCTGCGAATATCGTGGATGCGAGTTTCGAGGCGCTTTTGGATGCGGTACATTGGAAACTGATCCAAGACGGGGCGCCTGCATCATGAGCCAAGATTTGGCGCGGCTTGCAAGCGTGATCGAGCGTGGCGATCCCGAGCGGTTCTTGGCCGTGATGGCCGCACCGCCCGATCTGCGCGCCCGTCTTTTTGCAATTTATGCGGTAAATTTGGAAATTGCGCGCGCGCCCTATGCCTCGCCTGAGCCATTGGTGGCACAGATGCGCTTGCAATTTTGGGCGGATCTGGCCGATGCATTGCAGGCGGGGCGGGCCTTGCCTGCGCATGAATGGGCGGCCCCTTTGGCGGCCAGTTTGCCCGCGCGCGATGCAGGGCTTTTGTCCGATCTTGTGGCGGCACGGATGCGCGACACCACCAAGGATGGCTTCGCGGATGAGGCCGCGTTCAGCGCCTATATCGAGGCCACGGGGGCAGGGCTTTTGTGGATGGCTGCGCGCAGTTTGGGGGCGCAGGACATGTTCGAGCCTGCCATTCGTGCGATTGGTTGGGCCATGGGGTTGGCCAATTATCTGCGCGCGATCCCCGCGCTTGAGGAAAAGGGGCATGCCCCTTTACATGATGGTCGCCCGTCCACTGTGGCCCATTTGGCGCGAATGGGGCTTGGTAAATTGCGCGCCGCGCGCATAGAGCGGGGAATGATCCCCGCCCATGTGACGCCCGCGCTATACGCGGCATGGCTGGCAGAGCCTATTTTGAAAAAGGCGGCTGCCCATCCTGCCCTTGTCGCGCAAGGCGGGCTAGAGCCATCAGAGGCAGGTAAGCGTCTGCGCCTTGCCTATGTTTCCCTGACAGGGCGCTGGTAGGATCAGGCGGCGGCCTCATCAGCGGGGCGCAGCACAAGCCAGATTAGGGCAGCGCCTGCGAGGGCCAAAAACGGGATCATTGCGATATTTACCGCATTCCACCCTGCAAGGGTGGTTTCCCCCAAAGACATCAAAACCCCTGATGACAGCGATGCAAGGGTGACGCAGCCAAAGACCAGAAAATCATTCAAGCCCTGCACGCGCCCCCGCTCATGCGCAGGATGGGCTTGGGTCAGCATGGCGGTTGCGCCGATAAACCCAAAATTCCAACCAATGCCCAAGAGAACAAGCGCGATGAAGAAATTCGTCAATTCAACGCCCATCAAGGCTACCACGCCCGCAAGCGCGAGTAAGAATAGGCCAAGCGCCAAAACCCGCACCGCGCCAAATCGCGCGATGACATGGCCCGTGAAAAACGAGGGGGCATACATCGCGATCACATGGGCCGAGACGATATCTGCGGCGGTTCCGGTTGGAAATCCACATCCGACCACGGCCAAGGGGGTCGATGTCATCATCAAATTCATCAAAGCGTAGGAAACCATGCCGCAGATAATCGCAACGGCGATTTTCGGGTCGCGCAGCAATTCGCGGCGACTGCGGGCCTGCGGCGCATCCGCGCTTGGGGCTTTGGGGGGTGGCACATCGAGGAAGAAGAACAAAGTGACACCGATGAGATTGATCAAAACCACAGAAAGGTAAGTGCCCAGAAAGGGCACAACAGTGGCATCGGAGGTGAATTTGACCAATTGCGGCCCTATCAATGCCGACAGAAGGCCGCCCGCCATAACGTAGGAAATGGCGCGCGGGCGAAAATCGTCCGAGGCGCTATCGGCAGCGGCAAAGCGGTAAAACCCATGCGCCGACATATAAATGCCCGTCAGATAGGAGCCGATTAGGAAGACCGCGAAATTGTCGAGATAGAGGCCCAAACTGGCAATGCCCGCCCCTAAGGCCCCGCCAAGCGCGCCAACAAAGAACCCAACCCGCCGTCCATATTTCTGCATGAGCGCCGACAACCACGGTGCAGTGGTCATCGAGCCAAAGACGATCAAAGAAATCGGGATTGTGGCCAATGCGGGGCTTGGTGCGATCATCAGGCCCGCAAGCCCGCCCACCACAAAGATCATCGGCATTTGCGCGCCAAGGAAGGCCTGCGCAAGGATCAAAACGAAAACATTGCGTTTGGCGGCGCGATCATCAATTTGAGCGGTGGTCATGGGATATATTCATTCTTTGGCACATATGGCCACAGGGCTAGGCCTTTCTGCGCATCAGGTCTAGGGTGGAATGCAAGATTTTGCTGCGACAGGTTGAACAATGGATCAGGCTTATCATCTCAAAGGCGAAAATTTGCTGTCTGATGGGTTGGCCGCCCTGTGCCAGATTGAACCTGCTTTTGCCCGTGTTGATCCTGCCCGCGTTACCTTGCGATCAAGAGAGGCGGGGTTTGTGGCCCTCGCCAAGGCCATTATCTCGCAGCAGGTTTCAGTGGCCAGTGCGAATGCGATCACCGCGCGCCTTGCAGAGGCGGGAATGTTACAGCCAGATGCGGTTTTGGCTGCATCCGAGGCCGATTTGCGCGCGCTTGGCCTCAGCCGTCAAAAGGCAGGGTATATGCGCGCTTTGGCCGAGGCGCGGATTGATTATGCGCGGCTGCACAGCCAAAGCACCGATGAGGTGGTGGCCGCTTTGACCGCTGTCAAAGGGATTGGCCGTTGGACGGCAGAAATTTACGCGATGTTTGCCCTTGGCCATTCCGATGCCTTCGCCGCGGGTGATTTGGCCCTGCAAGAGGCGGCGCGCGTTTTGTTTGATCTGCCGCAGCGGCCAGATGAGCGGCGCTTGCGCGCCATGGCGGCGCCTTGGACGCCGCATCGGGCCATTGCCGCGCGGGCGCTCTGGGGCTACTACCACATGGTCAAAGAACGTGAGGGGGTCGCATGACGCGCGCATTGGATTACAAAAGCAGCGAGCCGCAGTCAGGCTATATCGCCCGCGCGGTGATTTTCGTGCATGGCTATGGCGCGGATGGGGCTGATCTTTTGGGATTGGCCGATCCGATGGCCCCACATCTGCCTGACACAATTTTCATCGCCCCTAATGCGCCCGAGGCCTGTTCGGTTAATCCGATGGGGTATCAATGGTTCCCGATCCCGTGGATTGATGGCTCATCCGAGGAGGATGCCCGCGCAGGGCTTGCGCGGGCCTTTGATGATTTCAACGCGTTTTTGGAACAGGTGATGGAAGAGAACAATCTGACGGCGCGCGATGTAGCCTTGGTTGGGTTTTCGCAAGGCACGATGTTGAGCTTACATGTTGCGCCGCGCCTGGAAGATAGCCTGCGCGCAGTGGTTGGGTTTTCGGGCCGTTTGTTGGAGCCAGAACGCCTGAAAGAGGAGGCGGAGTGTCGCCCGCCCGTATTGCTGATCCATGGCGATCAAGATGATGTTGTCCCCCCACAAGCCTTGCCCGAAGCCGCAGAGGCGCTGCAAGAAGCAGGCTGGCGCGAGGTTTATGCCCATATCATGCGGGGCACAGGGCATGGGATTGCGCCTGATGGGTTGCAGGTTTGTCTGGCCTTTTTGCGCGATAAATTCGGGCTGGAAGATTAGACAGGCGGGGTGAGTGCCCCCAATGTCACAAAAGTGACGTTCAGTTTCGTTACCCTTGGGATTGTGACCACATAGATGAAGGGGCTTGCCAGATTGCAATGCCCATATATAGTGGGGTCAATGCTGGAGCGGGGCTCCCGCTCTGGTGCTTGAGGCGCAGGCAAACAGAGCGGAGACGGAGTCACTCATGGATGGCGATTTCAGGACGGAATTTACGCGCGAACCCGCATCGCTAAAGCAACATCCTGCTTTGGTGCTGAACGCGGATTACCGCCCCCTTTCTTATTATCCTTTATCCCTTTGGCCGTGGCAGGAAGCGGTCAAGGCGGTGTGGTTGGATCGGGTGGATATCGTGGCTGAGTATGACACCTTCGTTCATTCGCCAACGACCAAGATCAAAATCCCCTCTGTGGTTGTTCTCAAAGATTATGTGAAACCTCAAAAGCGCGTGGCCTTCACGCGCTTTAATCTTTTTTTACGGGATCAATTTTCTTGCCAATATTGCGGCTCGCGCGGGGATTTGACCTTTGATCACGTTGTGCCGCGCGCGCGGGGTGGCGTTACATCTTGGGAAAATGTTGTGGCGGCCTGTGGTCGGTGTAACCTGCGCAAAGGGGCAAAAAGCCTGCGTCAGGCGGGTATGAGCCTGCGCCAAGCCCCGCGTCAACCGGGGGCTGAGGAGCTGCGCAATCTGGGCCGAAAATTTCCACCCAATTATCTGCATGAAAGTTGGTTGGATTTCCTGTATTGGGATGCAGAACTCGAAGCGTGAAAGGCTGAGATGGGGGAAGACCTTTTTTACCACGCGTCTAAACTGATGCGGTTCGCGCTCTATGTTGAGTTATGGCCACATATCTTGGGGGCGCTTGGGGTGCTGGCGCTGCTTGTGCGGTGGCGGCGTGCTGCGCTTTGGTTCTGGCTCTTATCGCTTGGCTTTGTGGGGTTTGTGATGGCCGCGCCGGTGGATCGTTGGATTGCAGGGCCGCTTGAGGCGCGTTTTATGGCCAATCCTGATCTGACAGGGGCGCGCGGTGTTGTGCTGATGACGGGCGCCGAGAATACGGATCGCACCGCCCGCACGGGCCTCGTCAATACGGGCGAGGCGGCGGATCGTATTTTGGCGACCATTGCCTTGGCCCATGCCCTGCCGAATGTGCCCGTGATTGTGGCAGGTGGGCAGGGGCGGCTTGATCTTCAAGGCCATTCTTTGAGTGAGGCTGAAGTCAGCGCAAGGGCCATTCGTGAGGCGGGGATTGCAGCTGAGCGCCTCACCCTCGAATCGCAAAGTCGCAATTCAGCCGAGTCAGCGGTGAATGCCGCCGCGATTGCCCGTGAGATCACCCCCGATTTGGCCAATCAGAATTGGATCATCGTGACATCGGCGATGCATATGCCGCGCGCGATCTCAAGCTTTTGTGCGGCGGGGTGGCGCAGTTTGATCCCTTATCCCGTGGATCATAGTCCGATGGCGGATCAGTGGTTTTCTGGGGAATATCGCGATAAGGTGGCGGTTATGCGGCGCGCATTGCATGAGCGGGTCGGGTCTTTGGTCTATCGCTTTACAGGGCGCGCGGTAAGCGAAGATCAAACTTTCGCGCTTGGCTGCGTGTTGACCCGTTGACGCGCCCCCGTGCGCGGTATAGGACGCTTTGCACAGAGCCCGAGTGGCGGAATTGGTAGACGCAGTGGATTCAAAATCCACCGCCTAACGGCTTGCCGGTTCGAGTCCGGCCTCGGGTACCAAGCTCTGTTTTTCCCTTATCCCCAACGCGCAATGATTTGATCTGTTAGATCGGTCATATCGCGCGCGATGATGTCGGGTTGCGGTATTTCCGCAATCGGCAAGGGCGCATTGCCTGTGCGATGCAAAAACGCGCCGCGATAGCCGCAGGCCTGTGCGCCGATCGTATCCCAGATATGGCAGGCAATCATACACAACTGAGCAGGGGCTAGGTTCAGCGATGTGGCAAGATGTTCGTAAACCGCGGGGGCGGGTTTGAAGGCTGCAACCTCGGCCACGCTGAAATTTCCGTCAAAAAAGCGGTCTAGCCCCGCGCGAAACAGGGCCGATTCTGCGCCAAGGGGCGAGTTGGTCAGTGTGACCAATCGAAACCCCGCCGCACGCAAGCGCGTTAATCCTGCCTCAACATCCCCATGGGGCGGCATATGGGTGAGGGCATGGCCAAGCGCCGCTGTATCATCCTTGTGAACAGCGATGCCTTTTACTGTGGCCAGCATTGTAAAGACCGCCATGCCCAGGTCACCAAACGGGCGGTAGTGACCCGCGAATGTTAGGGTTTGGGAATAAAGGATCAATTCAGAAAACCAGACCCGCATCATGGCCTCATCGCCAAAGGCGCGGGCAAACACAGGTTCAAGCGTGGTCAGGTCAAGCAATGTTTCATTGACGTCAAAGACGAGGGTCGGGCGGTCGGTGGTTTGCATGGGGCCTCACAAAGCGGGAATGGGCGCAATCAGCCTAGCGTGTGATCTGCGCCATGGCAAAACCAAGTCAGCCTTCGATGTTTTACGTGTGAGGGGGCCCGTCAAACTTGTCCCATGTGAGAAACATTCTGTTTCTCTTCAGCCACGTTGGGGGAATGCGGGGCTGAATCCCGTGGCAACATTTGGGATTTGGGGGCTGCTCTCAATGTCGCCTAGGGGAAGCCACATTGAGAGCAGCGGGGTATTAGGGGTGCCTTTATGTTTAGGGTTTTACTGCTATTGACACCAGTTGTCGAAAGTATGGGTTTGGTTATCCTTTGCTGCATCTTCACGCTTTTGCGCCCGTTGCAGGCGGGCGTCTTTGTTTTGCAGCCAGACCGTCCTAGGTGGGGCGAAGAGGTGAAAAAAATGTGTTAATATTTTGCATGAAGAATATATACAGGTATCGGCCATACGGAATCGGGGGCATGGATTTCAAATGGTCATGAAAGCGCCGCAAGAGCGCCCTAGAATCGCAGCAATTGAGGCAGAGAACAGGCATGTGGCCGTCAAAATTTGGCGCCTCGGCTGAGTCTAAGCCGTGCCATCGAGTTAGTAATGAATTTTGGAGTAAAAAAATGACAGCACAGCCCCAATCCTATTTTCATGCACAAGACGCGCATACTGCCGTAACGCCCTGCTTTACGCCGGGCACGATGATTGCCACGTTGCGTGGCGAACGCGCGGTGGAGACATTGCAGCAGGGGGATAAAATCGTCACCCGTGACAATGGTGTGCAAGAAATTGCTTGGATTGGTGGCCGTGTTTTGGGGCGTGCAGATATGCAGCGCGCCGCAAGCTTACGCCCCGTCCTTTTGCGTGCGGGCTGTTTGGGACATGGACTACCCGTGCGTGATATGTTGGTTTCGCCCAGTCACCGCATTTTGTTGATGCCTGAACATCCCGCCGCATTGGCGGGCGAAAGCCTGATTGCCGCGCGCGATCTGATTGACCACCGCGAGGTGATGGCGGTCGATACGGTGCGGGTGAATTACATCCATATCATGTTCGAGCATCATCAAATCGTGATGTCTGACAGCATTTGGACAGAAAGCTTTCACGCAGAAACCAAAACATTGCGGGGCATGGATGCGGCGCAGCGGCGTGAGATCTTGTCTCTCTTCCCAGAGTTAGAGACAGAAGAAGGCCAAAGCGCTCAGGCAACCGCCGCCCGCCCGATTGTTGATTATGCGTCCGATATTCGGACGGATCGGATGATGCGCAATATTATCTAAGCCCGCGATTTGCGCCACGCCGCCCAATTTTCGGGCGTATCGAGGTCTGTTGTCGCGCGGGTTTCGGGCAGGGGGATATGCACAATGCGCGCCCCATGTTGCTCTAGCACCGCGCGGGCGCCCTGATCCCCTGTCACTTTCACAAGTTCGGGCAGAAGATCGCGGGGAAAGACAATTGGATGTCCTGCGCGGCCTTTATTGTCAGCCGCGCGCAAAATGGCATCTGGATGCATTTGTGCGAAGGTGAGCATCAGATACAGGTCATGTGCGGTCAGATCGGGCAGATCTGCCAACAGGATCATCACCGCGCAGTCAAGCCCCGCAATCCCTGCTTTCAAACTGTCACTCATGTCGCGCCCTGCGGGCAGGTGGATGATCTCGATATCCGTGAAATCCCTCAGTTCTGCGGCGCGGTCTGTTTGACCCTCAGCCAGAACCACACGCACCGCAGATGC
The DNA here is from genome assembly GCA_015693905.1 of Rhodobacterales bacterium HKCCA1288. Classification (NCBI taxonomy): domain Bacteria; kingdom Pseudomonadati; phylum Pseudomonadota; class Alphaproteobacteria; order Rhodobacterales; species Rhodobacterales bacterium HKCCA1288. The sequence continues at coordinate 635,460 of CP065161.1, read as the reverse complement.
ACCCGCCTTGCGTGCCCGCGCCACCATGAGGCGCAGCAAGGCTTGGCCATCGACATCTTCCAACAACTTGTCGCGGCCCCGCATGCGGCTTGACCTGCCTGCCGCGAGAACCACGATTGCGGGCGCTTTATGCGGGATCGGATCAGCCAAGTTTGCGAATTTTGATCTGGGTGAGACGGTTGTTCTCACGGGCCACCACCTCAAAGCGGAAGCCATGAAAGGAAAATGCCTGACCGATGACAGGAATTGTTTGCGCCTCGTGGATCACCAACCCTGCCACAGTGTTGGCCTCTTCATCGGGAAGGCTCCAATCTGTGGCGCGGTTGAAATCACGAATGGTCATTGCCCCATCAATCAAGAAATGCCCATCGGGGCCAGGTTTCAACTGCGGCGCTTCATCCACATCAAATTCATCGGTGATTTCGCCCACAATCTCCTCAAGGATATCTTCAAGCGTGATCAAGCCGCGCAAAGCGCCGTATTCGTCCACCACCAACGCGAAATGCGTTTTGCGGCGCAGGAATTGGCGCATCTGTTCGTCCAATGTGGTGGTGTCAGGCACGAAATAGGGTTTCATGGCCACATCGGTGATACGGAAATTTTCGATCCCCTTCGCGTTTTCACCGCGCGTCAGACCATCCATGGCGCGCAGCAAATCCTTTGCATGGATCACGCCAATTATATTTTCTGTCTCGCCGCGATAGACGGGCAGGCGGGTATGGGGGGATTGCAATGCTTGGCTCAAGATTTCCTCAGGCGTGGCATCAGCATTGATCATTTCGATCTTCGAGCGATGCAACATGATTTCCTCAACCATCCGCTCGTGCAAATCCAGCGCGCCAAGCAAGCGGTCGCGATGTTCTTTTTCCACCGCCCCTTCGGAATGGCCCAGCGTGATCGCCCCTGCGATTTCCTCGCGCGCGGACAGGATTTTACTGTCAGGGTCGGTTTGCACGCCAAAGAGGCGTAAGACCCCGCGCACCAAAATTCGCACCGCGCCCACAATCGGCGAAAACAAGAAAATCACCACCGCAATCACGGGCGAGACGCGGGCGGCGGTCTTTTCGGCATTGGTGATGGCATAGGTTTTGGGCAGCACTTCGGCAAAGATCAAAACCAATAGGGTCATGACAAGCGTGGCAAGCGCCACGCCCGATTCCCCAAACAGGCGCGTGAATAGGGCGGTCGCCAAAGAAGCAGCCAAGATATTGACCACATTATTGCCCAATAGAACCGATCCGATCAGCCGCTCGCTGTCTTCGGTCATGCGCAAGGCGCGCTCAGCCCCCTTTGAGCCCCGATCCGCCTGTGCGCGCAATTTCCCGCGCGAGGCAGCGGTCAATGCCGTTTCAGAACCTGAGAAAAACGCGGACAGCACCAAAAGCCCCATAATCGAGGCGGCGCTTATCCAAAGGGCAGAATCAAACGAAATCGTTTCAGTCATGGGGCCTATCAATTTTCAGTCGAGGCAGATGTCTGATCCGCCAAAGGGTGATGTTCGAGCACGAGGGCTTTTAACCGCTCATCTAGGATATGGGTATAGATTTCGGTCGTTGCGATATCCGCGTGACCCAAAAGGGCCTGAATGCTGCGTAAATCTGCGCCACCGGCCAAAAGATGGGTGGCAAAGGCATGGCGCATACGATGCGGGGTGACCGATAGCGGTGGCACGCCTGCATCACGGGCAATTTCCTTGATCAGCGTGTAAAACCGAACCCGCGTCATGTGGCCTTCTTTGCTGCGGCTGGGGAACAGGTAGCGCGAGGGTTTTGCCCCCCCCTCGCGTGTTGCAAGCTCTTCCAATGCATCGCGGCGGGTAAGCCAAGATTGCAACGCCAAACGCGCGGATTGCGTCAGTGGCAGCATGCGTTCCTTGCCGCCTTTGCCCTTGATTAAGATCAGCTTGGGGTCACCCCGCACGGCGGCCACGGGCAGGGTGACAAGCTCGCTTACGCGCATCCCTGTCGCGTATAAAATTTGCATCATGCAATGGTTGCGCAACCGATCATCGGCACTGCGCCCATGGATTTCAGCCTGTGCCAAAAGCTGATCCACGGCCTCATGGCTGAGGGTTTTGGGCAAAGATTTCTCGCGCGTGGGCCCCTTGATTTTGAGGCTTGGGTTATCGTTACGCAGGCCTTCCTCAAACAGAAATCGACACATTTGTTTCAGCGCAGATAAGCGCCGCGCGCGCGTGGCGCGTGACAGCCCCCGAACCTCTAGATCGGCAAGATAGGTTTCGATCCCATCTCGCGTGACGCTGAGGAAATCTGCGCCGTGATCGGTGAAAAATGCCCGCGCATCGTCCAAATCACGGGCGTAAGCCAAGAGCGTGTTTTGCGCTGCGTTCAACTCGGCTGCTTGCGCCTCAAGGAATTGGGTGATCAATCTTTGATCTGTCATGATCGGGCGCTCTTATCCGTTTCTATCGGGCAGGAGATATAGCTGAAGTGCCGCGCGCCGCGCGCTGTCTTCTAGACCCAAATAGCGCAAGACCCGCAAGGCATCCGAGAGATCGTCTAAATCTGCACCATCCCCTGATAGGGTGAGGGCTGCGAGCAAAAGCGCCTCTCCCGCGCGATTGCCTGTAATCAGGGGCGCATAGCGGTCAGGCAGCGCAATTTCGTCAAATCCCGCCGCAAGGGCCATAACCCGTGGGCTTGCCGTTGCGGGCAAATTGGGCATCTGCCCGCGCGCCAAGGCAAAGGCCACCGCCTCATCTGCGGATTGCGGCACCGCACGCAGGGCAAGGCTTTCGTAATTGCGGGAGAGGAGTTCGATTTTGCGGGCGAGGATCGCCGCCTCACCCACCAAAGGTTGGCGGCCAAGCGGGTCGGCGTAAAGCTGCGCGAAAGCGGGCAAAAGACCTGTGGGGCCAAGGGCATCCACCACGCGCGCAAGGCTGCGGGCAATGCCCGCCACATCACCCGCAAGGAGACTTGCATCAAATTCCTGAACGGCTGCAACGCGCTCCCATATCCCGCCCGAGGCGGAGGGGCGGCGCGAGGTGGCAATGGCCAACCATTGGCTTGGCTCAATCGCGCCTGCGCGCAACAGGCGTTCTGCGGCATCAAGCTGTGCGCGCCACCCCGCCTGCGGGGCGAGGTCGGCATGGGCAAAGGCCAAAGGCAGCCCAAGCGAGGAGGGGCGCTCTGCAATGGCCGCGCGCATCACATAGCGCAGCGGTGTTATATCGGGGTCTAGGGGCAAGGGCGGCTCCCCCTCGAATAGCTCGGGATCAAGGAAGCGCGCGATCAAATCCGCCTCATCTTCGGTGATGAACCCCAAGGCAACGCCTGTGCCCATTGAGAGCGCCGCCGCTGACCAATCGCCTGAACGGGCCAAGCAAAAAATCCGTGCGGGATATGTCGGTGCGATATCAGGGCTTGCGCGCATCGCGGCACAGGCACGATCTGCCTGCCCCAAAAGAAGCGAGACATCGAACCAGCGCCGAAATACCTCGCCGTCTTCTACCCCTGCGCGTTCGATCAATGCACGGGCAGGCTCAAGCGCGCCGCGCGTCAAGAGCATGTCAATCCGCGCCAAAAACAGATCATCCGCCGCCGCATCAGTGCCCCCAAGAGGGGGATCAAGCTCGGACAGGGCCAAACGTTCGGTTAAATCCAAAATGGCGGGCGGCCCTGTCATCGGCAGGCGGCGAAACAGGCCTGCAAGCTCGGCACTGTCAGATTGGCCCCAAAGCCCACTGGGAAAGCCCGTAACCCGCGCAGGCAAAAGTCCCACGGCGTTGCGCGTGATCGGCCCTATCGGCATCACGCGGATATCTTCGGTGACAATTTCTGCGGCAACATCGGGGCTGCGCGGCGCAATCGTGTCGGAAAGCCAAGTGGGCGCAATATCCTGCGGCGACATTTGCGGCGTTTGTGCCGCCAGTGGCAGCGCAGGCAAAAGCCAAATCAGACCTGCCACAAGCCCCCAAAATGTTCCGCCCCTCAGCCTGCGCATGATCTGTTACTCAAGCGGGATCGAGATTGTGTCGCGCAATTCTACTGTCTCGGGTTTCATAAGGCCCGAATAGCCATATCCCAACAGGCCAACAGCAGTGAGCAGGATTAAAATCACCAATCCCATGAACAGCTTAACCATATTTCTCGTGCCTCTGCCTTCTGCGCTTATTCTCGCGCGGTTGCTTGCTTGCGTGTCTGTCCCTCAACGCGTATTGCGTGGAATAATAGACGATCTTGCGCCAATATAGGGGAGTTCGCGCAGAATTTCTTGGGGGAATTTTGCAAAATCTTCGCAAATGCATAAAGGATGCACAGGGTGAACGGGCAAACACGGGCTGAAACCGCCTATAATTTGCACAAAACCGTGGTTTTGGTCGGGATGCCAGGCTCGGGCAAAACCGCTGTCGGGCGGGCCTTGTCCGCACGCCTTGGGGTCGAGTTGCGCGATTCTGATACCGAAATTGTCGAAAGCGCACAGATGAGCATCGCCGAGATTTTCGAACGCTTCGGCGAGCCGTTTTTCCGTGACCGCGAAAGCAAAGTCATCGCACGGCTACTGACGGGCGCGCCTGCAGTTCTGTCTACTGGCGGGGGGGCGTGGCTGTCGCCTGAAAACCGCGATTTGATTTCAGCGCAAGCGGCGGTCTTGTGGTTGGATGCCGATATTGAGCTTTTGTGGTCGCGGGTGCGCCACAAAACCACGCGGCCGCTGCTCCATGGGCCTGATCCGCGCGGCAAGCTTGAGGCTTTGATGGTGGCGCGCCGCCCTGCCTATGAGCAGGCTGAATTGCGCCTTGAAATCGCGCATGATTGGTCGATTGAGGATACGACCGATCATGTGCTGCGTTTGCTTCACGCTCATAATGTCTTGTCGGAGGTCGCAACATGACATCCACAGTGCGGGTAAATCTGGACAGTCGCAGCTATGATGTGGTAATTGGCTCTGGTCTGATTGCGCAGGCGGCAACCCATCTTGCGCCTTTGTTGCGGCGTCCAAAAGTTTGGATCGTGACCGAAGATCGGGTGGCACCCTTGCATTTGGCCCATCTTGAGGCGGCCTTGAGCGCAGGCGGGATTGCCGCACGCGCGCTGACTTTGCCTGCGGGCGAGGGCACAAAATCATGGCAATATCTGACGCAGACCGTTGAATGGCTGCTCGATGAAAAGGTTGAACGGGGCGATATCGTGATCGCACTTGGCGGCGGTGTGATCGGGGATCTGGTTGGTTTTGCCGCTGCAATCCTGCGCCGTGGCGTGCGCTTCGTTCAGATGCCAAGCTCGCTTCTGGCGCAGGTCGACAGTTCGGTTGGTGGCAAAACGGGCATCAACACGCGGCACGGCAAAAACCTCGTTGGTGCCTTTCATCAACCTAGCCTTGTTTTGGCAGATATTGATCTTTTGTCCACTTTGGCCCCGCGTGACTTTTTGGCGGGTTATGGCGAAGTGGTGAAATACGGCTTGCTTGGCGATGCCGCGTTTTTCGACTGGCTTGAGGAAAACGCCCCCGCCATGGCCGCAGGTGATTTGGCCTTGCGCGAAGAGGCGGTGCGTTGGTCAGTTCAGATGAAGGCCGATATCGTGGCCCGCGATGAGACAGAGCAGGGGGATCGCGCACTTCTAAATTTGGGCCATACCTTCTGCCATGCGCTTGAGGCAGCCACGGGATATTCTGATCGCCTGTTGCATGGCGAGGGGGTGGCGATTGGGTGCGCTTTGGCGGCGGAATTATCGGCGCGCTTGGGGTTGTGCCCACAGGAAGAACCATCCCGCATCCGCGCGCATCTGGCCGAGATGGGCATGAAGCGCGATTTGGCGGATATTGAGGGCGATTTGCCCGATGCAGACGCGCTGCTTGCGCTGATGGCGCAAGATAAAAAGGTGCTTGAAGGGCAGCTGCGCTTTATCTTGATGCGCGGCATTGGCACATCCTTTGTGACCTCAGATGTGCCGCCTGATGCCGTTAAAACACTTTTAAATGAGGCGCTTGGCGCGCGCGATTAATCCTTGCCGCGATAAGGCTCGACATATTGCAGGGCCATATCCCATGGAAAGAAAATCCATGTATCTTGGCTGACACCTGTGATGAATGTGTCGACCATAGGCTCGCCCTTGGGTTTGGCATAGGTCGTAGCAAAATGCGCCTTGGGGTAAAGTTTGCGCACCAGTTCAAGGGTTTTTCCTGTATCGACCAAATCATCCACGATCAGGACGCCCTCACCATCCCCCATCATGTCGACATCTGGGCTTTTGAGCACCTCTGCCTCGCGGCGCTGATCGGCCTTGCCGCCGCCAGAATGGTAGGATTTGACGCTGATCGTATCCACTGTGCGAATATCCAATTCGCGCGCCACAATCATTGCAGGGGCCATGCCGCCGCGTGTGATGGCAACCACCGCCCGCCACGACCCATCAGGCCCTGGCCCGCGTTTGTCCAAGCGCCACGCAAGCGCGCGCGCATCGCGGTGCAATTGATCCCACGAGACATGAAAGCCTTTCTCATGCGGCAAACGATCCATGGCACTGTTTCTCCTTTGATCAACCAAGGGCAAGCTTGGCACCCATAAGTGCCAGAAGCCCGCCAAATATACGCTCAATCACGGGTTTGAAACCCAAATAGGCACGCCGTGGCCCCGATAGCGAGAAAATACGCGCCACAATCAGGTTCCAGCCTGCGTCATTTACAAAGATCATGCCCAACACCACCGCATAGACCCAGTGAACTGGATTGGCGGGCAGGAAGGTGAGGAAGATCGTGCCGAAAAACACGGCGGGCTTGGGATTGGCAAGCTGTGTCGCAATGCCAAACCAGATCAATTTCGCCGCCGATTTTGGGGCCTCATCCGCGGGGATTGGCGTGACCTCAAAGGGCAGGGCGGCGCTGCGCCATACCTTGAGAGCCAAGTAAAAGAGATATCCCGCCCCAACCAGTTTTAACCCCAAAAGCACGGCAGGGGCGTGTTCGAACAGAATCGCAAGGCCAAAAATCGCGGCTACGGCCCACAAGCAGGCCCCAACGCCAAAACCAATGGCGAGGAAAATTGCGCGATCAAACCCATCGCGCGCCGCGCTGCGGGCCGCCAAAAGTGTTGTGGGGCCGGGGCTCATGGCGGCGGCCAGATGCACCAAATAAATCGCGAGAAATGCCGCGACTGTCATGGCGCCCCTAGTCCTTGCGCCCCGTCACGACATCAATATCAGGCGCATCCACCGCTTTCATGCCCACCACGTGATATCCTGCATCCACGTGCAAATTCTCGCCCGTCACACCAGAGGCGAGATCAGACAGCAGATAAAGCGCGGATTTGCCCACATCCTCGATGGAGACATTGCGGCGCAGCGGCGAATTCAGCTCGTTCCATTTGAGGATATAGCGGAAATCGCCAATGCCCGAGGCGGCCAAGGTTTTGATCGGCCCCGCGGAAATAGCATTCACGCGGATATTCTGTTTGCCCAGATCTTCGGCCAGATACATCACGGACGCTTCAAGCGCGGCTTTCGCGACCCCCATGACGTTGTAATGCGGCATCACCTGTTCCGCGCCATAATAGGTCAGCGTCAGCGCCGAGCCGCCATTGGTCATAAGCTTTTCGGCGCGCTGCATCACAGCGGTGAAAGAATAGACCGATATATTCATCGTCATTTCGAAATTCGCGGCGCTTGTGTCCACATAGCGGCCACGCAATTCGTTTTTGTCGGAAAATCCAATAGCGTGAACGATGAAATCGAGACTGCCCCATTTGTCTTTGAGAGACTCAAAAACCGCGTCTAGGCTGTAATTATCGGTCACATCGCAAGGCAGCACCACATCGGAACCCAGTTCCGCCGCCAATGGTTGCACCCGCTTGAGCAGTTGTTCGCCTTGATATGAAAACGCCAATTCGGCGCCATGCTCTGCAAGGGCTTTTGCAATCCCCCACGCGATGGATTTGTCATTTGCAAGGCCCATAATCAGCCCGCGCTTGCCAGTCATAATCCCCATGCCGCCCTCAATCCTTGTCGCTATTGTTGGGTTAGGAAGGGTTTAGACCTTTGGGGTCACAGCTTCAAGATGTCCCGTCAGCCTTGAAGGGGGGGCGTGTGCGCTCTAGGTTGAGACGCGGCAGAAATGCCGCAATAATAAATGAGGCATAGCATGACCGATCGCACAGGAATTTTTGCAGGGGATGATCCATTCGCCATTGCGCGCGCATGGATGAAGGAGGCTGAGAAAAGCGAACTCAACGATCCTGATGCGATTGCTTTGGCCACGGTTGACGCGCATGGCCTGCCCAATGTGCGCATGGTTTTGCTGCGTCAAATTGAAGATGACGCTTTTGTTTTTTTCACCAATTACGACAGTAAAAAGGGCCAAGAGATCAGCGCGAGTGGCAAGGCGGCCTTTGTGCTGCATTGGAAATCCTTGCGCCGTCAGATTCGGGTGCGGGGCATGGTGACCCGTGAGGATGGGGCGCAGGCGGATGATTATTTCGCCTCACGCTCTCTGAAAAGTAGGCTTGGGGCATGGGCCTCGCGTCAATCACAACCCTTGGACAGTCGCGCCTCATTGATGGCGGATGTTGCTAAAATCACCGTTGAGAAAGGCCCAAACCCACCGCGCCCCCCATTTTGGGGCGGATTTCGCATCACACCTGTGGAAATTGAATTTTGGGCCGATGGTGCATTTCGTCTGCATGATCGGTTTCGGTGGACGCGTGATCTCGGGGCAGATGCATCGAATTGGACCGTGCAGCGGTTAAACCCTTAAATTGCGCGAGGGCGGGACGTTTCTTGTTGAGAAACGCATCAACTGCGCCATCAGAAAATGCTTAATTTGATTATTTTTAGGTGGTGATTTTGCATAAATCACCAATAATTATCTTTTTTCGACATAAATTTTAATTTCTTCTTGCAGATATATTCGCTTCGGGCCAAACCCTTAGGCAGGGACGGATGGGCTTAGGCCCGAAGACATAGGATGCACCACAATGACGGAAGTCGATCGCTACATGGGGGTGGCGGTTCGTGGCAAAGTGAAATGGTTTGATGCCACCAAAGGGTATGGATTTATCCTTGCCGATGACGGTGGCCCAGACATTTTATTGCACGCGAATGTATTGAGAAATTTTGGCCAAAGCTCGATTGCTGAAAATGCATATGTCGAGGTGGTCGTGAATTACACAGACCGCGGTGCGCAAGCGCAGGAGGTGTTGTCATTAACACCGCCAAGCGAGCAAGAGGTGGATTTTCACCCGCGTATTGATATACCGCAGACAGATGCACCTTTCGTTGCGGCGCGGGTGAAATGGTTTGACAAGGCAAAGGGGTTTGGCTTTGCGAATGAATTTGGCATTGCCGATGACATATTTATCCATGTCGAGATTTTGCGCCGCTTTGGCTTTGCCGATTTGCAGCCGGGCGAGGCGCTTGCCGTTCGCATTGTCGATGGCCCGCGCGGTAAGATGGCCGCAGAGGTGCGCGCGTGGGATTATGTGCAGCACGAGAATTTGGATTAACACGGCGGCGGCCCTTGGGTTGGCGTTCACTGCGATGTCTGCGCAGGCAGCTTGCCGCCCCGAACGGGTCGAGATCAAAGGTGATTTCGGGACGGCACGCTTTACAGTGGAAATCGCAGACGAGCCGCAAGAGCGCGCAGTCGGTTTGATGAATCGCCCCGCAATGCCGCGTATGGCGGGGATGTTGTTCATCTACGAGCGTCCGCAGCCCGCCAGCTTTTGGATGGAAAACACCCTGATCCCTCTCGATATGTTGTTCATCGATTCGCGCGGGCAGGTGGTTCACATCCATGAAAACGCGATTCCCCTTGATCGCACGCCCATCCGTGGCGGTGATGAGATTCTCGCAGTGCTTGAAATCAATGGTGGCATGTCAGAAATGCTGAATTTGCAGGTCGGTGCGGTGATCCGCCACCCGCAAATGCCACAACAGGGCGCTTTGTGGCCCTGTGAAGTTCAATAGAAGTGCATGAGTGCTCTTTTCATCCGTGAAAAGAGGCGCTAAGAGGCACGCAGTCGGGGCGTGGCGCAGCCTGGTAGCGCGGCGGTTTTGGGTACCGTAGGTCGTAGGTTCGAATCCTATCGCCCCGACCACTTCCACAAAAGCAGATCGTCATTTGAGCCTGAGATGGGGCGTGGTTTGCGTTTGGCGTGAATTTACCTCTAAAAGACATACTATATTTTGTAGGCAGATCTTGAGGCCAAGGTTTTTATTTACAGACCACGCCACGATGCGCGCGGCCTGATCCATGGCTTTCGTTTCATGGTCTAACCTGTCGTGCTGTAACAATTCTTTCACAAATTGAGCCCGTTGTAGGGGATTTGATGAATCACAGCGCCTCTTGTGGTTTTGCAGTTTGGGCAGATTTCAAGACTGAAAATTTTGAAAATTCACAAAAAAACCGATTGACCAAATATGTGTCCCTACGTCAGGTTGTGGGGGCTGAGAATGTTACTACAATATCTAGTGGTCTCGGTGCGGGGCAGTTCCTCAACCTTTGTCATAGCGAACCTCTTTTGGCGGTGCGGGCAAGTTTGTTTGGGTGTGTAGGGCTGGTTCCGCAAAAAAAGACGGTCAGAGCGCGTAAGACGCTGGCAGGCCGCGTTAGTTGGAACAGGGTTAGTAACAAAAGAGGCAGCCATGAAAATTGAACGTAGGTTCACCCGCGACGGCGCAGATGTATACGCAGATCTCGAATTCACTCTCACTTCTTCTGAAATTCGCAATCCAGACGGCACCATCGTCTTTAAACTAGACGAAGTAGAGGTTCCCAAATCGTGGAGCCAAGTAGCCTCGGATGTGATCGCACAGAAATATTTCCGCAAAGCAGGCGTTCCTGCACGGCTGAAGCCCGTGAAAGAAAAGGGTGTGCCTGATTTTCTTTGGCGCCATGTGGCGGATGATGAGGCCTTGGCCGAGCTGCCCGAAGATCAGCGCATTGTGGGCGAAACATCAGCCAAGCAAGTGTTCCGCCGTTTGGCAGGGGCATGGGCCTATTGGGGATGGAAGGGCGGCTATTTCTCGGCCGAGGCCGATGCGCGCGCCTATTTCGAAGAAATGCAATTGATGCTGGCGCGCCAGATGGCCGCGCCAAACAGCCCGCAGTGGTTCAACACAGGCCTTCACTGGGCTTACGGCATTGATGGCCCAAGCCAAGGCCACCACTATGTTGATTATAAAACGGGTAAGCTGACCAAATCAGCCTCGGCCTATGAGCATCCCCAACCGCATGCTTGCTTCATCCAATCCGTTGCGGACGATCTGGTGAATGAGGGCGGGATCATGGATCTTTGGGTGCGCGAAGCGCGCCTGTTCAAATATGGCTCTGGCACAGGCACGAACTTTTCGATGCTGCGGGGCGAAGGTGAAAAACTGTCGGGCGGCGGCAAATCCAGCGGTCTGATGGGCTTTTTGAAAATCGGTGACCGTGCGGCGGGCGCCATCAAGTCGGGCGGCACCACACGCCGCGCGGCAAAGATGGTGATCGTGGATGCAGACCACCCTGATATCGAAGCCTTCATCGATTGGAAGGTGATCGAAGAACAGAAGGTTGCTTCGCTTGTTGCTGGCTCGAAGATGCATGAGAAAATGCTCAACGGCCTCTTTGCGGCGGTCAAGACATGGGACGGGGATCTCGCGGATGCGACTGACCCTGCGAAAAACGGCGCGCTGAAGGATGCAATCCGCGCGGCGAAAAAAGTGTCGATCCCCGAAACCTATATCAAGCGCGTCTTGGATTATGCGCGTCAGGGTTACACATCGATTGAATTTCCGACCTATGACACAGATTGGGACAGCGAGGCCTATGCCAGCGTCTCGGGTCAGAATTCCAACAACTCGATCCGCGTGACGGATGATTTCCTTCAGGCGATCAAGGATGATGCGGAATGGCATCTGAAATCACGCGTGAACGGCAAGCCCACCAAAACCCTGCAGGCCCGTGATCTGTGGGAAAAGGTTGGTCATGCTGCATGGGCCTGTGCCGATCCTGGCATCCAGTTCCATGACACCGTTAACGCATGGCACACATGCCCTGCAGACGGGCCGATCCGTGGGTCGAACCCCTGTTCGGAATACATGTTCTTGGACGATACGGCTTGTAACCTTGCCTCGATGAACCTGCTGACCTTCTACAAGGAGGGCAAGTTTGATGCAGATGGGTACATGCACGCGACCCGGCTTTGGACATTGACCTTGGAAATCTCGGTGATGATGGCGCAGTTCCCTTCAAAGGAAATCGCGCAGCTTTCTTATGATTTCCGCACCTTGGGTCTGGGTTATGCCAATATTGGCGGCCTGTTGATGAATATGGGCTTGGGCTATGACAGTGATGAGGGGCGCGCATTATGTGGTGCATTGACGGCACTTATGACGGGCGTGTCCTATGCAACATCTGCGGAAATCGCGTCTGAACTGGGGCCATTCTCAGGGTATAAGCGCAACGCGGATAACATGCTGCGCGTCATCCGTAACCATCGCCGTGCGGCCTATGGCGAGACGGATGGTTACGAAGACGTCAACGTCACCCCTGTGCCATTGGATCACGCCAACTGCCCTGATGCGCGTCTGGTCGATCTGGCCAAACAAGCATGGGATGAGGCGTTGGATTTGGGCCAAAAGCATGGCTATCGCAACGCTCAGGCCACTGTGATTGCGCCAACGGGCACAATCGGTCTGGTCATGGATTGCGACACAACAGGCATCGAGCCCGATTTCGCACTGGTTAAGTTCAAAAAACTGGCCGGTGGTGGCTACTTCAAAATCATCAACCGCTCTGTGCCTGCCGCCTTGGAAAAACTGGGCTATTCTTCCTCCGAGATTGAAGAAATCATTGCCTATGCGGTCGGCCATGGCACGCTTGGCAATGCGCCTGGTATCAACCATACCGCCTTGGTGGGGCATGGGTTTGGTCAGGCTGAATTGGACAAGATCGAAGCGGCTTTGCCACAGGCCTTTGATATCCGCTTTGTGTTCAACCAGTGGACCTTGGGTGAGGAATTCTGCACCAAAACCTTGGGCATTCCGCAGGCCAAGCTGAATGATCCGAGCTTCAATCTTCTGCAACATTTGGGCTTCTCGAAGAAGGACATCGAAGCTGCCAATGATCATGTCTGCGGCACCATGACCTTGGAGGGCGCACCTTTCCTCAAGGAAGAGCATTACAACGTGTTCGATTGCGCCAACCCATGCGGCAAGAAGGGCAAGCGTTACCTCTCGGTCAACAGCCATATCTATATGATGGCTGCAGCGCAGAGCTTTATCTCGGGCGCGATTTCCAAGACGATCAACATGCCAAATTCGGCGACAATCGAAGATTGCCAAGAGGCCTATGAATTGAGTTGGTCTTTGGGGATCAAGGCAAATGCGCTGTATCGTGATGGCTCCAAATTGAGCCAGCCTTTGGCAGCGGCCTTGGTCGAAGATGATGACGAGGCGGCAGAAATCCTTGAAAGCGGCAGCCCGCAAGAAAAAGCGGCTGTTTTGGCGGAGAAGGTGATCGAAAAGATTGTGATCAAGGAAGTGGCCCGCGCCAAGCGCGAGAAACTGCCTGAGCGCCGCAAAGGCTACACCCAGAAGGCAATTGTGGGTGGTCACAAGGTCTACCTGCGCACAGGTGAATATGCCGATGGCGCGCTTGGTGAGATTTTCATCGATATGCACAAAGAGGGCGCAGGCTTCCGTGCTATGATGAACAACTTCGCCATCGCAGTCTCGGTTGGACTGCAATATGGTGTGCCGCTTGAGGAATTCGTGGATGCCTTCACCTTCACCAAGTTCGAGCCTTCGGGCATGGTGCAGGGCAATGACTCGATCAAGAATGCAACTTCGATCCTTGACTATATCTTCCGCGAATTGGCGGTGTCCTATCTCGACCGAACCGATCTGGCCCATGTAAAGCCAGAAGGCGCAAGCTTTGACGATATGGGCCGCGGTGTCGAAGAGGGTGTCTCGAACGTCAAGGAACTGTCCGACAGCGCGGCGTCAAAATCCTTGGAAGTGCTCAAACAGATCAGCTCAACAGGCTATTTGCGCAAGCGTGTCCCACAGGATTTGGTCGTGTTGCAGGGGGGTGTCTCTAGCCTTGCCGCTACGGCGGTCGGCCAATCTGGTGCGGTCGTGGCCGAGGCGGTGCAAGCTGCTGCTGTCACCACAGGCGCCGTTGAGATTGACGCGCGCACAAAGGCCAAGATGCAAGGCTATGAGGGCGAGGCTTGTGGGGAATGTGGCAACTACACCCTCGTGCGCAACGGCACATGCATGAAGTGCAACACCTGCGGCGGCACATCGGGCTGCAGTTAAGCACAGATTTTCCATCCCGCCGCGCTGATGGTCGTTTGCCCACGATCACGCGCAGCGGGAGGGGAACACGGGGCGGGTGCGCTCGCCCCTGACGCGGATCAAGCCGCAGGCAGAAACAACGGGCGGTAAATAGAGTGAGCTTGATCAGCGAAACTGGGGGTGCCATCGGCACCCCCATTTTTTGTGGCGTTTGGTTTGTAACTGAATTGTAAAATGATGTCGCAAAGCATAGAAATGTCGCTTTTGCGATATTCATCCTTGGGTTGTGACATATTTTTAATCACATTATTTCAGTGCCTTAGGGCGATTTTAGAAATAAGTGCTTGAGAATTTTAAGTCGATATAGAACGATAACGACATAATTCGTCTGGGGCGCTTTGCGTGGCCCACAATAAAACGACCGACAGGAGAGATCATATGAAATTCGTAAAACCACTTGCCGCTGGCATTGTTGGCGCTGCCGCGCTTGGGTTTGGGGGGGCTGCATCTGCGCAAGATTGTGGTTCATTGACCATTGCTGAAATGAACTGGGCATCTGCCGAATTGATGGCAAATGTCGACAAGATCATCCTTGAGGAAGGCTATGGCTGCGATGTCGAGCTGATCCCTGGTGCGACCATGACCACTTTCACCTCGATGAATGAAAAGGCGGAACCTGATGTCGCGCCTGAATTGTGGATCAACGCGGTGCGCGACCCGCTGAACACTGCGATTGCCGAAGGCAGCCTGCATTCCGTGGTGCAAGGCCCGATTACTGGCCTTGGTGAAGGGTGGTGGGTTGATCCGCAATTTGCGATTGATCACCCCGAATTAGACACAGTCGAGAAAGTGCTGGCGCGGCCTGATCTGTTCCCATGGGCGGAAGACGAAGATATGGGGGCCTTCATGGGCTGCCCCGCAGGGTGGGGCTGCCAATTGTCGAATGCGCAACTATTCCGCGCCTTTGGTATGGAAGATATGGGGTGGCATTTGGTCGATCCTGGATCTGCGGCAGGGCTTGATGGCTCAATCGCCCGTGCGGTGGATCGGGGCGAATATTGGTTCGGCTATTACTGGTCGCCTACCGCCGTTGTCGGCAAATACAACCTTGTGATGTTGGAGTGGGAAACCCCGTGGGGCGGTTCTGAAAACTGGGATGGCTGTATCGTGAAGCCAGAGCAGGAATGCCTTGATCCACAGCCAACCTCTTATACCGAATCCGAGGTGCATACGGTCATCACAGATCGCCTGATGCAGGAGGGTGGTATCGCGGTGGATTATCTGGCCAACCGCATCTTCCCCGGCGAAGCGATGAACGCGATGTTGGTCTACATGACCGATAACCAAGCCACGGGCGAGGCTGCGGCCTTTGAATTTCTAGCCACCCATGAGGATATTTGGACGCAATGGGTGACTGAGGATGCCGCCGCTGCAATTCGCAGCGCGCTGTAAAACGCTGTCTGTGCGATTGAGACGGGCATAGACATCCAAGCGGAAAGGGCGCTGCTCTTTCCGCTTTTTCAATTCATTAAAATATACGAGGCCATCTAAATGTGGGATTTCTTTGCCGAATTTCCAAGCATCGGGCGCCGCGATCTGAGCCAATTACAACAGGGCATTGATGACGGGTTCCGCGCCTTTTCGCGTGCCTATGGCGAGGCGCTTGAGATATTTTTCAGCCCGCTTTTGCATTTCTTGGTGTGGTTTGAAAAACTGCTTCTGGCCACGCCTTGGCCAATTATCTTGGTCGTTCTCAGCGGGCTTGCATGGCTTGGCTCACGGTCATGGAAAATCACCATCGGAACATTCCTTGCCTTTGCCGTAATTGGCTATTTTGGAATGTGGGAAGATACGATGGCGACTTTGGCGATCATCTCGGTCGCAACCTTTGTTTGTATCATCGTGGGGATCCCTTTGGGGATTTTGATGGCAAAATCTGACAGGCTGCAGGGCGCGATTACGCCGATTTTGGATGTGATGCAGACAATCCCGTCATTTGTGTATTTGATCCCCGTGGTTATGCTGCTTGGTATTGGCAAGGTGCCTGGTCTGATTGCGGTTTGCATCTATGCTATTCCCCCCATCGTGCGTCTGACAAATCTCGGCATCCGACTGGTGGATCGCGAGGTTTTAGAAGCCGCCGAGGCCTTTGGCGCAAGCCCGCGGCAGAAGCTTTTTGATGTGCAAATTCCCTTGGCTCTGCCCAATATTTTCGCAGGCGTGAACCAGACGATCATGATGGCTTTGGCCATGGTTGTAATTGCGTCAATGATCGGGGTGCGGGGTCTTGGCGTGCCTGTATTGCGCGCGATTTCCAACCAATATTTGGCCCTTGGTTTGATGAATGGTTTGGCGATTGTCGCGTTGGCCATCATCTTCGACCGCGTCAGCCAATCCTATGGCAAACGCCTACAGGCGCATCGTGAGGGGGGCGAAAAATGAGCGATCCCAAAATTCAGATCAAAAACCTTTATAAGATTTTTGGAAAATCGCCCCAAAAAGCGTTGAAATCCGTCCAATCTGGCATGGGCAAGGATGCTTTGCGCGAAGAAACGGGGCATGTTCTGGGCGTGGATAACGTCTCGCTTGATATTGCGCCGCAAAATATTCAGGTGGTGATGGGTCTTTCTGGGTCGGGTAAATCCACCCTAATCCGCCATATCAACCGCCTGATTGAGCCGACCGCAGGTGAAATTTTGGTGGATGGCGAAAATGTTCTGACCATGGACAAGGATGCTTTGCGGGATCTGCGGCGTTTCAAGATGTCGATGGTGTTTCAACATTTTGGTCTTTTCCCGCATCGCCGTGTGATTGAAAACGTCACCTATGGTTTGATCGTGCAAGGCGTGGATGAGAACGAGGCCGAAAAGCGGGCCAAGCAATGGATTTCCCGCGTGGGGCTTGAGGGGTATGAAAACAATTACCCTGGGCAATTATCGGGCGGCATGCGGCAGCGCGTGGGTCTGGCGCGCGGTTTGGCAACGGATGCGGATATCTTGCTGATGGACGAGGCGTTTTCTGCGCTCGACCCGTTGATCCGCTATGATATGCAATCCATTTTGATTGATTTGCAAAAGGAACTGCACAAAACGATTGTGTTCATCACCCATGATTTGGACGAGGCGCTGCGCCTTGGCGATAATATCGCGATTTTGCGCGATGGTCATTTGGTGCAGCAAGGCAGCGCGCAAGATATTGTGTTGCGTCCTGCCGATGATTACATTGAGGATTTCATCAAGGACATCAACCGCGCCCGCGTGATCAAATTGGGTTCCATCATGCAACCTCTGGGTCGCGGGAAATTGCCTGACTCTGCACCGCGCTTGGATGCTGACACCATTTTGCAAGATGCGCTGATGGTGGTCGCGCAATCAAAGGGCAACACCGTAATTGTTGAAGAACGCGGTCAGCCCAAGGGAAAAATCACCACCCGCGCTGTCATTGAGGCGCTGCATGGCTAAGGGAAACAGGGGCTATCGGTGGCGCATGCTGTGCCATTGCCCCTGTTTTTGATCGCGATATCCGGTGGGGGTTGTGCCTGTTTCTTGACCAAAGGCGCGCGTGAAATAGGCGGGTGACGAATAGCCTAAATCGCGCGCGATTTTTGCGGCGCTGTCATGGGTATCGACCAAACGGCGGCGGGCCTCGGCCATCAGCACCTCATTGATCAGGGCAAGGGCCGTGCGCCCTGTGATTTCGCGACAGATGCGCGTGAGATGGGTGGGCGTCACATCAAGGCGTGCGGCATAGTCGGACACGCCCAATTGCGCGTTGAACCCTTGCGCCAAGAGCGCCGCAAAACGCGAGAGGAGCTGCGCCGATTTGCTGGGCTTTTTGATTTGGGTGCGCAATCTGTGGGTGGCATCGCGGTCACGTTGGTTTGAAATGAGTGTTTCACGCTCAAGCATCGCTGAGAGCAGCAGACCAAATCCCCGTTTCATGCGTCTCGCTGAAGGGGTGTCTTGATCTTCTAGCCGCGCCATCCGCTCAATGAGGCCCGTCAACTCTACCTGCGCTTCGGCGGAACTGGGGGTGAGGCAAAGGGATGTTTGCGGCAATTCCAAATCGGCAAGATTTGGGAAATAGGCCACATGGCCTTGTAATTGCGTGGGCAATTCAATCGATAACAGCATTGAGGCTGGAATGAATAAAATCTTGGGGCCTGTGGCCATGATCGGGTGCAAATCCGCCGTGATGCGGGTTGTGCCGCGCGTCAGCCAAAACAAGCGCGATTTGGGGCAGTGATGCGCCAATTCATGCCGCCAAGCGCCATGAAGTCGAATTTGACCAATCGTTCGTGCGGCATAGGCGGGCGCGTTGGTAGGGCCCACCTCTTGCTGATCCGACATTATCCCCTATCCGATTCGTGCCTATGTCCCCAAATGTATAGGCACCTAAAATTTAGACAGGAATATATATATCTGTCCATCCTGTGGACTGCGCGCGCAGCCACGTCCGTTGCCTTTTTGCATATTGGCGCGAGGCGATAATGGCGGCCTCTATGGCTGTCTCAAGCGAAATGTCACCGCGAAGGTGGGAGATTAATTCAGGTGCGCCGATGGCTTTGGCCGCGCCTTGCAGCTGCTCCCAATGGGGCAAGGCGGCCCGCGCCTCATCCAATGCGCCCTCTTTTATCATTGTATGAAAGCGGCGGGCGATGCGGTCATTGAGCCAATCTCGATCGGCCATGAGTTTGAACGCCGCCACCTGATCCAGAGGCAGAAGGGGGGCAGGCGTTTCGGCCTGCCATTGCGAGAGGGGTTTTCCTGTGGCGCGCCACACCTCCCAAGCGCGCTGAACGCGGGCGCGGTTTTGTCTGTCAATCTTTGCATAAATCACGGGGTCGGATTGCTCTAAATCGGCCAAAAGGTCCGCATGGCTTTGTCCATCTGCCGCGATGCGCACGGCCTTTGGCACAGGCGGGATTTCGGCCAAACCTTCGGTTAGCGCACGAAAATAAAGCCCTGTGCCTCCCACGATAATGGGACGCGGCCCTGTGCGCAGCAGCGGCGCCAAATCGCGCAGCCATGCCCCCACGGAATAATCGCCCAAAAACGGCACATGCCCATAGAGATGATGCGGGCATCTGTCCTCGTCCGCGGCACTGGGGCGGGCGGTCAAGAGGCGCCATCCGTCATAGACTTGCAGCGCGTCTGCATTGATGATTTGCCCACCCCACCTGTCAGCCAAGGCAAGGGCAAGCGCAGATTTCCCGCTGGCCGTGGCCCCCGCAATCAGGATCGGACGATCAGGCGCAATGTCTTTTGCGAATTCCAAATTAAATGCGTCCAATGCCGTGCCTTTTTCCTGATCTTTTGCGGCGCGCCTAGCAATATCTGGTTTCGCTTGGGCGTGCTTTGGCATATTTAGTCGCTAGGGCAGGCGCGACCGTTGAAGTGATCCGCATTTTAGACGATGATGCGCCAAGCTCAATCACCCATTGGTGGCTTTGGCCCGATCTGCGGCCTGCCACCCGTTTGAACGAGGATATCATGGCCGCAAGCGATGCCACCCCCACAACAACCTATAAACGCGTCATGCTGAAAATTTCGGGCGAGGCCTTGATGGGCGATAAGGGCTTTGGCCTCAATCCGCCCACAGTCGAGCGGATCGCGCGCGAGGTAAAATCGGTGCATGATTTGGGGGTGGAGATTTGCATGGTCATTGGGGGCGGCAATATCTTTCGCGGCTTGCAAGGCAGCGCGCAGGGGATGGAGCGCACCACAGCCGATTATATGGGGATGCTGGCCACGGTGATGAACGCGCTTGCGATGCAAAGCGCGCTTGAGGGGCTTGGGGTCTTTACCCGCGTGATCTCGGCCATTCCGATGGATCAGGTCTGCGAGCCTTATATCCGCCGCCGTGCGGTGCGTCATTTGGAGAAAAAGCGCGTCTGTATTTTTGCAGCAGGCACAGGAAACCCCTATTTCACAACAGATACAGCCGCCACATTGCGCGCCAATGAGATGCATTGTGATGCAATCTTTAAGGGCACCAAGGTGGACGGGGTCTATGATAAAGATCCCAAAAAACACGCCGATGCGAAACGCTTTGACGAGATCAGCTATGATGAGGTTCTCGCACAGCATCTTGGCGTCATGGATGCCTCGGCCATCGCGCTTGCGCGCGAAAACGACACCCCGATCATTGTCTTTAGCCTTGATGAGCCAGGTGGATTTCGGGGGATTTTGTCGGGGCAGGGAACCTATACAAAAGTGCGCTAAAGCCATAGAAACAGGCAGCCCCGCAGGTTATATGGGGCCAAAGCGACCTGACAAGCGAGGAGTGAGGCAATGTCAGCAGATGAATTCGAACTTGATCTAGATGATCTGACCCGCCGGATGGAGGGCGCAATTTCCGCCCTGAAAACGGAATTCGCCTCTCTGCGCACAGGCCGCGCCTCCGCCACGATGCTCGAACCTGTTATGGTTGAGGCATATGGCCAGATGACCCCCATCAATCAGGTGGGCACCGTAAACGTGCCAGAGCCGCGCATGGTCACCATCAATGTGTGGGACAAGGCAATGGTCGGTAAGGTGGAAAAAGCCATTCGTGAATCGGGCTTGGGTATTAACCCGCAACTGAACGGCACGATCATCATGCTGCCGATCCCCGAATTGAACGAAGAACGCCGCCGCGAATTGACCAAAGTTGCTGCGCAATATGCCGAACACGCCCGTGTGGCCGTGCGCAATTTGCGCCGTGACGGGATGGATCAAATCAAAAAAGCCAAATCAGCGGGCCTGAGTGAGGATGACCAGAAATTCTGGGAGACCGAAGTGCAACAGTTGACCGATAGTTTTATCGCCAAAGTTGACGCGGCGCTTGAGGGCAAGCAAGCCGAGATCATGCAGGTCTAGGCAAAGTAAAAAAGGGGATATGCGGATGAGCCGAAGCAATCCTGCCCATGTCGCCATTATCATGGATGGCAATGGTCGTTGGGCAAAGATGCGCGGCCGCCCGCGTCTTGTTGGCCATCATGCGGGCGCTGCGCGGGTCAAGGAAATTGCGCGGGCCTGCCCTGATTTAGGTGTGAAATACCTGACGATTTTCGCCTTTTCGACCGAAAACTGGAAACGTACCCAAACAGAAGTTGCGGGCCTCATGCGCCTGTTTCGGCGGTATCTGACCAATGAAACCAAGGCCTTGATCAAGGCAGGGGTGCGGGTGCGTTTCATCGGGGATCGCGTGCGCCTTGAGCCGTCTTTGGTCGAGATGATGGACAATCTTGAATTGATGACCGCTGAAAATGACAAGCTGCATTTGACGGTTGCCTTGAATTATGGCGGCCGCGATGAGGTGAGCCGCGCCGCCAAGCGTTTGGCCCATGATGTGGCCGCGGGGAAAATCAAAGCCGCTGATATTGATGACGAAACCTTCCCCAAATATCTCGACACCTATGTGTTGCCTGATCCTGATCTGGTGATCCGCACATCGGGCGAGGCGCGCATTTCGAATTTTCTTTTGTGGCAATCTGCCTATTCTGAATATGAATTCGTCAATACGCTTTGGCCTGATTTCACTGCCCAAGAATTTGCCGAAATTCTTGCCCGCTATGGTCTGCGCGAGCGCCGTTTTGGTGGGGTCACTGCGTGAGCGATCAACCCCAAAGCCTGTTTTCTGATTTCTGGCCGCGTATGATCACAGGGCTTTTGATGGCTGTGACGGGTCTTTATGCGGTTTGGTTGGGTGGCCCCGTTTATGTTGGCATGATTTTCCTGATCGCAGGGATTTTGATCTGGGAATTGGCCGTGATGTTGGGCGCCTCGTTGATGCGCTCGGCGGGGCTTGGGGCAGGGATGATTGCCTGCCTTTATGCCGCCCATATTCTGCCACCTGCCTATGCGCTGCCTATTTTGTTTTTGCCTGCCTTTCTTGGCCTTGTTTTGCTGCAAGAGCGGCGCGAAAAATATATGCCCTTCGCGCTGTTGATCAGCTTTGCCGCTTACGGCCTTTTGGCACATCGCGAGACCTTTGGCTTTGTCTGGATGACATGGCTCGTTTTGGTTGTGGTTGCGACCGATATTGCGGGCTATCTCGTTGGCCGCGTTGTGGGTGGGCCAAAGTTTTGGCCGCGTGTTAGCCCAAAGAAAACATGGTCTGGAACGATTGCAGGCTGGATTGGTGCGGGATGCGTTGGGGTTGCCTATATGACCCAAACAGAAGCAGGCGCAGGGATTATTGCAATTTCAGTTGCCTTGGCCTTTGCCAGCCAGATGGGGGATTTGGCGGAAAGCGCCATTAAGCGTCATGTGGGGGTCAAGGACAGCTCGCGATTATTGCCCGGACATGGCGGAGTTTTTGACCGTTTTGATGGTATGATTGGCGCTGCGGCTTTGCTACTCTTGGTTGAAAGCTTAACAAGCTTCCCACCGCAATAAGGGAAAATTGCTCAGATGCGCCGTGTCAGTATTTTTGGGGCCACTGGCTCCATCGGGCAGAACACCCTCGATTTGATCGCGCGTGCCCCTGATGCCTATCGGGTTGTGGCACTTTCGGGCGGGGGCAATATTGACCAATTGGCGCGGGATGCCATCTCACATCGTGCCGAAATCGCGGTAACCGCCTATGAAGATCGGCTGCCTGATCTGAAATCTGCGCTTGCAGGAACGGGGGTTGAGGCCGCCGCAGGCGAGGCCGCGTTGATCGAGGCCGCATCGCGCCCTGCCGATTGGGTCATGTCGGCCATTGTAGGCGCGGCGGGCATCGCGCCTGGATTTGCGGCGCTGGAACAAGGCGCGACGCTGGCTTTGGCAAATAAGGAAAGCTTGGTTGCGGCGGGGCAATTGCTTTTGGCAACGGCCGCATCCCATGGTGCAAGGATCTTGCCCGTAGACAGCGAACATTCCGCCGTTTTTCAAGCCCTTGTCGGTGAAGATATTGCCGAGGTTGAGCGCGTGATCATCACCGCGTCTGGCGGCGGTTTGCGGCATTGGCCGATTGAGAAATTGGCCCATGCGACACCCGAAGATGCGGGGGCGCATCCGAATTGGGATATGGGGCAAAGGATTACAATCGACAGCGCATCAATGTTTAACAAGGCGCTGGAACTCATTGAAACGCGAGAATATTTTGGGATTTCGCCCGCGCAGATAGAAACCATCATCCACCCGCAATCCTTAATCCATGCTTTGGTGGGGTTTCGCGATGGTGCGTTGATGGCCCATCTTGGCCCGCCAGATATGCGCCATGCGATTGGCTATGCCTTATATTGGCCAAAGCGTCAGGATCTTCCTGTCGCGCGGCTTGATCTGGCGCAGATTGCGCAACTGCAATTCGAGGCGCCAGATTTGGCGCGTTTTCCTGCCTTGCGCCTTGCCCGCGATGTGATGGAGATGCGCGGGGGGGCTGGGGCCGCCTTCAACGCCGCCAAGGAAGTGGCGCTTGACGCGTTTTTGGCGCGCGAGATTGGATTTATGGACATGGCTGCGGTGGTTGAAGAGACACTTGCCGCGCTTTCCAAGGAATTAACCCTGTCAAATCCGCTTGAAACCCTTGCAGATGTTCTCGCGATGAACCATCTCGCAAGGGTGCGGGCGCGGTCAGTGATTTCTGTGCAGATCAAAAAGACATAAAATACAGGGCAAGTGATGGATTTCCTCCCCCAATTCGGCAGTTTTGCCTTTACCATGTTGGCCTTTATTGCGGCGATTTCAATCATCGTAGCGATCCATGAATATGGTCACTATATTGTCGGGCGGTGGTCTGGCATCCGTGCGGATGTGTTTTCTATCGGGTTTGGGCCTGTGCTGCTCTCGCGCAAAGATCGGCGGGGCACGCAATGGCAAATCGCGGCTTTGCCGTTTGGCGGTTATGTCAAATTTGCAGGTGATGCGAATGCCGCCTCGGTCGGGGCGGATGTGGCGGTTACGCCTGCGCGCAATACGATGCATGGCGCGCCCCTTTGGGCCCGCGCGGCCACGGTTGTGGCAGGGCCGTTGTTCAATTTTATCCTGTCCATTGCGATTTTCGCAGGCGTGGTCTTGGTCTCGGGTCAAGCAACGGATGAGCCCCGTGTTGGGGCGCCGCGCGCCCTGCCGCCTGTCTATCAATCGCTTGAGGCGGGGGATCTGATCCTTGCCGTTGAGGGGCAGGAGATTGAAAGTTTTGCGGCGCTTTTGCAAATCGCCTCTGACCTGCCGCCTCGTCCGCGTGTGAGCTATGAAGTGCTGCGCGATGATCGCGCCATTTTGGTCGAGGCCTCAGCGCCGCTGCCGCCTGTCGTTGATGGCGTTCAGCCGCAATCGGCGGCCATGGAAGCGGGCTTGCGCGAGGGCGATGTGATTTTGGCCGTGAATGGCGCGGATATCTGGAGCTTTTCGCAACTCCGCGCGGCGGTTGATCAGGCGGAGGGTGCGCCGATTGATTTGACGCTTTGGCGGGCGAATGGCACCCAAGAGGGGCAGGAAATCGCTGTGACCCTGTCGCCGCGGCGCACCGATTTGCCTGTCGCATCGGGTGGGTTTGAAACGCGTTACCTGATCGGCGTCACGGGGGGCATGCTCTTTGTTCCGCAAACCGAGGCGGTGGGGCCATTGGCCGCGCTCTCCTATGGGGTGTCGCAAACAGGGTTCATCATCACCTCATCGCTATCGGGGCTTTGGCATATGATCACAGGGGCAATTTCGACCTGTAATCTGCAAGGCCCAGTGGGAATTGCGGAAACCTCAGGTGCCGCCGCCGCGCAAGGGATTGCAAGCTTTATCTGGCTGATTGCGGTTCTCTCCACCGCGGTTGGTTTGATGAATCTTTTCCCGATCCCAATTCTGGATGGTGGGCATCTGATGCTTTACGCCTTTGAGGCCGTTGCAGGACGCAAACCGCCTGAAATGTTCATGCGTGTTTTTATGACGGTTGGGTTGACCCTGATCATGGGGTTGATGGTGTTCGCGGTATTCAATGATGTTCTGCTTTGCCCCTAAGGCAGGCCGCTGAATTCCCCTGAATTCGCCCCAATTCTGCCCAAGTGTTTTGGTATCCGCTAATATGTGTTTCACATATTCGGGGATCAAAGACCGATGAAATTTTTACAGCGCCAATTGCCGCGCCTCAGCTATCTGTCGGCGATTCTTGGGGATCGTATCCTTGGCCCCAGTATCGTTGTTTTGGCTTTGGGTTTTGCGGTGATGCTTGCACCGATTGTGCAAAGCTAACACCGAGAGGCTGAAAAGGGCGTAAGTTTCGCCCGTTTTTGCGCGCATTTTTTTGACATTGCCCCCTGCAATCGCTAGGGATGCTTTAGGATTTGCTAAAGCAAAAAAGGCGGGCGCAGTATGTCGCGTAAATCAAACAATCGCAAATATCGCAGCGGGCTGATGACAGCCTCGGTTTTGGCGATGGGGATGGCCCTTTCAGGGCTTGCGGTTGCGCAGGATATTGCGCTGGACGCGATTGTTATTGACGGAAATATCCGCATCGAGGAGGCAACGATCCTCTCATATGCAGGCATCACGCCCGGCGGCACAATCACAGCAGGCCAAGCCAATGATGCCTTGCGCCGCCTGCAGGATACAGGTCTGTTTGAAACAGTTGATCTGCGCCTAGAGGGCAACACGGTGTTTATCGAGTTGCAAGAATACCCTACGATCAACGAGATCAGCATCGAGGGAAATGATCTTCTTGATGATGATGCGCTTTCAGCTTTGCTGACATCACAACCGCGCCGCGTCTATAGTCCCGCCATCGCCGAGGCCGATGCACAGGCCATCGTGGATGCCTATCGCCAGACAGGCCGCCTGAGTGCAACCGTGACCCCGCAGATCATCCGCCGCAGCGACAACCGCGTTGATCTAGCCTTTGAGATTACCGAAGGCCGCGTGGTGGAAACCGAAAGCATCACCTTTGTCGGCAACCGCGCCTTTTCAGACCGCCGTTTGCGCCGTGTTCTGCAATCCACCCAAGCGGGGTTTTTCCGCGCGATTATCAGCCGCGATACATTCGTGGCGGATCGACTGGCCTTTGATCAACAGCTTTTGACCGATTTCTATCGTGATCGCGGCTATGTTGATTTTGAAGTGCAATCTGTCACATCGGAACTTGCCCGTGCGCGGGACGGGTTCTTTGTGACCTTTAACATCGTTGAAGGGCAAAGCTTTTCCTTCGGTGCATTAACCGCAAGCAGTGACTTGCCCGAAGTGAATGTCGAAGAATTCCAAGCGGCAATCGGCCTGGACGAGGGTGTAACCTATTCTCCGCGTCTGGTGGATCGCACGATTTCGCGGCTTGAAAATCTGGCGACCGAGCAGGGGTTGCGCTTCATCCGTGTTGAACCGCGGATCACCCGAAATGACGAAGATCTCACCTTGGATGTGGAATTTGCCATTGTCCGCGGCCCGCGTGTTTTCGTAGAGCGGATTGATATTGAGGGCAATGCAACCACGCTTGACCGCGTTGTGCGGCGTCAATTCGATATGGTCGAAGGGGATCCGTTTGATCCACGCGAAATTCGCCAAGCGGCCGAACGGATCCGTGCGCTGAATTTCTTTTCAAATGTTGACGTGAATGCGCGCGAAGGCACAGGCAGCGATCAGGTGATCGTGGATGTGAATGTCGAAGAAACGCCAACAGGCACGCTTGGCTTCTCGGTCAATTATTCGACCGATGTTGGCACCGGGCTTGCGGTTCAGTTTAACGAACGCAATTGGCGCGGGCGGGGTCAGACCGTGGGTCTGTCCTTTGATACCACCTCTGGCTCGCGTTCCTTGCAGGCGAATTTTATTGAACCCGCCTATTTGCGCCGTGATTTGGAATTGGCTCTGTCGGTTTTCAGCAGTTCGACCGACCAACAAAATGCGACCTATAACACCAATGAAGTGGGTGTCAGCGGTGCGTTGGAATTTCCTGTCAGTGAATACGGACGTTTGCGCCCCTCTTTGCGGATTGCGCAGTCAGAATTGACCAATGTTCCGACCACATCATCGGATATTCTGCGGCGCGAGGCGGGCAGCTATGACAGCAGCTCCATCGGTCTGGGCTATATTTACGACACACGCGGCGTGGGGCTTGACCCAACCTCGGGCGTATTGTTGCGCGCCAATGCTGAATTGGGGGGATTGGGTGATGATCAATTCCTGCGCACCACTGCGCTTGTGCAGGGGGAGACCACGGCCTTCCGTGAAGAGGTCTCGTTGCGTGCCGCGTTCGAGCTTGGCTCGGTGAATATGCTTGATGGCAATAGCCGCGTTACGGATCGTTTCTTCCTCGGGTCGCGCCAAATGCGTGGTTTTGATGCAGGCGGGATCGGGCCACGGGATCGCAATTCTGCGAACCAAGACGCGCTTGGCGGCAACCAATTCGCCGTTGCGCGCTTTGAGGCAGGCTTCCCCATCGGGGTGCCCGCCGAATATGGCATTTCAGGCGGCGTCTTTTATGACGTTGGCACGCTATGGGGCTTGGATGACGTCTTGGGCACAGGTGGCAACCTCGTTGACGATGACAGCTATCTGCGCAGCACGATTGGCTTCTCGATCTTCTGGGATACGCAAATCGGCCCGCTGCGGTTTAACTTCTCGCGGCCTGTTTCTAATGAATCCTATGACCGCACCCGCAACTTCGACTTTACGGTTGAGGCGCGGTTCTGATGCCTTTGCGCGCTTGGCTGCGCGTGGGTGGATGTGCCCTTGTGCTTGCCATCTATGGGGCAGGGGCGAGGGCGCAGGATATTACCGTTCAACCCCCGCAAGCACCCGCGCAGGTGTTGCTGATTGATCAAGACCGCCTGTTTTCTGGCTCGGTCTTTGGTCAAGCGGTCGGGGGGGTGATTGATCGCGTGGGTCGTGATCTTTCGGCACAGAACCGTGAGATTGAAGATGTTCTGACCCAAGAAGAACAACGGTTGACCGAATTGCGCAGCAGCCTCAGCATCGAGGATTTCCGCCTGCGTGCTGCTGAATTTGACGCCCGTGTCGTTGAAATCCGCAGCGAGCAAGACGCGAAAAACCGCGCGCTTGGCGCCTATGCGGAAGCGGCGCGACAGCGGTTCCTTGAAATTATGGGGCCAATTCTTATTGATCTGGTGCAGCGCAGCGGGGCTGAGGTGCTGATGGATCGCCGCGCTGTGATCTTTGCCCGAGATGATATTGATATCACCGATGAGGCGATTGCCGCGATTGACGCGGCCTTGGCAGATCGCATTGATGAGATCCTCGCTGAGTTACCTGAACCTCAGCTTTGAAGCGTGGTTTTGACGCGCCCGCGCAGCCCAAGGGGACCCCTTCGCTCCGCGGGCGCTGTTTTTTCAGCGTTCTGGCAACAGGCCACGCGGGCTGAAGCGTAAGACCAATAGCAGGATAAGACCCATGGTCAAAAGGCGCATATGCGCGGCGGCATCCATCAGGTGATCTTTCAGCCATCCTTCGGCCATGCCCGCCGTGATCCCCTGCAACAGCAACAGACCCAAAGGTTCGACCTGAATCCAGAACCACCAGATCAAGAAGCCGCCCAAGACCGCGCCGATATTGTTGCCTGATCCGCCCACAATCACCATCACCCAGATCAGGAAGGTAAAGCGCAGCGGTTGATAGGTGCTTGGCACAAGTTGGCTGTCCAACGTGGTCATCATTGCGCCTGCAAGGCCACAAACGGCCGAACCAAGGATGAAAATCTGCAAATGCCGCGCCGTGACATTTTTTCCCATCGCGGCGGCAGAAACTTCGTTGTCGCGAATGGCGCGGATCATCCGCCCCCAAGGCGAGTTGAGCGCGCGCTGTGTCAGCCAGATCAGGGCAATCAGAACGATTGAGAATAACACCGCATAGGACAGCTTGACCGCGATGGAGGAGGCGGTGACAGGGTCAGCGCCTAATCCTTGCATTGCGCCAACAAAGGCTTGGTTGGCTTGTAGGGCAACCTCGTAAGGCACAGGGCGGGGCAGGCCGATGACGTTTTTCACGCCGCGCGCCAACCAATCTTCGTTTTTCAGGATGTAGATGATGATCTCAGCCACACCCAAAGTGGCAATCGCCAGATAATCCGACCGCAGACCAAGCGCGGTTTTCCCGATGATCCATGCGGCCCCTGCGGCAAGCAGCCCACCCACAGGCCATGCCAGAATGATGGGCAAACCAAGGCCCCCGATATTGCCTGTCAAGGCAGGGTCAATGGCCTCAACCGTGGCCACAGCAGGGTCAAACACCGCGCGGAAGATGAAAAAGCCCGCGATTAACAAGCCCGCCATCGCAAGGCCGCGCAATTTGTGACCTTTCATCTTGCCCCATAGCGCAATCGCGGCGGCAATGGTTGCGCCGCCCATCAACAGGGCAAGCAAGATTTGCCATCCGCCTGTGGCCCCCCATGCCCCCTCAACAGGGTCAGAGGCCACCAAAACAGCCGCCAAACCGCCAAGCGCGGTAAAGCCCATTACACCCACGTTAAAGAGGCCCGCATAGCCCCATTGGATATTCACACCAAGCGCCATGATGGCCGAGATCAGACCCATGTTCAGAATAGACAGCGCGGTGTTCCAAGATTGAACAAAGCCTGTGCCGATATAAAGCACAGCCACCAACGCAAAGAGAACTGCCGCCTTGCGATCCAGTGTCAGGTTCATACCGATTTTCCTTTCATGATCCCTGTGGGTTTAAACAGAAGCACGATCAGAAGGATCGTAAAGCTGACGGCAAATTTATAATCGGTCGATAGAAGCTGCAGCATTCCTTCGGGGCTCCAGCCTTCGGGGCCGATATATCCAACCACCTTACGGAAGGCATAGGTGACCGCGATTTCGGAATAGGCGATCAGGAAGCCCCCCAAAATTGCCCCCAGAGGATTGCCAAGCCCGCCCACAATCGCGGCGGCAAATATGGGCAAGAGCAGTTGGAAATAGGTGAAGGGCTTAAAGCTTTTGTCGAGACCATAAAGCACGCCCGCCGTGGTCGCCAAAGCCGCCACAATCAACCATGTGATCATCACAACACGCTCAGGGTTGATGCCTGAGAGCAGTGCCAAATCTTCGTTATCGGAAAACGCGCGCATGGATTTGCCCGTGCGGGTTTTGTTCAAGAACCAAAACAGGGCCACCACCGCCAAAATCGCCACGATCACCGTGATCGCTTGGGTCGAACGGATGGCAAGCCCTTCGTCAAGGCCTGTCATGTCTTTGAAATCACGAGCAGAGATTAGGAACCTTGCCCCATCGGCAAAGTTTTGATCATCAACCCCGATGATAAAGCGCACGATCCCATTCATCACGAACATCACGCCAATTGAGGCAATCACAAAGATCACAGGCTTGGCTTTGGTTTGGCGATAAAAGCGATAGACCATCTTATCCGTGCCGACCACCAAGGCGGCTGTGGCAGCGATGCCAAGGGGCAGGGCGATGAGGGCGGTTGGCAAAGGCCCCGCCGTGACGCCCAAAGATTGCAGGCCCCATGTGGCCAGAATGGTGATCATCGTGCCAAAGGCCATCGTGTCACCATGCGCGAAATTGGAAAAGCGTAAGATGCCGTAAATCAACGTCACCCCAAGCGCCCCAAGCGCCAATTGCGCGCCATAGGCGGTGGCAGGCACAATCACGAAATTCAACAAAGCGACAATTGCGTTTAGAAGATCCATTCCTCAACCCCCCAAGAAGGAGCGGCGCACATCCGCATCTGCCAACAGTTCTTTGCCTGTGCCTGTATGGGCATTGCGCCCTTGCACCAAAACAAAGCCCTTATCCGCGATTTCCAACGCCTGACGGGCGTTTTGTTCGACCATCAAAATGGGGATGCCCGTGCGGGACACTTCGATGATGCGGTCAAATAACTCGTCCATA
Source organism: Rhodobacterales bacterium HKCCA1288 (assembly GCA_015693905.1). Classification (NCBI taxonomy): domain Bacteria; kingdom Pseudomonadati; phylum Pseudomonadota; class Alphaproteobacteria; order Rhodobacterales; species Rhodobacterales bacterium HKCCA1288. Next base: position 604,464 of record CP065161.1, on the reverse strand, counting down.
ACAATGGGCGAAACACCTGCGGTCGGCTCATCCAACATCAACACTTTCGGCTTGGTCATCAGCGCGCGACCCACGGCCACTTGTTGACGCTGCCCGCCTGATAATTCGCCCGCCGCTTGGCGGCGTTTGTCTTTTAGGATTGGAAAGAGGCTATAGACCTGTTCCATCGTGTCGCGAAAATCATCGCGGCGGATATAGGCACCCATCTCCAAATTTTCTTCGACTGTCATAGAGGTGAAGATGTTATTGGTTTGCGGCACAAACCCCATCCCGCGCACAACGCGATCTTGCGGCGAAAGTGCGGTGATATCATCCCCGTCCAACACAACACGCCCCTCGCGCAGCGACAGCATGCCAAAGACCGCCTTCATGGCGGTCGATTTGCCCGCGCCATTAGGGCCCACAATGACGGCGATCTCGCCGCGCTCGACCGCGATGGTGCAACTGTGCAGGATATCGGCCCCTTTGCCATATCCGCCCGTCATCGCCTCGCCGATCAAAAAGGGTGATGTCTCGCTCATGCCCCGATCTTGTCCTTATTTTTTAGACCTGTCCCAAGATAGGCCTCAATCACATCGTCATTGGCTTTGATCTCGTCCAATGTGCCTTCGGCCAAAACGCGCCCTTCGGCCATAACGATCACAGGGTCACAAAGCCGCCCGATGAAATCCATGTCATGTTCAATGACGCAGAATGTATATCCGCGCTCTTTGTTCAGGCGGATGATCGCATCGCCGATCGTGTTCAACAGCGTGCGGTTAACGCCTGCACCCACCTCGTCCAGAAACACGATCTTTGCATCAACCATCATCGTGCGACCCAGTTCCAGCAGCTTCTTTTGACCACCAGAAATCGCGCCTGCCGGATGATCTGCGAGATGGGAAATGGTCAGAAACTCCAACACCTCATCGGCCTTGGCTTTAAGCGCGCGCTCTTCTTCGGCGATGCGTTTGCGCCCGAACCATGTGTTCCACAGGGTTTCCCCCGATTGACCGCTTGGCACCATCATCAGGTTCTCGCGGCAGCTCATGGATGAGAATTCATGCGCGATCTGAAATGTGCGCAGCAATCCCTTGCCAAATAGCGCGTGGGGCGGAAGGCCCGTAATATCCTCGCCATCCATGACAACGCGGCCCGATGTCGGGGGCAAAACGCCCGCAATCACGTTAAACAGCGTGGTCTTTCCCGCGCCATTGGGGCCAACCAGACCGGTGATAGAGCCTGTTTCAATTGTCAGGCTTGCGCCATCCACGGCGTGAAAGCCGCCAAAATGTTTGTGCAGATTTTCGACAGTAATCATCGCTTGTCCCGCATCCTTTAAACGAAGCAGCCCGGAAATCACTCCGGGCTGCCCGTTGGTCTTGATTAGATCAACTTAGCGGAAACGTGCTGTTGTGATCTCGCCGCCAGAGATTTCGATCTCGCGATAGTTGCCCGCGGATTCACCTGGCTCGATCAATTCAACGGCAGAGGCACCAACATAGTCGATGTCTTCGCCCGCTGCGATCAATTCCAAGGCTTTGCCCAATTCACCAGGCAGGATTGGTGTGCCTGGGGCGTTTGCGATATCCATGATCTCGCCTGCGTAATCGGCAGGGTTGCTTGAGCCTGCGGCCTGCATGGCCAACATGATCAAGGCTGCTGCGTCATAGGATTCTTTTGCGAAAGGCTGGGTGCCATCGAACCCTGCTTCAGCGGCGAGGGTTTCGAAAATCGATGCACCTTCGCTATCGGTGCCAGGGTGCTGGCCGAAGGAGCCATCAATCTCGCTGCCAAAATTTTCAACGAGGGCAGAAGATACCATGCCGTCAGGGAAGACGAAGGTTTCAAACGCGCCAGAATCCAGCGCCGCTCGGATGATGCCCGAGCCGCCCTGATCCACATAGCCTGCAACGACCAATGCGTCACCGCCCGCAGCCGCCAAGGCGCCTACCTCTGCAGAGTAATCCGCACGGCCATCTTCATGCGCTGCAACGAGGGTCACAGTGCCACCTGCAGCTTCGAATGCTGCGGCAAAGCTATCAGCCAAGCCTTGGCCGTAATCGTTGTTGGTATAGGTCACAGCCACGGATTTGATGCCGCGATCCATGATCACTTCGGTCATCACAACACCCTGACGCGCGTCAGAAGGCGCGGTGCGGAAGAAGAGGCCATTGTCTTCAACGGTGGTCAGCGCAGGCGAAGTGGCGGATGGGGACACCATGACCATGCCGTTTGGCACAGCTACGTTTTGCAGCATTGCGTTGGTGACGCCCGAGCAATCCGCGCCGACAATCCCGCTGACGCCATCAGATGTGATGAGGCGTTCTGCAACAGCGGTTGCAGCGGCCGCGTCAATACACGTGCTGTCGCCGCGCACGGAGACAACAGTCGCGCCGTTCAGGAAATTGCCGCTTGCGTTCACTTCGTTCATCGCCAATTCCGAGCCACCAGCCATGTCAGGCGCAAGCGATTCAAGCGGGCCTGTAAAGCCCACAACAGTGCCGATCTTTACCTCTTGTGCGGTTGCCATGGACGCAAGCGCCAAGGAGGCGGCCGAAGCCAGCAAAAGTTTTTTCATGAAGAACTCCCAAGTTGTTGTTATTACCCCAGATGGATAAGAATTAATGCCAGCTTACGGGGTTGGAAAGAGAAAACGACCCATAACGGCGGAGAATTGAACCGCATTTGCGCGGATTTGCGGATCATTCGCCTGTGGATGGAGGGAATTGAGCCAATTCGCCTTACATTTTTCTGCAAAATGCCCCGCTAGACGATTTTTTTCCCGCGGGCGGAAATTGGAAGATTCGCGCACAGCAGGCGCGGGAGACGTGAAAATGACGGAAGATGCCCCCAAGACTGAAATGCCAAGGCCAAGCTCTCCGATGGTTTTTGTGGATGCAGATGCCTGTCCCGTGCGCGAAGAGGCCATTCGCGTGGCGCTGCGCCACAAGATTGGATTGCGCTTTGTGGCCAATCAATATTTGCGTCTGCCCGATCACCCGCTTTTGGCGATGCATCTGGTGGGGGACGGGTTTGATGCCGCTGATGATGCGATCATAGCCGGGCTTGAAGCGGGTGATATTGTGGTGACTGGCGATATTCTTTTGGCGGAACGCGCGTTGAAATCAGGCGCACAGGTGATTTCGCCCAAGGGGGATGCTTATACAATGGACACAATCGGCGCGCAGGTGGCAACACGCGCGCTTATGGCTGATTTGCGGGCTGGCCTGCCGCAGGAGGGCGCCCCTTCTGGCCCGCGCCCCTTTGCCAAGGCGGATCGTTCGCGGTTTCTCGAGCGGTTCGATCTGATGCTGCGCCGCGCAAAATAGCAGTCGAGATTTGCTTGGGCTTTCCTTCGTCCCTGCCTTAAGATAGGGGACGGGTCTTAGGAATTTTACACTGTCGAGATCATGAGCTTTACCCTCGCCATTATTGGTCGGCCCAATGTGGGCAAATCCACCTTGTTCAATCGTTTGGTGGGCAAGCGCCTTGCCTTGGTTGATGATCAACCCGGTGTCACCCGTGATCTGCGCGAAGGGGCGGCGCGGCTTGGGTCGATGCGGTTCACTGTGGTTGACACGGCGGGCCTTGAGGAGGCCACAGATGACAGTCTGCAAGGCCGTATGCGCCGCCTGACGGAGCGGGCGGTCGATATGGCGGATGCGTGCCTATTTTTGATTGACGCGCGCACAGGCCTGACGCCGACCGATCACGCCTTTGCCGATCTACTGCGCAAGCGCGGTGTCACTGTTCTTTTGGGCGCAAATAAATCCGAAGGACGGGCAGGGCAGGCAGGGTGGCTTGAGGCCTATGAACTGGGCTTGGGCGAGCCCTTAGCCCTATCCGCTGAGCATGGCGAAGGTATGGGCGAATTGGCCGTGGCCCTTGCCCCGCTGATCGAGGCGAAGGAAGCCGAGGATTACAGCCCAGAAACCGATATCGAGCTTGATGAAGATGAAACTGAGGAAGGGGGCCTGCGCGAATTAACGCTTGAGCGGCCTTTGCAAATCGCCGTAATCGGCCGCCCCAATGCAGGCAAATCCACCCTCATCAACCAAATCTTGGGGGAGGAGCGTTTGCTCACTGGCCCCGAGGCGGGGATCACCCGTGATGCGATCTCCCTTCCAGTGACATGGGATGGGGTGCCGATGCGGATTTTCGACACGGCAGGGATGCGCAAACGCGCCCGCGTGCAGGAAAAACTGGAAAAGCTCTCCGTGGCCGATGGTCTGCGTGCTGTCAAATTTGCCGAAGTGGTCGTGGTTTTGCTGGATGCGGCCATTCCATTTGAGGCGCAAGATTTGCGCATCGCTGATCTGGCCGAGCGTGAGGGGCGCGCGGTGGTGATTGCGGTAAACAAATGGGATGTTGAGGATGAGAAGCAGGAAAAACTAAAATTCCTGCGGGATCGTCTTGAAAAATTATTGCCGCAAATAAAAGGCGTGTCGATGGTCACGGTTTCGGCCAAGACAGGCAAAGGGC